>NZ_SKBU01000038.1:54762-107405 GCF_004337705.1 Rubrobacter taiwanensis
ATCCTGACGGGCGGGCCGGGGCGGGGACGCGCGGTGACGCTTCTGCCGCCGACCTACGTCGCCGTGGTCCCGGCGGGGCGGGTTCTGGCGACGGTGCCCGATGCCATCGAGGAGTTTGCGAGCCGCGGGAGGGTGCCGGCGAACTTCTGCTTCCACACCGGCCCCAGCCGCTCCGGGGACATAGAGATGTCGCTGGCCATAGGGGTGCACGGGCCGGGGGACGTGCACGTGGTGCTGGTAGGCGGAGATGAGTAGCGAGGGGCCGGCCGTATACGTTGGACCCGAAAGGGACTACTTCGGCGCCGAGCACGCCGGAGCCTTCCTGCAGGCCGTGGAGCGGGGCGGGGGCAGGGTGGTCGAGAGCCCGGAGGAGGCCGAGGCCATCGTATGGCTCGGCTCGGACGGCTCCCGGCTGCGGGAGCTGCTCCACCCGGGTATCCGCTGGGTACAGCTGCCGTCTGCGGGAGTGGAGACCTGGGTGGAGCAGGGGCTGCTGGACCGGGAGCGGGTCTTTACCTCGGCCGCCGGGGCCTACTCGGATACGGTGGCCGAGCACGCCCTCGCGCTGATGCTGGCCGGAGCCCGGAGGCTGCACGAGTGCGCTCGTGCTACGGAGTGGAGGGCCGGCTGGGGCCGGACGCTCGCGGGTTCGACCGTCGTGGTGCTGGGCGCCGGAGGGATCGGGCGGGCCCTGATCCGGATGCTGAAGCCGCTGGGACCGCGGGTCTTCGCCGTGACCCGCAGCGGGCGCGAGGTGCCGGACGCGGACGAGAGCCGCGCTGCGGATGAGATGGACAGACTCTGGCCAGAAGGAGATTTCTTCGTGATCGCCGCGCCGGCTACCGCCGCTACGCGGCACATGATAGGTGCCGGCGAGCTGGCCGCAATGAAGGAGAGCGCCTGGGTCGTCAACGTGGCCCGCGGCTCCCTGATAGACACCGAGGCTCTGGTGGAGGCGCTCGCAGCCGGCAGCATCGGCGGGGCTGCACTGGACGTCACCGACCCCGAGCCGCTGCCCGATGGACACCCCCTGTGGAGAGAGCCGCGGGCGCTCATCACACCGCACGCGGCGAATCCGCCCGAGGCCCTGGCGCGCAACCTGGGCCGGCGCATCGAGGAGAACGTCTCCCGCTTCCGCAGGGGTGAGGATCTGATAGCACCCGTGGACATGGAGGCGGGCTACTAGCCCGAAAGACTTAGATAAAGGATGCCCGGCTTGCGAAACGCCGGCTGAAAGAGGACTCTCCTAAACCCGGCGGTCGGACGTAGCACTCGCCCGCCTGAATTGACAGATGATCCTGCCAATACTACGATACTAGAAACAAGCGTTACCATTCTTGGGTTATGGGGGAGATAGACCGGGGGCTCGCTACGAGGCGGTAGGCGGGCGGATCGGGAGGAACCGGTCGTGTCCGAACGTGGGAGGAGAGAAAGGGGTGAGCGATGAGGCTGGAAGGCAAGGTCTGCATAGTGACCGGAGGCGCCACCGGCATCGGTGAGGCCTCCGCCCTCGCTTTGGCCCGCGAGGGCGCCCGGGTCGTGGTCGGCGACGTAAACGTCGAGGAGGGGCGCAAGACCGTCGAGGAGATAGAGAGGGAGGGGGGTGAGGCGCTCTTCGTCGAGTGCGACGTCTCCAAAGAAGAGGATGCCCGGCGGCTTGTGGAGGAGGCCGTTGCTGCGTTCGGCAGGATAGACGTGCTCTTCAACAACGCCGGGATCAACATCACCGAGGGCGGCGTCCCGGAGATGAAGGTCGAGGACTGGCGCAGGACCTTTGCGGTCAACGTGGACGGCATCTTCTGGTGCAGCCGGTACGCCATCCCCGAGATGCGCAAAAGCGGTGGTGGCAGGATCATCAACACCGCCTCCCCCAGCTCCTTCGTCGGCTGGGCCGGCAACGCTGCCTACATAGCCTCCAAGGGGGCCGTGATGTCCCTGACACGGGCCATGGCCATGGACCACGCCAGGGAGAACATCCGGGTCAACGCCATCGTGCCGGGTCTTATCCTGAGCCCCCTCGGACTCAACTGGGCCCAGCAACAGGAGGACCCCGAGGCCGTCAAGCAGAACATCCACCCCATCGGCCGGCCCGGTTACCCGGAGGACGTGGCCCCGGTGGTGGTGTTCCTGGCTCAGGACGACACGGAGTTCGCCACCGGCGCACCGTTCTTCATGGACGGCGGACTGGTCGCCGGATAAGGGGCGGGAGAGATGATCGGGATCCGCGGGGTCGGTGGGGGCGGAACATCGGTGAGGAGCGGTTGAGATACCTGAGGTGGGCGATCTTCCGGATCTCGGGTGGAGAGGAAGCGTGGACGCCCTGGTAATCGGTTGCGGCGTAATCGGTCTCTCCACGGCCATCTGCCTGCAGGAAGCGGGGCTGGAGGTGGAGGTCTGGGCGGCGGAGATGCCCCGCGAATCCACCTCCGGCGTTGCGGCCGCCGTGTGGTACCCCTACAAAGCCTATCCCCAGAACCGGGTGCTAAAGTGGGGCGGCCAGACCTACGCGGCCTTCGAGAAGCTGGCCGGAGACGGGCAGACTGGCGTGCGCATGGGCGAGGGGGTAGAGCTCTGGCGCAGGGAGGTGCCGGACCCCTGGTGGAAGGATGCGGTCTCACGCTTCCGGCGGTGCGAAGAACACGAGCTGCCGCCGGGCTACCGCGACGGTTATGTGTTCACCGTGCCGGTGATCGAGATGCCCCGCTACCTGCAGTACCTGCTGGAGCGTTTTGCCGGGGCCGGGGGGCGCCTCACAAGGCGGGTTGTGCGTTCGCTGGAAGAGGCGGCGGAGGCGTCACCGCTGGTCTTCAACTGCACGGGGCTCGGGGCGCGCGAGCTGGTTGGTGACAGACTACTGAGCCCGATTCGGGGCCAGATAGTGCGGGTGCGCAACCCCGGCCTAGAGCGCTTCGTGCTGGACGAGGAGCACCCCGAAGAGCCCACCTACATCGTGCCGCGCACGGAGGACTGCGTTCTCGGGGGCACGGCTCAGGAGAGGCGCTGGGATATAGAGCCGGACCCGGAGACCGCGGCGGCAATTCTGCGGCGCTGCGTCTCTCTGGAGCCGCGTCTGGCGGACGCCGAGGTGCTGGAGCACAGGGTGGGGTTGAGGCCGGGCAGGCCGGAGGTGCGGCTGGAGCGCGAGGAGCTTGGGAGCGGCGCTCTGTGCGTGCACAACTACGGGCATGGCGGGGCGGGGGTCACGCTCTCCTGGGGCTGCGCCCGGGAGGCGTGCGCGCTGGTATTGGAGCGGATAGGGTAGTGTGTGGAGGCCGGCTACTGGAGCGCCGCTGAGAGGACCGGCCCGGGGTCGTAGCCCGCGGGGGCCGGGACCAGCGGCGGGCGCACGGTGCCCAGTAGGATTCCGTGCCGGGCCCCGGCGAGCTTCTTGAGCAGCGCGGCCGAGGTATACTCCTTGGTCATCGCCCGCACCTTCTGCAGCTTCTCGGAGAGTCTCCGGCCTCCGGCTTCGTCTCCGGCCTCGACCCGGCGGTACATCTCGACCACCTCCTCGGGGATGAAGTTGGCGAGGGCCGAGATCATGCCCTGAGCCCCCAGATTGAGGTTCTCCCAGAGGCTGTCCTCGGTGCCCAGCAGCACCCCTTTGCCGGCATCGAGCACGGCCTTGGTATAGGCCGGGTCTCCTCCCGAGTCCTTCACTCCCCAGACCGGGAGCTCCGCCACCAGCTCCACCGGGACGGGCACGGCGTACTTGGGGATGTGGTACACGATAACCGGGTGGCGGGAGGCTTCCAGGACCGGCTCGTAGAACCTCTTCAGCCCTTCGGCCTTCGCGGGCTTGAAATAGTAGGGCGGGAGCACCATCACCGCGGTTGCGGGTTTGTCGTTGAGCCAGTCTAGCATCTGCAGCGTCTCGGGCAGGTTGCCCTGCGCCACGTTGGGTACGATCTCGAGCGGGAGCTCCCGCTCGAAGAGGGTTTCCAGCACCTCCAGCTTCTCCCGGAGCGCCACGGAGGGGCCCTCCCCGTTGGTGCCGAAGGGCACAACCCCCTGCACGCCCCGCTCGCCCAGCCACTCCACGTGCCCCAGGTAGGCTTCCCGGTCGATGGTGAACTCCCCGTCTTCTCTGAACGGGGTTACGTTGGCCACGTACACGCCGCCCTGCATATGATCTACCTCCCCAGAGACTCGCGACCTTCCAGAAATTCTTCCAGCTCCTCCCGGTCGGGCAGCCCCTCGTAGTCGCCGAGGGTCATCACGCTGTAGGCTCCCATGGCGTTTGCGACGCGCAGGCGCTCTTCCGGCGGGAGTCCCCAAAGCATGCCGGCGAGGTACCCGGCCGCGAACGCGTCGCCGGCTCCTATCGGGTCCACTTCCTCCACCCGGAAGCCGGGGTGTTCGATCGGCTCGCCGCCCACCAGCGCCAGGCTGCCCTCCCGGCCGCGCTTGAGCACGATCTCCCGGGGGCCTGCCTCGCTCAGCTTCTGCAGGAGGTCCGCGCCGTCGTGGTTCCAGAGCGCCTGCGCCTCCTCCGCGCTGACGAAGAGCAGGTCCACCATCGGCAGCACCTCCTCCGTGAACCGGAGCGCTTCTTTGGCGGACCAGAGCTTGGACCGGTAGTTGACGTCGAAACTGATCCGGGCCGGGCTGCCGCCGAGCTTCTGCATCAGCGCCCGGGTGAACGTCCGGCAACTCCCGGAGAGGGCGGGGGTGATGCCGGTGAGGTGCACGTAGCGCGCCTGCGCGAAGTACTCGAGATCCACGCCGTCTATGCTCATCTTTGAGGCGGCCGATCCTTCCCTGTAGTAGTAGACGCGCGTGCTCTTCCCCACCCGCTCCCGCAGGTAGAGGCCGGTAGGAGCTTCCTGCAGGAGCCGGACCCGGGAGGTGTCGACGCCCTCGCCGCGGATGCGGTCCAGCACGAGATGGCCGGGTTCGTCCGAGCTCAGGGCGCTCACCCAGCCCGCGCTTATGCCGAGACGGGAGAGTGCGATCGCCACGTTGGACTCGGCGCCCCCGATCTTCAGCTCCAGGCCGGTCGCATGCCGCAGGCGGCCCGGAGCGGACGGGGTCGCAAGCACCATGGTCTCCCCGGCCGTGACCACGCTGGGCCGGGCTGCCGGGCTGTCCTGCCGTACCAAAACCGGATTCCCTCCCTCTCTAAGATTCCCTAGCAGCGGGCGCCGAGCCGGTGCCCAATCTCCCGGGCAGCGGCTTTCGTGGCCCGGGCGAGCTCGCCGCGCAGCAGGCGTTTGGGCAGCCGGTGCGCCGGGCCGGAGATTGAGACGGCCGCGACGGTCTTGCCGCTCGCGTCCCTTATGGGAGCGGCCACACACCGCACGCCCTCCTCGTGCTCTTCGAGGTCGAGGGCGTACCCGCGCTCGCGCACCTTCTCCAGCTCTCTCCTCAGCTCGTCCGGGTCGCAGAGCGTGCTGGTCGTGTACTTGTGGAGCGAGCCGCGGCTCTCCAGCTCCGCGATCGGGTCTCCTTCCATCCCGGAGAGCATCGCCCGGCCCAGAGCGGTGCAGTAGGAGGGAGCCGTACGCCCCACCTCTGACATCATGACGCCGACGGCGTGCGTGGTCGCCAGCTTCTCCAGATAGACCACCCGGAGCTCGTCGTCGAGCATGCCCAGATGCACCGTCTCGTCGAACTCCTCGCGCAGCCGCTCCATGATGGGCCGCGCCTCGCGGCGGAGGTCGGTCTGCTCCAGGTAGGCCTGTCCCAGCTCCAGGCACCGGACCCCGAGACGGTAGGAGTCGGAGCCCGCGACCCGCTCTACGAGGCCGGTCTCCTCCAGCGTCCGCAGCATGCGGAAGACCGACGGCTTGGCCAGCCCGGAGCGTGAGGCCAGCTCGTTCAGGGAGGCTCCTCCCTTGCTGGTCCGGAGCAGTTCCAGCAGGGAGACGGCCCGGATCACGGCCCGGACCCTGTACCCGTCCCGGGTGTTGGAAGGCTCTGGCATAATTCTAATTATCTTACACCCCTCCCGTTCTCACCGGCCCAGCCACCCGCCGTCCACGGGCAGGATGGTTCCGTGCACGTACGCGGCCGCGTCCGAGGCGAGGAAGACCGCGGCCCCCTTCAGGTCCTCCGGTTCTCCCCAACGTCCGGCCGGTATCCGGGCGAGCAGCGCTTCGCTGCGCTCCGGGTCGTCGCGGAGATCGGCGGTGAGCTCGGTTGTGTAGTAGCTGGGGGCGAGGGCGTTGACGTTTATGCCCCGGCCCGCCCACTCGTTGGCGAGCGCCCGGGTCAGGTTGGCGACGCCGCTCTTGGACGCCGCGTAGGAGGGGACCGTGATGCCGCCCTGGTAGGAGAGCACCGAGGCCAGGTTTATGATCTTGCCGCCCCGGCCCGCCGCTACGAAGTGCCGCGCGGCGGCCTGGGAGAGGTAGAACACGCTCGTGAGGTTGACGCTTAGCACGTCCTCCCAGTCCTGCTCGGAGAACTCCAGCGCCGGCGCCCGCCGGATGACGCCGGCGTTGTTTACCAGGATGTCCAGCCGCCCGAGCTCCCGGACGCACTCCGCGACTATCTTCTCCGCCTGCGCGGCGGTCGCCTCGCGCAGATCGAAGCGCAGCTTCTGCGCCCGGCGGCCCGAAGCGGAGATCTCCCGCGCCGTCTCCTCCGCCTCCAGACGGTCGAGTACGGCCACGTCGGCCCCCGCCTCGGCCAGACCGGCGGCGATGGCCCGGCCCAGCCCCCGGGCGGCCCCGGTGACGAGCGCCACCCGCCCGTCGAGCCTGAACGCGTCGAGGATGCCCACTAGTAACAGAGGTCCAGCGGTTCGATGCCCTGCTCGCGGCAGTGGTTCAGATAGCGTTCGAGTTTCGTGAAGACGTCGTCCTGGTAGATCAGGTTGTCTTCCTCATCCATGTACTGGATCACGCCCTCGATCATGAAGAGGGTGATCATCTCCCCCTCGTCCACGACCAGCGTGTGGATGTCGCCCGGCGGCTCCCAAACCAGCGTGCCCGGCCGCGCCACCCAGTCGCGCTCCAGATAACGCCAGCTGCCCCGGATGACGTACCCGTGCACCTGCCCCCCGTGCCGGTGCCGGTTTACCCGGCCGCCGCCGGTTACCTTCAGGAGGTTAATCCAACGCCCAGTCCCAAGGTCGAACCGGAGCGGCTTGAACCAGACTCCCTCCGCCTGCGGAACCCACGGGATCTCCTCGCCGTGGATCGCCTGATCGGGCAGACCCCGCTCCAGAGCCTCCCGAAGCCCCTCCTGCGGATTCATGTTTTTACCCCCTTCCCGGACTGGGTTTCGTATAGTAAAACCCAGTCTTGCCTGACAACACAAACCCATGATACACTGCCAAGAACAACGATTCCAGAGGTTGGGGGTTGGCGGTAGGTTTAATCCTGAGAGGAGGCTGTTCATCCGTGGGGTGGAGGTTGCTGCGAGTTTCGGGGCTGGCTGTAGCGGTGGTTACTCTGCTGGGGGTTGTGGCGTGCGGGCCTGCTGGGGAGGATGAGTTTCCTTCGGAGCAGATCGAGATAATAGTGCCGTGGGCTGCGGGGGGTGGCACGGACCAGACCGCCCGGCAGCTGGCGGCGGTGGCTGAGGAGACCTGTGGCACGGGCATCATAGTCAGCAACCAGACCGGCAGCACGGGGGCTGTGGGGTTTCAGGCTGCTGCGACGGCGCGGCCCGATGGCTACACGGTGGGGCTGGCTACGGTGGAGATCGCCATGATCAACCACTTGGGCGTCGCTCCGGTCACGCCCGAGGATGTGCGGGGTGTGATGCAGTACAACTTCGACCCGGCGGCCTTCAGCGTCGGCTCCGACTCCCCGTATGAGAGCATCGAGGACGTCATCGCGGCTGCTGAGGACGGCGAGGACATCCGGGTGGGGACGAGCGGGACCGGGAGCATCTGGCACGTGGCGGCTGCCGGTCTGGCCCGGGAGGCCGGGGTGGAGTTCACCTACGTGCCGTTCGACGGGGCGGCCCCGGCGATCGCGGCCGTGCTCGGGGGGCAGATCGAGGCCACCTCGGCCAGCGGGGCCGAGGTCGCGCCGCAGGTGGAAGCGGGAGAGCTGCGGCCGCTCGTTGTGATGGGCGAGGAGCGGTTGGACATCCTGCCCGACACGCCCACCACGCAGGAGGTCGGCATAGACTGGGAGTCCGGGGCGTGGAGAGGGCTTGTGGTGCCCAACGACACGCCGGACGACGTGGTCCAGACCCTGAACGAGTGTTTCCGGGAGGCGTACGAGTCCGAGCAGTTCCAGGACTTCATGGAGACTCAGGGCTTCGGGATGGTCTACCGGGACGCCGGCGAGTTCGAGAGCTACATGGATGAGGAGTTCGAGCGGTTTGGGGAGTTGATCCGGGAGCTGGACATCCGGGCGGAGTAGCCGTGCGCGCCGGGGTGGGCGACATCGTGGCCGCTGCGCTCCTGGTGGCCGTCGCGGTTGCGGTGGTTCTGCTTACTCTGGACTTCCCTCCGCCGGGACAGCCGGACGATCCGGGAGCGGCCACGTTTCCCAGGATGGTTGCGGGAGCGCTTGCGGTCTTCGCTCTGCTGCTGCTCGTGCAGGGGGGAAGGAGTGAGGAGTCCCTGCCGCGGGGGCGCGCGCTGCTGCGGGTGGTGGGGGTTGTGGTGCTGCTCGCCATCTACGCTGCTGTGCTTGAAGCGCTCGGCTTCATGTTGGCGACTATGCTCTTCCTGGTGGGCGCTCTGCTGCTGGCCGGGATGCGCCGGCCGCTGATGCTGGCGCTCATGCCCGTAGGGGTGAGTCTCACGCTCTTCTACGTGTTCTCCGTGCTGCTGAGGGTCTCTTTGCCGCGCGGCGTATTGGAGAGGTTCATCTTTTGAGCGGCTGGGCCGCGGGTTTCGAGGCCGTCCTGGACCCCCAGGCGCTGTTCCTCATCCTGGCCGGGGTGCTCGTCGGGATACTCGTGGGGGCTCTGCCGGGGCTCTCGGCCACGATGGCGGTGGCCGTCCTGCTGCCTTTCACCTTCGCGCTGGAGCCGGTGGACGGGATGATGCTGCTTCTGGGCATCTACGGCGGAGCGCTGTACGCGGGTTCGATCCCGGCGATCCTGATCCGGGCCCCGGGCACGCCTTCGGCGGCCGCCACCGTTCTGGACGGGCATCCCATGAGTCAGCGGGGACGGGCGGGCGAGGCGCTCAGCATCTCCGTCGTCGCGTCCGCGGTCGGGGGGATGGTGGGCGTGGTGTTCCTGGCGCTCTTCGCTCCGAGGGTCGCGGAGTTCGCGCTGCGGTTCGGGCCGGCGGAGTACTTTATGCTCTCGATCTTCGCGCTTACGATCATCGCCTCGCTCTCTGAGAGCGCGATGGTGAAGGGCCTGATCAGCGGCACGCTGGGCCTGCTCATCGCCATGATCGGGCTGGACCCCATCCAGGCCTTCCCGCGCTTCGCCTTCGGGAGCGTGGAGCTGAGCGCCGGCATCCAGTTCATCCCGATCCTCATCGGGCTCTTCGGTGTTGCGGAGGCGCTGCGGCAGTTCGAGCGGCTGCGGGGCGGAGTGGAGGAACGGCCGGCGCTGGGCAGCTTCCGGCTGGGGTTCGACCGCCTGAAGCGGCTCGCCCCCACCACGGCCGGCTCCTCCGTGCTCGGGTTCCTGGTCGGCGTGCTGCCCGGCACGGGCGGGGACATCGGCTCCTTCGTCGCCTACAATGAGACCAAACGATTCGCCCGCGGCGAGAAGAACTTCGGCCGGGGAGACCCGCGCGGAGTCGCGGCGGCGGAGTCGGCCAACAACGCCTCGACCGCCGGGGCGCTGACCCCGACGCTCACCCTCGGCATCCCCGGTGACTCGGTCTCGGCGATCCTGATCGGGGCGATCACGGTCCACGGTCTCCGGCCCGGCCCGCAGCTCTTTACCGGCAGCCCGGAGCTGGTCTACGGCATCTTTATCGGGTTCTTCCTCGTCTACACCTGCCTGCTGGTGGTCGGCCTGCTGGGGATCCGGCTCTGGGTGCAGCTGATGCGGGTGCCCACGCGGTTCCTCTGGCCGACCGTGCTCGTCCTGAGCGTGGTGGGCTCCTATGCCCTGCGCTCCAACCCGTTCGACGTGCTGGTCATGCTGCTGGCCGCCGTGCTCGGCTATTTCATGATGAAGGGCGGCTACCCGCTGGCCCCGCTGGTGATAGGGGTTATCCTAGGTCCCATCGCGGAGAGCGGGTTCCGGCGGGCCATGATCATCAGCGGCGGTAGCTTCGAGTGGCTGCTCACCCCGATCCCGCTCACCCTGCTCATCCTCACCCTCGCTTCGATCGCCCTCGCCGCCCTGCGCGCCAGGAGCGGGTCCGCCTCTTCAGCATAATTCCGGCCGCGGAAGACGCCCTCCTGAGAACCCTCCGCCCCAAGCACCGGGCGCGCCCGGTTGACAGAGCCGAAAATTGGTATGACAATATCTGCGGGGTGGCCGGGCAGAAGAGACGGACGAAGCTGCGGGACCGGGCGGCGGAGAGGATTCTGGAGATGGTAATCTCTGGCAACCTCAGCCCGGGGGAGCGGCTGCCGCCGGAGCGCGAGCTGTGCGAGCGGCTGGGCGTGAGCCGCACCGTGGTCCGGGAGGCGCTCAATCTCCTTGAGGTTCGGGGTCTGCTGGAGATCGAGCACGGCCGGGGGGCGGTGGTCAGTGGCGGTGGCGGGCATGCTGTACGGGATACTCTGGAGCTTCTGCTGCGCGTCAGGCCCCGGGCTCTGGGGGAGCTGTTGGAGATTCGCAGGATCCTGGAGGTGGAGATAGCCGGGCTCGCCGCCGAGCGGGCTCTCCCGGAGGACGTGCGGGCGATGCGGGAGGCTCTGGACAGGATGCGCACCCGGATAGACGCTCCCGAGGGGTATGTGGACGCCGACGTAGAGTTCCACGCGCACCTGGCGCGCTGCACCCGCAACGAGGTTCTGCTCGTGATGCTGGAGCCGGTGGTGGAGCTGCTCCGGGCCAGCCGCCGGGTGACGGCGTCGCTGCCCGGCACTGCCCGGCGGGCGTTGCGGGAGCACGCGGCGATCCTGGACCGCGTGGCCGCCGGGGATGTCGAGGGGGCCCGGTGCGAGATGCGCGCTCACCTGATGGCCACCGCGAGAGACATGGAGCGGGCCACCGGCGGCCAGGTCGTGGACTTGGGCCTCCGGCGGCCGGAGAGACTCACGGAGGGAGGTTCATGAGGGCGCGGGAGCTGCTGGCCGGACTGGGTCTGCCGGGGCGCGATCTGCACGAGCTGCCCGCTTCGGAGAAGCGCTTCCCAGATGGAGCGCACTACCGGGTCGAGATCCCGAGCGTCGAGGGTCCGCGGGTGCTGGAGGCCGTCATTGAGGAGGCGCGGCGGCGGGAGGTTCACGTCCACCGGGTCTCGCAGGGCTCGGGGATCATGCTGCTTACCGACCCGGAGATCCTGGAGATGTGCCACATGGCCCGCGAGGCCGGGATGGAGCTCTCGCTGTTCGTGGGGCCGCGGGCCGGCTGGGACACCGGCGCGGGCGTGGTATCGAGCGCCGGCAAGACGCTGGGCGCGCAGCACCGGGGACAGGACCAGCTCGCCTACGCGCTGGAGGACGTGCTACGGGGCGTGGAGCTGGGGTTGCGCGGGGTGCTGGTCGCGGATGTGGGCCTGATGTGGGTGTTGCGGGACCTCAAAAAACGGGGCGTGCTGCCGGAGGACTTTGTGGTCAAGGTCTCCGTGCAGCTCGCGGCTGCCAACGCCGCGGCCATAAAGGCGATGGAGGATCTGGGAGCCGGTACGTACAACGTCCCGACGGACCTCAGCCTCGCGCAGCTCGCCGCCATCCGGGCTGCCGCCGGCCTACCGCTGGACGTGTACGTCGAGGCGCCGGACGACTTCGGCGGGTTCGTACGGCACTACGAGATCCCCGATCTCGTGCGGGTGGCCGCCCCGGTGTACGTGAAGTTCGGCCTGCGCAACGCGCCCAACATCTACCCGTCCGGGCTACACCTGGAGGACGTGGCGATCAGGCTCGGCAGGGAGCGGGTGCGGCGGGCGCAGGTAGGGCTCGAACTGCTGCGGCGCTACTATCCGGAGGCCGAAACCACGACGCCCGGTGCGGTCTTTTCCGGCATTCCCACCGTTGTCGAGGAGAGGGCATGAAGGTAACCGGAGTAGACACCTTCGTAGTCGGGACCGGCTGGCGCAACCTGACCATCGTCCGGGTGCGCACCGACGAGGGGCTGACGGGCCTGGGCGAGGTCAGGATGGTCAACCACACCGACGCCCTGCTCGGGTACCTCAAGGAGGCCGTTCCCCGGTACGTGATCGGGCACGACCCCTTCCGCATCGAGGACCTGGTGCGCCGGATGCAGCGCGACGATTTCTCGCGGCCGGGCGAGGTGATGAGCTCCGGGATCGCCGTGCTGGAGATGGCCTGCTGGGACATCGTGGGCAAGGCTCTAGGGCAGCCGGTGTACAACCTGCTCGGCGGCCCGGTGCGCGATCGCATAAAAGCCTACGCCAACGGCTGGTACCGGGTCGAGCGCACCCCGGAGCAGTTCCACGCCGCCGCAAAACAGGTGGTAGAGCGGGGCTACACCGCGCTCAAGCTGGACCCGTTCGGTCCCGGCTACTACGAGCTGGAGCGCGCCGAGAAGCTGCGGGCCGCCGCCATTGTGGAGGCGGTGCGGGACGCGGTAGGGCCGGAGGCCGAGATCCTGCTGGAGATGCACGGCCGGTTCTCGCCCGCCACCGCGATCGAGATGGCGCGCCTGCTGGAGCCCTACGGGCTGGGCTGGGCCGAAGAGCCCGTCCCGCCCACGAACCTCAAGGCCCTGAAGAAGGTGGCAGAGGGTATCGGCGTGCCCGTCGCGACCGGAGAGCGCATCCACAACCGCGTCGAGTACCGGGAGCTGTTCGAGCTGCAGGCGGTGGACGTGATCCAACCCGACATAACCCAGATGGGCGGCCTCCTGGAGACGAAGAAGCTGGCCGCCTGGGCCGACGCCTACTTCGTGACCGTCGCCCCGCACAACGTGGGCGGCCAGATCTCTACCGCCGCGGCCCTCCACCTGGCGGCCTGCACGCCCAACTTCCGCATCCAGGAGTACTTTAACGACTTCGCCGACCCCTGGGTGAAGGAGACGGCCCCCGGCGTGCCGGAGGTGCGGGACGGGTACTTCGAGCTCCCCGGCGGCCCGGGCCTCGGCGTCGAACTGGACGAGGCCGCAGTCGAGGCCCACCCCCGGCAGGACGTGCACTTCAACCTCTTCGCCGAGGGGTGGGAGAAGCGCGCCGCCGCCCGCGCCTCCGGAGCCGGCCGGTGATCGACCTGAGCGGCCGCAAGGCGCTGGTCACCGGAGCCGGCATGGGCATCGGGCAGGGGGTGGCCGTGGAGCTGGCCCGGCAGGGGGCCGAGGTCGCCGTCCACTACCCGCCGTTCGAGAAGAGCGCGGACGCGACGGTGGAGCGCATCAACGGGCTCGGCGGGAGAGCCGCGACCGTACGGGGCGACCTCCGGGTGGTGAGCGAGTGCCGGAGGGTGGTGGACGAGGCGGCCGCCGCTCTGGACGGCCTCGACATCCTGGTGAACAACGCCGGCGTCACCCGGACGCGAGACTTCCTGGAGATGGACGAGGAGGTGTACGGCGAGCAGTTCGAACTGAACGTGCGGGGCTACTTCTTCTGCGCGCAGCAGGCGGTCCCGCACATGCTGGAGCGCGGCGGAGGCAGCATAGTGAACATAAGCTCCATTCACGGCCGCGGCGGGCTTCCCCGGCACTCGGCCTATGCCGCGACCAAGGGCGCGGTGGACGCCTTCACCCGCGAGCTGGCCGTAGAGCTGGCCGGGCAGAAGATCCGGGTAAACGCCGTCGCCCCCGGCATCATCGAGGTGCCCCGCTACTTCGACATCCCCGGCTACACCACCGAGTTCGGAAACACCCTGGTTCCCGCCGGAAGGGTGGGAACCCCGGAGGACGTGGGGCGCGCCGTGACCTTCCTCGCCTCCGACGCCGCAGACTTCATCACCGGACAGGTGCTCTACGTGGACGGCGGCACCTCCGCCCGGATGGGACTCTGGTGGGACCAGGGCGACCGGCCCCGCTAGGAGAGCGAGAAGCGCTTGACAGAGATGTGGTGATTGGTATAACAATATCTTTAAGAGCTTGCACGGCTTCTTACTAGCCGGGTGGCTCGTCTCAGGTGGAAGGGTTTCGCTGGGGAAGGAGGAAAGATCGGTTATGGAGGGGAGCGTACCGGACGGTTACGGGCTATCGCGGCGGAGGTTTCTGGCTGCGAGTGCGCTGGCGGGGGCGTTGCTCGCTGGGTGTGGTGTACGTCGGGAGGAGGGACCGGCCGAGGGTGCCGGCTACGGCAATTATCCCGAGACTCCTGAGTACAACTTCGTCTTCGTCAACCACGTGACGACCAATCCGTTCTTCACGC
The DNA here is from genome assembly GCF_004337705.1 of Rubrobacter taiwanensis. Classification (GTDB taxonomy): domain Bacteria; phylum Actinomycetota; class Rubrobacteria; order Rubrobacterales; family Rubrobacteraceae; genus Rubrobacter_C; species Rubrobacter_C taiwanensis. The sequence continues at coordinate 69,095 of NZ_SKBU01000038.1, forward strand.
CGACGCGGTACGGGATCGAGGACGCGCAGGCGCTGGTGGGCACTACCTCGCAGTGGACGGGTTCGGAGACGTCGAACGTGCGGGAGATGGTGGACGCGATGAACACGGCGATCTCCGGCAACGCAGATGGCATAGCGGTCTCCATCGTGGATCCCGACGCGTTCAACGGGCCTATCGAGCGGGCGCTGGAGCAGGACATCCCGGTCGTTGCGTACAACGCCAACGGCGAGGGGCCGGGGACGAACCCGGCGCTGGCATATATCGGGCAGGATCTCTTCCTCTCCGGGGTGGAGATGGGCAAGCGGATCGTGGAGCTCGTCCAGGAGGGTCCGGTGGTGTTGTTCATCGCCACGCCCGGGCAGCTCAACATCCAGCCCCGGATAGACGGGGCCATACAGGCCATCGAGGACTCTGGGGCGCCCATTGAGTACGAGCAGATCGCGACCGGGGCCGAGCTGCCGGAGGAGTTGAGCCGCGTCGAGTCCTACTATCAGGGGCATCAGGATGTGCGGGGCATGTTCGCCGTGGACGCCGGCAGCACGCAGGCTGTGGCCCAGATAATGGAGAAGTACGATCTGCACGCGCAGGGCGTTCGGGGCGGCGGGTACGATCTGCTGCCGGAGACGCTGCGGCTTTTGAACGAGGGTCACATAGACTTCACGATAGACCAGCAGCCGTATCTGCAGGGCTTCTACCCGGTGCTGCAGCTCTTTCTGTACAAGATCTCCGGGGGGCTTACGGGTCCGGCGGAGACCAACACCGGGCTGCTCTTCGTGGAGCAAGAGGACGCGGCGCTCTACCTGGAGACCGAGTCCCGCTTCGAGGGCGATTCGGAGGAGCAGAAGATCCTGGATCCCGAAGCTCAGGGCTGATGGCGACCCAAGCGACGGCAGAGAAGAGGCCCGGGTTCTTCCCGCAGCTGCTGGAGGCCCTGGTCCGGCGGCAGGAGGCCGGCATCCTCGTCGTCTCGGTGGGCCTGATCCTCTACTTCTACCTCCGCAACCCGGCGTTCCTGACCCAGGGGAACATCCAGACTCTGGCGCAGTTCATGGCCGCAACGGCCATCGTCGCCTCGGGGCTGGTCATGGTCATGATTCTGGGCGAGATAGACCTCTCGGTCGGCCAGGCGTTCGCGTTCGCGCCCATCGTGATGTGGATAGCCTACGACCAGTTGCTGCTGGTCCTGCCGCTGGCGGTCGTGATAGGTCTGCTCGCCACGGCCGCCGTCGGGCTCGTGAACGGCGTCATGCGGGTGTTCTTCGGCGTGCCGTCCTTCGTGGCCACGCTGGGCATGTTCTTCCTGCTGGGCGGGTTGAACGTCATCCTGGTCGCGGGCTTCCCCAAGCCTGCGCCGGAGGCGAGCTGGCTCAAGTCGGCTTTGGGCGCCTATCCCTACGCCGGAATAATGTGGGCGCTGGTCATCCTGGCGTTCATGCACGTGCTGCTTAACTACACGCGCTGGGGGATGCACACGTTCGCCACGGGCGGCAACTTCATCGGCGCCCGGGAGGCCGGAATCCGGGTGGACCGCATCAGGATCGGCAACTTCATGCTGTGCAGCATGCTCGGAGGGTTCGCCGGCATCCTGGAGGCCATGCGCATCAACTCCATAGATCCGCTGGCCGGCGGGGCCGAGATAATGTTTCTGGCCATCTCGGCGGCGGTCATCGGGGGGACACCGCTCGCCGGTGGGATCGGCACGGTCTTCGGGGCGTTCCTTGGGGCGCTGGCGCTCTCCGTGCTGCGCAACGGCTTCACGCTTCAGGGCGTCAGTGCCTTCACCTTCAACGTGATCCTGGGCATCACCGTGCTCATCGTCATGGTGCTCAACGTCTACGTCATTACCCGGTTGCGCAAGGGGAGGAGGGTAACGTGACGGCGGAGGCTCCGGACGCCCTGCGGGTAGAGAACATCGCCAAGCGTTTCGGCTCGGTGACGGCTCTGCAGGACGTCTCGCTGCACCTGCGCAAAGGGGAGGTCCTGGGCCTCATCGGGGACAACGGTGCGGGGAAGTCCACCCTGATCAAGATAATCACCGGGTTCCACCGCCCGGATGCCGGCAGGATCTACCTCGACGGCGAAGAGGTGGAGCTGAAGTCGGTCTCGCAGGCGCAGCGGCTGGGCATCCAGACGGTCTACCAGGACCTGGCGCTGGTGAACGACATGACCGTCTACCACAACATGTTCCTGAACAAAGAGATAACCTGGCGGCCGCTGCCCCTGCTGAACAACCGCAAGATGAAGCATCTCACCCGGCGCTACCTGGACGACATCGGGGTGAGCATCCCGTCCATAGAGACCGAGGTGGCGATGCTCTCCGGCGGCCAGCGGCAGGCCATCGCGGTGGCCCGGGCCGTCTACTCGGAGGACGCCAGGATCCTGCTCCTGGACGAGCCGCTGGCTGCGATGGGCGCGAAGGAGGGGGCTATGATCCTGGACCTGGTGCAGCGCCTGAAGGAGAGTGGGGGGGTCTCGATCATCCTCATCGCTCACAACTACGCCCACGTCCTGGAGGTCTGCGACCGGGTGAACGTGCTGCAGCACGGCCGGATCACCTACGACAAACCCGCTGCGGAGACCTCAGTCGAGGAGCTGACCGAGCTGATGGTCTCCGAGTACCGCAGGGCTCGCACCGGCGGCGGAGGATGAAGGATGGGCCCCGGACAGTCTGTCCGGGGTTCTGCTCTTCGCTTCGTAACGGTTCGGTAACGAAACCTCAATAATCCGGCCAGACCCCTTGCCAGCCCGGCAAAGCGTGCTAGATTCTGCGCCTGTTTGTGTGCCGGAGGCATCTAGAAGGGAGGTGAGATGGCGATCTCTGCTGCGCTGGCCGGCGTGAGGGAAGGTGGCCTGGAGGTTGTCCGGGGCCGGGCTGAGCGGGCGTTCGGGCGGCTGCGGGCCGGTTTTTGGCCGGTCGTGCAGACGGCCGTTGCGGCCAGCCTGGCGTGGTACGTGGCGGGTCTGGTGCTGGGACATGAGCGGCCGTTCGTGGCGGCGATTGCGGCCGTGATCTCGGTCGGTGCGGTGGCCGGGCAGACGTTGCGGCGGGCTGCGGAGTGGATCTTCGGCGTGGCCGTGGGGCTTGCGGTCGCGGATTTGATCATGCTCGCCATAGGCACCGGCATGGTTCAGACCGGGATCATAGTGGGACTGGCCATGACGGCCGCGCTCCTGATCCGGGGCGGGATAATGTTCGTGACCGAGGCGGGTGTCTCGGCGCTGCTGGTAGCCAACCTGGAGCCTACCACCTACGGGGTGTCGCCGGACAGGTTCCTGGAGGCTCTGGTGGGCGGTGGCGTGGCCCTGGCCGTCAGTGCTGCCTTCCCCAGCAACCCCAGCGCGCGCGTCGGGCAGGCGGCCCGGTCTATTCTCGAGGATCTCGCCGCCGTGCACCGGGATGTGGCGGCTGCACTGGCGGGCGGCGACCCGGATCTGGCGGAGCGGGCCTTGTCCGGGGCGCGGAGGCTGGACGCCCCGATCGCGCAGTTGCGCGAAGAGCTGGACGGAGGATACCAGATCGCGCGCCTCTCACCGCCCCGCAGACGGCACCTCGGGCACCTCGCTTGCTATGCAGCAGCGGTGGACCAGCTGGATTTCGCGGTTCGCAACACCCGCGTGCTGGCCCGTGCCGCCGTCGGCGTGGTGCAGGAGAAGGGAGCCGCACCCGAGCAGCTCTTCGGGGCGGTCCTGGATCTCTCGCAGGCGGTGGAGATGCTGCGCGAGTACTTCGAGGAGGCCGGACACCCCCCGCATGCGCGCCACTTCGCGCTCATGGCCGTGGAAGAGGCCGCATCGGCCTTGAGCGCGAGCAGTGATCTGGCCACCAGCGCGCTGGTCTGGCAGATACAGTCTACCGCCCTGGACCTCCTGCAGGCCGCCGGCATGGGCTACGCGGAGGCCTTGCAGGTCGTGCGCGAGACCTCCCGCCGCACCCCCTGAAGGCGGGACCGCTTTTACCGGTCCGCCCCAGGACCTCCGGCGAGCATGTGCGCCCGCACGCCCGCGCCGAGCTCGGTGGCGAACTCGGGGTAGGGCCCGAGCCGCTCTGTGGCGAACCGCGTCAGCTCCCCGAGGTGCGTGGTCCCGCGGGCGAGTCCTTCGTCCACCGCCCGCTGCACCTGCCGCGTGAACTCCAGCGAGCGGTCGAGGAAGTCCGTAACTTCTTCTCCCCGCATCACCGGGTAGTGGGCGGTGAGCAGGTGCTCGGGCCGCAGCGAGCGCAGGGCGCGGATGGTGCGCCGGTACGCGACCGCATCGAAGTACCTGGGAGGTATGAGCCGGTTCCCCTCCCGGTCGTAGATGCCGCTCTCCAACACCGCGTCTATGATGATCGCCGCCCCGCTCCTGGGGTCCCAGATACCGAGGTGGCCCGGGGTGTGCCCGGGCAGGTGGAGTATCTCTACCCGCCATCCTGGGCCGAGGCGCAGGGTCTCGCCGCCGCGCAGCCCCACGTCTACCGGAGAGTCGCCGCCCAGCTCCCGGAGGATCCACTCCTTCGACTCCTCGTCGGGGCCGAAGCCGTAGGGTTCGGACCAGCAGTAGATCTCGGCCAGCATCACGCGGTTGCGCTCCACGTAGGGCCGGTCCAGCTCGTGGCACCAGAAGCGCAGGTCCGGTTTCAACTCCCGCAGCAGCCGGTTCCCGCCGCAGTGGTCCACGTCGGCGTGGCTGATGATGACGTCGTCTATGTCCTCCAGGTGGAGCCCGAGGCTCCGGAGATACGGCGCGATAACCTCGTCCGGTGTGCCGGCCAGCCCCGTGTCCACCAGCACCGTCCGGTCTTCCCCGGCCAGCAGGTACTGACACATAAAGCGAGCCCCGAGGTCTGACTCGATCCGGTGAATCCCCGGCAGAACTTCTTCCATCGGACTCTCCCTCCGGTCGGTGAATCGCGGCTCCCTCTCCGCGCCGGACCTTGCGGCGCCGCGGATATGTTATCAGAATTGGTAATACGATAATGCGTGGCAGACGAGCGGGAGAGGGATGGTGTATAGAGCGTGTACTTGACCAGACACCGGCGCGGCCCGGAGATTCGCTGGGCGCTCGACGGGCGGTACCTTCCGGCGCGGTTCACCCTGAGTTTACTGCTGGAGCTGCCGGCCGCAGACGTCCGGGCGTTCCTTAAGACGCTGCCGGTCGGGGAGGCGGCGGACGGGGACCCTCTGCTGCCGCCGGTGGAGCCGATGCAGGAGATCTGGGCCAGCGGGGTGACCTACCAGCGCAGCCGGGAGGCCCGCAGGGCCGAGTCCGGCGACGACCTCTACGACCGGGTCTACGACGCCGAGCGGCCCGAGCTCTTCCTGAAGGCCGTCGGCTGGCGGGCGGTAGGGCCCGGGGAACCGGTCCGCATCCGCCGGGACAGCGGCTGGAACGTGCCGGAGCCGGAGCTCGTGCTGGTACTCGACCACAAGATGCAGGTCGTGGGCTACACGGCCGGGAACGACGTCTCCTCGCGGGACATCGAGGGCGAGAACGCCCTGTATTTGCCACAGGCCAAGATCTACGACCGCTCTTGCGCCATCGGGCCGGGGATAGTGTTGCCGGGAGAGACGGAGGATCTGGACGGCTTGGAGATCCGGCTCCGTATCCTGCGGGGTGGAGAGCCGGCCTTCGAGGACGCCATCAGCACCTCCCGGATGCACCGCTCCTTCGAGGAACTGGCAGCCTATCTCGGGCGCGAGCTCTCCTTCCCGGACGGAGCCCTGCTCATGACCGGCACCGGCATAGTGCCGCCGGATGAGTTCACCCTCAAACCGGGCGACCGGACCGAGATCTCGGTCGGCGGGCTCGTGCTCGAAAACAAGGTGACCCTGTGATCCGCCGCGCCGCACAGGGTAAGTAAGAGAGCGGAGCTTACCGGGCAGGCGAGCTTTGCCCGGCGAAAACCGAAAGTATATTTCAGGAGGTGAAAAACGGTGATCGAGTCCCGGGTAGAATCCCTGAACTTCATCGGCGGTGAGTGGGTATCGGCGGAGTCGGGGGAGACGCTAGAGATCATGAACCCGGCCAACCCGTCCGAGGTTCTGGGGACCACGCCGAACTCGGGAGCGGGTGAGATCCGCCAGGCAGTGGACGCTGCGGCTGCGGCGTTGCCGGAGTGGAGGGCGCTGCCGCCCGCCGAGCGCGGCGCGGTCCTCATGCGCGCGGCGGACATCATCGAGGAGCGTGGGGAGGAGCTGGCGCGGCTTATGGCCCGCGAGGTGGGCAAGCCGATGACCGAGAGCCGGATGGAGGTGCCCCGGGCTGCGGCCATCTTCCGCTACTACGGCTCCGAGGGCTGGCGCATGCCCGGGATGATGCCGCCGTCCACGCGGCCCGGGGTACAGGTGAGCTCGGTTCGGGAGCCGCTCGGGGTGGTGGCGCTCATAACCCCGTGGAACTTCCCCCTGGCCATCCCGGCGTGGAAGCTGGCTCCGGCCCTGATCTGCGGCAACACGGTCGTCATCAAGCCGGCGACGCAGGCGGCGCTGAACGCGGCGGCCCTCATCCGGGCGCTCGAGGATGCGGGGCTGCCCGCCGGGGTGGTCAACCTGGTCAGCGGGCCGGGTGGCACTGCGGGCGATGCCCTGGTGACCGATCCGCGGGTGAGGGGCATCTCCTTCACCGGTTCCACGGCCGTGGGTCTATCGATACAGGAGCGGGCCGTGGGCAAGAAGGTGCAGCTGGAGATGGGCGGCAAGAACCCCTACGTGGTCATGGAGGACGCCGACCTCAAGGACGCTGCGGCGAAGGTCGCCTACGGGGCCTTCGGCTACGCCGGCCAGAAGTGCACCGCCTCAAGCCGCGCCATAGTGGTCGAGGAGGTCTACGAGGAGTTCATCCGGGAGCTGCTGGAGGCCGCAGGGTCCTACAAGCCCGTGGACCCCCTGGAGGAAGAGGGCACGGTAGGTCCCGTCGTGGACGAGAAGCAGTACGAGAGCATCCTGGAGGCCATAGAGACCGCCAAGCGCGAAGGTAGGGGGGTGCTCGATGGCGGGGCCACCGGCTCCAAAGATGACGGCTACTACATCTCGCCGGTCATAGTGGCCGACGTGGACAACCGGAGCACCACGGCGCAGGAGGAGATCTTCGGCCCCGTGCTCGCCGTTATTAAGGCGCAGGACTTCGATCACGCCGTGGAGCTCGCCAACGACACCCGCTACGGGCTCACCGCGGGGATAGCCACCCGGTCTTTGCGCTACGCGAGTGAGTTCACGGCGCGCTCTGAGAGCGGCCTCGTCAATGTGAACCTGCCCACGGCGGGCCTGGAGTTCCAGGTGCCGTTCGGCGGCAACAAGGCCAGTGGCGTCGGTGGCCGGGAGCAGGGTCCGGCGGCGCTAGACTTCTACTCCTCCTGGAAGACCGTCTCGGTCCTGCCGCTGTAGGCTCTCTGCTGCCAGACTCGGGCGGCGTTCAGTGCATGGCCCAGCCGCCGTCGATCATGATCGTCTGCCCGGTGATGAAAGAGGCGGCGTCCGAGGCGAGAAACGCTACCAGGTTGCCCACGTCTTCGGGGGTTCCGCGCCGCTTGATACACTGCTGCTCCAGTATCCGGCGGTTGAGCTCCTCCTGGTCGGGGTGGACCCGCTCGGCGTCGGTGGGGAAGGCGCCGGGAGAGATGGCGTTAACCGTTATCCCCTCGGGTCCCACCTCGCGGGCGAGCGTGCGGGTGAAGCCTATGACCCCGCCCTTGGAGGAGACGTAGTCCAGAAAGCCCGCCCACCCGATAAAGAAGGTGATGGAGGCTACGTTGATGATCCTGCCGCCCGCGCTCTCCCGGAGGTGAGGGTAGGCGGCCCGGGCGCACAGGAAGTAGCCCTTGAGGTTTACCGAGAGCACCCGGTCCCACTCCTCTTCCTCGATCTCCGTCCACGGGCGCAAGGGGTAGATGGCGGCGTTGTTGACCAGGATGTCTATGCCGCCGAGCTCCGCAGCTACCTTCTCGACCATCGCCTCCACCGAGGTGCGATCCGAGACGTCGGCCTCAACTGCGGTGCAGCGCCCGCCGCCGTTTGAGGCGGCCATCTGCGCCACTTTCTCGGCCTTCTTAAGTTCCACGTCCACCGCTGCGACCGCCGCTCCGGAGGCGGTCAGGGTGGAGCAGATCCCCTCGGCCAGCCCTCCGCCCCCGCCGGTGACGACCGCCACCCTGCCGTCGAGGTTTACCATGGAGCATCTCCTCCCTTCTCCGTTTCCCGTGGGGTGCTTTCAGGTTACCCCGGACGGGTCCGGAGGGCGAGCCCCGGGGCGCATCGCGCTCCGGGGCTCTCGAGGGAACGGGCCGGCTACGCGGTGTCTCCGGCGGGGTGGGAGATAGGGGAGGGGCTTCTGTGGTTGCCGTTGGTCGGGTGGTCGGTGGCGACCAGGCTCTCGGCGAGACCGTAGACGCCGTGTTCGCTGATGTCCAGGCCGTTTAGCTCCTGCTCGGGCTTTACCCGGATGCCGATGGTAGCCTTCAGGGCGGCGAACACCGCCAGGGAGGCGAGGAAGACGAAGCCTCCCGCCGCCAGGATGCCGACCGCCTGTACGCCGAGCTGGGTGAATCCGCCGCCGTAGAAGAGGCCGGGGCCTCCGGCACCGACCGACTCGGCCAGCTCGGGGGTAGTGAACAGGCCGCAGGAGAGCGTACCCCAGATACCGCCCATGCCGTGGGCCGCGATGGCGCCCACCGGGTCGTCGACGCCGATGCTGTCGAAGAAGACGAGGCTGGCGTACATGATAACGCCCGCGATAAACCCGATGACCACGGCGGCCCAGGGGGCGACGAAGGCGCAGGCGGCGGTGATGGCGACCAGCGCCGCGATCGCGCCGTTGCCGGCCATTCCCACGTCTATGGTGCGCCGGTAGAGGTAGCTCATGGCGATGGCGCCCAGCACGCCGGCGCCGGCGGCGAGGTTCGTCGTGAGCGCGATGTCCGCTATCTCCGGCCCGGCGGCCAGCGTGGAGCCTGGGTTAAAGCCCTGCCAGCCGAGCCACAGGATAAGCACGCCGAGCACGGCGAGCGGCATATTGTGCCCGGGGATGGTCTGCGGCCGCCCGTGCTCGTCGTACTTGCCGAGCCGGGGGCCGAGGATGAGCGTCCCGGCCAGGGCGGCCATGGCGCCCGAGAGGTGAACGACGGTGGAGCCGGCGAAGTCCTGCTTGCCCAGCCCGCCGAGCCAGCCGGCGTCGCTCCAGACCCAGTGCGCCACCAGCGGGTAGATCAGGCCCACAAAGACGACCGCGAAGATCAGGTACACCGGGAATTTGGTCCGCTCCAGCATGGTGCCCCACACGATGGCCAGCGAAACTAGCGCGAAGGCGGCCTGGAAGAGGAAGAGCATCGAGGGCGGCAGCGGGTCGGAGACGGCCGCCATGTCACCGGTGAGGAAGAAGCCTTCGGTACCGAACAGGGCGTTGCCCGCGCCGAAGGCCAGACCGAAGCCCAGCGCCCAGAAGATGAGGAAGCCGGCGCCCATGTTGGCCAGGATCTTGGCTACCACGCTCCCCACGTTCTTCATGCGGGAGAACCCGACCTCCAGCATCGCGAAGCCCGCCTGCATGAACAGCACCAGGACGAAGGCGACCATGACCCACAGCACGTCCAGGGTAGCCGCCGTCTCAGCGGGTGAGGGTGCCTGAGCCAGAGCCGGAGCCGGGGTCAGCGAGGCGGCGGCTGACGCTACGATTGCTAACCTGCGCAAGTACTTCTCCTCTCCGGAAGGGTGCCACGACTACGGCAGGAAGGTTATTGCTCCGGCCGGGTGGGCGTCATCGGCCCGGTGTACAGAGATTGCGCGCGTGGGGGAGGGGCGGGGTTGGACCCGGCGTACAAGGGAGGGGAGGGCGGGTCTGGTGGGGAAACAAGGGTTTCGAGTGTGAAAGGGAAGTAGTCCCACCCTCCCCGAACCGTCTTGTGAGACGGCTCTTTAATATATCTCTACCTCAGAAGGCGGGATCCCAAACCTCAGCGGTCAAGGAAGCTGGCCGGCTGCTGGGGCGCGTGGCCGAGGAGCTGCATGGCCTTGATCCCCAGCGTGAGGCTCTCGCGATCCTCGCTGCGGTCCACGTTCAGGCCCGTGAGTTCCCGGATGCGTTCCAGCCGGTAACGGACGGTGTGCCGGTGGGCGAAGAGCTCCGCGGCGGTCTTCGCCATGCTGGCGTCGTTCCTGAGATAGGTCGCCAGCGTCTCGACCAGCTCGGTGCCGTACCGAGAGTCGTAGGCGACGAGCGGCGCTACCGTCTCCCGGTAGAAGGCCTCTAGCTCTTCCGGGTTCTCCTTCAGAACCCGGAAGAGCAGCTTGTAGGTGCCGGTCTCCTCGAAGGTGGAGAAGGAGGACGGACCGCGGATCCTGCGCCCGATCTCTAACGCCATCTCCGCCTCGGAGTAGGCCTCCGGCAGCCGGGCGGGGTCCGGGGTGTAGCGTCCGGTCCCGATGGAGACCGTGAGATCCGGCAGCAGTCCCTTCACGTACCGCTGGATCCTCGTGGCCAGGCGGGCGGCGGCTTCCGGGAGCGCTTCCGGAGGCGTGCTCCCAGAGGGAGGCAGGAAGAGGATGACGTTGTCCGAGCGGGGTGCAAGCAGGTAGTTGTCGAACAGCTCCCGGGCTTGCAGGTGCGTTGCGTCGGCCAGCCGGCGCTTGAGCTCCTGAATGGCGGGCTCTTCGAGCCGGCGGCGCTCCAGGTACTTCGCGAAGTCGTCTATATCCACTATGAGCACCAGCGCGCCCCGGGAGAGATCCGCTCCCAGGTAGCGGGCGCGTTGCAGCAGCAGCTCCACAGAACCGTAGCGGGCGTGGATCAGGTCGTCCACGAACTCGCCGCGGACGCTGAGCTCGGTCTCCAGCCGGACGCGCTCCTTGCCGAGCTCGGCCGCCAGGGTGCGCACCGCCCAGTAGAGGACGATCACGGCGTGTGCTGGCAGGTCTCCGCCCGGATCGAGCCACAGGTAGCCGGAGGGCGTCCGGCCGCCGACCGGTGTCCAGAACAGCTCGCGGTCCTCCACCCGCCAGCGCTCCACGGGGACCGAGAGGAAGCCCTCCGGCAGCCGGACGTAGCGGTCCCGGCGCTCGCGCCGCGTCTCCTCGACGCCGTCCGGCTTCGAGGCCCGGACGCCGCGCTCCTGCAGGAAGCGGACGAGCTCTCCGGCCTCATCGCCGCCGGCCACGAGCCGCCCGACGGAGTCCTCCACGGCCACCGGGAACCCGAGCAGCCTGCCCGCACGCGCCAGGACGTCCCCGGCGGTGAGCCCCTCCAGCAGTTCGCGTGCCACGCCGTGCGAGTAGAGCAGCTTCTCGTCCGGCTCGAAGACGGCGGAGATTATCCTGCCCGCCGAATGAACGCCGGATACCGTGAGAAGCCCGATCCCGCGCCGCCGCAGCTCCTCGATAATCCCCTCCGGCGGGCGGGAGTCGGTGCGCCAGATGACGGCGGGTGAGCTCGCCTCCGAGATGCGCTCCAGAAAGGCCGTATCCAGCAAGGGGCGGGCGGTGATGGCGACCTCCTCCTTACCGAGCCAGCCTTCCGAGCCGTCGTCCACGGCGAGCCCCCGGATCCGGGCCGCGGCGTCTCCCGGCACCGGGGACCGGGCCTCCAGCTCGTCGGCCAGCAACCGGCTCAGCTCTCTCAGGTTCAACGGCTCTCCTCACGCGCTCGCGGTGCTCCGTCCGCCGTAATTCTGGACCCGCCCGGAGGGAATCGCAAACGATATCCGTTGAGAGGCCGGATCGCGGTGTTAAAATTATCCGCCGGGCAGTAGAAGTGGCGGTTGGCCTCCGGGCGGGAGGCCGTATACTTTTCGAGATCGTTCCTCCGGCCGAAGAGGGGACGTAAGATAGCGGAGAAGCAGATCGTCGTCCGCGGGGCGCGGGAGCACAACCTGAAGAACGTGACCGTCTCCATCCCGAGGGACGTGCTGGTGGTCGTCACCGGCCTCTCGGGGAGCGGCAAGTCGTCGCTGGCCTTCGACACCATCTACGCCGAGGGGCAGCGGCGCTATGTGGAGAGTCTCTCGGCCTACGCCCGGCAGTTTCTGGGCCAGATGGACAAACCGGACGTGGACCACATAGACGGGCTCTCCCCGGCCGTCTCCATAGACCAGAAGACCACGAGCAACAACCCCCGGTCTACCGTAGCCACGGTGACCGAGATCTACGACTACCTCCGGCTCCTGTATGCCCGGGCCGGACGGCCGCACTGCCACGTCTGCGGCTTCCCGGTCGCCCGCTCTACGCCGCAGCAGATGGTGGAGCGGGTGCTTGGCCTTCCGGAGGGGACGCGCTTCATGGTGCTGGCGCCGGTCGTGCGCGGCCGCAAGGGCGAGTACGGCAGGCTCTTCAAGGAGCTGGCCGAGGAGGGGTTCGCCCGCGTGCGGGTGGACGGCGAGGTGCACGAGCTGCCGGTGGATCTGAACCTGGACAGGAACCACCGCCACGACATCGAGGTGGTGGTAGACCGGCTGGTGATGCGCGAGGGAATCGAGCGCCGCCTTACGGACTCGATCGAGACGGCACTGAAGCTGGCCGAGGGGCTGGTCTTGGTCGAGACGGTGGAGCGGGATGGGGCGGCCGGGGAGCAAATGCTTTTCTCTGAGAACTTCGCGTGCACCAACTGCGGGGCGTCCATAGCCGAGATACAGCCCCGCACCTTCTCGTTCAACAGCCCGCACGGGGCGTGTCCCCGGTGCGACGGTCTGGGCAGCCGGCTGGAGATAGATCCGGAGCTGGTAGTGCCGAATGAGGGCCTCTCGGTGAACGAGGGGGCGCTGGCGCCGTGGGCCAATTCCTCCAGCGAGTACTACGCCGGCATCCTGAGCGGCCTCGCGGACAAGTACGGCATAGATCTGGACGCCCCGTGGCGGGAGCTGCCGGAGGAGCACAGAGAGCTGCTGCTGCACGGCACGGATGGGGAGCGGTTCTACATCTCATACACCAACCGCTACGGGCGCAAGCGGCAGTACATGACGAGCTTCGAGGGGGTGGTGGGACACCTCCAGCGCCGCTACACGGAGACGGACTCTGAGTACTTGCGGGAGAAGATCGAAGAGTTCATGAGCCACGTTCCCTGCCCGCAGTGCAAGGGGGCGCGGCTCCGGCCCGAAGCTCTGGCGGTGACCGTCGGGGGTATCAATATCTACGAGTTCACGCAGCTTAGCGTCACGAAGGCGCTGGAGTTCCTGCAGACGGTGGAGTTCACCTCCCGGGAGTGGCTCATCGCCGAGCGGGTGGTGAAGGAGATCCGGGAGCGCCTGGGCTTCCTGCACGACGTGGGGCTAGGCTACCTCACTTTGAGCCGCTCGGCCGGCACGCTCTCCGGCGGTGAGGCGCAGAGGATAAGGCTGGCCTCCCAGGTCGGGAGCGGGCTGGTGGGCGTGCTCTACGTGCTGGACGAGCCCTCCATCGGGCTGCACCAGCGGGACAACCGGCGGCTGCTGGAGACGCTCCTCAGGCTCCGGGACCTGGGCAACACCCTGATCGTGGTCGAGCATGACGAGGAGACGATCCGCACCGCAGATCACATCGTGGACGTGGGGCCGGGGGCCGGGGTGCACGGTGGCGAGATCGTGGCTCAGGGCGGCGTCGCGGATATCGAGGCCGAGCCAAGCTCGGTGACCGGGGACTACCTCGCCGGGCGGCGCAGGATCGAGCCCCCGGCCGAGCGGCGGGAGCCGACCGGGTACGTCACCGTGCTGGGGGCGAGCGAGCACAACCTGAAGAGTATAGACGTGAGCTTCCCGCTCGGGGTGTTTACCTGCGTGACGGGGGTCTCGGGTTCGGGGAAGAGCACGCTGGTGAACGAGATCCTCTACAAGGCTCTCGCCAACCGGGTCAACCGGGGCAAGCACCGACCCGGGCGCCACACCGGTCTTGATGGCGTGGATCAGCTGGACAAGGTCATAGATATAGACCAGAGCCCGATCGGCCGCACGCCGCGCTCCAATCCGGCGACCTACACCAAGGTCTTCGACCATATCCGGCAGCTCTTCGCCGCCACCCCGGAGGCCAGGATAAGAGGGTACAAGCCGGGGCGCTTCTCGTTTAACGTGAAGGGCGGCCGGTGCGAGGCGTGCCGGGGAGACGGCCAGATCCGCATCGAGATGCACTTCCTGCCCGACGTCTACGTGCCGTGCGAGGTCTGCAAGGGCCGCCGGTACAACGCCGAAACCCTGCGCGTCACCTACAAGGGCAAAAGCATCGCCGACGTGCTGGAGATGACGGTGGACGAGGCGTGCGGGTTCTTCGAGGCCGTGCCCGCGATCTCGCGCCGGCTAAAGACGCTGCGCGACGTGGGGCTCGGCTACATCCGGCTCGGGCAGCCGGCCACGACCCTCTCCGGCGGCGAGGCGCAGCGGGTGAAGCTGGCGAGCGAGCTGGGCAAGCGCGCCACCGGCAAGACGCTGTACATACTGGACGAGCCGACCACCGGGCTGCACTTCGCCGACGTGGAGCGGCTGCTGGCCATTTTGCACCGCCTGGCGGACGCCGGGAACACGGTCGTTGTGATCGAGCACAACCTCGACGTTATCCGCTCCGCCGACTACGTCATAGACCTCGGCCCAGAGGGGGGAGACGCCGGCGGCGAGGTGGTCGCCACCGGCACTCCCGAGGAGGTCGCCCGCGTGGAGGCCTCTCACACCGGCCGCTTCCTGCGCGACCTGCTGCCGAAGGTCGCCGCGGCCAGTTAGCGGCGGCCCTTGCCTTTGCCGGGTCTGGTGTCGGCCTCGCGCCCGGCGGCGGTGACCGCGCTGTAGGCGTTCAGGTAGCCCGCGCCGGCCTCCCACTCCTCGTAGGGCATGGGGTCGGCGGTCCGCCGGAGGATGTCCTTGATCTCATCCGGCGTCAGGTTCGGGTTGGCCTCCAGCATCAGCGCGGCCGTGCCCGCCACGTGCGGCGCGGACATCGAGGTGCCGCTCGCCGTCGTGTAGCGGGCGATGTACTCCAGAGGGACGTAGGTGGCGTCCCTGCGGGCCGTCAGCGCGTTGATGGTGGCCCCGGTCGAGGCGCGCGCGGAGACTATGTCCACGCCCGGCGCGGTGAGATCCGGCCGGTAGAGGTCGTCGCCGGGACGGCCGCGCGAAGAGAAGTCCGCCAGCGTCCGGCCGTCCTTCTCTCCGGCCGCCACGCTTATCGTCCACGGCGCCACCGCATACGGGTTGAGCGTGTCCGGAGCCGGTCCGGAGTTGCCGGCCGAAAAAACCACGGTTATGCCGCGGTCGTGAACCCACCTGGTGGCGACGTTGATCGGGTGTTCCGGGTCGAACTCCCCGGTGGTGCCCCAGGAGTTGTTGACGACCCGGATGTTGTAGCGCTCGGCGTTGGCCAGTACGTAGTCGAAGCCTTCCAGCGCGTACAGGATGAAGAGCGTGTCTCCGGCCCCAATACCTATGATGTCCGAGCCCGGCGCCACGCCCGTGTAGTAGCCACCGCTCTCGGTGCCGTCGCCGCCGGCGATGCCGGCCACGTGCGTGCCGTGCCCGCTGGAGGTGTCGGTGTTGGGCTGGTTCTCGACCCACACGGTCGCGGTGTCGAAGAAGAGATCGCCCAGGATCTTCACGTTCTGTACCGTGCGCTCGGGGTAGCGCACGTCCCGGTGCAGCCCGTCGACTCCCGAATCCAGGATCGCTATGCCGACGCCCTCACCGGTGATCCCGAGCTCCTCGTGCACCCGGTCGGCCCCGATGAGCGGCACGCTCTCATGCAGGTGGTACTCCAACCGCTGGTCGGCCCAGACGCCGGTCAGACCGTCGAGGTCGAAGAGATCCCGGATCTGAGCCGCCGTGCCCCGCACGGCCAGCATCGGCAGCTCCCGGAAGGTGTGCACCGCAACACCCGTCTCCCGCACAGCACCGATCTGTTCCTGCGTCGGCCGGCCCTCGAAGGTGAGGATCGCCCGCGTCACCTCACCGGCGTCTAGCCCGGCCAGCTCCACCTGCAACACACCGTCCACCTTCACCGAAGCCTGCTGCGCCCCGGATGAACCGGACGCGACGAAGAGCGCCAGCAACATGAGCGCGAACGCGGCCAGCGCATACCCCGGTAAGTTAACACCTCTCGAAAAGATCTCTATCCCCTCCTCTCCCGGTCGTCCTCACCGTTCCATACCTTACAAACCATACCCGTTGAATGCTCGTTTTCAACCTGATTGCTTGCGTATTAGCAAGAAGTGTGACGATTCCTTGTGGCCGGGTCTCCCGGTGACGTTCGGAGCGCATCTCGGATAGAATTGATGAGCCTTGCAGAGTGTGGAAGAGAACAAGCAGGGTCTGGCGCGGCCGGTCTTGATGCTGGTGTTGGACGGCATCCGGCCGAGCGTGCTGCAGGACGCCATCGGAGGCGGGGAGGCGCCGGCGCTGGAGGCCCTGGCCGGGCGCGGAGAGGCGGTGTGGGATGCGGTCTCGGTCTTCCCGAGCATAACTCCGGCGGCGACGGCGGCCATCGTGACGGGGGAGGCTCCGGGCCGGAGCGGTATCGTGGGGCACGCCTGGTATGACCGGGGGGAAGGGGAGGTGATCGTCTACGGGGCGACGACGGAGACCGTCATCTCCACCGGCCCCCTGAAGGTCTTTCACAACAACGTCTGGCGCATGAACCGCGATCATCTGCGGGCTGCGACGCTCTTCGAGCGGCTGCATGAGTTCGGGGTGGAGGGGGCGTGCGTGAACTTTCCGATCCGGCGCGGTCCGTACGAGCATCCGGTGCGGCTGAAGATAGTAAAGAGCGTCGCCGGTTACGGCGAGTACCTGGGTGAGGTGGTCTCCGGCCCGAAGGAGTACTATCTGGGGGACATCTTCTACACCCGGGATACGGGGCTGCAGGGCTATCGGGGGCTCGGCGGGCTGCGGCGCTCGGTTGGGATCAACGACGAGTACGCGGCGGCCGTTGGGGCGAGGTTGGTGCGGGAGCGGGCCGCACCGTTCACGCTGGTGTACTTCTACCAAGGGGATTCGATCGCGCACCACTACGGTCTGGAGGCCCAGCGGAGGTACGTGGGGAAGCTGGACGAGTACGTGGCGGAGATCTTGCGCGCCGGCGGCGGTTTGGAGCGGGTGTTGGAGGAGTACGCGGTCGTGGTGCTCTCCGACCATGGTCACACCCCGCTCATGCCGCAGCGGCGGCGGCACGTGCGCTTGGCTAAGATCCTGGGCGAGCGGGCGGCCGTTGGGGCCCGGGCCGGGTTCGGTCCGGGCGTGGATCTCGTGGCCGTGCCGAACGGCCGGTCCGCCCTGCTGTACTTCCGGGAGGGGGTGGAGCGGGAGGTCGTGGAGGATCTCGTCGCACGCCGGGGGATAGACCTGGCGGCCTGGCGCGAGGGGGAGTGGTGTACCGTGCGGCGGCTCGGGCGGGAGATTAGTTTCCGGCCCGGTACGGGGCCGGCGGACGGCTTCGGCTGCCGGTGGGAGCTGCGAGGAGACCCCGGGACTCTGGACATGGAGGTGGACGGGGATGAGCTGCGGTACGGCGAGTACCCGGATGCTCTGGGACGGCTGCGGGGCGCGCTGGAGTCGCCGCGGTGCGGGGACGTCATACTCTCGGCCACGCCCGGCTACACCTTCGGGGAGGTCTCCGGGAAGTTCCACGAGGCCAGCGACCACGGCTCGCTGCACGCCAGCGACTCCAACGTCTTCGTGCTGGCCTGCGGGCTGCCCGCGCCGCGCCGGATCACGGATGTGGCCCCGATGCTGCTGGAGCACTTCGAGCGGAGCAGGGTGGAGCCCGGTGTCCTCTGAGGGAGTGGGGCGCAGTGTCAGGATCCGCCGGGCCTTCGGGTGCATCACCTGGGTCAATATGGGGATGCTAGTGTTTTTGGCGGCCGCGTTCCTGCTGCCGCTGCCCTTCCGCTATCTGGGCGAGCCCGAGATCTTCGAGCAGACCTTCGTCGGGCTCACGCTCTACGGGCTCTTCCTGATCGTCCCCGGCATGATCGTGGGTGCGATCCTGGGCTACCGCACCTACCGGGGCGAGCCCCGCCGGAGCCGGCGGGTCGGATCCGCACTCGGTGCGATGGTGGGCTGGACCAGCTTCTTCTTCTTCGCCTGGCTGGACAGCGCTCTGGGGTACCTGTTCGTGCCGCTCTCCGGGCTGGCGACCGGGATGGTGCTCTACGCCCTCTTCTCCGGTTCGGCCCCGGAGCGGCTCCGGAGGCGGCTGGTGGGCGTGGCGGCCGCCATCGTGCTCGCCGGCGGGCTGGTGGTGCTGGCGCTGGACTTCGCGCTGCTCGGGATAACGGGGGCCGTCTTCGCCGCCATGGCCGCGGCCGCCGGCGGGTACGTGGCCGGGATCGGCTACTCCCGCGCCGGGGGAGAGGAGGCGCTGCCGCCCGAGATCAGGGAGCGGTTGGGGCGGGCGCGGGCCGGGCGCCGGAAGAAGTAGGGGCGGCGCCCCGCGGTATAATCTCTCCGAGATGACGGAGAACGGATTCCCCGACCGCTCGCATCTGCCGCGCTCTCCCGGCGTCTACATCTTCAGGGACTCCGGAGGGAACGTGCTTTACGTTGGCAAGGCGCGGAACCTCCGCAGCCGGGTGGCGAGCTACTTCACCCGCTCCGGCGACGGGCGGCCGAAGATAGGGGAGCTGCGCGAGCGTGTGAGCGAGATAGACTTCATCGCGACCGGGAGCGAGACCGAGGCTCTGGTGTTGGAGTCCAACCTCATCAAGCGCCACCGGCCGCGCTTCAACGCCTCGCTCCGGGACGACAAGAGCTACCCGTACATCGTAGTCACCTTGGGCGACGAGTACCCGCGCGTGTACGCCACCCGCGGGCCGCACGACCCGCGCCACCGGTACTTCGGGCCGTTCCCGAGCGCCGGGGCGGTGCACGCCACGCTGGACGTGCTGAACAAGACCTTCCCGTTCCGCAAGTGCCGCGGGCCGCAGCCGGGACGCCGGAGCGGGATCCCGTGCCTGAACTACCATATCGGACGCTCGGCCGCGCCGTGCATCGGCGCGGTCGGCAGGGAGAAGTACGGCAGGATCATCTCCGACGTCATCGCCTTCCTGGAGGGCCGGGTGGACCATCTGATCCGGGAGCGCGAGCGGCGGATGGAGGAGGCTGCGAAGAGCCTGGATTTCGAGCTGGCGGCCAGGCTGCGGGACGAGCTGGCCGCGCTCCGGCACGTGCGCGAGCGGCAGCGGGCGACCATAGCGTCCGAGGACTCGTTCGACGCCGTGGGCGTTCACGCCGAGGGGGAGCTGGCGTGCGTCCAGATCTTCGCCGTGCGCGGCGGTCAGGTGGTCGGGCGTGACTCGTTCCTGCTGGATAACTATGGGGAGGCGGGCGCCGAGGAGGTGGCGCTCTCGTTCATCCCGCAGTACTACGGCACAGCAGCGGTCCCCGGGGAGATCCTGGTCCGGGTTTCAAAGGAGCCGGAGGCTCTGGAGGAGCACCTCTCCGGGCTGCGCGGCAACCGGGTCAGGGTGCGGACGCCGCGGCGGGGCGACCGGCGGCGCATCCTGGAGCTGGCCGAGCGCAACGCGGAACTGGGGCTGGAGCACGAGCGGGCGATCCAGGAGGCCCGCCGCAACCGGGTGGCCTCCACGCTCGACGCGCTGCGCGAGCAGCTCGCCCTGCCGCGCCTCCCGGTGCGCATCGAGTGCTACGACATCTCCAACACGATGGGCACCAACTCCGTGGCCTCGATGGTCGTCTTCCAGGGCGGACGGCCCGCCAAGAATGAGTACCGGCGGTTCAAGATCAAGACCGTCGAAGGCTCCGACGACTTCGCGAGCATGGCGGAGGTTATCCGGCGCCGCCTCGAACGGCTCCAGGCGAACGACCCCAAGTTCGCCGCCGCGCCGGATCTTATCGTGGTGGACGGCGGAAAGGGCCAGCTCTCGGCCGCGGTGGCGGCGCTCAAGGAGTTCGAGGGCCTGCCGGAGATCCCGATCCGGGCGCTCGCCAAGCGGGAAGAAGAGGTCTTCCAGCCGGGCCGCCCGGAGCCCGTCATTCTGGACCGGGATTCCCCGGAGCTGCACCTTCTGCAGCGCATCCGGGACGAGGCGCACCGCTTCGCGCTCGGCTACCACCGCAAGCTGCGCGGATCGGCGATGACCGCCTCGGTGCTGGACGAGCTGCCGGGGGTGGGACCTGCGCGCAGGAAGAAGATCCTGGAGCACTTCGGCACCCCGGAGGCGTTCCTGAACGCCTCGCTGGAAGAGCTGGAACGGGTGCCGGGCCTGCCGGGACGGGTGGCACGCGAGATCCACGCCCGCCTGCACCGTTGAAAAGTAACCGGTGTGTTGCAAACCGCCGGAAGCAGTGATATTTTCGCGCCAAATGGCCCGCAGCCAGCAGGACGAGGAAAGCTCCGTCTCCGCGCCGGCCGTCCGGCGGTTCGTCATCATCACCGGGCTCTCCGGAGCCGGCAAGTCCGCCGCCCTCAGGGCGTTCGAGGACGCCGGTTACTACTGCATAGACAACCTGCCGCCGAAGATGGTCCCCGCGGTCGCCGAGATGTCCCGCACGGGCTTGAGCGGTATGGAGCGGGTGGTCGTGGTCGTGGACATGCGCGGCCGCCGGTACTTCGGCCGGGAGGTCGAGGAGAGTCTGCGCTCGCTGGAGCGCGGGGAGGGCTGGGAGTGCAGGATCATCTTCGTCGAGGCCGACGACGCCACGCTCGTGCAGCGGTACAAGGAGAGCCGCCGCCCGCACCCGGCGGCCCGGGACGGGGACGTGCTGGAGGGCATCCGCACCGAGCGGGAGGCGCTGGCGGAGCTGCGGGCGTTCGCCGACCTGGTGGTGAATACCTCCGGGCAGTCCATGCACCAGATCCGGGCCCGCTTCAAGCGGCTGGCGGAGGACCTGCCGGGGCGGCTGACCGTCAGCCTCGTCTCCTTCGGCTTCAAGCACGGCGCGCCACTGGACGCGGACATGCTGCTGGACGTGCGCTTCCTGCCCAACCCGCACTACGACCCGGCCCTGCGGCCGCTAACCGGCCACGACGAGCCCGTACGGGCTGCGGTGCTGGGGGCAGAGGGAGCTCCGGAGTTCCTGCGGCGCACCCGGGAGCTGCTGGAGTTCCTGTTGCCGCGGTACGCGGCCGAGGGGAAGACCTACTTCACCGTGGGGATAGGCTGCACCGGCGGCCGCCACCGCTCGGTCGCCATCGCCGAGGAGCTGCGGGCGCGTCTGAGCGGGCTCGGGGAGGGCTTCAGCGTTCACGTCCGGCACCGGGACGTGGACCGCGGGGGCTAGCGGGTATATCCTCTCCGCATGAGCGGTGAAGGTTTGCGGGTGGTCGCCTTTGGGGGCGGGACCGGGCTCCCGGTGCTGCTCGGCGGACTGCGGGACCGGACGGAGGATCTGGTCGCCGTGGTCACCGTCGCGGACGACGGGGGCTCCAGCGGCCGGCTGCGCCAGGAACTCGGCGTCGCCCCGCCCGGAGATGTGCGCAACTGCCTGGTCGCGTTGGCGAGCCGGAGGCAGCTGGCCGAGGTATTCAACTACCGGTTCTCCGCCGGAGATCTCAGCAACCACACCGTGGGGAACATCATCATCGCGGCGCTGGCGGACATGACCGGGGGCTTCGCCGGAGGTGTGGAGCAGGCCGCCCGCTTCCTGCGCGCCCGGGGACGGGTGTACCCGGCAGCGACTGAGAGCCTCACGCTGGAGGTGCGGTTCGCGGATGGCACCGTGGCCCGCGGCGAGTCGGCCGTCCGCAAACACAACAAGCCGATCCGGGGAGTCCGCGTCATACCGGAGGAGGCTCCCGCGCCGGAGCCCGTCGTAGAGGCCATCCGGCGGGCGGACGTGGTCGTGCTGAGCCCGGGCAGCCTCTTCACCAGCACCATCCCGGCGCTGCTGGGAGGGGGTGTGCGGGAGGCCATCGGGGAGTTTCCCGGGCCGGTGGTCTACGCCGCCAACATCATGACGCAGCCGGGGGAGACGACCGGGTTCGCCGTCTCAGACCACCTGCGCGCCATCCGGGAGCATGCCGGCGTCGCGGTGACGGACGTGCTGGTGCACGCCGGGGAGCTGCCGGAGGCTGCGCTGGAACGGTACGCCGCCGAAGGGGCGTACCCGGTGGTGGTGGATCCGGACGAGGTGCGGGTTCTGGGCGTGCGCGTGCACGAGGCCGAGCTCGCCTCCCGCGAGGCTCTGGAGAGCGGCAGCGTGCGGCACGACCCGGACCGGCTCGCGGAGGAGGTGCTGAGAGTCGCCCTCGTTCGCCGCTGAGATCAAGCGCCAGCTCGCCGCCCGGCCGGAGAAGGAGTGCGGCAGGTCCGAGCTGGCCGGCCTCGTGGACGCCGCCGGGGAGTGGAGCGGTCAGGTTCTGGTGGTGCACACCCTGAGCGCGGCCGTCGCCCGCGCGGTGGTGCGGCTGTGGCGCTCGGAGTTCGGGCTGGAGTCCGGGCTGGACCCGGTGATCCCGGACCGTTTCGGGCGGCCGCGCTACGCCGTGGAGGTCTCGGGCAACCGGGCGGTGCAGGCGGCCGAGGAGCTGCGCTTCGCCCGCGCTGCCCGGGCTCCGGGGTGCAAAAACGCCTACCTGCGGGGGGCTTTCCAGGGCGCGGGCTCCGTGGTGCGACCGGGCCGGAGCCACCATCTGGAGTTCGTGCACCGGGACCGGGAGTTCATCGAGCGGGTCGCCGGGTACGCCCGGGCGCCGCTCAGGGTCACCCGCCGCCGGGGGCGCTGGGTCGCCTACACCAAGAGCGCCGACGGCGTGACCTCCGTGCTGTCCCAGATGGGGCTGTATGAGGCGGTGCTGGAATACGAGGCGCGGGCGGTGGTGGGGGAGGCCAAGGCCAACGCCAACCGGGTCACCAACTTCGAAGTGGCCAACGCCGGTCGCACCGCCCGGGCTGCGGCCCGGCAGCTGGAGGCGTTGGGGCGTCTGGACCCTGTGGAGCTGCCGGGGGCGCTACGCGAGATGCTGGAGCTCAGGCTGCGGTACCCGGACGCTTCGCTCTCCGAGCTGGCCCGGCTCGGCGGTCTGAGCAAGAGCGCGGCCAACCACCGGCTGCGGAGGCTGCTGGAGCGGGCCGGAAACCCGGCGCGTTCCTCTGGTTAACGGCCCGCGATTGAGGGAAAATAGAGTTTCGAAGCCCAGGTGGTAAGCGAAGAGAGGAGCGTGAATACCGAGTGGCAACCAGAGTAGGGATAAACGGCTTCGGTCGTATAGGGATGCTCACGGTCAAGGCCGCGCTGGAGCGCAACCTGGACCTGGAGATCGTCGGGATCAACGACCTGATGCCGATGGAGAGCCTGGCGCTCCTGTTCAAGCGCGACTCCACGCACGGCATCTGGCCGGAGGAGGTGAGCTTCGAGGACAACATCCTGCGCGTCGGGGAGCGGGAGATCAAGACCTTCTCCGAGCGGGACCCGGCCCGGATCCCGTGGGGTGACCTCGGGGTCGACATAGTCGTGGAGTCGACGGGCGTCTTCACCAACCGGGACGGGGCCGCCAAGCACCTGGAGGGCGGCGCGAAGAAGGTCGTAATCTCCGCTCCGGCCAAGGGGGTCGACGCCACGTTCGTCTACAAGGTCAACCACGAGTCCTACGATCCGCAGGAGCACCACGTCGTCTCCAACGCCAGCTGCACCACCAACTGCATCATCCCGATGGTCAAGGTCCTGCAGGACAACTTCGGGATCGAGAGCGGCTTCATGACCACGGTGCACGCCTACACCAACGACCAGAGCCTCCTGGACGCGGCGCATAAGGACCCGCGGCGCGCCCGCTCGGCCCCGAACAACATCGTCCCGACCTCCACGGGAGCCGCCCGGACGGCGGGCGTGATCTACCCCGAGCTCGCGGGCAGGGTTGACGGCATGGCGATGCGCGTTCCCGTCGCGGACGGCTCGATAACGGACTTCGTCGCCAACCTCTCGCGCGAGGCGGGAGTGGACGAGGTCAACGCCGCCTTCGAGCGGGCCGCCGGGGGCGAGCTGGAGGGCGTTCTGGAGTACTCCGAGGCGCCGCTGGTCTCGCAGGACATCGTGGGCAATGCGGCGAGCTGCATCTTCGACTCCGCGCTCACCATGGCGAGCGGGCGGACGGTGAAGGTGTTCGGCTGGTACGACAACGAGTGGGGGTATTCCAACCGCACCGTGGATCTGGTGCAGTACATGGGCGAGAGGCTCTAGGAGAGCTTTCAGCGAGCAGCCGGAGACCGTTGCGCCGCAGCCGGGCTTCGCAATCGTGGCCCGGCTGCGGCGCGTGGGGCGCTCCGGCCCCGCTGATGGCGCCGACGAAGGGAGGCAGATGAGCAAGAGGAGCGTCAGGGAGCTGGACGTGCGCGGCAAGCGCGTCCTGGTCCGGGTAGACTTCAATGTCCCGGTAGAGGACGGCCGGGTTACCGACGACACGCGTATAGCGCGCGCCCTGCCGACCATCCAGTACCTCCTCTCCGAAGGGGCGCGGCCGATCCTCATCTCGCACCTCGGTCGCCCGAAGGGGGAGCCGGACCCTGAGTACCGGATGGATCCGGTCGCCGAGCGGCTGGGGGAGCTGCTGCAGCGGCCGGTCTTGAAGCTGGACGCCGCCGTCGGGCCTGAGGTGGAGGCCGCGCTCAAGGAGTGGGACGGCGAGGGCGTCGTGCTGCTGGAGAACTCGCGCTTCTACCCCGGCGAGACGAAGAACGATCCGGAGTTCGCCCGGCAGCTGGCCGCGCTCGCCGAAGCTTACGTGAACGACGCTTTCGGGGCTGCGCACCGGGCGCACGCCACCACGGTCGGCGTCGCGGAGCTGCTGCCCGCTGCCGCTGGGCTCCTGATGCAGGAGGAGCTGGACTACCTGAGCGGTGTCCTGGAGAGCCCCGAGCGGCCGTTCGTGGCGATCCTCGGCGGTGCCAAGGTCTCGGACAAGCTGGGGGTCATCAAGAGCCTGCTCGATGTGGCGGACGAGCTCCTGATCGGGGGTGCGATGTGCTTCACGTTCTTCAAGGCGCAGGGACATGAGGTCGGGGGCTCGCTGGTCGAGGACGACTACCTGGAGGAGGCCAAGAGCCTGCTGGAGGAGGCCGGAGGGAGACTCGTGCTGCCGGTGGACGTGGTGGTCGCCGAGAGGTTCGAGCCCGACGCGGCGCACCGGGTGGTGAAGGTGGGGGAGATCCCGGCCGGCTGGATCGGCCTGGACATCGGGCCGGAGACGGTGGAGAGGTTCCGGGAGCGCATCTCCCGGGCAAGGACCGTGTTCTGGAACGGACCGATGGGCGTCTTCGAGATGGAGGCCTTCGCGAAGGGCACCGAGGGGGTAGCCCGGGCCGTTGCGGCCAGCGGCGCGACGAGCGTCGTGGGCGGCGGAGATTCCGTGGCGGCGGTGCGCAGGCTCGGCCTGGAGGACCAGATGAGCCACATCTCCACCGGCGGCGGAGCCTCGCTGGAGTTCGTGGAGGGCAGGGAGCTGCCCGGAGTAGCGGTGCTGCCGGACAGGGAGGAGGGCTAGATGGCGCGACGCCCGATGATGGCTGCGAACTGGAAGATGAACAAGCTCGTGCGCGAGGCCGAGGAGTATATGGCCAGGCTCCTGCCGCGGGTGGAGGACTCCGCAGAAGAGGTGGATGTGGGGGTCTTCGCCCCGTTCACCTGCCTCAAGGAGGTCGCCCGCATGGCGGAGACCTCGCGTGTGATCGCCGGGGCGCAGAACTTCTACCCGGAGGACTCGGGGGCCTATACCGGCGAGGTCTCCGCACCGATGCTCAAGGACGTGGGAGCGGAGGCGGTCATCGTGGGGCACTCCGAGCGGCGGGAGCTCTTCTGCGAGACGGACGGGCTCGTGGCCCGCAAGACCGCCAGAGCGATAGACTCCGGCCTGCTCCCGGTCGTGTGCGTGGGCGAGACCAAGGAGGAGCGCGACGCCGGAGAGATGTGGGATAAAGTCTCCGGCCAGGTGCGGGAGGTTCTGGAGCGGCTCGGGGACATCTCGGGTGGCGAGCTCGTCTTCGCCTACGAGCCGATCTGGGCCATCGGCACCGGAGACGTTGCCTCGCCGGAGGACGCGCAGGACGCGATAGGGCGGATCCGGGAGCTGATCGCCGGGATCAAGGGGCGGGAGGCCGCGGACGCCGTCCGCATCCTCTACGGCGGCTCGATCAAACCCGATAACATCGAGGACATAATGGCACAGCCGGACGTGGACGGCGGGCTGGTCGGCGGAGCCAGTCTGGAGGTGGATTCCTTCGTTGCGCTGGTCGAGGCCGCCCGCTGAACGGAATGCCGCGGGTTTCTGTGGTAGATTAACCGGTATGATCTACGTACTGGCACTCATACACACGCTGGCCTGCATAGCCCTGGTAGGGCTCATACTCCTGCACTCCGGCAAAGGCGGGGGGCTCTCGGCCACCATGGGCGGCGGGATGGGGAACACGTTCTCCGGCACGACCATCATGGAGAAGAACCTTACCCGCCTGACCGTGATCGTGGTCGGGGTCTTCCTGCTTACGACCTTCGGGCTCATCTTCCTGGCCTAGTGCATAGGAAAAGGAGCCGCCCGGGGAGGATGGGGAGAACAGGCGACTCCTGCGCTTAATTATACACTTCTCTTCCCGCCGCACCAACGGGGCGTTTTTAGTGTCGGAGGGGGGACTCGAACCCCCACCCTCTGAAGCGAGGACTAGGCCCTCAACCTAGCGCGTCTACCAAATTCCGCCACTCCGACCCGGTGGGCTCCATGAGTATACGACGCAACCCGGCCGGGGTCAAAGACCGGAGTATTGCTCCACGTCGGTGCTCTTGAGCAGTTCGTCGGCGAGGGCCCGGTAGCCTGCATCCGTGGGGTGGATGTCCGGCCGCTCGCCGAAGTGCGTATACTGCCGCTCGCGGCCCTCGAAGGCCCGGTCGGCGCGGGCCACCGAGGCTCCATGCCGGCCGGCCACGGCCCGGATTGTCTCGTTCATCCGCCCGGTCCAGGGGTCGGTGATGGTGCCCGGCGCGGGGTTATAGAGGGTGAGCACCACTATCTCCGGCGGGCTTTCCGAAGCCCTCCTGAGGGTGCGCAGGATATAGTTCAGGTTCCACCCGAAGCGGTCCAGAGCCTCCCGGCGCGCGGCGTCCGGGGCATTGCGGACGCGAAGGAGGTCGTTGCCGCCGATGGAGAGGGTCACCACCGCCTCTGGGCTCTCCCGCAGCACACGCACGGCTTGATCGAGCTGCGAGTCGCCGCTCTCCCCGATCATGGAGGAGCTCGTCTCGCCGCTCACACCGAGGTTGACGAGCTCCACCTCGCGGCCGGTCGCTTCGGCCAGCCGATCGCGGTAGAGCGGGGTGTAGCCGAGCTCGTCCGGGTCGCTCGCCCCGACGCCCACGGCGAGCGAATCCCCCAGGGAGAGATAGGTCAGCGGCGGGGGCTCTTCGGACGGCGGTTCCCGCACGGGCAGCTCCCCGCCGCAGGCGGTGGAGAGCAGCGCGAGGAGTATCACCGTCAGCATAAGACGCATCGTTGCCTGCCAGTCTACCAGAGCCGGCCGGTGCCTAAACGGGCCTGAATGTGCTAAGTTCTTCCCGTGAGAAGGAGGCTGGTTTTTCTCGCGGCCGTGTTCTTCGCCGCCGGGCTCGCCGTCTCCGGTGTGCTGCGCCGGAGCGGACCGGTGGTCGCCCGGCCGACCGCGAGACCGGTCAACTTCGCGCACCGGGGCGGGGCCGCGCTCGCGCCCGAGAACACGCTGGAGGCCTTCCGGCGCGGGCTTAAGGCCGGGGCCGACCGCCTGGAGATGGACCTGCACCTCTCGCGCGACGGGCGGGTGGTCGTGATCCACGACGCCACGGTGAACCGCACCACGGACGGGGCGGGCGCGGTGCGGGAGATGACGCTGCGCGAGATCCGGCAGCTCGACGCCGGGTACAGGTTCACGCCGGACGGCGAGACCTACCCGTTCCGGGGACGGGGAATAAAGATCCCCACGCTGGAAGAGGTCTACCGTGAGTTTCCGGGCGTACCGGTAAACGTGGAGATCAAGGCCGCTCCCGAGGGGTGGGAGACCATGGTGTGGGATGTGATCCGCAGCCACCGTGCCGGGGATCGCACCATAGTCGCCGCCGCGAACCACGATGTCATCCGGCGCTTCCGGGAGGTCTCGGGCGGGGAGGTGCCGACCGCTGCCTCCGGGCGCGAGGTCCGGGACTTTCTGATCGCCCTCCGGCTCGGGAGGACGGGGCGGCTCAAGCCCGCCTACCGGGCGCTGCAGGTGCCCGTGAGGTACCGGGGTGTCAGGATCGTCACGCCCCGGTTCGTGGCGGCCGCTCACGCGCTCGGGCTGCGGGTGGATGTGTGGACGGTGAACGATCCGCGGCTCATGCGCCGGATGCTGGATATGGGCGTGGACGGCATCATGACCGACCGTCCGGATCTGCTGGCGGAGATTCTGAAGGAGAGGTGACCCGTGATAGGAGACTCCATCGTCAAAGACCCCTCCCTCGCCCCCGAGGGACACCGGAAGATAGACTGGGTCGAGCAGCACGCCCCGGTTCTGAACAGGATCTTCGCGGAGAGGCTCTCCGACGGCGCGCTGCGGGGCCGCAGAATAGCCATGACGATTCACCTGGAGGCGAAGACCGCCTATCTGGCCTTGCTCTTCCGGCGGGCCGGGGCAGAGGTTACGGTCTCCGGGAGCAACCCGCTCTCCACGCAGGACGACGTGTGCGCGGCGCTGGCCGAGCGGGGCGTGCGGGTCTACGCCACTCACGATCCCTCCGAGGAGGAGTTCGAGCGCTACCTGCACCTGACGCTGGAGACGGGGCCCGAGATACTGGTGGACGACGGGGCCGAGCTGGTCACCCGCCTGGTGCGACACCACCCGGACCTGCTCGGCGGCGTGCGCGGCGCCTCCGAGGAGACCACGACCGGCATCCTAAAGCTGCGGGCCATGACGCGAGAGGGCGTGCTGTCCTTCCCGGTGCTCGGAGCCAACGACGCCCGCATGAAGCACCTCTTCGACAACCGCTACGGCACCGGGCACTCGACCATCGCCAGCGTGATGTCCAACACCAACCTCTTCCTCAGCGGCAAGGCGGTCGTGGTGATGGGCTTCGGCTGGGTCGGCCGGGGGCTCGCCAAGTATGCCGCCGGGATGGGAGCGCGCGTGATCGTCTGCGAGCCCGACCCGGTCAAGCTGCTCGAAGCTCACGCCGAGGGCTACGAGGCGATGAACTCGCTCGAAGCCGCCTCCGAGGGCGACGTCTTCCTGACCGGCACCGGCAACCTGAAGGTACTCACCCGCCGGCACTTCGAGCGGATGAAGAGCGGCGCGATCCTGGCCAACGCCGGCCACTACGACCACGAGGTGGACGTGGCGGCTTTGGGCGAGATGGCGCGAAAGATCCGGGAGGTCCGCCGCAACGTGACCGAGTACGAGCTGGAGGACGGCCGCAAGCTGCACGTGCTTGCGCGCGGCCGGCTGGTGAACATCGCGGCGGCCGACGGGCACCCGGTGGAGATCATGGACCTGACCTTCGCCGTGCAAGCGCTCTGCGCTCACTACATAGCCACGCGCGCCGGGGAGCTGGAGCCCGGTCTGCAGCCCATACCGCCCGAGATAGACGAGACCGTTGCCCGCGCCAAGCTCGCCAGCCTGGGCGTCGAGCCGGAGGAGCTGACTCAGGAGCAGATAGACTACCTCAACTCCTGGCGGTACTGAGCCGGGCGGCGGAGGAGATCTCCTCCGCCGCCCGTGCTATCTCCTCTGGGGTGTTGAAGCGGCCCACGCTGAGGCGGACGGAGGAGCGGGCCAGCTCTTCGCTCAGCCCCATTGCGCGCAGCACGTGTGAGGGCTTGGTGCTTGCCGAGGTGCAAGCCGAGCCGGGAGCGGCGGCCACGCCGGGCATACCGGGGAGCAGGTCTTCCGCCCGTCCGCCTGGGAGAGCCACGTTGAGCGTGTTCGGCAGCCGCAGCTCCGGGTGCCCGTTGAGCCTCAGCCCGGGGATGCGCGCCTTCAGCCGGCGCCAGAGTTCGTCTCTCAGCGCCCGCAGCCGCCGCGCCTCTCCGGGCAGCGCCTCCGCTGCCAGATCTGCCGCCCGGCCGAATCCCACGATGCCGGGGACGTTGAGCGTCCCGCTGCGCAGGCCGCGTTCGTGACCGCCGCCGTGCTGGATGGGGCGCAGCCTTACGCGGCGCGGGCGCCGGCGGACGTAGAGTGCGCCCACTCCTTTCGGGCCGTAGCACTTGTGGGCAGAGAGGCTCATCAGGTCCACGCCGAGCTCCTCCACGTCCAGAGGGATCTTGCCGAGCGCCTGGGCCGCATCGGTGTGGAAGGGGATACCGTATTCGTGCGCTATCCCGGCCAGCTCCCGCACCGGGTTGAGCGTCCCGGTCTCGTTGTTGGCGAGCATGATGGAGACGAGCGCGGTCCGCGGGGTTATGGCCTCCCGGAGCGTCTCCGGGACCACCCGCCCGAACCGGTCCACCGGCAGCACGGTCACCTTGACGCCCGTTTCCGCGAGATACAGGGCGGTGTCCAGCACGGCGTGATGCTCGGTGGCGGAGACTATCAGGTGATCTCCGGGGCGCAGCGCGCCCTGCAGCGCCAGGTTGTCCGACTCGGTCGCCCCGCCGGTGAACACGATCTCCTGCGGCTCGGCCCCGATGGCTGCGGCCAGCTCCTCCCGGGCCAGCTCCACCGCGGCCTCGGCCTCCCAGCCGAAGGCGTGCGTGGCGGAGGAGGGGTTACCGAACCTCTCCCGCAGGTAGGGCAGCATCGCCTCCAGCACGCGCTCGTCGAGGGGGGTGGTGGCGTTGTTGTCCAGGTAGACCGGCTGCTCCATCGGCCTTAGATCTCGGGCCGGGCGCGGGAGGCGTGGAGCCGGGCCAGTTCGTCCAGGAGGTTTTGCGCGCCGGTCACGTGCCCCTGGGCGGCGAAGGCGTGGGCGCAGCCGCGCGGCACGTCGCGGTCCCGGAAGTGCTGCGCCGTCACCCGCAGGTGCGCTACGGCTCTCTCCAGCTCCTCGGCGGCCCGTTCGTAGCTACGGGCCGCCGACTCGAATACGTCCTCGGTCATGGATCTCCTCTCTGTAGTGCCGGCCCCTGCCGCTTGGGTCGCGGAGCGCTGCTTCGAGCACCCGGCCACCCCGCCACCGACTATTACTACCTCCGCCTTCACCGCGGCTCCAGGTCCAGCGAGATGTCCGCCGCCGGAGCGGAGTGCGTGAGCGCCCCGACGGAGATCAGGTCCGGCCCGGCCTCGGCGTAGCGGCGCACGGTCTCCAGGTTCACGCCGCCGGAGACTTCCACCAGCACGTCCGGCCGTAGGGAGCGGGCCAGCTCTACCGCCTCCCTTACTTCCTCCGGACTCATGTTGTCTAGCAGCACGGCGTCCGCTCCGGCCTCCAGCGCCTCCCGCAGCATCTCCCGGTTCTCCACCTCGACCTCCACCTTGAGCAGGTGCGGCGCACCCTTCTTGGCCCGGCGCACGGCTTCTGCCACGCCCCCGGCGAGCGCGAGGTGGTTGTCCTTGATCAGGATGCCGTCGTCCAGGCCGGAGCGGTGACTTATCCCGCCCCCGGCGCGCACGGCCGCCTTCTCCAGCGCCCGCAGCCCCGGCGCGGTCTTGCGGGTGTCGGTTATCCTCGCCCCCGTTCCCGCTACCGCCGCGACGTACCGGCGTGTGAGCGTCGCTATCCCGGAGAGGCGCATGAGGAAGTTCAGGGCGACGCGCTCGCCGGCGAGGATGGCGCGCGCCGCTCCGTGTACCTCGGCGAGCGCGCCGCCGCTCTCCAGTTTTTCGCCGTCCCGTACCAGCGGCGCGAAGCGTGTGCTTCCTCCGGTCTCCTCGAAGACCGCCCGCGCCACCTCCAGCCCGGCCACCACCAGCCGCTCCCGCGCCACGAAGCGCCCCGTGGCCCGCGCCTCCGGCGGGACGGTTAGCGCCGAGGTGAGGTCTCCGCGCCCGAGGTCCTCCGCCAGCGCCCGGCGCACCGGTTCCTTCAACTCAGCTCCAGCATGCGTTCGATGGGACGGAGGGCCCGCAGCCGGAGTTCCTCATCCAACGTTATCTCAGGTTCCAGCTCGACCATGCACCGGTGCAGCTTCTCCAGGGTGTTGAGGCGCATATGCGGGCACTCGCTGCACGCCGTGCAGGCCGGCCCCTCGCCGGGTGCCGGGATGAAGGTCTTCTCCGGGGCGAGCTTGCGCATCTGGTGGATGATGCCGGGCTCCGTCGCCACGATGAACTTGCGGGCCGGGCTCTCCCCGACCCGCGCGAGCAGGCTGGAGGTGCTCCCGATGTGGTCCGCGAGCCGGAGCACCCTTTCTTCACACTCCGGATGGGCCAGGACCTCGGCCTCGGGATGCCTCACCTTGAGCTGCCGGATCTTGCGCTCCGAGAAGACAACATGCACCATGCACGTCCCCGGCCACAGGACCATATCCCGCCCCGTCTTCTGCGCCACGTACCGCCCCAGATGTCGGTCCGGGCCGAAGATGATCGGCCGCCCCTCCGGAATGCTCGCGATTATCTTCTCCGCGTTGGAGGACGTGCAGATCACGTCCGAGAGCGCCTTCACCGCCGCCGAAGTGTTGATGTAGGAGACCACCGCATGCCCCGGATGCCGCTCCACGAACTCCGCGAAGGCGTCCGGCGGGCAGCTCTCCGATAGCGAGCACCCGGCCTCCAGATCGGGCAGAATAACCTTCTTGTCCGGGTTTAGGATCTTGGCCGTCTCCGCCATGAAATGCACGCCGCAGAACACGATCACGTCCGCAGCCGTCCGCTGCGCCCTCTGCGCCAGCGCCAGAGAATCCCCGATAAAGTCCGCCACGTCCTGGATCTCCGGCTCCTGATAGTAGTGGGCCAGAATGACCGCATTCAGCTCCTCCTTGCGCACCGAGATCTCCTCAAAGAGATCCCGCCGCACCCCGATCGCCTCCAACCCTACCTCCTTGTAACTCTATCCGGATAGCTTGCCACTCGCTTTTGTTACAAAGTAAGTCGTTTGTAACAATATACTACATAGAGTATCACACGCTTACGAGGAGATTGCAAGTAGTTTTCAGGCTGGGGGTGTAGACTTGGGGTCATGGAGTTTGAGTTCTGTCCCCGGTGTGGTGGGCGGCTGGAGTTACGGGAGGTCAAGGCGGGGGAGCCGGAGCGGCCGGTATGTTCGGAGTGCGGGTTTGTGTTCTATCTGGGGCCGAAGCTGGCGGCGGGGGCCATCTTCGAGCTGGGGGGCGGGATCGTCATGATCCGGCGCGCCATCGAGCCCGGCTACGGGCGGTGGACCTTCCCGGGCGGGTATGTGGATCGCCGGGAGGTTGTGGAGGAGGCGGTCCGGCGCGAGATTCTGGAGGAGACCGGGGTAGAGGTCGAGGTGGTGGGGCTGCAGGGGCTCTACTCCTACGTGGACACTGCGGTGGCGCTCGCCGTGTACACTGCGGAGGTGAGGGGTGGGGAGCCTGCGCCCTTGGACGAGGTGCTGGAGGTACGGAGCTTCGCGCCGGAGGAGATCCCGTGGGATAAGCTGGCGTTTCCGAGCACCCGCGACGCCTTGAGGGACTACGTGCGGCGCGGTTCGTGATGCGGGGCTGTGTGGGGGGTGAGGGAGTGGGGCTTTTCGAGGCCGTGTGTCTCCATGAGGCCGGTGTCGCCCAGGAGCTCGCGCGGCGCTCCTTCGGCGACTATTCGCCCTTCATCCATAAGGAGCACCCGGTCGCAGACCTCCAGCACCAGTTCCAGGTCGTGGGAGGAGAGCAGGAACGTTTCCCCGGACCCCTGTAGAAACCGGATGAGCCGCCGCCGGGAGCGGATATCCAGGCTGGCCGAGGGCTCGTCGTAGGCGATCAGGCGCGGCCGCATCGCCAGGACGCCTGCGATCGCGACCATCCGCTTCTCGCCGCCGGAGAGGTGGTGCGGGGGGCGGTCGGCCAGTTCCAGAGTGCCGGTCGTTTCCAGAGCTGCGGTCACCCGCGCGCGGACCTCCTTCTGCGGCAGGCCCATGTTCTGCGGGCCGAAGGCCACGTCATCCCGGACGGAGGGGCAGAAGAGCTGGTCGTCGGGGTTCTGGAAGACGAGCCCGATCTCGGGCCGGAACTCCCCGGGGATTACGGGCTTACCGAACAGCTCTACCTGCCCGGACGCCGGCCGCAGCACGCCGCAGAGCAAGTGAAACAGCGTCGTCTTTCCGGCTCCGTTCGGGCCGATCACGCCCACCCTTTCGCCGGGACTCACCCGTAGCTCTACTCCGCGCAGCACGCCGGGGCGGTCCGGGTAGGAGAAGTTCAGGCCGGAGACCGACAGGGCGAGGAGTTCGTTCACAGGGCTACCTCCGCGGCGACGAACGCGGCGGCTGCCGTGAGCGTGCAGAGGAGGGCGGCCGTGTCGCGCGGCGTGATCTGCCGGTCCTCCGGGGCCCGGGGTTCTCTTCCGTATCCACGCAGCGTCATGGCCCTGTAAACGTGCTCGGAGCGCTCGTAGCTGCGCACCAGCAGGCTGCCCGAGAGGCTGGCGAGGCCACCGAGGCTTCTGGCGTCGGGCTTCACCGCCCGGAATCCGCGCAGCCGCATAGCCGTCTGCATCGCCCGCAGGTCGGTCGCCAGCTCGTGCAGATACCGGTAGGTGAAGAGCATCATGTCTGTGAGGAGGGAGGGCAGGCCCAGGGATCTCAGTGCCCTGATGTTCGTCAGGAGGGGAGCCGTGCCGAAGAGCACTATCCCGACCGCCAGAATGGCGGCGAAGCGTGCCGCTATGACCAGAAACTCTAGCAGACCCTCTTGGTGCAGGGCCAGCGGTCCGGCGCTCAGAAGCACCGTCTCTCCGGAGAAGAGCGGCAGGATCACAGCCAGAGCCAGGATGAAGATGCCGGGATAGCGCAGCCGCCGCAGGACGAAGCGGACGGGTAACCTGGAGAGCAGGAGCAGGGCGAGGGCGGCAGCCAGCATGGCAGGCAGCAGGTATAGCTCCCGCACGAAGGCGAAGGCGGAGATCAGAGCCAGCAGCCCGATGAGCTTGAGTCTGGGCTCCCAGCGGTGCAGTGGGGAGTCCAGATGGGAGTACCCGTCCAGAGACGTCTTCATCTCACCGCGACCTCCGGGGGCCGGCGTTTCTCGCCCAGCAGCTCCGGCCGCACCCGCAGCAGGAAGAGCACCACCATGGCGGTGAACACGCCCTCTATGAGCATGAGCGGTACGTGGGCCAGGACGAGCGCATAG
The DNA here is from genome assembly GCF_004337705.1 of Rubrobacter taiwanensis. Lineage (GTDB taxonomy): Bacteria > Actinomycetota > Rubrobacteria > Rubrobacterales > Rubrobacteraceae > Rubrobacter_C > Rubrobacter_C taiwanensis. Next base: position 104,125 of record NZ_SKBU01000038.1, read on the forward strand.
ATGGCCGTGCGCTCTGCGGCGGCATCCAGCTCGGCGGGGATGGTGGTGATGAGCAGGGCGAATAGCAGCAGTACCGTAATACCCACTCCTGCCGCACCGCCCAGGAATCCGAGTACCCCGGTCAGGGTCCGGCTGGCGGGCCGCAGCCGGCGGAGGCGGAATATCCCGTAGGCCAGCAGTGCAGGCCCGCCGATGACCGCGGCGTTTACGCCCAGGGTCGTCAGGCCGCCGTGCTGAAACATGACGGCCTGGAAGAAGAGACCGACCAGGACGGCCGGGAACGCGTACCAACCCAGCACCACGCCGAGCAGGCCGTTCAGGATCAGGTGCACGCTCGTCGGAGGTACGGGGATGTGGATCAGGGACGCCACGAAGAAGGCCGCCGTGAGCAGGGAGGCTTTGGGGATGCCTTCCCGGGGATCTTCTTCCCGCCCTATCCGGCGCATCGAGTACCATGTCACAGCTCCGGTGGCTGCATAACCGGCGGCCAGCACGCTCACGGGCAGGATGCCGTCCGGCAGGTGCATCAGCGCCTCCGGCCCGCGAAGAAGAGTGCGGTCCCGATGAAACCCCATACCACGGCGGCTCCCATCAGGACGCGCTGCAGGGTGTCGCTGCCCCGGGCCTCATCGGTGTCCTCGGGCCGGATCTCGTCTCCGGCCTCCCGCTCCTCCCCCGGCTCTTCTCGAGAGCCGCCGACCTCCACGCTCACATTCGCGGCGTGACCGGCCTGCCGGACCTGTATCTCCCACTCGCCGGGCTTCGAGGCGTCCGGCATGAAGACGTAGCGGCCCCGGTCATCGGTCGTGCCGGTGGCCCAGGGCTCGGAGTCGCCGCCGGGAGCGTAGACCAGTACTTGTCCCCCGTCTACCGGGTCGCCGGTGTCGTAGGTGGCCGTGATCTCCACCGCCTCGCCCCATCCCTGCTCGGCCTCCATGGCGTGGGCGGCCGCGGGCTGAGCCGCTAGAGCCGCCGCGGCACACGCCAAAAGGAACGCCAGAAGGAGCGCCGCCGGGCCGGATCTCTCCCCTTTGCTGCCGCGCGACACCGCACATCACCTCCCGGATACGACCGGGGAGGTATACTCCTCCCCGGCTATTACCCTGTTCTGGTCGCTAACTCCGCCGCCAGGCGAGACCGATGAGAACGCCTAGCATCATCAGAACGGCTACCATCGGCAGAATCGCCGGCCCGCCGGAGTCCGGAAGCTCTTCAGCCTCGTGGTCATGGGCGTCCTCGTGATCTCCGTGCCCCATCTCCGCGGCAAAGGCACGGGCCTCGTCGCCGGTCAGGACGGTGCCGTCTTCGAGGTGACAGTGGAAGTCTTCTCCCTCGCCGTGACAGTCCGCGCCGCCGTGGGGGTGACCCTCATGAGCCAGGGCGGCCGGCGCGAAGAGCGTCAGAGATATCACCGCCAACAGGGCGGGTAACAGAAGCTTACTCACCGAACGCCTCCTTCTCTCTAAGCTCTGCAGTCTCTGCAGATTCCTTTAGCCACCACGTGAAGCTCCCGGATCTCGAATCCCTCCGGAGTCTCGCCCAGAAGCTCCAGCAACCGGGAACACAGTCGGGGATCTTCAGGATGAAAGATCCTGCCGCACACCCCGCACACCAGATGAGGATGCTGTGCGGAACGCGCCTCATACACCATAGGCCCCTCCGGTAGCCGGCTCTCCACCACCAGCCCCGCCTCCCGCAACGCCTCCAGCGAACGGTAGACGGTGGACAGCTCCAGCCCCGGCAGCGCACCTCGCACCCGCTCCCACAACTCCTCGGCCGTGAAGTGCCGGCCGGACTCAGACAGCGCCTGCCAGATCAAAGCCCGCTGGGGCGTGATCCGTACTCCCCTTTCACGCAATACCTGTGTATGTGATACTTCCATGTTCCTGCAAAAAAATAGCAGAAACGAGCTGGTAGCGCAAAATGCCTTAGGCGGGTTCTCTGCCGGACCGGTGGAGAGCCCGTTGGAACAGCTCGCCGGGTTAGCCGGGGAGCTGGTGCGCAGCCGGGCTTGACTTATACGCTTCCTGCAGACTGTGATACCATTCAGCAGGTCAGGTGATGCGGGAGAAAGGGAGATGTCTGAGTAACGTATCGGTAGCGAGCCGTCCGCGGCATCCTCCGCTGACGCATAGATTATTGCTAATGCAAGTCATTCTTGGAAAGGAGGCAGGGTGCGAAGGATAGGGGTGACGGTAGACGGGGTGCGTTACGAGCACGAGGTTGAGCCGAGGCTGCTTCTGGTGCACTATCTGCGGGAGGTTTTGGGCATTGGCGGGGTGCACGTCGGGTGCGACACCTCCAATTGCGGGGCGTGTACGGTGTTGATGGATGGCGAGTCGGTAAAGTCTTGCACGATTCTTGCGGTTCAGGCTGATAACCATGAGATAACCACCGTTCAGGGGCTGGCCCGGGACGGGGAGTGGCATCCGGTACAGCGGGCCTTCCACGAGGCGCATGGTCTGCAGTGTGGCTACTGCACGCCGGGTATGATCATGGCTTCCGTAAGCCTGCTCAAGGAGAATCCCGATCCGAGCGAGGAGGAGATCCGGGAGGGGCTTGAGGGTAATCTCTGCCGCTGTACGGGTTATGAGAACATCGTCAAGGCCGTACGGATGGCTGCGGAGCGCAGCGGCGAGCGTGCGGCGGCGTCTTAGGGGAGAGGAGGTGTGTGCAAGTGACGCAGGCTCCTGAGAGGTACGTCGGCGGCGGCGTACCCCGCAAGGAAGATCCGGCTCTGGTTACGGGGCGGGCCACCTGGACGGACAACATCCGGCTGCCGGGGACGGTGCACATGGCGGTCTTGCGCAGCCCGTTCGCGCACGCCAGGATCACCAACCTGGACGTCTCGCCCGCCAGGGAGATGCCCGGCGTGGTGGCGGCCTTCACTGGCCGGGATCTGGCCGATGAGTGGGCCGCTCCCCTGCCGTGTGGCTGGCAGGTCACAGAAGACCTCAGGATCCCGGATCACTGGCCGCTGGCCCGGGACAAGGTACGCTACGTGGGGGATGCGGTCGCGGTGGTGCTGGCGACCGACCGCTACCGGGCGCGCGACGCGCTGGAGGCCATTCAGGTGGACTACGAGCCGCTGGATGCGGTGGTGGACGTGGAGGCGGCGCTTAAGGAGGGCTCGCCGCTGGTGCATGAGGAGCTCGGCACCAACGAGTGCTACACCTGGCCGCTTGAGGTCGGAGATGTGGAGGAGGCGTTCGAGCGGGCGGATGTGGTGGTCAAAGAGAGGTACATCCAGCAGCGTCTGATCCCGAACGCCATCGAGCCCC
>NZ_SKBU01000003.1 GCF_004337705.1 Rubrobacter taiwanensis
TAGGAGACTGAAAGGTGCGTCGCCGGCGTTGGCGTCGATGGGCGCGCAATTGCAGACCCCACTCCGCCAGATAGGAGACTGAAAGTCCATGTCCTCCTCGGGAATGAGGTGGTAGAAGGTGTCGATTGCAGACCCCACTCCGCCAGATAGGAGACTGAAAGCTCTCCGGCGAGGCGGAGAGGTGGAGCGCCCGCTACGGATTGCAGACCCCACTCCGCCAGATAGGAGGCTTTTCGGCTGCATCACGTTATTTTTTCCGAGCGGAGCGGCGAGTCCGGACTGCTTCCGCGAGCTCGCGCAGCAGGGGCACCGTCATCTCCCAGCCCATGCAAGGATCGGTGATGCTCTGTCCGTAGACGAGGGAGGATTTGTCTACCAGATCCTGGCGTCCATCCACGAGGAAGCTCTCCATCATAACCCCGATAATCCCGGTCTCACCGGAGCTGACCTGATCCGCCACCTCGCGCGCCGCGACTGGCTGGCGGCGGTAGTCTTTGCCGCTGTTGCCGTGGCTGGTGTCTATCATCAGGCGCGGCGGCAAATCCGCTATCCGCAGCGCCTGAAGCGTTCTCTGGACGCTGTCCGCATCGTAGTTGGGACCGCTCTTGCCGCCGCGCAGGATCACGTGACAGTCCGGGTTGCCGCGGGTCTGCACGATACCGGCGAGCCCCTGCTCGGTGACGCCCAGAAAGCTGTGCGGCGAGGAGACCGCGCGCACCGCGTCTATGGCGATCTGGATACCGCCGCCGGTGCCGTTCTTGAACCCCACCGGCATGGAGAGGCCGGAGGTGAGCTGCCGGTGCACCTGACTCTCAGTGGTGCGCGCCCCGATCGCGCCCCAGGTTACGGCATCGGCAAAAAACTGAGGAGAGATGGGGTCCAGAAACTCGCAACCCACGGGAAGGCCGAGCCCGGTGAGGTCCAGAAGCAGCTGGCGAGCCATGCGCAGCCCCTCGTTGATAGCGAAGCTGCCGTCGAGATAGGGGTCGTTGATCAACCCCTTCCAGCCCACGGTCGTCCGGGGCTTCTCGAAGTACACGCGCATGATTATGCAGAGATCCCCGGCGAGCTCGTCGGCCAGATGCTTGAGCCGCCGCGCGTAGTCGAGAGCAGCCTCCGGATCGTGGATGGAGCAGGGACCCACTACCACCATTAGGCGGTCGTCCCGGCCGTTCAGGATGCGGACCACCTCCTCGCGGGCCCGGATCACGCCCAGCGCACTCTCCTCGGGCAGCGGTAATTGCTCGATCAGGATCGCCGGCGGTATGAGCGGCCGGATGCTCTCGATCCGGAGATCTCGAGTCATAGGAGGCTCGGATCCGCCGTCTACCACCTCCTCCACACCAGGCAACCGCTCCAGAAGAACCTGGATCTCGGAAGAAACCTCGCCTTCTATGTCCACTACCGTATACTCTTTTCCCTCGAAAACGTTCGTGTCGAGGCCCGCTTCCCGGACCCGGCTCCGTACCGCCTCCACAGCCCCCCGGGAGCTGCCGGACCGCATTACCACGAACATACTCTCTCCTTCTCTCTGTTTGCCGATCCCTTTACTCAAGACAAAACAAAAAGCAGAGGCCCTAAGCCCCTGCCCTTCGACTAACAGCCGGCTCACCGCGCTACATCAGACGCGCCCAAGTAACCGGCCCGCCCCGCCGAAGGGCAGACCGGTACGGGTATCGTACGGAGATGTAGCCGCCCGCTCTCATAGCTCACCAATGTATAGGGGCGCCGCCAGAACGTCAAGGAACTACAGACCGGCCAGCTTTGCAAGCGTTTTCATAAGAACCTGGCCTCCGGCGCTGCTGTAATCTAACCCTGTTTTAAAGGTTTAATGGGTTTCAGTTGGTTTTTAAGCGTGTTTTTGGCAGCATGGACGTCTTTTTTTCGCCTCCCACTAAGGTTGTAGTTGAGCTTTCAGGGGCAAATACGGAGCGGTTCCTGGGCCGGGAGGCGGGGCTCCGGTGCCGGTTACGGCAGATCCCGCCGGCGGAAGAGGAGGAGCGAGAGCAGGGCGAAGCCGGCCAGGTAGGCTCCTAGCACGAGTGCTGCCCGGGCGGGCTCTGCGGCTTCTTCTGGACCGGCGAAGCCCGGCGGTAGTTCGCCGAACGAGGCTGCGAGGTCCAGGGCGTTCCGGGTGGGCAGAGCCTGCCCGATGGACTCGACGAACTCGTTCTGCGGGGCGAGCCCGAGGAAGAGGTTTTCGAGCACCAGCAGGTAGACCAGGCCGAGCCCGATGGCCAGCGCCGTCCCCCGGAAGAGCGTGGCGAGGAGAATGCCCAGCGAGCAGAAGGTGGCGAGCACCAGCCAGCCGGCTCCGGCGGCGCGCAGGATCTCTCCGGCCGGCGGCCAGCTCGCAGAAGCGCCTTCCAGAAGGGCGACGACGTAGCTGGAGAGAGCGCCGGCGGCCAGCATCGCCAGGGTAAAGACCAGCAGGACGGCGGCTACGGCGAGCAGCTTGCCGGTGAAGAGCGCGGTCCTGCCCGGTTTCTGGATCAGAGCGCTTCTGAAGGTCTCCCAGCCGTACTCGCTGCCGATGGCGAGCGCGCCGAGGACGAGTGCCAGCGCCGAGCCGAACCCCACGAAGCCGTTGGAGAGCACGTTGATCAGGAAGTTCTCCGGGAGCAGGTACTCGCGGAAGATCTCGGCGGCCTCCGGCGCCGGTGCCACGTCTTCCGGCGCTCCGACCACGAAGATGTAGGTGAAGACGTACCCGAAGAGCGCCAGGGCCACGACGGAGACGGCGACCATCACCCAGGTCGCCGGGCGCTTGCGCAGCTTCAGGAGCTCGGCTGCGAAGCTGCCCATCACTCTGCGTCACCCTCGCCGGTAAGTTGCAGGAAGACCTCCTCCAGCGTGCGCCCCGAGGGCCGGAGCTCGCTCACCCGCAGCCCGGCGGATACCAGCTTCCGGTTTATCTCCGCCGCGGCTTCGGGAGCGGCGGTTATCCTGAGCGCGCCGTCCTCCACCTGGACCCCTTCAACCTCCTCCAGACGAGCCGCCACCGCGGCGGCCTGCTCCAGAGGCTCGGCCCTCACCAGAAGGCCGCCTCCGCCCCGCAGCTCGGCCACCGTTCCCTCGGCCACCAGCCGGCCGCGCCGGATCACGCCCACCCGGTCGCATATCTGCTCGACCTCCGAGAGAAGGTGGCTGCTGAGGAGCACGGTGCGCTCTCCCGTGCCGAGGCGGCGGATGAGGGAGCGCATCTCGGCCATGCCCCTGGGGTCCAGGCCGTTGGTCGGCTCGTCGAGGATCAGAAGCTCGGGCTCCTTGAGCAGCGCGGCGGCCACCCCGAGCCGCTGCTTCATCCCCAGGGAATACTTCCTGTACCTGTCCCGGGCCCTCTCCGCAAGCTCTACCTGCTCCAGAACCGCCTCCACCCGCGAACCCGGGACTCCGGAGTAGCGGGCCATGACCCGGAGGTTGTCCCGGCCGGAGAGGTAGGGGTAGAAGGCCGGAGACTCCACCAGCGCCCCCACCCGGGCGAGGCTTGAGGGATCTCCCGGCCGCTCCCCCATCACCGTCGCCGAGCCGGAGGTCGGCCGGATCAAACCCAGCAGCATCCGCAAGGTGGTCGTCTTGCCCGCACCGTTGGGCCCGAGGAAACCGTACACCTCGCCCCGGCGCACGGTGAGGTCCAATCCCTCGACCACGGGGACCCGGCCGTAGTGCTTGGTCAGCTTCCGCGTCTCGACCACCAGAGTGTCGTTCAAGAACAGCCTCCCTCCTGACTACCGGCGGACCAGATCAATCACGGCTCGCAGCCTACACCCTGCCCCTGCGGCAAGGTCAAACGTCTCCACCGCCCGGTCGTCTATACCACTCTAACAGCCTCCGGTGCTGGCCTGCATCCGACGAAAGTAGGAGCCTGCACCATGGCTCCGGTCACGGCTGTACTGGCGGGCCGGGTAGTGTTAGGGTAGCTGTGTACGGAATCGAGAGAAGGACAGAGCTTGGGGAAGAGCTGGTACATGATCCCGGTCACCCTGATCGTCGCGGTCCTGAACCCGTACCTGGGGCTCGTAGCCGGCGCGATAAGCACCTTCTTCGCCCATCTGCGCGGAGAGCCGGTAACGCGCAACATTCTCGCGGCGGTAACGCTTTTGATCCTGCTCTACGTCCTGGCCCTCGTTTTGGGGTATGTGCCGGAAGACGGTGAGATAGCGCTCTAGTCCGAGAGCAGCCGGCCGAACCGGTTGGTGATCGGCATCCGGCGGTCACGGCCGAAGGCCCTTCCCGTGACTTTGATCCCGATCGGGGCCTGGCGCCTCTTGTACTCGGCGCGGTCCACCATCTTCACCACGCGCCGTACGTCCTCTTCGCTGTAGCCGAGCGCCACGATCTCCTCTATCCCCTTGTCCTCCTCGATATAGGCCTCCAGGATCGGGTCCAGCACCTCGTAGGGCGGCAGGGAGTCCACATCCCGCTGGCCTGGCCTGAGCTCCGCCGAGGGCTCCTTGGTCAAGACGGAGTCCGGGATCACCTCCCGGCCCTTCACCTCGTTGATGTGGCGCGCGATACGGTAGACGAGCGTCTTCGGGACGTCGCTGATGACGGCAAACCCGCCGGCCATGTCGCCGTACAGGGTAGAGTATCCGACGCTCAACTCGCTCTTGTTGCCGGTGGAGAGCACGATCCAGCCGAACTTGTTGGAGAGCGCCATCAGGATGTTGCCCCTTATCCTGGCCTGAATGTTCTCCTCGGCCACATCCTCCGGCAATCCCTTGAAGCTCTCCGCCAGCATCTCGAGGTAGGCATCGAAAGCCGGATTTATGGGGATCTCCTGCACCCTTATGCCGAGGTTCTTGGCCAGCGCGCGGGCGTCGGTCACGCTCCCCTCTGAGGAGTACCGGCTCGGCATGATGACGCCGCTAACGTTCGCAGGGCCCAGAGCCTCAACCGCTATGGCGGCCGCCAGCGAGGAGTCTATCCCGCCCGAGAGACCGAGTACCGCGCGCGAGAAGCCGTTCTTGCGGAAGTAGTCCTTAAGACCCCGCACCAGAGCTGCCAGTACCTCGCCCTCCTCGGACAGGAGCTCCTCCACCCGGGGCTCGACGGGCTCGCGGGCGGTGTGCTCCACGGCGGGGACATCTACCGGCTCTTCCACGCGTTCGTAGCGCTCCTTACGGCCCCGCGGGTCGTGCAGGCGGCGGATCAGGGCCTCCTCCGGCAGGATGTCTGCCACCAGCAGATCCTCCTCGAACTGTTTCGCCCGGGCGACGAGCCTGCCCTCCGGGTCGAAGATGAGGCTGTGACCGTCGAAGACCAGCTCGTCCTGACCGCCGACCAGGTTGCAGAAGAGCACGTAGCAGCCGTAGTCCGAGGCCCGCACGCCCAGCATCCGCTCCCGCATCATCCCCTTGAGCCGGTGGTAGGGCGAGGCGGAGATGTTCAGGATCACGCTCGCCCCCTTGAGCGCCTGCTCGCGCGCCGGACCGCCCGGATACCAGATGTCCTCGCAGACGCTCATCCCGATGATCGAGTGCCCGAGCTGCGCCACCGGAGCCTCCCCGCCCTCGCGGAAGTACCGGTTCTCGTCGAAGACCCCGTAGTTGGGCAGATACCGCTTGTGGTAGCGGTAGAGGACCTCGCCGCCGGAGACCAGAGCGCAGGCGTTGTAGAGATCCTCCCGCAGATCCACGAACCCCACGAACGCCGCAACCCCCTCCGGAACCCGCCCGGCGAACTCCTCCAGCGCCCGCAGGTTCTCCTGCACGAAGTCCGGTCGCAGAAGCAGGTCCTCCGGCGGGTAGCCGGTGATCGCGAGCTCCGGGAAGGCCACCACCTCCGCCCCGGCCTCCAGTGCCCGCTCCAGCGCCTCGGCGGCCCGCTCCACGTTGCCCGGTATGTCCCCGACGGTGGTGTTGATCTGGGCCAGCGCCACTCTCATGCTCCCTATGATAACTCCTGACCGCCCCTCCCGCCCCGGACGGAGAATTTCTCCGATTTGTATCCCGGCTGTTATGCGGTTGTTACTTTTGTGGTCAACACTTCTCTTGAAAAGTTGTAGGCGAGGCGCTGAGAAGCGACCGGGAGACGGAGGCTAGACGGGAGATGGAGGCTAGATACTGGGAAGGCGAGAGGAGCGCTCTCTCCGACTACATGGTCCGCATCTCCAGCCGGCCGCTCCTGACGCCGGAGGAGGAGCGGGAGCTGGGCCGGCGCATCCGGGAGGGCGACGAGGAGGCTTGGAGGAAACTGGTCGAGCACAACCTGCGGCTGGTGGTCTCTCTAGCCCGGCCTTACGCCATGAAGGGTGCGCCGCTGGCCGACGTCATTCAGGCCGGGAATCTGGGCCTGATGCGCGCCGCCCGCTCGTTCGACCCGGACCGCGGGACCCGGTTCGCCACCTACGCGGGGTGGTGGATCCGGCAGCATATCCAGCGCGCGCTCCCGAACGAGAGCGGGAACATCCGCATCCCGGAGCACATCGAGCGGCAGAAGCGTCAGGGCCTTATTGACGACGACCTCCCCTACACGGTCTCGCTGGAGTCTCCCATCGGGGACGACGGGACGCTCGGCGAGCTCATCCCGGATCAGAGGGCCGAGGAGATAGACAACGCGGTCACCGGCATCGCGCTGCGGGAGGCGCTGAAAGAGCTCCCCGGCCGCGACGCCCGGGTACTCGCCATGCGCTACGGCCTGGATGGGGTGGCCCACTCGTTTACCGAGATCGGGCGCGCGCTGAAGGTGACCTCCACCCGCGCCCGCCAGCTGCACGACCGGGCGATCAAGAACCTCCGGACCGCTCTGGAGAACCCTGCCGTGAGCTAAAATCTCGCCCGTATGGGCGAACGGATCGAGATACTCGCCGCGGCGCGGGCAGCGGAGCTTCTGGAACGGGCGTGCGAAGCTGCAAGCTCCCCGCACGCCGAACTCGTACGCGAGCTGGCCCGCGAGCTGGGCGGAGAGCTCGGCGCTCTGATGTGTGGCGTTCCGGCGGCTATCCCTGCCCGGCTCATCGAGGCGCAGCTGCGGGCCGCCGACCTCTCCAACCTCGCCGCTTGCGCCCTGCCGGAGCTCCCTCCGGAGCGCGTCCCGGACGCGGCGGCGGCCGCTCACCTGGCAGCGGGCGCGGCCCGCGCGCTCGGCGTGCTGGCCGACGCGGCCTCCGGGGAACTGGAAGATCCTCTCCGGGACAACACCCGCCGGGACACCCGCAGCGCCGGGTGGCGGGCCAGACTCGCCGCCCGGCAGACGGACGAGGCACTAGAAGATCTCTCCCGGTAGCTCTCCGGATGCGAGGGCCCGGGCCGCGCGGGCGACGCGCAGCGTGTAGGCGTCCCCGTCCGGGATGAAGTCTTCGAGGCGCACCGGGACCTCGCGGCAAGCCCCGTCCCGCCACTCCTCGCCCGCGACGGTCTCCCCGGCGAAGACCCGCTCTACGGCCTCCAGGTGCAGCCGGACTACGGCGGCCACCTCCTCCGGCTGGAGGCGGAGGCTCCCGGGCGGGGTGGGGTCCGGCAGCAGGTACACCTCCTGGAGCTCGCGTTCGAAGCGTCCCGGCTCGCGCAGAACCATGCGCCGGGTTCCCAGGAAGACCAGGCGCTCCGGCTCGACCCGGAGCCCGAGCTCCTCCTCCAGCTCCCGCAGCCCGTCCATGACCTCCTCTCCGGCCCGCAGGTGCCCGGCGGCGGTCACGTCCAGCCGGCCCGGCCAGAGCTCCTTGCGCGGAGCCCGCCGCTGCACGAGCAGGTACTCGCCGTCTGAGATCCAGCAGTGAAACGCCCGGTGCCAGAGCCCCCGGCGGTGCGCCACGCTCTTCCAGGCGACCTTTCCGGTCGGCCGCCCGAGCTCGTCCAGTACGTCCAGCCGCTCGTCCACCGGGACAGGGTATCACGTGTAGGATGTAGGGAGCAGCGAACCGGGAGGAGGCGCATGGTAACGGTCGTCATAGCGGGCATTCTGGAGGAGGAGCACGTCGAGCGCATCCGGGAGCTGGAGGGCGTCCGGGTGCTCCACGACCCCGAGCTCGTCCCGCCGCCCCGCTGGCCGGGAGACAACGTGGGCGATCTGAGCTGGCGGCGCACCCCCGAGCAGGAGGAGCGATGGCTGGGGATGCTCGCAGAGGCCGAGGTTCTCTACGACTTCGACCGGGCGCACCTGCGGGATCTGACCGAGGTGGCGCCGAAGCTCCGCTGGGTGCAGGCCAGCTTCGCCGGGGCCGGGGAGGTCGCGGAGAAGGCCGGGCTCCGGGGCACCGGTGTGACCGTCACCACGGCGAGCGGGGTCTTCTCCCGGCCGCTGGCCGAGTTCACGCTGGCGGCGATGCTGGCGCACGTCAAGCAGTTCGCCCGGCTGGAGCGGGATAAGGGGGCTAAGCGCTGGCGCGAGCTGCCCGCCGACACGCTGGAGGGCAAGACGTTGTGTGTCGTGGGCTTCGGAAGCATCGGGCAGGAGATCGCGCACCTCGCCCGGCCGTTCGGGGTGCGGATACTGGGCGTCAAGCGCAGCGTGCGGAAGGACGATCCGGCACTCGGGCTCGCGGATGAGCTCTACGCTACGGAGGATCTGCGCGGCGCTCTGGGCGCGGCGGACTACGTAGCCGTCACGCTGCCGCACACGCCCGAGACCCGCCGCCTCATAGACGCCGGAGCCTTCCGGGCCATGAAGCCCGGCGCGTACCTCGTGAACGTGGGGCGCGGCCAGGTGGTAGACGAGGCGGCGCTGGCGGAGGCATTGAGGAGCGGGCGCCTCTCCGGGGCGGCGCTGGACGTGTTCGAGGTGGAGCCGCTGCCCGAGGAGAGCCCGCTGTGGGAGCTGGAGAACGTCATCGTAAGCCCGCACTCCACCTGCGACATCCCGCACGTGAGCAACCGCCTGCAGGCCGACCTCTTCATAGAGAATCTGCGCCGGTACCTGGCCGGAGAGTCGCTTCGGAACGTGCTGGACATGGAGCGGCTCTACTGAGCGCACCCTCCCCCGCGTTCGCGACCCTTGTCAAATGCGGCGGGGTGATATATCTTCTCCCCAGCGTATGAACGTGAGCGAGTCATCAAGTACCAACGCGCCGCCTCCTGGGCGGCGCGGTGCGGCTAACACTCACGCCGGGGGGAGTCTCTGAACGAGTACCTTTTCGACGGCTTTCTCGTACTCTTCGCGCTCTTCCTCGTAGCTCTGAACGCCCTCTTCGTGGCAGCCGAGTTCGCCTTCGTAAGGATCCGCAACGCGCAGGTCGAGCGTCTGGTGCAGGAGGGGCGGGCCTCCTCCCGGCTCGTCCGGGAGGCGACCCGCAAGCTGGACGCCTACCTCTCGGTCTGCCAGCTCGGGATCACGATCGCCTCGCTGGGGTTGGGGTGGATCGGTGAGCCCGCCTTTGCCCACCTCATCGAGCCGCTGCTGAAACCCCTTGGCATCCCGGAGGGGAGCATCCGCATCATATCCTTCGGGGTCGCCTTCGGCACCATAACCTTCCTGCATGTGGTGCTCGGCGAGCTCGCGCCCAAGAGCGTAGCCATCTCCCGGGCGGAGGGCACCTCGCTCTTTGTCGCACCGTTCATGAAGCTCTTCTACTACCTCTTCCGCCCCGGAGTGATAGTCTTCAACGGCACGGCCAACGCCATCGTGCGGATGTTCGGCGTGCCGCCCGCCTCCGAGATGCAGGAGATACACACCGAGGAGGAGATCCGGCGCATCATAGCCCACTCCACCCGCTTCGGGGCTCTGGAGGAGGAAGAGGAGGACATGATAGAGGCCGTCTTCGACCTCGGCGATACGGTGGCGCGCGAGATCATGGTCCCCAAGCCGGACGTGATCTCCATCCCGGCAGACATGTCGCTCAGGGAGCTCGTGGCGCTCGCCGCCGAGGGGAGCTTCACCCGCTACCCGGTCTACGAGGTAGACAACCCGGACACCATTATCGGGGCGGTGCACGTCAAGGACGTGTTGCGCGCCGTGCACTCCGAGGGAGGCATCCAGGGAGATCTGACGGCTCAGAACATCCTGCGCAAGGTGCTCGTCGTGCCGGAGAACCGCCCGATAGACGAGATCCTGGCGGACTTCCAGCGGCAGGAGATCCAGATGGCGATCGTCATAGACGAGTGGGGATCGTTCGAGGGGCTGATCACGATCGAGGATATCCTGGAGGAGATCGTGGGCGAGATCCGGGACGAGTTCGATCAGGAGGAGCCCGCCATCCGGGAGCTGAAGGACGGCTCCTATATCATAGACGGCCGCATCCCGATTCAGGTCGTCAACGACGCCTTGGACACGGAGTTCGAGAGCAAGGACTTCGACACCATCGGCGGTCTGGTGCTGGGCTCGCTCGGGCGTCCGCCGGAGGTCGGAGACGAGGTGAGAGAGGACGGCTACGTCCTGCGCGTGGAGGAGGTGGACGGGGCGCGCGTCGCGCTGGTGCTCGTCCGCGAGACCCCGGAGCGTGCCACCCGCCGGGAGCGGGAAGAGGAGGAGGAGTAGAGAAAGAGCTACCGCGCCGCCTGCTGCAGGGCGTGCAGCCCGGCGTAGCGCCCTCCCCGGCGGATCAGTTCCTCGTGCGTCCCCCGCTCTACTATCCTCCCGCCTTCGATCACCAGTATGAGGTCCACGCCGCGCACCAGCCGCAGCTCGTGCGAGATCAAAAACGTCGTCCTGCCGCGCGTCAGGTCGCGCCAGCTCTCCTCGACGACCGACGCGATCTCGGCGTCCAGCCCGGCGGCGGGCTCGTCCAGAACGAGTATGGGGGTGTCGCGCAGCATGGCGCGGGCGAGTGAGATGCGCTGGCGCTGCCCGCCCGAGAGGCTCTCGCCCCGCTCGGCCAGCAGGGTCTCGTAGCCCTCCGGCAGCTCCTCTATGAACCCGGCGGCCCCGGCCAGCTCCGCGGCGCGCCGGATCTCCTCTTGTGTCGCCTCGGGCCGGCCGTAGGCTATGTTCTCGGCGACGGTGCCCCGGAAGAGCATCGGCTCCTGGGGCACGAACGTCACGGCGCCGCGCACCGACTCCAGCGTGTAGCGCCGCACGTCCCCGCCGTCTATGAGGACGCGGCCGCGCTGCGGGTCGTAGAGCCGGGCGATGAGGCTCGTGATCGTGGTCTTCCCCGACCCGCTCACGCCCACGAGCGCGACCCGGGAGCCGGGCGGAACGTCGAAGCTCACACCGCGCAGCACGGGACCGGCCTCCTCCTCGTCGTCGTAGGCGAACCAGACGTCCTCGAAGGTCACGCGGCCCTCCGTGCGAGGCATCGGGACTGCATCCGGAGCGTCCTTCACGGCGGCCCCGGTCTCCAGCACCTCCACTATGCGCTCGCCGGAGACGAGGGCCTTACCGATCTGGTTCACCTGCCGGCTCATGGTCCACAGCGGCGTGTAGACGCTGCCCAGATAGGTTATGAAAACGATCAGGTCCCCGGCGGTCATGTTCCCGGCGAGCACCTGCCGGGTGCCGACGTACAGCACGGCCGCCGTCCCGATCCCGGCCACGACCCCGACCATCCAGCTGAACTTGGCCTCGATGAGGGAGCTCTCCACCCCGGCCTTCAGCGAACCGGAGCTCTCCTCCCGGAAACGCCCGAGCTCGTCCTCCTCCCGGCCGAAGAGCTTTACGGCCCGGATGCCGGTGACCGCCTCCTGCACCACCGAGGCGATCGCACCTTCCCGTCGGCGCACTACCCGCATCCGCTCGATGAGCGCCCGCCGGTAGCGGTGGACGGCGAGCGCCAGGAACGGTACGGTGATCAGCGCGACGAGGGTGAGGTGCCAGTTCAGGATGAACATCACGACCAGCATCCCGGTCAGGATGAGCGCGGCCGAGCCGATCTCCACGATCGAGTCCACGAGCAGCGTGCGCACCTCGCGCACGTCGTCGGTGAGGCGGGTGATGGTGTCGCCGGTGCGGCGCCGGCCGTGGTAGTCGAGGCCGAGCTCGTGCACCTTCCGGTAGAGCGCGTTGCGCAGGTCGAAGACCGTCTCCTGCCCGAGCTTGTTGAGCAGAAACCGCCGCATCGCGGCCAGACCGCGGGTCGCCACCGCTATGGCGACCGCGAGCCCCGCCACGACTACCAGCAGCAGGCCCGCATCCGGCTCCACTACGGGCAGTTCCTCGCCCCCGATCACGTAGTCGAGGACGATCTTCAGCGGCCAGGGCTGGGCCAGGTTGGCGAAGGTCTCCAGGATCAGGAGGAGGAGCGCCGCTGAGAGCCCCCGCCGGCGGGCCCTGAGGAACGGGGTGAAGTGCGAGAGAGCCTGCTGCGTGCGCCGCAGGTCGCCCCTCAGTCTGTCCGCTCTGGAGCCCACGCTCTTAGGATACCGCGCCGCCGGCGGTTAGAATGTAGGTGAAGAGACACAGAGGAGCGTATCGCCTTGCCGAAGAAAGTAGTAGCAGCTGTGCAGGACCTGATGTTCCGGAGCAAGATCCTGGAGGCCGCCGGGAGCGTGGGCGCGGAGGTGAAGTTCCCCCGCAGCCCGGCGAAGCTGCTGGATCTCACGCGCTCCGAACGGCCGGATCTCGTCGTCCTGGACCTGGCTTCCGAGCACTACGGGCCGCTAGAGCTGCTAAAGCGGCTGAAGTCCGACCCCGAGCTGGACTCGGTCTTCACGCTGGGCTACCTGCCACACGTGCGCCAGGATCTCGCCGCCGCGGCCTGGGAGGCGGGCTGCGACCGGGTTCTACCGCGTGGAGCGTTCGCCAAACACCTGCCGGAGATCCTCGCAAGTGGCGGTTGAGCCCTGGAGACGGCTCTCCAGAGAGTACGTCCTCAAGACCCCGTATGTGAACCTGCGCTCCGAGAGCTTCCGCCTCCCGGACGGGAAGATCAAAGACCCCTACTACGTAGTCGAGCGGCCGGATGCGGTCTTCGTCTTCCCCGTAACCCCGGCCGGAGAGGTGGTGCTGGTACGCCAGTACCGCCCCGCCATAGACCTCATCGAGCTCGGCCTCCCGGCCGGGCTTCTGGACCCGGGCGAGGATGCGGAGAAGGCCGCCCGGCGGGAGCTGCTGGAGGAGACCGGCTACGGCGGCGGCGAGTGGCAGTTTCTCATAAAGCTCTCCTCCTCCCCGGGCCTCAAGGACAACTGGGCGCACATGTACCTGGCCCGCGGCGTGGAGCGCATCTCCGAACCCGTCCCCGACGAGCACGAGCGGCTAGAGGTGGTGACGGTCCCGGCCGGGGAGATGCCGGAGCGCGTGCTGGCCGGGGAGATCGTGAGCGCCAGCGGCGTGGCCGCGACACTGCTGGCGCTGCGGAAGCTGGGGCTTTGAGCCGCATCGAGAGGCTCGGTCCGGAGCATCTGGAGCCCGGAGCGCGCCTGCTGGCCGAGGTCTTCAACCGCGCCCCCTGGAACGAGCGCTGGACGCCGGAGACGGCCCGCGCGGAGCTGGAGCACGTCCTGAACACGCCGGGCTCCTTCGGGCTGGTGATCTACGCCGGAGGGTCGCTCGCCGGTCTCGCCGCCGGCCACCGCCACCCGCTCGACCGGGGCGAGGCTTACTATCTGCGGGAGATGTACGTGAGGCCCGAACTTCAGGGCCGGGGACTGGGCAGCGAGCTTATGCGGGAGTTGAAGCGCGCCCTGAAGGACCGGGGCGTCAGCATCCTGTACCTGATCACGCACCGCGGCATCCCGGCGGAGTCTTTCTACCGCATGCACGGCTGCAAGGTGAGCCGCCGGGACGTGCTCATGTACGTCGAGCTCTAGCTCTCAGGAGAAGAACCCGCGGGCGGGGGCTAGCCCTCGATCGCCGGAGCCCCTTCCGCCGCCTCGACGGCGATCTTCTTCGGCTGCCCCTCGGCTACCGCGCCGGGCAGCACGATCTCCAGAACGCCGTTTCTCAGCGCGGCCTTAACCGACTCGGGCTCCACGCCCTCCGGGACGGCCACGCTCCGGCGGAACGGTCCGAACGGCGCCTCCCTCAGGTAGTACCCGCCGTCTCCGGCGAGGCCCTTGCGCTCGCCGCTGATGGTCAGCATGTTGCCCTCGAGGGTGATGTCCAAGTCCTCCAGCCCGACCCCCGGCAGGTAGGCGTGTATCACCAGATCACCCTCCCGGGCGTAAGCGTCCAGCAGCGGCGTCCACGTCCGGGCCGTCTCGGCGTCCGTCCGCCGCCCGAACAGGTTCCTCACCATCCTGTCGAACATGCGGTCGATCTCGTTCTGCACATCCCAGAACCCGCGGAACGGCGCGAGCGTCATGGCACATCACCTCCTTTCCTCGGGGATTCCCGTCACCTTCCACTTCCTTTAAATAGCGAGCGATCCGTGCGGCGCAAGCCCTAGAACCGGGTGAGCCCCGCCAGCCCCCCGAATTCCTCCCTGAGCGTCCGCGCATTCCCGGCGCGCATGAACTCGATCCGGGCGTCCCGGGCCCCGGCCAGCTCCAGAAGCGCGTCCGCAAGCGGCCGCTCGCGGACGGGACCGCCGCAATACCGGCAGCTCCCGTTGGCGGGCCTCCCGGCGAACGCCAGCCTGCAGGAGTCGCACCAGTACGCCTCGCCCTCCAGAGGCCACGGCGCGAGCAGCAGGTAGATCCTCCCCTCCTGCAGCGCGCTCAGGGTGGCGTCCAGCCCCGCGATCCCCTCCTCCGCAGCCCTTCCGAGCAGCTCCCGCTCGTGCCGGCGCTCCAGCCGTTCCTGCAGCTCGGAGACCCGCCGCAGCACCTCGCCTTCCGAAGCGTCCGCGGGCAGGTGCGCGCTGGCCGCCACCAGCGCCTCTATCTCCCGCGGGAGCACCGAGCGCAGCTCGGCAGTGCGCTTCTCGGGTCCGGCCAGGATCAGGCGCCGGATGCCGAACCTCTCGACGGTCTGCCGGAGCTCCCCGGCCACCTCCCGGTAGAAGCGCCGCGTCCACTCCTCCAGCCGCTGCTCGAAGAGATCCCGCGCCGTCCCGCCGCGCGGGCGCGCCGTGGAAGGCGAGATGGTTATCTCGCGCCAGCCGGCGGTGTCGAAGACGTTGGCGTCCTTGAGCTCCTCTCCGACCTGCCCGAGCGCGGTGACGAAGAAGCGGAACCGCTTCGCGTCGAAGAGAGCTATGCCGGTCGGCTCGTACTCGTCGAGAGCCAGCTCCAGGGGCGCCACGTACGGCTCGCCCCACCGGACCTCCTCCGGCAGCTCCGCCTGCAGCCAGTAGGTCTCGAATCGCCCCTCGGGCGCGGCGAAGAGCACCAGCGTGCGCATGCGCGGCCGCTCCGACTCCACATAGGAGAGGACGCGCTCCATCAGATCCCCCGGCACCTCGTTCTCCCGGAGCGCATCTTTCAGGCGGATCACGTAAGCCTTGCGCCGGTTCTCGGCGCTGGCGGGATTCACGTTCAGGTACACCGAGAGGGCCGGCACGGGATAGCCGGAGACGCGCTCCCCGATCGCCCTCAGATCCTCAGGGGCCAGCAACCTCTACCTCCGCTCGCAAGAAAGTGGAAGAGAGCCGGACGCATGCGTCCGGCTCTCTCTTTAAGAACGGTCTGGATCTCGCCTAGCAGGTGAAGGAGCCGCCACAGCCGCAGGAGCTCTGGACGTTGGGGTTGTTGACGGTGAATCCGGCGCCCATGAGGCCGTCCACGTAGTCGAACTCGCTGCCCATGATGTAAGGGACGCTCATGGCGTCTATCACGACCCTGAGCCCCTTGGTCTCGACGACCTCGTCGTCCTCGTTGATCTCGTCGTCGAAGTAGATGGAGTACTGGAACCCGGAGCAGCCGCCCGGCCGCACGGCGACACGCAGCGCGAGGTCCTCCTCGCCCTCTTCCCGCATGAGTGCTCTGACCTTCTCGGCTGCGTTGTCCGTGATGGTTATGAGGGTGTCCTGCCTGGCCTCCATCAGCACCTCCAGAATGCTGCGCGTGTAGTCTCTTGTCTTGCATCTCTCATTATTACACCGGCCGGGGGGTTATTCAACGAAAACTCCGGGCCGCCCGGCGCAGCCCGTTCCGCCCGCGCGCGGCGGACGCCCCGAGCCGGATCCTGAGGATCCGCACCAGCGAGGCCGGGTTCACGGCGGCCAGCGCGCGCCGCCATCCGGGAAGCCGCCGGAACTCCCGCAGCACCTCCCGGTAGGCCCGCCGCACATCAGAGGCGGGCTCAGCGGCGTAGAGGTGCTCGGAGTAGGCGCGGGCGAACCGCTCGAACGGCTCCTGCCGCACCCCGGCGGTCCCGGCAGCCCGCAGGATCCGCTCCCCGGGGGTGAGGGAGGGTGCGTCGACCCCTGCTTCCCGGACGCCCGATCCCGGGAGGTCGCGCAGCCGGCCCAGCACGTCGCGGTAGAGCGCCCGCGGTGTTCCCTCCGCGGCGAGCGCGCGCTTCGCCAGCGGAACACCGGCCGTGAGCACTCCGGCAAACGCCGCGTAGAGCAGGGCGGCGGGGATGCCGCCCTGCTCGTCCCCCGCACCGCCGGCCGGATCGTCCTCTCCCCGCTCGGGAGCACCCGGCTCCGAGGAAGAAGCGTTCGGGCCGCTGTGCCCGGGGCGCAGCGCGGGGTTCTCCGGCAGCACCCGCTGCGCACCGTAGATGTCAGAGAGGCTGGGCTCCGGGCGCGGAGCATTGGCCTCCATCGCCGGGGGCACCCCGAATCCCGGCGTAGGATCGAACGGGTACCAGCCCACACCGGGGAAGTAGATCTCGACCCAGGTGTGCATGTTCCGGCCCCGGACGAGGTACTCGTTCTCACCGACCTCCTCGCCGGCGGTTGCGCCGTAGACGAGGCGGGAGGGGATGCCCATCTCCCGCGCGATGAGCGCCATGGCCGTGGCAAACTGCGTGCAGAAACCCTCGCGCCCCTCGCCGAGGAAGTCCTCCATGGCCCGGTCGGCGCGGCCGAAGTCCGCGTTGATGTTGTAGGTGAAGCCGCCGTCGTAGCGCAGATAACGCTCGATGGCCCGGGCCGCGTCATACGGCGTGTCCGGACCGTAGATGCGCTCTATCTCATCGGCGGTCTCGCCCACGACGCCAGGCAGGCTGCCGGGCAGCTGGAGGTAGCGCTCCCGCACCTCGTCCGGATAGTCGGAGCCGCTCCGCTGCAGCTGCCGGGCGGTCGGCTGCGGTACCTCGGAGACCACCCGGTACTCGTCGCCCTCCGAGAGCAGCCGGGGTGCCGTCCAGGAGCCGTCGAAGCTCCGGTCCGCACCCCTGATAGAGGTGTAGACGATCTGGTACCCGCCGAAGATCAGGTCCGTCTCAGATCCGAGCATCTCCACGTGCTGCTCGACCCGCCGCCGCGGGACCCCGTACTCTATCTCCGGCCCCCCCTCCTCTGAGTGGCGGGCGGTGCTGAGCCAACGCACGCCGTTGAAGTAGTCCAGCGTGGCGCCGCGCCAGTGCAGCGGCTCCTCGGAGCGGACCCTGAAGAGCGGCACGTCCTCGCCACCGGTCAGGTAGCTGCCGACGTCGGCCTGGGCGCTGAGGTTCGCGTTGCCGCCCCCGGCTCCCCACTTGGTCCAGTCCACGAGCGGCGGACGGATGGCGGCCTGAGCTACCTGAGGCACGAGCAGCACCCCGACTACGATCAGGGCCGCCGCCAGGGCCCCCCTGCCCTGCGCCCCGGGCATCCCGGAGTAGAGCAACAGCGCCGCCGATGCCCCGAGGAAGAGGGCGAAGTACGTCCCAACACCGGTCTCGAAGTTCAGCGTGCTGATGACCCCGATGGTCAGGCCCAGCACGGCGACCGAGATTACCGGGCTCTCCTCGTACAGAGCGGCCGAGGTGGCGAAGACGACCACCACGAAGACCACAGGAAGCAGGATTACGAGCAGCCCCGGCGCGGGTTCGTACGGCAGCGGCTGAGCGTACATGATCCCGGCGGCCGCGTACACGTCCTCGCCCATCCGCAGGGCGAGCCGGCTCCAGCTCTCCCGCGAGAGCGGGACCTCCCGGTAGACCGCGAGCAGTACGTACAGCGTCAGGGAGGGGATGAGCAGCAGAAACCTGAAGCGCGCCAGCGAGCCGACCAGCGCCGCGAGCGCGGCCGCCCCGAGAAAGAGGTGCAGCACGCCGCCGGTGAAGAAGGTGCTGAAGGCCCCGGCGGTCGCCAGACCCGCGATATACAGCGGTATCCTGACCCCGAGCCTGGCCGTCATCCGGCCCCCTTCATCGCGGTCCCGTTCAGCCCGGACTCCACGCCCTCGGCGCGGCGTATCACGCGCACCGGAATCCCCAGCTGCACCAGCCTGCCGAGCGTGGCGATGAACCCGGCCTCACGCATCCGGGCGTCGGGAGCGCGCATGGCGCGGTAGGTGTGCGCCGCAACGGCCACGACCGAGACCGTAAGCCCCCGCCTCAGGAGGCTGTGCGCAGCCTCCACCAGCGGTCCGCCGGTCTCGCGGGTGACGAGCACCACACCGTCCCCGAGCCGCTCGCCGCGGGAGTTGAGGAGGTCTGTAAGCCGCTCCCGGCCGTCGGCCCGGATGCGGGCCAGCAACTCCATCGCCTCCCGGTAGCCTTCCCCGAAGCCTGTAGAGCTGGCGGCCGCGTCGCTGGCCAGCAGGCGGAACTCCAGCCGGTTCTCGTTCAGATACCCGAGGACGGACGCAGCGGCGGAGACGGCGTCCTCGACCTCCCGCCCGGAGCCGCCCCGCGTCCGGCGTGCCATGTCCAGCGCCACCGTGTAGCTCCGGGGGACGCTGGCCGCGAACTCCTTGACCATCAGCTCCCCGGTACGGGCCACGCTCTTCCAGTGTATGTGGCGGGGGTCGTCGCCCCGCCGGTACTCCCTGAGACCGTGGAACTCGTCGCCCCGCTGCACGGCCCGGCTGCGGGCGCCGGAACCCTCCGCTCTCCGGCTGCCGAGCGGGAAGTCCGCCAGTTCGAAGACCTCGGGGTAGACCACGACCTCCGAGCCTCCGGCCAGCCGCCGGGTCATCCGGACGAGCCGGAAAGGGTCCGTGAGATGCAGCGCAGCGGGCCCCAGCTCGTAGACCCCGCGCCGCTCAAAGCGAACCGGTAACGAGATGGAGGCCCGGTCCCGGCCCTCTATGCGGCTCACCCGGAAGGTCTCGCGGCGGGGCAGCCGGTCGGTTATCTCCAGCGGCGGGCTCGGGGACCGGCTCCCGTTCTCCACCACGATCTCTATCCGCGACTCCCGGCCGGCCATAAGCCGGGTTCCGGAACCCCGGCGCAGAAGCCGGATCTCGCGCCCGCCCAGGAGAGCCAGCACGAACGCCGCCGCCAACAGAGCCAGCAGCGCGAAAGAGAGCTGGTAGAGCTGGGTGGTCCCGAAGAGGCGGGCTCCCCCGTAGGTCAGCCCCCCGACGACGAGAATCTGCCAGCCCCTCCCCGTGAGCCGGAACGCGCGCACGGTCCTACACCGCTTCCGTCACGGGCACCGAGCGCAGGATCTCCCCGATCACGTCCCGCTCGTCGCCGGAGAGCCGGGCTTCGGCCGAGGGGATGATCCTGTGCGAGAGCACGTGCGGGGCGAGCGCCTTCACGTCGTCTGGGGTGCAGTACGACCGGCCCTGCGCCGCCGCGTGCGCCCGGGCGGCCGCGAGAAGCATCCGGCTGGCCCGCGGCGAGGCCCCCACGTAGACCAGCTCGTGCTCCCGGGTGGCCGAGGTCACGGATACCAGGTAGCGCAGCACGGCCTCGCTCGCATACACCTCCTCCACCGCCCGGCGCATCTCCAGAAACCGCTCCAGACCTATCACGGGCTCCAGCTCCAGCGCCGGGTCCCGAGCCAGCCGGAGCATCTCCATCTCGGCCCGGTCGTCCGGGTAGCCCATCTCGATCTTCATGAGGAAGCGGTCCAGCTCGGCGTGCGGCAGCGGGAAGGTGCCCTCGTGCTCGATCGGGTTCTGCGTGGCCACCACGCAGAACGGCTCCGGCAGGCGGTGGGTGCGGCCGTCGACCGTGACCGTGTGCTCCTCCATCGCCTCCAGCAGGGCGCTCTGGGTCTTGGGGCTGGCGCGGTTGATCTCGTCCGCCAGCAGCACGTTGGCGAACACCGGCCCCTCCCAGAACTCGAAGCGCCCCGTCCCCTGGTTGTAGACGTTCAGCCCCGTGACGTCGGTCGGCAGGAGGTCGGGGGTGAACTGGATCCGCTTGAACTCCGCCTCCACCGAGCGCGCGATGGATCTGGCCAGCAGCGTCTTGCCCACGCCGGGCACGTCCTCGATCAGAACGTGCCCTCCGGCCAGAAACGCCACCACCCCCAGATATACACTCCGCCGCTTGCCGGAGATGGCCCGCTCTACGTTCTCCACGATCCGGTTAACTGCGGATGCGTAGTCGCTGTAATCCAATGAGACCCCTGACGTCTCTCTCGCACACGCCTTCCACGATCGCTCCGGTCGGGCGACGTCAAGAGATTATAGCAGGCTCTCTCGTACCCTCCGGCTATGTTTCCTTACCTGGAGCATCCGGGAAATGTAATATGAAGATATAAAGGAGGGAGAGAATCGTGACCGGTGAACAGCCTCAGCCCGAAGAGCCAGAGAGGAACCCCCGCAGCGACCTGAAGGCTTCCGACCGCGCCGACATCTTCGAGAAAGCCTACCGCTTCACCCGGGCGGACGAGGCCAAGGCTTTAGGGTTCTACCCCTACTTCAAACCCATCTCATCCCAGCACGGCGGCACCGTCACGGTCGGGAACCGGGAGATGATCATAACCGGCTCCAACGACTACCTGGGCCTCACCCAAGACCCCCGGCTCAAGGAGGCCGCCACGGCCGCATTCAAGAACTACGGCACCAGCTGCACCGGCTCGCGCTTTCTGACCGGCACCCTCGCCCTGCACGAGGAGCTGGAGGAGCGTCTGGCAGAGTTTCTGGGGGCCGAGGCGGTGCTGACCTTCACCACCGGGTTTTTGGGCATGCTCTCTGTCCTGAGCGCACTGGCCGGCAGGCAGGACGTCCTCTACTTCGACCGCGACAACCACGCCTCCCTCTACGACGGGGCACGCCTCTCCTTCGGCACCCTGCGCAAGTACCGCCACAACGACCTTGCGGACCTGGAGCGCCTGCTGGAGCGGGACGCGGGCAGGAGGGCGGGAGGGCGCCTGATCGTAACCGACGGCGTCTTCTCCATGAGCGGCCACATAGCGGATCTTCCGGGCATCGTGCAGCTCGCCCGCGCCTACGGCGCCCGCGTGCTCGTGGACGACGCGCACGCCACCGGAGTTCTGGGAGAGAGCGGCCGGGGCACCGCCGAGCACTTCGGGCTTGAGGGGGAGGTGGACCTGATCGTGGGCACCTTCTCCAAGTCCTTTGCCTCGGTGGGAGGCTTTGCGGCCGGGCCGCGGCCCGTGATCAACTACATCAAGCATCACGCGCGCCCCTTCATCTTCACCGCAGCGCTGCCGGCTCCGCAGGTGGCCACCGTGATCAAGGCGCTTGAGATCATGCAGACGGAGCCTGAGCACCGCCAGAAGCTGCACCGCAACGCCGAGCGGCTGCGCGGCGGCCTGAAGTCTCTGGGCTTCGACATCCTGGGCTCGGAGAGCCACATCGTGCCGGTCCTGATCGGTCAAGACGAGCACACCGCGCTCTTCTGGCGGGGTTTGTGGGATGCGGGCATCTTCACGACCCCCGCCCTGCCCCCCAGTGTCCCTCCGGGTCAGGGCATCATCCGCACCAGCGTGAACGCCAACCACACCTTCGAGCAGATAGACCGCCTGATCGAGGCCTTCGGCGAGGTCGGAAGGCGTCTGGGCGTTATCGGCTGAGCATGGGGATCCGCGCGTGACCGAAGTCCTCCCCGTACGCTCCCGGTCGGATCTGCGGCGGTTCATCCGCTACCCCTTCGCCCTCTACCGGAACGACCCGCACTGGGTCCCCCCGCTCCTGATCGAGGAGCGGCGCAGGTTCGACCCGAAGAAGAACCCCTTCTACGAGCACGCCCGCATAGAGCTCTTCCTCGCCCGCCGAGCCGGCGAGGTCGTCGGCCGCGTCGCCGCCATCGACGACGACAGCCACAACCGGACCCATGGCGACAACCTGATCTTCTTCGGCTTCTTCGAAGCGGCCGACCGGGAGGCTGCCGAAGCTCTGTTCGCCCGCGTCGAGGCGGCGGCGCGCGAGCTGGGCCGGACCGCCGTGCGCGGCCCGGCCAACCCCTCGCTGAACGAGGGCGCGGGCTTCCAGCTGGACGCCTTCGACACCGATCCCTACGTCATGATGCCCTACAACCCGCCCGCATACCCGCGCTACGCCGAGGCCGCCGGCTACCGCAAGGCGAAGGACCTGCACGCCTGGCTCTTCGAGCGCGACCAGCCGCTGGGCGAGAAGATCGGCCGGCTGGCCGCGCGGGTCCGCAAGCGCTACGCCCCGGTGGTCCGCCCCGCCGATGCGGGGCGCTTCAAGGAGGAGCTGGCGACCCTCAAGTACCTGTACGACCGGGCCTGGGAGAGAAACTGGGGCTTCGTGAAGTACACGGACGCGGAGTTCGACCGGCTGGCGAAGGATCTGCGGCTCGTCGTGGATCCCGACCTCGTCCTCTTCGTCGAGATGGAGGGGCGACCGGCCGGCGTGGGTCTCTGCATCCCGGACGTCAATCAGGTCCTCAAGCGGATGCGGGGCCGGCTGCTGCCCTTCGGCATCCTCCACTTCCTGCGGCGCCGCAGGATCATGGACCGCCTCCGGCTGGCGATCCTGGGCCTCCTGCCGGAGTACCGCAACCGGGGGCTCGAAGCGCTGATCGTGCACGAGCTCTACGGGCGCGCCATAGCCAAGGGATACCGGCAGTGCGAGTGCTCGTGGGTCCTGGAGGACAACCGGGCGATGAACCGGGGCCTCAAGGCCGCCGGCGCACGCCTCTACAAGACCTACAGGATCTACGAGAAGGAGCTCTGAGGTGCCGGAGCGCGTGCTCCTCACGGGCGCTACGGGCTTCGTCGGCAGCCACATAGCCGAGGCGCTGGCCTCGGCGGGCTGCGAGGTGCGCTGCGCCGTCCGCAACACCAGCGATCCGCGCTGGCTCTCCGGCCTGAAGGTCCGGCTCGTTCGAGCGGACTTCGGCCGTCCAGAGGATCTCGCCCGCCTGGCCAAGGGAGCGGACGCCGTGGTGCACGCCGCAGGCATAACCCGGGCCCGGCGGCCGGAGGACTTCTACGCGGTCAACGCCGGGATCACCCGACGGCTCGCCGCGGCGGCCGCCCGCGCCGGAGCGCGGCGCTTCGTCCTGATCAGCAGCCTCGCAGCCCGCGGCCCCGACGGAGAGGACGGACCGGTGAGCCACTACGGCCGCAGCAAGCTGCAGGCCGAGCAGTGCCTGCGGGAGTTCGGGGAGCTGCGCCCCGTGATCCTGCGCCCGGCGGCCGTCTACGGCCCGCGCGACCGGGACTTCCTGCCCCTCTTCCGGCTGGCGCGCAGCGGCTGGCTGCCGGTCCCCGCCAGCGCGAATCCCCTCCAGCCCGTCTACGCGGCCGACGTGGCGCGGGCCGTGCTGCTGGCGCTCCGGAAGGACGGCCCCGGCCCCTTCCCGCTGGCGGAGGAGGCCCGGTACTCCTGGCGCGAGGTGGCCGAAGCCCTGGAGGCCGCGCTCGGCCGGCGCGTGCGGCCCGTCCGGCTCCCCACCGCCGGGTTCGTGCTGGCGGGGCGCGCGGCCGGGCTGACGGCGCGGCTGCGCGGCGCGCCACCGGCCTTCGACGAGCGGCGCGCCCGGGATATCGCGGTGCACGCCTGGACCTGCGACCCCTCCGCCGCCGAACGCGCCCTGGGCTGGCGCGCCGGGGTGCCGCTGCCCGAGGGCCTCGGGCACACGGCAGGCTGGTACCGGCGGGAGGGCTGGCTCTAGCCCCAGAGGAGCGAGACCCCGAACCTGGCCGCGCCGGTGAGGATCGCTCCCCACACCATCACACTCGGCACCATCCAGAAGAGCAGGGAGCGCGTAGGAGCCCCGAGGGCCAGGGCCACGACGGTGGCCGTCGGCGTCCCGCTCAGCAGCGGAGCCTGCAACGCCACACCCACCACCCCGTACTTCTCCCAGAAGCGCTCAACGCGCTTGCGGCGCTTGGCGAGCCAGCGGTTGCTGAAGACCCACGGCCGCAACCGGTCACCGGCCAGGAAGGCCACCGCCACCACGCTGAGATTCCCCGCGACCGCGGCGGCCCACACCAGAACGGCCGGAAGCCCCAGCACAAAGCCGGTGGGTATCCCGACCCACAGATCCACGGCCCCCGCCAGGAAGGTGGAGACGAGCTTTACTATCAAGCCCACCTCTCCCCGTCTCTCCCGTAGTACCAGCTCAGCAGCTCACCGCGCCGCTGACGAACCCTCCGGGGGAGCTTCCGCGCCAGATTGCGCCGCTCGGCAGGGTCCAGCGAGAGGTCGAAGAGCTCGTCGGGCCGGTCGCCGTAGTGGTAGATGTACTTCTCGTCGCCCCGGAGGCTCGCCAGACACCTGTCCCGGTTGAAGCAGCTGAACATCAAGGGGCGATCCGGGGGCACCGGCCGCAGGAGAGAGCGCCCCTCCCCGCCCTCCGGCTCGTAGCCCAGCAGCTCGGCCACCGTCGGCAGGATATCGGCGAGGCTCGCCGGACCCTCGATCCTCCCGCCCCCCAGCAGCCCGGGAGCGTGGAAGATCAAAGGCACCCTGATCCCCTCCTCGTAGGGAACGTCCTCGTGCCCGTAGCGGCCGTGCTCCCCGAAGCCCTCGCCGTGATCGCCGTAGATGACGAAGATGGTCTCCTCGTACAGCCCGAGCCGCCGGTACTGCTCCACCAGCCGGCGCACGAAGAAGTCCTGGTAGCGGACGCAGTTCAGGTAGCGGTTTAGCAGCTCATCCTCCGAGAACCTCACGATCCCGTAGCGGGCAGGGGGACGGTAGTCGTGATGCGCCACCCCCGTCAGGTAGGTGATCACGAAGGGCTCGCCCGCCCCCTCCCCGATCCAACCCTCGGCCGGAGCCAGCATGACCTCGTCCTCGTACCCGAAGTAGTTCGCCCGCTCGAATCCCCCCGTCTCCATATCCTCTATCGAGTAGTAGTCCTCATACCCCAGATTGCCGGCCAGATTCTCGAAGTCCTCAAACTCCCTGGTGGAAGACTGGAAGAAGGCCGTCCTGTAGCCTTCCTCCCCCAACAGGGCCGCGATCCCCCTGACTTCGAGCCCGCCCGGCGCGGCCTCAACGGGCTCCTGTAGCGGAGGCGGGAAGATACCGCAGTTGGCCGACACGGCCGCCTTGGAGGTGTGCGGAACCGCACTGTAAGCCCTCTCAACCAGCAGGCTGCTCTCCGCCAGCTCCGCCAGAAAGGGGGTCGAGCGCAGCCCCGGGCTGTAGGGCGTGACGGACGACGCCCGGGTAGACTCCAGATGAACCAGAACGAGATTGCGCCTCCGGCTCCCGCCCCGGAGCCTGACGCCGGCGGGCCGCCGGCGCACGGCCTCCGGCTCCCGCCGGGGAGCGAGCCGCTCTAGAGCGGTCAGCGCCACGTGGAGGACCGGGTCCCTGGCAGACGACCGGCCCCAGCCCGCCGGAAGGTGGCCGGGCCACAGCGCCAGAACACCGCAGCCGAACGCCACGTCCCAGAAGGCGCGGGCCCGCCGCAGATCCCCCCCGCCCCTATCCCGCACCCGCCCGAAGCGCCGCGCCAGCAGCCGGGGGCCCGCAACCGTATACAGACAGGCGGCGGCGAGGAGCGCCCACGCCAGCGGCGGTACACCGCGGGTGAGCATGGACCTGAGCTGCCCCAGCCGGGGGAGCCACAGCGCAATGACGTGGCAGTCGAGAGCAGTCCCGGTCTCCCGAAAGTACCGGTGGGCGACGGTCTTCAACACGACCACCAACCCCGTCACGACGTGAAAGAGCCCCCCCACCACCCACCGCAGAAACCTCCCCCGAACCGCCGCGAACGCTCCGGCCCAGAAAGCAGCATGCGCCAGACTGAAGAACAACTCCGAACGCAGCAGCATCAGGACTCCCCCCAGCCCCGGAGCACCACGCCGGAAGAGAACGTTGGAGAGCCTGAGCACGAGGCCGTAAACCCCAAGCGGGAACAACAGCCCGGCGAGGTAGATGCGGTCCCGCTCCGCAAGCGCCGGCGAAACCCCGCCCCGGAGCCCCGCGAAGACCCTCAGCGAGACCGCCAGAATGGCAGCCAGCGCAAACGGCACCCTCAACAGCCTCCTCACAGACCCTCCGGCGGCGTGTCCACCCGGCTCATCCCCGCCGGGGCGCTCCCCTAGACGGCCTCGCCGTAGAACTGCTCGACGTAGCGCCGCTGAACAGCGTTCAGACCGCGCGAGTACCAGACCATCACCACGTACCGCGGCTCCTTGGGCGTGCTCCTCGGATACATGCCGCACTCCATCGGAAGCCGATTCCCCTTGCGCGCGTTGCACCGGGTGCAGGCCGTAACCACGTTGTCCCAAGTGTTCCCCCCACCCCGGGAGATCGGCTTGACGTGATCCCGGGTCAGACTCTCCCCGCGCCGCAGCTCATCCCGGTGCTTGCCGCAGTACTGACACCGGTAGCCGTCCCGCGCGAAGAGAATGGCATTCGTCACGTGCCTGCGCAACTTGCGCGGTATCTCCACGAAGCGCACCAGCCGAATCACCAGCGGATACGGCAGCTCCGCCTTCTCCGAACGGATCTTGCGCTCCAGATTGGCCTCCACGATCTCGGCCTTCTCAGAGACAACGAGGACGATGGCCCTCTTTACCGGGACGAGAGCCAGAGGTTCGTAACTGGCGTTAAGGGTCAAACACCGTCCCATGCATAAAATGTTAGCATACACCCCGGCCGCCGCTACTCGAAGAGACGTAAAAAATTCGTAAAAATTTCCGCCCCCGGTTATTGCTAATGAATCTCAAAACCTCTATACTGCCGATCGGTTCCGGGCGTCTGGAATCGGGGACGCGGTTCATGGAGTGCGGGGGAAGTAGTTGTGCAAATACCGTTTGCGTGGAGGTGAGCGACTGCCTTGCGAGCGAGAGTCAGGGTGTCTCTGATCGGGGTTCTGCTGGCGGCGTTGGTTTTGGCCGGGTGTGGTCAGGAGGAGCCGGCCGCCGGCGAGGCCGGAGAGGAGCGGGCCGCTGCGGGAGAGGAGAGCGGTGAGCTTGTCATCTACTCCGGGCGCAATGAGGAGCTTGTAGGTCCCATTCTGGAGCGGTTCGAGGAGGAGAGCGGCATAGAGACCCAGGTCCGCTATGGGGACACGGCCGAGCTGGCCGCGACCATTCTGGAGGAGGGGGAGAACAGTCCGGCGGACGTGTTCTTCGCTCAGGATGCGGGCGCTCTGGGTGCGGTATCCGAGGAGGGGCTCTTCCGGGAGCTGCCCGGGAGCATTCTGGACCGGGTGGAGGAGCGTTTCCGCGAC
Organism: Rubrobacter taiwanensis; assembly: GCF_004337705.1. Taxonomy (GTDB): domain Bacteria; phylum Actinomycetota; class Rubrobacteria; order Rubrobacterales; family Rubrobacteraceae; genus Rubrobacter_C; species Rubrobacter_C taiwanensis. The sequence continues at coordinate 27,163 of NZ_SKBU01000003.1, forward strand.
CCGGAGGGTGAGTGGGTCGGCATCTCCGGCCGGGCGCGTGTCGTGGCGTACAACACCGAGCGTCTGAGTGAGGAGGATCTGCCGGACTCGATCCTGGAGTTCACCGATCCCGAGTGGGAAGGCAGGATAGGCTGGGCTCCTACCAACGGCTCCTTCCAGGCGTTTGTGACCGCGCTGCGGGTGGTGGAGGGCGATGACGTGGCCCGGGAGTGGCTGGAGGGTATAGTCGCCAACAACCCGCGCGTCTACGAGAACAACACGGCCATACTGGAGGGCGTCGCGGCCGGCGAGGTGGACGTCGGGTTCGTCAACCACTACTATCTCTTCCGGGCGCTGGAGGAGCAGGGCCAGGACTACCCGGCCCGCAACTACTACCTCAAGAATGGGGATCCCGGGGCTCTGATCAACGTCGCCGGCGCGGGAATACTCAACACCTCGGACAGCCCGGAAGAAGCGCAGCGGCTGCTGGAGTTCCTGCTCTCCGAGGAGGCTCAGCGGTACTTCGCCGACGAGACCTACGAGTACCCGCTGGCCGCCGGGGTTGAAGCTCAGGACGAGCTCGTGCCGCTGGAGGAGATAGAGAGCCCCGACATAGACCTCGGCAGTCTGGAGGATCTCGAGGGCACCCTCCAGCTCCTGCAGGAGACGGGAGCGCTCTAGGAGGAGGGCTGCTTTGGCCCCAGCGGGCGAGAGAGCCGGTTCTGGCCTCCGGCCGCCGGCGGCAGTATGGGTCCCCGCCGCTCTGGTGGCGGGGGCCATGCTGCTGCCGCCGGCCTATCTCTTCGTGCGTTCCTTCGAAGACGGAGTGGGAAACGTCCTGGAGGTGGCGCTGGAGGGGAGGACGCTGGCGGTGCTGCTCCGGAGCGTGGTGCTGGCCGCCGCCGTCACGGCGGCCACGGTGCTCGTGGCGGTCCCGCTGGCCTGGCTCACCGCCCGCACCGACCTGCCGGGCAGGGACGCGTGGACGGTGCTCGCCGCGCTGCCGCTCGTGATCCCCTCCTACGTCGGCGGGTTCGTGTTCGTGAGCATGCTCGGCCCGCGCGGCATCCTGCAGGGACATCTGGAGCGCCTGTTCGGCATTCAGGAGCTGCCCTCGATCTACGGCTTCCCCGGAGCGTTCCTCGCGCTCACGCTCTTCACCTACCCGTACGTCTTCCTGACCGTCCGGGCTGCCCTGCGGGGCATGGACCCCGCACTGGAGGAGGCGGCGCGCAGCCTGGGCAGCAGCGGGTGGGAGACCTTCTTCCGGGTGACGCTGCCCCAGCTCCGGCCGGCCGCGGCCGCCGGAGCGCTTCTGGTGGCGTTGTACGTGCTCAGCGACTTCGGGGCGGTCTCCCTGTTGCAATACGACTCCTTCACCCGCGCCATCTACATCCAGTACCGGGCGGCCTTCGACAGAACCCCGGCCGCCATCATGGGGCTGATGCTAATCATGCTCACGCTCGCCATCCTGTACGTCGAGGCCCGCACCCGGGGCCGGGCGCGGTACCACCGGAGCACCGCCGGGGCCGTAAGGCCGGCGCCCACCGTGCGCCTGGGAGGATGGAAGTGGCCGGCCCTGGCGTACTGTGGCACCATCGTGGCCCTGGCGCTAATCATGCCCGTCGGGGTGCTGGGCTTCTGGCTCGCGAGGGGGCTGGCGCACGGCGAGCCCCTCAGGCTCGTGTGGGATGCGGCGCTCAACTCGGTGTACGTCTCCTCCCTCGCGGCGCTGGCGACGGCGCTGGCCGCCCTCCCGGTCGCCATCCTGGCGGTCCGGTTCCCCGGAGCCATCTCGGGTGCCATTGAGCGCCTCACCTACGTTGGGTTCGCACTGCCGGGGATAGTGCTGGCCCTCTCGCTCGTCTTCTTCGGGTCCAACTACGCCCCCTGGCTCTACCAGGGGCTGGCCATGCTCATCTTCGCCTACGCCGTGCACTTCCTGCCACAGGCCATCGGCTCCACCCGGGCCGCCCTGCTGCAGGCGAGCCCCCGCGTGGAGGAGGCCGCCCGGAGCCTCGGCAGAAGCCCCCTGAAGACCATGGCCACCGTGACCGCACCGCTGGCCCGCTCCGGAATCCTCGCCGGCATGGCTCTGGTATTCTTGACGACCATGAAGGAGCTCCCGGCGACCCTGCTGCTGAGCCCCACGGGCTTCGACACCCTGGCGACCCGCATCTGGACGGCGACCTCGGAGGCTTTCTTCGCCCGGGCGGCGGCCCCGGCGCTGCTCTTGATCGCGGTCTCCGCGATACCCATGTACCTACTCACGATCAGAGACAGGATGAAGCTGTGATGAGCGAGACCATCGTTCGTCTCAGCGGGGTGAGCAAGCGCTTCGGCCCGGTTGAGGCCGTGCGTAACCTGCACCTCACGCTGCAGAAGGGCCGCATCCTCGCCCTGCTCGGTCCCTCCGGCTGCGGCAAGACGACCACCCTGCGCCTGCTGGCGGGATTCGAGCGCCCGGACTCCGGCGAGATCGAGATAGCCGGCCGGACGGTCGCCGGCGGGGGCCGGCACGTGCCTCCAGAGCACCGCCGGGTGGGGATGGTCTTCCAGGACTACGCCCTCTTTCCGCACCTGAGCGTGCAGCAGAACATCGCCTACGGACTCCCCCGGGACGGCAAGCGCGCAGACCGTATCAGGGAGGTACTCGCCCTCGCGGGGCTGACCGGACTGGAAGACCGGATGCCGCACGAGCTCTCCGGCGGCCAGCAGCAGCGGGTGGCGCTGGCGCGGGCCCTGGCCCCGGAACCGGCCATCATCCTGCTGGACGAGCCCTTCTCCAACCTGGACGCCGCGCTGCGGGCGCGGGTGCGCGCGGAGGTGCGCGAGATCATCACCGCCGCCGGGACCACGGCGATCTTCGTCACCCACGACCGGGAAGAAGCCCTGAGCCTGGCCGACGAGGTGGCGGTGATGCTGGATGGCGAGCTGGTGCAGTCCGCACCCCCGGAAGAGCTGTACACCCGGCCCGTGAACCGGGAGGTGGCCACTCTGGTGGGCGAAGCGAACTTCCTGCCGGCCGAAGCGCGCGGCGGCCACGCCCGGTGCGAACTGGGCGAGGTGCCCCTGCTGCAAGATGCCCGGGGGCCCGTGGAGATCATGCTCCGGCCCGAACTGCTCCGGCTGCACCCCTCGGAGAACGGTTCCGCCACCGTCACGGGCCGGGAGTTCTACGGTCACGACCAGCTCGTGCGCCTGCGCCTCGACTCCGGCACCGTCCTCGCCTGCCGGCTGGGCTTCGGCCCGCGGTTTAAGCCCGGAGACCGGGTGGAGATCAGCGCCTCCGGCCCGGCCGTGGCGTACGGATGAAGGCCCCTAGTTCTCGGAGAATCCGAGCGGGCAGTCCGAACAGGGCAGGCCCAGAGCAGGGAGCGGCTGAATGTCCTCCAGCTGCCCGAGCGCCCGGCACACCAGCCGGCAGAAGGCCTCAAACTCCTCCGGGCCGAACCACAGGGTGAAGTCGTCGTGGACCACCATGACCTGCCCCATCGCACACTTCACCACCTGACCGCCGGAGCCCCGGGCCAGCTCCCCCCTCCGGACGGGACAGCCGACGGCCTCGGAGAGAACCCCGGCCAACTCCACGAACTCCCCCTGACTCATCTTTACCGTTACCGGTCCCCAGGAGACGTGAATGCGCCCCCCGGCGTCCCGCAGAACCCGGTTGCGCGAGCTGTAGGACGCCAGCACCACGGCCCTGAGCCCGGGGCCGATCACACCCTACCCCGAAGGATCATCCGGCATTGACAATCATTCGCAAACACTTGAAGGCATGATAGCCTCCGGAGGGACGGGAATCAAGCCGGGCCGGAGCTTTACGCTCCGGCCCCTGATTCGCCTCCGTAGCGGGATCTACTCGCCCCGCTCGCCGAGTTCGCGGTCCAGCAGCAGGATCGCCGAGCCGTCGTCGCCGGCCAGCCTGAGGCGGTCGACGATCTCGGAGGTCATCTGCTCCTCCTCGACCTGCTCCTCGATGAACCACTGCAGCAGCACCTGCGCCGGGTAGTCGTTCTCCCGGACGGCGAGCTCGTACAGCTCGTGGATGCGGCCGGTGATGAACTTCTCGTGCTCCAGCGCCTGCTCGAAGGCGTCCAGCGGAGTCCGGAAGGAGTCCGGCGGCTGGTCTATGCCCAGCAGCCGCACGTGCTCCCCACGGTCCAGCAGGAAGTTCATGAACTTCTTGCCGTGCTCCAGCTCCTCCTCGCTCTGATGCCGCATCCAGCGCGCCATGCCCGGCAGGCTCGCCTCCTCGAACGAAGCCGCCATCGAAAGGTAGATGTAGGCCGACTCGAATTCGTGCTTGATCTGCTCGTTGATCGCCTCGCTTACCGCTCCCTTCATCGGAGTCTGCGCCGTCTCGCCCATCCATGCTCCCTTCCTCTCAGCTTCCAGATCAAGAATCGTTCTTGATCTTACACCATCCCGTTCCTTCTGTCCAGAGCGCCTGATCTGGGGGAGGCTATGAGGTTTCGGGCGAGGTCTTCGGGGAGGCGAGCGCCGCTTCGAGGATGGGTTCTGCGCCGAACCGCACCGGGTCGCAGGCGGGGAGGCCGGTCTCCCTGGAGATCTGCTGCAGGTAGTCCCGGGCGGCGGCTTCGGCGAGGGCGCTGGTGTTGGCGCTCACGGCGACGACCGGGGCGGGTTTGACCAGAGCTGCCACCTCTTCGTAGAGGTGGATCAGGCGGGGCAGCTCCGGCGTGGGGATGCGGGGGAAGACCTCTTCGCGCGCGGCGTCGGTGCAGAGCACCAGGCAGTCCGGGCAGGAGCCGTGCATCAGCGAGAGGGTGACGCCGGAGTAGGCGGGATGTCCGAGCGAGCCCTGGCCCTCGACCAAGATGAGGTCCGGCTCACGCCGGGCGGCCTCCAGCACGAGTTGCTCGGCGGCGCCGGCGGTGAAGTCTGAGACCACGGCGTCCACGCAGATGCCCCATCCCGAGATGATGATCCCGGTCTGGCCGGTGGCCACGAACTCGGAGCGCAGTCCGGCGTCCCTCGCGGTCCGCTCCATCTCCAGCGTGGCGGTCATCTTGCCGATCGCGCTGCTGGTGCCGACCGTGTGGACTATCTTCGGCTCCACGTCGAAGCCCGCGCCGGAGAAGAGGGGGATATCCTTCGGGGGCTCGCGCACGTCCCAGACCTCGGCGCCGGGCAGCTCGGGGGCCAGCCGCTGGTGCAGGCCGTTCACTATCTCCAGTCCCGCCTCCGCCGCCTCCCGCAGCATCCGCATCCACTCCCCGGGCAGTCTGCCCCCGGGCGGGGCGAGCCCGACGAGGAGGGAGGTGGGATCGTACTCCAGCGCCTCCCGCAGGGTGGAGACTATGGGGGCCTTGCGGCGCAGGTCGGCCCTCACGTCCAGGGTCGTCTTACCGGCTTGCGTGGAGTCCAGAACGGCGACCACCTCGTCCCTGCCGTAGCGGAGGAGGCCGTGGGCCGTCTTGGCGTGGCGGTTCGCGAACCAGCCTTCGGCCAGGATCGCGTACCGGCGCTCGCGCCGTTCCATCATCGCGGCTCCACTCCCAGCCCGGGCCGCTCCGGGACCACCACCCTGCCCCCCTCGAAGCTGAGTCCCTCGAACGGATCGTCGGCGAGCAGCAGGAAACCGTCCAGATCCACGAAGTCCGCGAGCCCGGAGATCTGGGCGGCGGCGGAGATCCCGAGCGAGGTCTCGACCATGCAGCCGAGCATCACCAGCATCCCGTGGGCGCGGGCGGTGTGGATCATCTCCAGCGCCCGCCGGATACCGCCGCACTTGGCGAGCTTCACGTTCACCCCGCTCACGCACCCGGAGAGGCGGGGCACGTCTCTGGCGGTGAGCGAGCTCTCGTCCGCGATCACGGGCAGCGGGTAGACGGCGTCGGTGACCCGCTTCAGGGCTTCCGGCCCGGCGGCCGCGGGCACCGGCTGCTCCAGCATGCCGATCCCGGCATCCTTCAGCTCCCGCGCGGCCTCCGGGGCCTCGTCCGGAGAGAAGGCCTCGTTGGCGTCGACCCAGAGCTCGGCGTGGGAGCGTTTCCGGACCTCCCGCACGGTCTCCAGATCCCTCCACCCTCCTACCTTGATCTTCAGGATGGGGTGGCCGGAGAGCCGCTCCAGGTCCGCGAGGGTCGTGTCCAGGTCGGCTATGCCGAGCGTGTAGGCCGTACGCGGGACCGGGCGGGCGTAGCCCAGCAGACGCCAGACCGGGACGCCGAGGCGCTTTCCCGCCAGGTCGTGCAGGGCGGCGTCCAGCGCGGCGAGCGCCGATGCCGGGAGGGCTCCGTTAGCACGCAGGGTGCCCTCCATGTCCCAGGGGTCCGACACCTTCACCGCCTGCAGGGCGGCCGCGTCGGACTCCGGGCTCTGGCCGTAGTACCCGGTAGAGGCCGCCTCGCCGCGGCCCACCGTTCCCCCCGCCCCCAGCTCCAAGATCACGCGCCCGAAGGCGGAGGCGGAGCTGCGGGCGATGGTGAAGGTGCGTTGTGTATGTACGGTCGTTCTCCGGACGCGTACGTTCAGATGGAGCCTCCCTCACTCGCCTCTCTGGAAGATTTTAAAGCAGGTTCCGGCGGGGCGCAGGCGGGATGAACCGACCGGCCTCGCGCGGTATACTAGGCACGTGCTGCGAAAGGCTGCAGAGTAAAGATGGCTGCCGAGATTCTGGTAGTCGAAGACGATCAGGTCATACTAAACACCCTGGCGTACAACCTGACCCGCCAGGGATTCACCGTACACCAGACCACCACCGGGGCCGAGGCCCTCAAGCTGGCCCGCCAGCTGCGCCCGGACCTCATCCTGCTGGACATCATGCTGCCCGGCGAGAGCGGCATCAAGGTCTGCCAGCAGATCCGCAGGTGGGACCGGGATGTGGTCATCGTCATGATCACGGCCAAGGACAGCGAAGAGGACAAGGTGAAGGGGTTCGAGGCCGGGGCCGATGACTACGTGACCAAGCCCTTCGGCATGAAGGAGCTCGTGGCCCGGATCAGGGCCAACCTCAAGCGCAGCGACGTGGGGGATCGCGGCAAGATCCTGCAGGCCGGGGATCTCTGGATAGACACCAAGAACTTCGTCGCCCGGGTCGGCGGGGAGCCGCTGGAGCTGCGCGTCAAGGAGTTCGAGCTGCTGGCGGCGCTGGCCTCTGAGCCGGGCGAGCTCAAGAGCCGGGAGGACCTGGCCCGGCGGGTCTGGGGGCATCCGGACGTGGGCACCTCCCGCACCATAGACGTGCACATCCGGCGCATCCGGGCCGCGCTTGAGGAGCGCTCGGCCTACGATTTCATCCACACCGTGCGCGGTCTGGGCTACCGCTTTGAGCCCAAGCCGCGGGCCATGGCCGACGCCACCCGGGAGTGAGGCGGCCTTGATCGAGAGCGGCCGGCACCGGGCGGCGGAGTCCGAGAGCCTCCTTGAGCTCCAGCGCGTCAACAAGATGCGCCGGGACTTCGTGGCCAACGTGTCGCACGAACTGAAGACCCCGGCGACCAGCCTGAAGCTGCTGGCCGAGAGCCTGGTGGACGTGATGGACGAGGACCCCGAGCAGGCCCGATTTTTCGCCGGCCAGCTCAAGAGCGAGACCGACCGGCTGGCGCAGCTGATCACGGACCTGCTGGACCTGGCCAAGCTGGAGAGCCAGGAGGAGGTCCCCAACCCCCGGCCGGTGGACGTGTGGGCCGTGGTCGAGAGCGTGATGCTGATGATGCGCCCCGCAGCCGAGAGGAAGGAGATCGAGCTCGCCACCCGGGAGAGCGAGTCCTGCAGCAACCGGCGCGACTGTGTGATCCGCGGGGACGAGACCCAGCTGAACTCCATGTTCTCCAACCTGGTGGACAACGCTATCAAGTACACCCCGCCCGGCGGGCGGGTCGAGGCCGTCTGCGAGGTGGCGGACGGCGAGGTCGTAATCCACGTCTCGGACACGGGCATAGGCATCCCGGAGAGCAAGCTGCCCCGCATCTTCGAGCGCTTCTACCGGGTGGATAAGGCCCGCTCCAAGGAGACCGGCGGCACGGGCCTGGGGCTCTCGATAGTCAAGCACACGGTCGAGAACCACGGCGGCCGCATCTCGGTGCAGAGCCGCCCCGGCGCGGGGACCACTTTCTCTGTGTACCTGCCCAGGATCGAGTAGAGAAGAGGCCGGCTCCGAAGGGAGGAGCCGGCCTCTTCCCTTTCCCCTCTCAGGTTATTCTTCCTTGCTGATCCAGTACGTGAACAGCAGCGCGCTGCCGAAGATTATCGCGATGAGGAAGAAGGCAGCGAAGAACCTGAACAGGCCGACCGTGTCCAGGCCGTTCTGCTGCAGCAGTATCAGTGCGGCATCTGCCATCGCCTAGCCCCCTCCTCCTTGCACTTCCTCGGGCGCAACCCCGGCGGGGCATCCCTCCTGGACGATCTCCTGATCCATGGTGATGCAGTTGTAGAGCAGGTAGCCCGGATCGTCGTCCAGCCGGCGCGCCGTCTCCCTGGTGTAGCCCATCGTGATCATGGTAAGTACCACCACCACGGCGCACGTCATGAGCGCCCACTGGCTCCAGCGGCTGGAGCCTCCCCAGTGGAACCCCTCGGCCGTGGCCTTCAGGTAGATCGCCAGAACGAAGAGCCCCACGATCATCATCCCGATAAGCCCGATGTACTTCCACGGGTACATCGACCCGAGCGGGATGAGGGTGTCCTGCCCGTCGGCGAAGACCAGCCCCAGCTGCGGCACCAGACTGGCGTTGGAGGGGATCAGGTTCAGAGCGCTGAAGAGCGCCATGAAAGCCAGAGCACCCACCGACATCTTGCGAATCGTCTCCATCGGCCGCACGGCGAAGCGCAGCCGGTGCAGGAAGTAGGCCACCGAAGCGACGCCCATGATCGCCATCCAGACCATGAGCAGGTTGAACGTCCACGCCTTGTCGCCGAGCATGATGACGTTGAAAGCCTCCGGAGAGCTCTCCCGGATCGCCTTGAGATAGCCGTAGCCGATGACCGGCTGCAGGATGGTGAACCCGAAGCCCCAGATCATGCCCCAGTGCCCCATCCAGTCGTAGTACTCCCGGTCATCCTCGCGCACAGAGCGCAGGTAGCGCCACGCAGCCCACCCGGCGATCAAAAACCCGGCGTAGCCGAAGTTGCCCACGAAACGGTGCATGTTGAGCGGGACGAAGGTCTGGTTCAGGAACGCCCGCCCCAGATCGGTAGCCGGAGCCTCGGCGGGGGTGAGCATGTAGGAGGCCACCGCGTTGATCATGGTCATCGCCATCAGGCCGAAGAAACCGGCGATGAATCCGAAGACCACGTGCAGGCTCTTGCGGTAGGCCAGCTTGTCCCACACGTTGTACCAGGCGTAGACGATGATGATCTGACCGAGGAACATGAACGCCTCGACCAGAAACACCCAGAAGAAGATGTTCTGCAGGTAGCTGAAGAAGACGGGGAAGAGCGTGATCAAAGCCAGAACGAACGTTATCGCCAGCGCCGCGCCCGAGGCGAAGAGCAGAACCACAAACCGGGCCAGCGAACGGGCGAACCGCTCGTACTTGGGCTGCTTGGTGACCATGCCCATGTACTCGCTGGTCGCAGCGATGATCACGGCCCCGATGATGAACGCGGCGAAGAGGATGTGGGTCTGGACTAGTACGGCAATGGTGGCGTTCTTGCCGAGTACGGGTACGTCCAAATCTCCTATAGGCACCTCTATCCTCCTCTAGCCCTGCGGGAAGTTAATAACCCGGCTGATGGCCAGCAGCATGTTCAGGACCACGACCATAATGACCAGAAGCCCCGTCACCGTCGCGAACGGCCGTTTCATCGGGCTGTAGTGCGGGCTGCGGTCCAGCCACGGCACCGCGAACAGGAGCACCACGAAGACCGTGGGGATTATCACGGCTCCGAAGCTGATGAGCGCGTAGCCGGGGAAGAACATGAGTATCTGCTCGTAGAAGAAGAAGAACCACTCCGGCCGCGGCACATACTGCGTCTCCGCCAGATCCGCCGGCTCGGCCAGCGGAGCCGGGAACACGTACGAGAGCACCGTGCAGGCAATCAGGAGGGCGGCAGCCACGTAACCGTCCCGGAGCACCTGTCCCGGGAAGAAGGCCATGGTCTCATCCGGCCGGTCGAAGACGTTCTCCTCGGTTATGACCTCCTCTTCGACCGGCTTCGCCGGAGCGGCCCGGCCCTGGTCCGCGTCCCTGTGTACTTCCGTCACTTCTCACCTCCTCCCGACTGCCCGTATTCTACCCCGAATGCTAACCCTCGCATGCCGGTCCCGTAGTAAGAGCTTTTACTCCCGCCGTTCCTCTTCCTCCTCCCCGAGCCCGTAGCGGCGCTCGTACTCCTCCAGCCGCTGGCGCTCCTTGAGCTTGGCAAGCCGCTCGGTGTACTCGAACTCGGAGCCGAACTCCCCGTGCCGCCGCAGAAGGTAGAGATGGACCCCGATCAGCGGTGCCAGGATCGCCGGCAGGAGCCACACGTGGATGGCGAAGAATCGCGAGAGCGTGGCGGGCCCGATCACGTCCCCGCCGATGAGGAAGTTGACCACATACCCCCCGATGAACGGCGAGTAGGAGCCGATCTTGATGCCCACGACGCTGGCCCAGAAGCCGTCCTGGTCCCACCGGAGCAGGTACCCGGTGAACGCCAGCACGATGACCAGCAGGAAGAGGACGACCCCCACGACCCAGTTGAGCTCCCGCGGAGCCTTATATGCCCCGCTGAAGAAGGTGCGGGCCATGTGCAGCCCGATCACGGCCATCAGGAAGTTGGCCGACCAGTAGTGGATGCCCCGGATGAGCTGCCCGAAGTACGCCTCGTTCATGATGTAGTAGACGGAGTTCCAGGCGTGATCCACGGTCGGCACGTAGTAGAAGAGCAGCAGGATGCCGGTCAGAAACTGCAGCACGATGAGGAAGAGCGTGGCGCTCCCTAAAGTATAGAGCCAGGCTCCCCGCTTGGGCACCGGCTCGTAGAGGAACTTCTCCATCATGCTGACCGCGCCGGTGCGATCCTCGATCCAGTCGGCCAGCAGCTTGCCGGTCTCTACGGTCTGCGCCTTGACTCTCCCTATCATGCTCCCGGCTCCCCTAAACTATATACGGATCCCCGTCGAACTCGTGCGTTATGTAGATGAACCCGTCCTCGCGGATCTCGAACGTGTAGCGGTAGAGATCCCGCGGCGGCGGGCCGCCGATATGCTCCCCGTTGATGTCGTACAGACCGCCGTGACAGGGGCACAGCAGCTCCTCCACCTCGGCCACCCAGCGCACCGGACACCCCAGATGCGCGCAGGTGCTGTTCATGACGTTAAGATGCTGCGTGAGCTCCTCGATCTGATCCCGGGAGACCTCGTCCCCCTCGCCGATGCCCCCCAACACCTCCGGCGGTTGGCCGTCGCGCCAGGAGACCCACACGCCGTTGCGGACCGTGAACTCCTGCTGGGAGACGCCACTCTCCTCCTGGATGCGGTCGTCCCCGTAGGTCTGCCGGATGGGAAACTCTATGACGTAGGAGACCGGCTCGCCCTCCGGGATGTTGGCGACGTGATCCACTCGCTCCCACGTACGGAGCACGTCCGACTCTCCCTCGACCTCGGTCTTAATCAGCGGGGTCAGGACGAACGCAACCGGAGGGATGGTGAGGATGGTGCCCATCACGGCACCTATAACGCCCAGACCCAGAAAGTCGCTTCGGGTTATGGGATCTTTCTGTAGCTCCGCCAATCTAACCCTCTCTACTCGCCCACCAGCTGCTCGCCGAAGTCAGTCGGCGGCCGCTCCTCCTCCACCTGATATGCAGGCTGATTATATATCGTGTACGGAACGCGCGAGTTGGACTTCATGAAACCCATGTTGAGGGTCAGCACCGCGGTCAGAACCCCGAGCGCTATCAACACCCCGCGGTACCACCCGTTGGGGCTGCCGTACCTAAACCTCACCCGCCCCCGGATGTAGGAGACGAGCGCGCCCAGCGTCGCCAGCACCATCACGCCCATCATGATGTAGCGCATGTGCAGGAACGGGAACTGGGCGAACGGCGAGATGGCGTACAGCCCGCTCAGCGCCGCGATGAGCCCGAAGATTCTTATCGCGTTGCGCCCGGCCCGCTCCGGATGCCTCACGGCCCCCAGGTACATCGCCACGTTCGCCAGGATGAACATGCCGACGACCATGATCGTGTTTATGTACAGCAGGCTGGAGGTCGCCCCGGTAGTGAGCCGGTCGTAAGCCCCGGTCTCACCGGCTATGGCCGGGTCGGCCGGAGCTGCGGCCTGCATGCTCAAGACCAGCAGATACCCGACCACCGGCATCGTCAGCAGGAAGATGGTCCCCCACATGGTGCCCATCGAGGCCACCCAGTCGTAGTAGGACTTGTCTTCGGCGCTCTTGGCGCGGGCGTACTTGAAGCCGGCCCAGGCCGCCACCGCGAACGCGGGCCACGAGAGGTTGCCGAACGTCCGGTGCAGCACCATCTCGATGAACATCGGGTTGAACAGGTTGCGGACCGACTCCACGAACCCCACGGTGAGCGCCTCGTTGCTGATTATCTCCTCCTCTGAGCCCCCGGTGACCATGAAGGTGTCGATGCCGCTCATGATCACCATCCACACCCAGATGAAGAAGCCGGCAGCGGCCCCGTACGCTATGTGCCGCCCTTTGTGCACCACGCTGTAGCGGTCCCACTTGTAGTAGTAGACGTAGATCATCCACAGCGTGAGCACCATAGAGGCCATCGCTATGATGATGAAGTAGAAGAACCCGGTGAAGAGCGCCGCCGTGACCCGCGGGTAGAGCCCGACCAGCAGCACCATGAACATGACCGCGAACGTGGCCCCCACGCTGAAGGTCAGGACGTTGAAGCGGATCAGCGACCGGGCCAGCCGCTCCATGCGCGGCTTGCCGGTGCGGGCTCCCCACCACTCCAGAATCGGCGCGGCCATGGCGTAGCCCACAAAGAGCGTGGCGAAGAAGATGTGGGTGAGCATCACAGCTCCCGTCAGGAACCGGGCCCCGAAGACCGGGATCTCTATCGCTGGAAGATCTAGCACTCCATGCCCCTCCTAAGCTCCCTGAGCGCCCGAGACGCGCTCACCTCCACCACTCGCCCGGACCCGGTGCAGCACGGCCCCGCTGACCGCCTTGGGCTCCAGCTTGCGCTCCACGATGTAGTAGGAGCCGCCGTGCTTCTGGATGATGTCCCGGGCCCTGCGGATATGCTCCCTGTCCCGGACGACCTGGAAGACGAGGGTCTTGCCCTCCTCGAACTCGTCGTTCCAGAAGCCGGACTCCTCGCGCGGAGCCTCCATGTCTATGAGGATGGGAGCGACCCCCACCCGGGTGAACGACCCGGCGATCAGGATCGCCGCCAGCGAGATGAAGACTATGAAGGTCGGGATCCCGATGGCCGGGGTGGTGATGGCGAAGAAGAGGCCGACCACGACGAAGACTATGGCGAAGCCTATCGGCACTTCCATCCCCGAGGAGTTGTCGGGGACGATGATGTAGCGCACATCCTCCGGCAGCGACTCGGGCTCCTCAGGGTCCTGGCGCTTGAGGATGACGGTGAGATCGTCCCGCTCGCCGCCCAGAGCTTTCAGCTCCGCGGCGGCCCGCCCCACGGGATCCCCGTCGTCCAGGATCCCGACTACCGTGTACTCTCCCCGGTCCGCTTCGGTCTCTCGCCGCTCCCGAGCCTCAGTCAAGACAGCCTCCCCATCAGAACGCCCCGGGCGTAGATCCCGCCGCGGCTCAACTCCGAGTTGAATCCAGCCATCTCACCGCTTTCGACCCCGATGACACAGGACAAACGCACGCGCACAGAATAACATCCCCCCGCTCCGCCGCACCACCCCGGCTGCAAGTTCTTTCACACAAAGACCGCCCGGCGCCGAGAAGATGTGAACCCGGTCCCGACCGGCCGGGGAGTTTCTTATAAAATGGGGTTCGTGGAGGTCAGGCAGGACAGCGTCGCACAGGCCGGAGAGCAAAGCGGCGGAGAGTACCGGGAGCGGGGCCTGATACCCTGGTGCAAGCGCAACTCGTGGCTTCTGGTCAGGCTCTTCATGGCGCTGGTCTTCACCTTCGGAGCCTCCACCACGGCGGCGAACTTCTCCTACGGCCTGCAGGAACAGCCGAAGGTACTCTCGGCGGCGGATCTCAACCGGGGCTACCTGCCGCCCGGGGTCGAACTCGGTGACTACGTGGAGATCCGGGGCACGCCGGTCTACGGCGAGGATACGACCAACATAGGCACCGAGGAGTCGGGCATCGCGGTCTCCTCCCGCTACAGCACCTTCTACTTCTACTTCCCGCTGCGGGAGACCGGAGACAACCTCCTGATCCAGACCGCCCAGACGCCTCCCGACGTGAACGACCGCGGCGAGCGGGTCTGGCGCGGCAAGCTGGCCACGGTGGGGACCGTGATCTTCTACAGCACCACCCAGGAATCCCTGGAGCGGGCCGGGCTTCCGCACGCGACCACCATCCCGGTAATAGAGACGGGAGACACGCCCGAGTACTACCGGCAGATCTTCCCGGCCTACTCGGCGATCCTGGTGCTCTGGCTCGTCTCGGTAGTCTGGCTGCTCTGGAAGCGCAACGCGCCGCTTCAGGGCATGGACAAGTAGAGCGACCCGCCGCCCCCCTGCTATATTGGCCGCTGGCCGGTTCCCGAGCGCGACCTAGAGAGGAGCAGGGTGGAGAATTTCTTCAGGTTCTCCGAGCGGGGCACGACCCTCCGCACGGAGATCATAGCCGGGCTGACCACGTTCATGACGATGGCCTACATCATCTTCGTCAACCCGGCCATCCTGGGGACCGAGGGGACCGGGCTCTCGATCGAAGGGGTGTTCTTCGCCACCTGCCTGGCCGCCGCGGCGACTACCATAGCGATGGGAATCTTAGCCAACTACCCGATAGCTCTGGCCCCGGGCCTGGGGTTGAACGCGGTGGTGGCCTTCACGCTCATCCTGGGGATGGGGCTGCCGTGGCAGACGGCGATGGCGGTCATAGTCATCGAGGGGATCGTGATCTTCATCCTGGTGCTCACGAACCTCAGAGAGGCGGTCCTGAACGCGATCCCCCTCCCGCTGAAGTTCGCCATAGCGGTCGGCATCGGACTGTTTATAGCGTTCATCGGGCTCAGAAACGGCGGCATCGTGGTGGCGGACCCGGTCACCTACGTCACACTCGGGGACTTCACGCAGCCGGCGGTGCTGCTGGCGGCGGGCGGTCTGGCCTTCACGATGGCCATGATCGCCTGGGGTGTTCGGGGCGGGATCCTGATCGGGATCGTCGGAACCGCGGTGGCGGGGATGGTCTTCGGCATCATCCCGCTGCCGGAAGAGGTCGTGGACTTCCGCTTCGACACCTCGACCATAGGCGGCGGGATCACGGCCATCCCGGACGCGCTGCAGGTAACGCTTATCCCTATCATCTTCGCCCTCTTCATGACGGACTTCTTCGACACCGTGGGCACGGTCATCGCCGTGGGCCAGGAGGGCGGGCTGCTGGACGAGGAGGGCCGGCTGCCGGGCATGAAGCGCGTGCTGCTGGTGGACTCTTTAGGCACCATCGCCGGCGGAGCAACGGGCGCGAGCTCCGTAACCAGCTATATCGAGAGCGGCTCGGGCGTAGCCGAGGGTGGCCGGACGGGGCTGGCCAGCGTGGTCGTGGGGCTGCTCTTCTTGCTCGCACTGCCGTTCGCCCCGGTCATCGCGGTGGTCGGAGGCTCGATCCCGATCCCCGGTCCGAACGGGGAGGAGATCCTGGTCTCCCCGGTCACGGCCCCGGCGCTGATAGTGGTCGGGTTTCTGATGATGACCGCGGTGCGCTTTATCCCGTGGGACGACTTCGAATCCTCGATACCGGCCTTCCTGACCATCCTCACCCTGCCGTTGACGTTCAACATAGCGTACGGGATCGGGTTCGGCTTCATCTCGTACGTGGTCATCAAGGTAGCGCGCGGCAAGTTTAAAGAGGTGCACCCCTTCATGTACGTGGTCGCCGTCCTGTTCGCCATGGACTTCGTCTCGGACTACATACAGGGACTGCTCTCCTAGGAATGCTGCACGACCGCCACCTGACACTCGATACCGGCCGGACGCGGATAGACTTCTCAGAACGGGTCGCCGTGATGGCGATCCTGAACGCCACCCCGGACTCCTTCTTCGACAGGGGCCGCCACTACGGTCTTGAGCGCGGCGTGCGGCGGGCGCGCGAGATCCTGCGGGCCGGAGCAGACATCCTGGACATCGGCGGCGTGAAGGCTGCGGCCGGGAAGCCCGTACCGCCGGAGGAGGAGCTCCGGCGCGTCATACCCCTCCTGCGGCGGGTGCGGGAGATGACCGAGGCCCCCATCTCCGTGGACACCTTCTCGCCGGAGGTGGCGCGCGAGGCGTTGCGGGCCGGAGCGGACATCATCAACGACACCTCCGGGCTGCGCGATCCCCGCCTCATCGAGGAGATAGCCGCCGCCGGAGCGTACGTGGTGCTGATGCACATCGCCGGTCCCCCGCGTACCTGGCGCCCGTTCCGACACTACTCGGACGTGACGGCCGAGGTCGCGGAGTTCCTGGAGGAGCGCGTGGAGGCCGCCGCAGAAGGGGGCATCGAGCGGGAGAAGATACTCCTTGACCCCGGCCTGGACTTCGACAAAGACACCCCCTACTCGCTGGAGCTGCTGCGCAACCTGCCGGAGCTAAAGCGGTTCGGGCTCCCGATCCTGGTCGCGGCGAGCCGCAAGGACTTTGTAGGCGAGGTGCTGGGCGGGCTGCCGCCGGAGGAGCGCCTGGCCGGGACGGCCGCCGCGGTCACCTACGCCATCGCGCGCGGCGCAAACATCGTACGCGTGCACGACGTGGAGTTCATGCGGCAGGTCGCGCACATGACCGAGGCGCTGGTCGGGCTGGGCCGCTGGCGGCCTGAGGCACTGCGGAAGTGGTGGGTTCCGCGCCGGAAGAGCATACTGCGCGGCCCCCCGAAAGAGTAGCGGCGGGAGGCGCTCCGATCCGGCCACCCGGTGCGATCAGACCTCCTCACCCCGCCCGGAAGACGGCTCGCGCTTCTCGACGACGTTGTCCAGGAAGTGCGAGTTGGGGATGAGGTAGAGCCGGCCGTCGGTGGCCCGCACCTTGGTCATGGCGTACCCGATCTGCTCCACCGTGCCGGAGACCTCTCCGAGCCGGATCTCATCCCCTTCCTCCACGCCTTCGGAGATGTAGCGCCCGGCGGCGATGTTCTGCGAGAGCCCGCGCAGGCCCAGACCCAGCGCCAGGGCCGCCGTGAGCGCCGCTCCGCCGAGCGCGATCACCAGCAGCACGATGAGGACCGTAACCTCGATGCCGAGCACGGCAGCGGCCAGGATGGCGGCTACGAGGATCACGGCGTAGCGCACGAACGACTTGAAGCCGCCGGTGCGCTCCACTCCGGCGCGGGAGAGCCCGCGCCCGGTGAGCTCGGCCAGGATGCCGGCGGCCGCGGTGCCGAGCATCAGGATCAGGACCGCCACCAGCACGCGGGGAGCGTAGAGGATGACCTGGTTCAGCGTGTCGGCCAGAAAGTCCAGCCCCAGGGGACCGAGAGCGGCCAGGATCGCCAGCACCACCACCGCGTAGAACACGATGACGCCCGCGAACTGCGCCGGGGTACGCTCTATGCCGCCCTCGCGCATGAGCCGCGTCAGCCCGATGCGCTCGCAGGCGGCGTCGAAGTTCAGCCGGCCCAGCACCGTGGCAGTCAGCCGCCGGGCTATCCCCGCCAGCACGAAGCCCAGCCCGGCTATCACCAGGGCGAAGATGACCCGCGGTATATAAGAGAGGACCGTACCTACAAGCTCGGCCAATTCACCCTCCCGTTCACACCAGCCTCAGATAATAGACTATAGCCCGGCCGTACGCCCCGAGCAGATCCCCGGCTATATCCGCGGCCGCCCGGACGTAGGTCCTGAGCGCCACCTGCATCGCCACCCGGGACTCCAGATCCCGCGGCGCCTCCACCTCTTCTGCGGCCGCGGCCGCGAGGAGCACGAAGAGCCGCTCGTAGCGGCGCAGCTCCTCCCGCAGACGCGGCGACCCCTCGAGAGCGGCCTCGACCCGCCGCCGCTCCTCCCCGGAGAGCTCCCCGGCGACGTAGGCCGGGATGAGATCGCGTATGTCGTCCACACCGTTCAAAGCAGCAGCTCCCTGAGCCTTCTGCGCCCCCGGCTCACCCATCCCTTGGCCGTTCCCGGGGGCACCTCCAGAGCTTCGGCTACCTCCTCGTAGGTAAGCCCTTCCAGATCGCGCAGCACCACCGCCGCCCGGTGGTTCGGCTTGAGGCTCCGCAGCGCCCGGTGCAGCCGGGCAACCTCATCGGCGGCGACCGCCGCCTCTTCGGGACCGGACCCGGAATCTGCCTCCAGGAGCTCGGGCGGCAAGGGTCTGCGGCGGCTCCGCTCGTTCAGGCTCACGTTCACCGCCAGGCGCAGCATCCAGGTCCGGAAGGCGCTGCGCCCCTGGAAGGTGTCTATCTTGCCGTAGGCCCGAATGAAAGCCTCCTGCGCGGCGTCCCGCGCGTCCTCGCGGTCGCCGAGCACCCGGTAGCATACCCTGTAGACGGCCGTCTGGTGGCGCCGCACCAGCTCGGAGAAGGCCCGGCGGTCTCCGGCCTGACTCCGGGCTACCAGCGCCCCGTCGTCCGGCTCTACTCTTTTAGACAGCTTCCGGCCCAGCTCCGTTACTCTTCCCTCGCATTTCCCAAGCAGTATATTTCCCTAAAAGGGTTTATGCTTACAAGGTGCGGGGTAGAAGTCCGGAGGAATTTTCCGGCCGGGGTGTAACCGAAAGGCGGCGGCTCCGGTCTAATGGTCGTAGAAAAGTATCGAGAGACGGGGAGGTGAAGTCCTAAAGATGGGCATACTATCGTGGATAATCGTGGGGCTCATCGCAGGCCTGCTGGCAAAATTCATCATGCCGGGGCCCGACCCGGGCGGGATCATCGTCACGATCCTGATCGGCATCGTCGGCGCGTTCATCGGCGGGTTCATCACGAGTAACCTGATCGGGGTCGGAGTCACGGGGCTGAACATAAGCACCATCCTGGTAGCTACTCTGGGTGCGATCATCCTGCTGGCCATCTACCGGGCGCTGACACGCCGGACGGTCTAGTAGGGCATACTGTGGCTTGTAGGGAAGACACCGCAGAGAAAGGAGAGATCGGGCAATGAGCGAGCAGAGGCAGCAGGAGCAGCAGCGGCAGCAGCAGGCGCGGCAGAGGAGCCCGCTGCAGAGCGAGCGCGGCGCCACGCGGGTCGAGGACAGCGTCGTGGCCAAGATCGCCGGCATGGCGGCGCAGGAGGTTGAGGGCGTCCGCATGGGCGGCGGGGCCTCGCGCGCCCTCGGCGGCATCGTGGACTCCGTGACCGGCGGTGGCGGCGGCCAGACCCGCGGTGTCTCCGTGGAGGTCGGCGAGGTAGAGACCGCCATAGACCTCACGATGGCCGTGGACTACGGTAAGTCCATCCCGCAGCTCACCGAGAGCGTGCGCAAGAACGTCATCCAGCGCGTCGAGAACCTCGTCGGGCTCAACGTGAAGGAGGTCAACATCACGGTCAACGACGTGATCCTCCCGCAGCAGGAACGCGAGGAAGAGGAGCGGGAGCGGCGCGAGCTGGAGAGCGCGCAGGAAGAGCCCCGCGTCCGTTAAGGGTCGCGACTTGAAAAGATGGTTGATGACCTGAAACTTGCCAGGGCCGTCGCCGAGGCGGCCCTCTCCACTAGGGGGGTCCACGCCCTAGGTCGGGGCCGCTACGCCGAGGCGGCCACCTACGGGCCGGGCGAGAAGGTGCTCGGCGTCGTGGTCGGCCCCGGAAGCGTGCGGGTGCACGTGGTCGCCGGCTACCCGGA
This sequence comes from Rubrobacter taiwanensis, assembly GCF_004337705.1. GTDB lineage: Bacteria > Actinomycetota > Rubrobacteria > Rubrobacterales > Rubrobacteraceae > Rubrobacter_C > Rubrobacter_C taiwanensis. The sequence continues at coordinate 46,985 of NZ_SKBU01000003.1, forward strand.
GGGGACCCCGCTGCCGGAGCTCGTCCGGCGGCTGAAGGAGCGGGTGACTCCCGCGGCCGACGGCAGAGAGGTGGAAGTCGTGGTGGAAGACATATACCTGGCGGAAGAAGATGCGGATCTTTAACCGGATACTCATGATACTGCTCTTCGCCGGGCTCTTCCTGCTGGGGGTCTTCGGGGTCCTCTACAGCTTCGACCTCGCCGGGTACCGGCTGGCCGACCTGCCGGGACAGCTGAACCTCCCGGGGATCTACTCCGGCATCGAGGGAGCGGTAACGAGCCTGGAGGAGGGCAACCCCCCGCCTGCCCTGATAGCCGTCCTGATAGCGGTGGCGCTGGTGGGCCTCATACTGCTCATCGCCGAGCTCAAGCCGCCCGCACCCCGCAGGGTGCGGCTGGATGGCGGCACCTACGCCACCCGCGGCGCCGTCCGGCGGGAAGCCGAAGCGGTCGCCATGCGGGACCCGGACGTGCTTGACGCATCGGCCGGCGTGAAAGCCCGGCGCGGCCGGGGGGCGAAAGTAAATCTGAGGCTCAAGGTGCGCCGCGGCGAGGATCTACGGGCGATCCGCGAAAGGGTACGCGGGCAGCTCCAGCAGGATCTGCAGGAGAGCGCCGGCATCCGGCTCCGGCGACTCAAGATCCGGCTGATCGAGACGGACCCCCGCGATGCGAAGGTGAGGGTGAAATGAACGTCTTCAACCGCCTCATACTCATCATCTTCTCCCTGCTTCTGATCGCGGTCCCGGTAGGGCTGCTCCTGATAGCCTTCGGTGTCGTCTCCCCCGAGCAGGTCAACGCCTACACCGGTTACCGGGCGGCCCTGGACTCTCTGGGAGGTCTCTCGGTGGACGCCTTCGACACCCGCACGCGCGTGATCGCCGGGATCGCGAGCGGCCTGGTGGCATTCTTCGCGCTGCTGCTCCTGCTGCGCGAGCTGACCTTCGGCCGGCGCGTGGCCCGGCGGGCGGTCCTTGAGGACGTTCCGGGCCGGGAGACGGCGGTGAGCGCCCGCGCCGTTCGGCACCTCGCCGAGGGCGCAGCGCTGGAGGCCGGAGCCCTCTCTCCCAGGGCCATCCTCACCTCCCGCAACGGGGGGTATGACGTCGCCTGCGAGATCACCGCGCCGCGGACCGGAGACCTGAGCGAGACGGCCGCCCGGACGCGGGAGAACATCCGGAAGGTTCTCGAGGACCAGCAGGTGCCCTTCGGAGACGTGGAGGTCACCGTGCGCGGCACCGAGCGACAGGAAGGAGCTTTACCATGAACTGGACCATGAAGAATTACGGAGCCCTGATCGGAGGGATCATAGTCTTCCTGATCGTCTGGCTGGGCTTCGCAAGCGCGGTGCTCGTGGTGGCCGGAGCCATCATCGGGTACTTCATCGGGAGGTTTCTGGACGGGGAGCTGGATCTCTCCGACCTTCAGGACCGTGCCCGGGGCTCCCGCCGCCGGGAGTACTGAGAAGCGCGGCCGAAGACTGCTTCTAGTAAGAAACGGGGCCTAAAGAGTAGGCCCCGTTTCTTACTGGACCTTGAGCCCCAGCGGTTTCAGCCGGCCATCGGAGATGCGGTGGGCCCGCAGCTCCGGCTCCTCCCCGGCGAGCGAGAGGATGAGGTGGGCGAGATCCGGGTAGAGCGCCAGGCTCCGGTCCCGCGCCGAAGGGTCTGCCGGGGTACGCGGGTGGGAGTGGTAGGTGCCCACGATCTCCAGCCCCCTCCGTTCTATCTCGCGCATGGCGGCCAGCTGCGCCCCGGGCTCCATCAGGAAGCGCAGCTCGGGAGCGTCCGCCACATTGGGGACGGGGTGTATCTCCCGCACCCGCCCCTCCGCGCCGGCGAGCCATCCGCACACCTCCCTCGGGGCCTCTCGCCGGGCGTGTGTGACCATCTCCTCCAGCAGCCGTTCGGGGAGCTCTATCATCGGGCGGCGGTCTGCAGAGCCCGCTCGTAAGAGAAGGGAGCAACATCCACCGGCGGCCGATCTCCCAGAGCCAGTGAGGCCACGATCTCGCCCGTGATCGGGGCCAGCAGCACCCCGTTGCGGTGGTGACCCGTAGCGATAAGAAGCCCCTCCCATCCTCCGGCCGGGCCGAGCACGGGGCGGCCGTCGGGCGTGCCGGGCCTGAGCCCGCCCCAGGCGTTCAGAAACGTAGCCCCGGAGAGGGCGGGGACGAGCCCGACCGCCGCGCCGGAGAGCGTGGCCACCCCGCCCAGAGTGGGCCGCCGGTCGTAGACGCCCGGCTCCTGTGTCGCGCCGATCACCACCCGGCCGTCCCGCTTGGGGACCAGATAACAGCGGTCGTCCCAGACGTTGGCGGTTACGGGAGCGGGGAGCGCGGCGACGGAGATGATCTCGCCCTTCACCGGAGAGACCGGCAGGCGCAGACCGAGCTCGCCCGCGAGCAGGGCGCTCGCCGCCCCGCCCGCGAGCACCACGCATCCGGCGGCCACTTCCTCCCCCCGCGCGGTGCGCACGCCGGTCACCCGCTCCCCCGCAACCGCGAAGCCGGTAACGCGGGCCGCCTCCAGGAACCGGACGCCCAGACGGGCCCCGGCCTGCGCCAGCGCGTGCACGAGCCGGGGCGAGTTGACCTGACCGTCTTCGGGCAGATACAGGGCGGCGAGCGCCCCGCGGGAGAGGTTCGGCTCCAGCTCGCGGGCCTCCTCCCCGCTCAGCCACCGGGCCGGGAGCCCGGCCTCCCGCTGCCAGGAATATGTCCGGCGCAGCTCGGCGGCGAAGCGCTCCTCCGTAGCGACGCGCAGCGTGCCTTCCCAGACGTACTCCGGGTCCGGCCCCCCGGCGTCCCGGAGTTCCTCCGCGAACGAGCGGTGCCGCTCCCGCCCCTTCAGCAGCAGACGCAGGAAGGCGTCCTCGCCACGAGCCTCGGCCTGGGCGTTGAGCATCCCGGCAGCGGCTCCAGAGGCTCCGGCTCCGAGCCGCTCCGCCTCCAGAAGCACCACCCGCGCGCCGCGCCGGGCGGCGTGGTAGGCGGCCGAGCACCCGATCACCCCCCCGCCCACCACCGCCAGGTCTACCGGGCGCATCTCTCACCCTCCGACCGGCACACCCCGCACCGGGCTGGAAGGCACGGCGGCGGCGCTCACGGGCATCCGGCCCGCCAGGTAAGCGAGCCGCCCGGCCTCCACCGCCAGCCTCATAGCCTCCGCCATTCTCACCGGATTTCCGGCGCGGGCTACCGCGGTGTTGACGAGCACCGCGTCACAGCCGAGCTCCATCGCCAGCGCCGCGTCGGAGGGGACCCCGATCCCGGCGTCCACGACCACGGGCACGGAGATGCGCCGCGCTATGCGGTGTATGCTCGCCCAGTCCGGCATCCCCTGCCCGGAGCCGATCGGGGAGGCCAGCGGCATGACGGTCGCGGCCCCGGCCTCTTCCAGCCGGATGGCGGCCACCAGGTCCGGGCTGGTGTACGGCAGCACCACGAATCCGTCCTCGACCAGGATCCTGGTCGCCTCGACCGTCGCCGCGGTATCGGGCCAGAGGGTTTCCTGATCTCCGATGACCTCCAGCTTGATCCACTCCGTGCCGGTGGCCTCCCGCGCAAGATGCGCCATCCTGACCGCGTCCTCTACGGTCTTCGCCCCGGCGGTGTTCGGGAGCAGCCGGTAGCGCGAGAGGTCGAGCTGCTCCAGGATGGAGCGGTCTCCGGAGAGGTCCATGTGCCGGATCGCCACAGTGACCATCTCCGTTCCGGAGCGCTCCAGCGCGGCGACCATCGTCTCCGGGCTGTCGTACTTGCCCGTGCCGAGAAAGAGCCGGGAGGAGAACCGCTCGCCCCCTATCTCCAGCTCGTCCTCCCCGCCACCTCCGGCCACGGCGTGCACGATCTCCACCTCGTCCCCCTCCCGGATCCGGCGCGAGTCCCACTCCTCCCGCCGGACGACCTCTCCGCCTATCGCCACGGCCACCGACTCATGGGGCAGCCCCCGCTCGGCCAGCAGCTCTCTTACCGTGATACCCTCCTCCCCGAGCTCCACGGGCTCGCGGTTTATCTTAACCTGCATAGCGCTCCTTTCGTCCGCCCGGTTCCGGAAAGGGGTGCCCCGGCCGGTGCCGGGAGCCGTCCACCGCCGCCCGCAGCTCGCGCGCCGCGGCCTCCGGGTCCGGCGCGGCCAGGATCGAAGAGATCACGGCCACCCCGCTCGCCCCGGCCGCAAGCACCTCCCCGACGTTGGACGCGTCTATCCCGCCGACGGCCAGCACCGGAACGTCCACACCCTCCACGATCCGCGCCAGCTCGCGCACGCCCCGCGGCGGCAATCCCGGCTTGGAGGCGGTCGGGTAGACGTGCCCGAAGGTCACGTAGTCCGCTCCCGCCCCGACCGCTTCGCGCGCCGCCGCCAGACCGTGCACCGAAACCCCCAGCAGCATCTCCCCGACGAGTCTCCGCGTCACGCCGGGCGGCAGGCTCTTCGCCGCCAGGTGAACCCCGTCGGCCCCGGTGGCGAGCGCGACGTCCACCCGGTCGTTGACGAGAACCCCCGCCCCGGCCGCCCGGGCTACCGGCAGGATGCGGCGCACCGCCGCGTAGAGCTCCAGCGCCGGACTACCCTTCTCCCGCACCTGTACCCAGTCCACGCCGCCGCGCACGGCGGCGGCGACCGCGTCCGAGAGATCCCCCCGGACCTGCCGGCGGTCGGTTATGAGGTGTATGTGAAAGCGGTGCGCCATCCGGAGCCCTCCTCTTCCGGGCGGCCCCGCAAAGAATGAGGCCGCCACGCCACTCTCAGGAGGCGCGGCGGCAACGCCAGTCTCGCTGCCCGTATCCACGCTTCCCTCCGCCGGTACTACCCGGTTCAGGTTCCGAGGGTATGCTCTCAGCCTCGGTGAGGCACCCCTAGCGTGTTCGGAATTCAGTATAGCATACTGGTATCTTGCGCCCGCAAGAAAGAGCGAAGGAGGTAATTTGAGGCTGAGCTACGACCGGTATCTGAGATACGAGGAGCTGGGTGCGGCGCTGCACGGGCTGGCGAGGGAGTACCCCGAGCTATGCCGCGTCTACTCGATCGGGAAGAGCTACGAGGGGCGGGAGCTCTGGCTCGCGGAGGTCACGAATTCCGCGACCGGCCCGGCGGAGGAGAAGCCGGCGTTCTGGGTGGACGGCAACACGCACGCCGGGGAGGTGACCGGCTCGATGGCCGCGCTCTACCTGGTAGACTACCTGCTCTCCGGCTACGGCGAGGAGGAGCGCGTAACGCGTCTTCTGGATCAGAAGGCATTCTACGTCCTGCCGCGGCTCTCGCCCGACGGTGCGGAGCGGTATCTGACCACGCCCCACACCCTGCGCGCCACCGTGCGGCCCTGGCCCTACGAGGAAGAAGAGCCGGGGTTGCACGCGGACGACGTAGACGGGGACGGCGAGATCCTGCAGATGCGGGTGGAGGACGAAAACGGGGAGTGGAAGGTCTCGGAGCACGATGACCGCCTGATGATCCCGCGCGGGCCGGACGAGTTCGGCGGGACTTATTACCGCCTCTACCGCGAAGGGTACCTCAGGGACTATGACGGGTTCGAGATCAAGATCGCTCGCCCCCTCCACGGGCTGGACATGAACCGCCAGTATCCCTACGCCTGGGAGGGCGAGGAGCGTCAGGAGGGTGCGGGTCCGTACCCGCTCTCCGAACCCGAGGCGCGGGCGCAGGTGGAGTTCATCCTGAAGCGCAAGAACGTCTTCGGGGTGCACACCTACCACACCTTCTCCGGCGTGCTGCTGCGGCCTCACTCGGACAAGCCGGACGAGAAGATGCCCGAGCAAGACCTGGGCGCGTACCGGGCGATAGGGGAGCGGGGGCGCGAGATCACAGGCTACCCGCCCCTCTCCGTCTACCACGACTTCCGCTACAGCCGCGACCGCGCCATCACCGGCACGTTCGACGACTGGGCCTACGAGGGCTACGGCGTTCTCGCCTGGACCATAGAGCTGTGGTCCATGGCGGAGAGGGCTGGGGTGGAGATCCGGGACTACATAGAGTTCTTCCGCAACCCGAAGGAAGAGGACGGGCTCAGGCTGCTGCGCTGGAACGACGCGGAGCTCGGCGGGAAGGGGTTCGTGCGCTGGCGGGAGTTCGAGCACCCGCAGCTCGGCAGGGTGGAGATCGGGGGCTGGCGTCCGAAGTACACCTTCCAGAACCCGCCCCCGCACCTGCTGGAGGAGGAGTGCCGCAAGGTCGCCCTCTTCTCCGTCTCCCACGCCGCGGCCGGACCGCACCTGGAGGCGGAGCTGCATGTCCGGGAGCTGGGCGCGGGGCTGCGGCGCGTGGAGCTGCGGGTCGAGAACGCAGGATACCTGCCCACCAACGTCACGCAGCTCGCGCTGGAGAGGAATCTGGTACGCGAGCTAGAGGCCGAAATCACGCTGCCTGCCGGCGCGGGCCTGGAGTCCGGCGAGCCGGTCACGAAGCTCGGGCACCTCGCCGGGCGTTCGGCGCTGGACGGCGGCGCGTGGAGATCGCCGGGGTTCTTCGCCGGGCGCCCCTCGGACTACAGGCGCCGCGCGGTATGGGTCGTGCGCGGTCCGGGAAAGATAGGGGCAGAGGTCCGGAGCGAACGCGCCGGAACCCTGCGGCTGGAAGCAGAGTAGCCTACGCCTTCTTGCCCCGCAACCGTCTCCGGGCGCTCTCCAGCACCGAGTAGCCCACGGGGACCACGAAGAGCGTCAGCAGCGTGGAGGTCGCGAGCCCCCCGATGACCGTGAGCGCGAGGCTGGTGGAGATGAGCAGGCTGCCGCCTTCGGCCAGCCCCAGCCCCAGCGGGAGCAGGGCGAAGATGGTCGCCAGCGCCGTCATCAGGATCGGGCGCAGCCGGGCCCGGCCGGCCTCTACGACGGCCTCGTCCGCGTCCTCGTGTCGCTCCCGGGCCCGGGTGGCGAAGTCTATGAGCAAGATGGAGTTGGAGACCACGATCCCGATGAGCAGCAGGAACCCGAGCAGCGCCGGGACGCTCAGCGCCGTGTTCGTGATCAGCAGCGCGCCGAACGCTCCGACGGTGGTGAGCGGCACGGCGAGCATGATCACCAGCGGGTAGAGCAGCGAGCTGAAGAAGACGACCAGGATCAGGTACACCAGCGCGATGGCCACCGCGATGGAGATCCCGAGGTTGCGGAAGCTCTCGGCGATATCCTCGGAGACGCCGCCGATGCTGGCCGTGGTCCCGACCGGAAGGTCGAGCTCAGAGACGGCCTCGCCCACCTCGCGCGAGACGGTGTCGGTATCCTGAACGGTGATGCGGCCGGTCACCGAGACCGCCCGTTCGCCGTCGATGCGCGTGATGGCCGCCGGAGCTTCGGCCTCCTCTACCTCGGCCACGTCCCCCACCCGCACACCGGGAGCGAGGGGGAGCCCCCGGATCTTCTCCAGCGAGTTCAGCGACTCCTCCGGAGCTCCGAGCGAGACCGGCACGCCCCCGAACTCCAGCTCGAAATCGCTGCCGAACAGGGCGGCGAGCACGCCGGAGACCGCCTCCGGCGAGAGCCCGGCCCCGGCGGCGCGCCGGTTGTCCACCACAACGTTCACCTCCGGAGCGACATCCCCGGCGGTAGTCCGCACGTTGGCGACATCCTCGTTCTCGCGCAGCTCGTCCACGACCAGCTGCGCGGCCTCCTCCAGATCCTCCTGCGAGTCGCCGGTTACGGTCACCTCCAGATCCCCGGCTGGCGGGCCCTGCTCTATGGCGGCGATCCGGAAGTTCTCCTCCCCGAAGATCTCCTCCCCCTCCCGCTCCAGGCGCCGCCGGGTCTCCTCCACCCCGGCCTCCTCGCCAACGATAACGAAGGCCCGGGCCTCGTCGTCGCCGCGCAGCGGCGCGTCAGGCGTGAAGGTGTCCTCGCCGCCGACCGAGATCTGGTAGCTCTCGACCCCGGGGTCGTCCATCATCACCGCCTCGAACGGCCGCACCTCCCCGCCGGAGCGCTCCAGACTCGTCCCCGGCTCCAGCTCTATGTCCGCGACCAGGATGCGCTCGGTGCTCGGGGGCAGGAAGTTGACCGGGAGCAGCGGGATCACGAAGAGCCCGCCGGCGAAGGCAGCCGCCGCCAGCGTCAGCACCGCCGCCCGGTACCGCAGGCTCCAGCGCAGTGCCGGCGTGTAGAGCCGCACGAGCCGCCCCTCCTCCCCGCTCCGGCTCAGCCCGCCGACGGCGAAGAAGATCGCCGCCGCGGCCACCGCACCCGCGGCGGCCGCGACCGGGGGGACGCCGAAGAGCCCGAAGGTGTCCGCCAGCAGGTAGGCGCCGGCGGCGAGCAGAGTGACCGTCAGCGCGGCGGCCACCTTGTAGCCCCGGCTGCGGGCGAATCCCGCATACGCCCGCACGGCTAGCGGCGCCTCCCGCACGTCCCGCCGCCGGATGAAGGCGCTCACCAGCACGGGGATGAGGGTTACCGCTACCACCAGCGAGGCCACGAGCGCCAGAGCCACCGTTATGGAGAGCGGCAGGAAGAACTTGCTCACGATCCCGCCGACCAGCCCCAGCGGCAGGAAGACGGCTATCGCCACGAGGGTGGAGCTGGTTATGGCGCTGGCGACCTCCGTGGTGCCCCTGAGCGCCGCCTCATCCGGACCGTAGCCCCGCTGAATGTAACGGTAGGAGTTCTCCAGCACCACGATGGCGTCGTCCACCACCCGCCCGATGGCGATGGTCAGCCCGGCCAGCGTGATTATGTTGAGCGTCAGATCCTGCACCCACGAGAAGAGCAGCGCCGCCAGCACCGAGGTGGGCAGCGAGACCGCCGTGACGAGCGTGGCCCGCAGCGTGCCGAGGAAGAGGAAGATCACGAGCAGCGCCAGCACCGCCCCGAGAACGGCCTTCTCGACGAGCCCGCTCACCGAGTTTTCGACCGCCGTTGCGGAGGTGAAGAGGACCTTGACCTGCTCCTCACCCAGCTCGCCCTGGACTTCATCCAGCGCCGCCTCCACCTGGCGCGAGACCTCCACCGTGTTGGCCTCGGGCTCCTTGCTGACGCTGAGGCCCAGACTGGGCTCCCCATCGGTGCGCGAGATGCCCGCCAGATCGGTCTCGACCTCCCGCACCTCCGCCACATCCCCGAGCAGTACCGGCTCGGGAGCGCCGCCGGGGAAGCCGCCCACCACCCCTCCGGGAGCCCCTGCCGGACCTCCCCCGGCCTCTGCGGGTATCCCACTCCCAACGGGCAGGTCCCTCAGGGCCTCCAGATCCCCGGCCTCCACAACGACGCGCACCGGGGTAGAGAAGCCGTCCACCGGAACGTCTCCGACCGGCGCGTTGACCTCCGCACCCCGAATGGCCTCGAGCACCTGCGCCGCCGAAACGCCCCGCTCCTCCAGCTCCTCCGGCAAGAGCTCGACCCGCGCCACGCTCTCCGCTCCGCCGAGAAGATCCACGCTCGCCACGCCCTCGACGCTTTCCAGAAGCGGGATTGCCTCCTCTTCGGCGTACCGCGTGAGCGCTACCAGATCCTCATCCCCGGCCGCGAGCGAGACGTTCATCACCGGAAACTCGGCAGCGGAGAGCTCCTGCACCTCCGGCCGCTGCGCCTGCGCGGGCAGCTCTACGCCTTCCAGCGCGGCCCGGATCTCGTCCGAAGCCTCCCCAACATCCGCCTCCAGCGAAAGCTCCAGCACCACCGCCGAGAAGCCCTGAGCCGAGGTGGTCTGAACGCTCTCGACCCCCTCTACCGAACCCACGGCCTGCTCGATGGGCTGCGTGACCTGCTCGTCCACCACGTCGGGACCGGCCCCGGGAACCGGCGTGGAGACGACGACCAGCGGGAACTCGATGTCCGGCAACAGCTCCTGATTGAGCTGCGCGGCCGCGTAGGTGCCACCGGCCACCAGCAGCACCGTCGCCAGCGCGACCACGGAACGGTTCTTCAGACACCAGCCGACGATTGCGCGCATAGAACCCCTACTCCTCGGAAGCGGCCACCAGCATCTTGAGCCCCTTCAGGAAGGCCCGGGCCTCCTCCTCACTCATGCGATCTACCACCCGAGAGATCCAAGCCCGACGACGGTTCACGAGCCGGGCCGCAACCTCCCGCATCACCGGCACGTACTCCACCAGCACCACCCGCCGGTCCCCAGGATGAGGCCGCCGGCGCACCATCCCATGCCCCTCCAGCCGGTCCAAAATCTGAGTCATCGCCGGCCGCGAAACCCCCACCGCCTCCGCGAGCTCCCCCACCGAACGGGGGCCCCGGCTGAGCGCGATCAGAGCCTGAATGTGCCCCGTGGAGAGCTGCACATCCACCGGCAACCCGCACCGGACGATCTCCTCCAGCTCCCCCGCACTCGGCCGCCCCAGCTCCCGGCCCAGTACCGGCAGCAACATGAGGATCTCGTCCACTATCTCTTGCCGCCCCATCCCGCCCCACACTCCCCGTGATAGCTTTCACAATAGTTAAGTTACTTAATTAAGCGGGTTAAACAAATATCATGCGGGGCCGGAACTGTCAACGGGGGGCGTTTAGAATGTTGCGGGTTGCGTCGAGGAGCTGGAGGTACGTGCAGAGAATGAAGTGGAAGTTGCTGGCGGGGGCTGGTGGGGTGGCCGGGGCGCTCTACGTGCGGCGTTTAGCCCGGGGGCGGGAGCTGCTGGAGAACCCGTTCGGGGAGGTGACCCGCTACTACCGGTGGCGGGGGGGCAAGATTGCCTACACGGTCGCGGGCGAGGGGGAGCCGGTGCTGCTGGTACACGGCATCTACGCCGGGGCCTCTTCGCATGAGTTCCGGCGCAACTTCGGTGAGCTCTCCCGCAGCTTCCGGGTTTACGCGGTAGATCTTCTGGGTTGCGGGCTATCTGACCGGCCGCGCCGGAGATACGTGCCGGCAGACATAACTGACCAGCTAGAGGACTTTGTACGGGAGGAGGTGGGGGAGGCTGCGCACGTGATCGCCAGTTCGCTCGGGGCGGCGCTCTTCATGCCGGCTGCGGTGCGCAGTCCCCGGCTCTTCAGGCGTCTCATCTTCATCTGCCCCACCGGTCTTCAGAGTCTCAACCGGAGGCCGGGGAGGTTGAACCGGGCTCTCTACGGCCTGCTCTACGGGCCCCTCGGCGACCCCTTCTACTATGCGCTAGTCTCGCGCCCGAGCCTCCGCTACTACCTGCGGAACATGGCCTACCACCGGCCGGAGGCGGTCTCGGAGGGGGTACTGGAGCAATACTACCGGACGAGCCACCAGCCCGGCGCCAAGTATCTGCCTGCGGCCTTCATCTCTGGGATGCTCAATCTGGACGTACGGGGGCTGTACCCGCGGATTCCGCACCAGAGCCTCATCGTCTGGGGCAACGAGGCCCGCACGACGCCCGTCGGTCAGGCGGAGGCTTTCCTCTACGGCAACCCGCGGTCGAACCTCAGGATCTTCCGCGACGCCGCCCTGCTGCCCCACGACGAACGGGCCGGGAAGTTCAACGAGATCTCCCGCCGCTTCCTGCGCTCCGGCTCGCCGGGACACGCCGGCCGCCGGGCTACCTGAGGGCGTCCTTGGGCCGCCGGAGCCAGAGCGTGGCCGCGAGGGCGAGGATGAGCGCCGGGCTCATAGCCAGGAAGGCGTCGCTGTAGGGTACGGCATCGAGGACGTAGAGCGGGTTGAGGGCGTCGGCACCGGCCTCGCGGCGGAAGGCCAGGAACGCGCCCAGAATGGCCGGTCCGAACCCGCCGCCCAGGAAGAAGAGCATCTGGAAGATGCCCAGCCCTACCCCCACCTCCGGGGGCGGCAGGGCGGCTGCGGCGGCATTGATCGAGGGTGAGTTGACGGAGGCGAATCCCACGCCGACACCGCACAGCAGCAGCGCCACCACCCAGGCCGGGGCCCCGGCTCCGAAGGTGGAGATGGCGAGCACGGAGATGAGGAGCGCGAGCAGCCCGAAGACGATGGGCGGCCGGAAGCCCAGGCGGTCCGAGATCCGGCCCGCATACGGCGAGAGCCCGGCCACCACCACTGCCGCCGGGACCATCGCCAGCCCCACCGCTCCGGGGGAGAGCCCGTTGACCTGGGCCAATAAGAGCGGCACCAGCACGACGCACGAGAGGTTCGCCAGCATGGTGAAGAACCCCACGACCGAGGCGGCCACGTACGCCGGTGCGCGGAAGAGCCGGGGCGAGACGAACGGCTCCGGAGCGCTCCGGATGCGCCACACGAAGAGGAGAGCGGCGACCGCGGCGGCGGCGAAGCTCCCCCAGGAGGCGGGGGACGCGAACCCGCCGGCCTGACCCTCGGTCACGCCGAAGAGAGCCAGGCCCGCCGCGGAGGCCAGCAGCAGACCCCCGACCAGGTCGAACCCCCGCCGCCCGCCCGCTGCCCCCGCCACGTCCGGCAACAGGTTCCAGATGCCGGCGATCAGGACGGCCGAGAGCCCGAGCGTCCCGTAGAAGAGGAACGGCCAGCCCAGAAACTGGGTCACCACGCCTCCGACGACCGGCCCGACCGCCGCCCCGACCCCGACGCTGGAGACGATGAGGCCGAGCGCCGAGCCGCGCTCCCCCGGCGGCAGTACGCGCACGACCGTCGCACTGGAGAGCGCCGGCATCGCGGCGGACCCGGCCCCCTGAACGATGCGTCCCGCCACCAGCGACACCAGGTTCGGGGCCACCGCGCACAGGAGCGAGCCCGCCGCAAGCAAAAGCAGCCCCATACAGAAGATCTTACGCGCGCTATAGAAGTCCGAGAGACGGCCGTAGATCGGGATCCCGACCGCGAACGCCAGCATGTAGCCCGTGATCACCCACCCCAGAGCTCCCTCAGAAGCCCCGAACCCGGCCTGGATCGCCGGCAGCGAAACATTGACCATCGTGTTGTTCAGGACCGAGACGAAGACCGCCGATACTATAACCAGCAGCAGCAGCCGGGTGGAAACCCGCCGGGGATCGCTATGCTCGGCCGCCTCGCTCAAAACAGAGTCTAGTATATACACCCGGAACGTTGCGGCGGCAAAGAGCCCGCCCAGATTCGGGGCGGGAGGCGTTCGCCGGAGTCGGGGATCAGGCCGGGGCTCGGGTCACCTCCGGTGCTCCGAGGTGCCGGGCGGCCTCCAGGGCTTCGGCGGCCAGGTGACCCAGGTCGGCTCGCAGCTCCACGCAGCAGCTCGGGCGGTGGAGGATCGGGAGCTGCTCCAGCGGGAGGCTCCCGCGCCCCGGCGGCAGGTGCAGGTCGCCGAAGCCGTAGGCGGAGCGCTCGGCGAGCCCGAAAGCGGCTCCGTCCTCCGCCGGTTCGGGCCGTCCCAGGTTGTCGTGGAGGTGAACGTGGCGGACGAGCGGCGCGGCGGCGGCGCACTCGGCCAGATAGTCGAAGCCGAAGAAGCTCGCGGCGACGGCCGCGTGGCCCACATCGAGGCAGATCCCGACCGCCGGGTGATCCACGGCGGCCACCTGCTCGGCCAGCTCCGAGGGCCAGGCGGCGTAGGCGTAGACCTCTCCCCGCAGTATGGGTCGCTCCGGGTAGGAGTTCTCCACGGCCAGCGTCACGCCGAGTTTGCCCGCCAGCTCTCCTATCCGCCGCAGCGCCTCCCGTTCGGCGGCGAGCTGCTCTCGCAGGCTGTGGCGCGCATCGCGGGTGTTTACCCGCTGCCCGGCGTGACAGACCACGACGTCCGCCCCGATCATCGCCGCGAAGCGCACGCTGGCCTCCAGAGCCCCCCGGTGCAGCTCGAAGGAGGCCGGGTCCATCAGGTTCAGGCGGTGTGGCGCGTGCACTGTGTAGGCCGGTCCCGCGTCGGCCAGCACCCCGGCCACCTCCTGCGTCCGGCGCTCATCCAGCCGCCCGCCGAGGATCACCCCCAGACCGTGCGGGCAGACCTCCACGAAGTCCGGGCCTGCGCGCCGGAGCGCTTCGAGGTCCGCGGCGAGCTCCGACACGTCGCCCAGATGGGTTCCGTTCAGATTGATGCCGACGCTCTGAAACTCCATTGCATCCTTCCTCTCGGGTGGTTCAGCCGGACACCACGTTAACCCGGAGAGGAGACGTTCGGGTTAAACCCCCGTCAAATCCGTGATAAAAACCCGTTAAAAGCGTGGATCGCTGGCAATGGCGGACGAACCACCTAAAATTCCTCCCGTCCGTGAGAGTCGAGGAGAGGCGGTAACCGTTATGCGGCATGACATCCCCGGAGAACTGTCCCGGCTACCGGAGCTGGCGTACAATCTGTGGTGGACCTGGAGTCCTGAGGCTCAGGAGCTCTTCCGCCGCCTGGACCCCGGGCTCTGGGAGAGTACGGATCACAACCCGATCCGGCTCCTGGCTCAGACAGATCGCCTGCGGGCGGCCGCATCAGATCCCGGATTCGCAGCGCTCTACGAGCGCGTGATGCGGGACTTCGGCGCCTACCTCGAGGGAGGGGAGCGCCCCTTCCGGGAGGACGGTTCTCGTGATCCGGTAGCGTACTTCTCGATGGAGTTCGGATTGCACGAGTCGCTCCCCATCTACTCCGGCGGTCTCGGGGTTCTGGCCGGTGACCACCTCAAGAGCGCCTCGGATCTCGGCGTACCCCTGGTAGGGGTCGGGGTGCTCTACGCGCAGGGGTACTTCCGCCAGCGCCTGAACGCCGAAGGCCGGCAGGAGGAAGCCTACGAGTCCTTCGAGCCGGGGCTGCGTCCTCTCCGGCTGGTCCGCAACGGAGCGGGGGAGGAGATCCGGGTCAGCGTGGAGCTGCCGGGCCGGGAGCTGAGGCTCAAGGTCTGGGAGGTCCGGGTGGGCCGGGTGCGGCTGCTGCTGCTGGATGCGGACATTCCGGAGAACCGGGAAGAGGACCGCCGCCTCACCGCCCGGCTCTACGGCGGAGGCGAGAGGGTACGCCTCGCGCAGGAGCTGATCCTGGGCGTCGGAGGTGTGCGGGCGCTCCGGGCCGCCGGGTTGCACCCGGACGTCTACCACATGAACGAGGGACACGCCGCCTTTCTGGGGCTGGAGCGGATACGCGAGCTCGTGGCCGGGGGGCGCTCCTTCGAAGAGGCGCGCGAGCTCGTCGCGGAGAGCTCGGTCTTCACCACCCACACGCCCGTCCCCGCCGGGCACGACCGGTTCTCCCCCGAGCTGTTCTGGGAGTTCATGGGCGGCTGGCCGCGGGCTCTGGGAACGGACCGGGAGGGGCTCTGGAACCTGGGGCACAGGGAAGAGGAGTGGGGGCCGACCTTCAACATGACCGTGCTGGCCCTCCGGCTCTCCCGCGCCCGCAACGCCGTCTCCGAGCTGCACGGCGAGGTCACGCGCGGGATGTGGGGCAACCTCTTCTCCGGCAACGGGAGCACCATCACCCACATCACCAACGGCGTCCACACCTGGAGCTGGCTCGCGGGCGAGCTGGGCGAGCTCTTCGACGAATACGCCGGGCCGGCCTGGCGGGAGCGGGTAGAAGATCCGGCAGTCTGGGAATTCGTGCGCGAGATCCCCGCCGGGGAGCTGTGGCGGGTGCACCTGAAGCTAAAAGAGCGGATGCTCCGCTTCGTAGAGGAGCGGCTGCGAGCACAGCGCGAGCGGGCCGGCCTCCCGCCGCTGCCCGCGTTCGACCCAGAGGCCCTCACTCTGGGCTTCGCACGCCGCTTCGCCACCTACAAGCGGGCGACCCTGATCCTCTCCGACATCGAGCGGCTGAAGCGGATCGTGCACGGGCCCGGCCGGCCCGTGCAGTTCGTCTTCGCCGGCAAGGCCCACCCGGCCGACGAACCGGGCAAGGAGTTCATCCGGGCCCTCTACCGGGCATCCGAAGAGGAGGGGCTCGCCGGCCGCTTCGTCATTCTGGAAGACTACGACATGAATATCGCCCGCCACCTGGTGCAGGGCTCGGACGTCTGGCTCAACAACCCCCGCCGCCCGCTGGAGGCCAGCGGAACCTCGGGCCAGAAGGCCGCGCTCAACGGCGCGCCCAACTTCTCCGTGCTCGACGGCTGGTGGTGCGAAGCTTATGACGGCGAGAACGGCTGGGCCATCGGAGAGGAACGGAAGTACGCCTCGCCGGAGGAGCAGGACGCTGCGGATGCCGACTCGCTCTACCGGACGCTGGAGGAGGAGATAGTCCCCCTCTACTACCGGAGGGAGGGCTCGGGGGTGCCGGAGGGCTGGGTAGCGGTCATGAAGCGAGCCGTGAAGACCGTGGCGCCTGCCTTCTCCACCCAGCGGATGGTCCGGGAGTACGCCGAACGCCTCTACTTCCCGCGCGCCGGGACGAGTCCGGGAAGATCCCGCCGGGAAGGGTGAGGGCTAAAGCGCTTCCTCCTCCAGCAGCGCCACGACCTCCCGCACCCACTCCTCGTCTACGCCCATGCCGGCGGCTATCTCCTCCGGGGAGAGCCCCTGCCGCCACAGCCGCTCGACCTCGTTCACCAGACAGGTGTCCACAGTAGCTCCATCATAAGGCAAAGGCTCCCCGGACGTAGCCGGGGAGCCCCTCGATCCCCCACATCTCAGGAGGGCACCCTCTCCCCAACGGTGAAGGAGAGGCCGTCTTCGGCACGGTCCACGATGACCGTGTCGCCGGATTCAAACTCGCCCTCGATAATGCGGCTGGAGAGCGGGTTCTCCAGGTGGCGCCGGATGGCGCGGGAGAGCGGCCGGGCCCCGAACTTGGGGTCGTAGCCCTCCTCGACCAGGAACTCCTTGGCCTCCTGCGTGACCTCAACCTGCACCTGCTGCGCCTTGAGGTTCCGGTTCAGCCGGGCGAGCATGATCTCTACGATCCGGATCACGTCCTCCTTCGCAAGCGGCTGGAAGACTATGATCTCGTCCACCCGGTTGATGAACTCCGGCCGGAAGGCACGGTGCAGAGCATCCAGCGCCCGCCGCTCGGTCTCCCGGAAGTCCACCCCGTCCCGGGCGGTGAACCCGAACTGCCGGTCGCTCACCAGGTGCTGGCTGCCGACGTTCGACGTCATGATTATGATGGTGTTCTGGAAGTTCACCGTGCGTCCCTGCGCGTCGGTGAGCCGTCCGTCGTCGAGCACCTGCAGCAGCGTGTTGAAGACGTCCGGGTGGGCCTTCTCGATCTCGTCGAAGAGCACCACGCTGTAGGGCTTGCGCCGGACCTGCTCGGTGAGCTGGCCGGCCTCCTCGTAGCCGACGTAGCCCGGAGGCGCGCCCACCAGCCGGCTGACGGTGTGCCGCTCCTGGTACTCGCTCATGTCTATGCGGATCATGGCGTCCTCAGAACCGAAGAGGTACTCGGCCAGGGTGCGGGCCAGCTCGGTCTTGCCCACGCCGGTCGGCCCGAGGAAGATGAAGCTGCCCACCGGCCGCTTCGGGTCCTTGATGCCGGCCCGCGCGCGCCTTATGGCCTCCGAGACGGCCTTCACGGCCCGCTCCTGGCCGACGACCCGCTCGTGCAGCACCTCTTCCAGGCGCAGCAGCTTCCGGGCCTCCTCCTCGACGATCCTGGTGGCCGGGATCCCGGTCCACTCCTCCAGGATGCGCGCTATGTCCTCCTCCCGGACGACCGGGGCGTTGGCTTCCCGGCTGCCGGCCCAGCCCTGGCGCTGACGCTCGCGCTCGGTTTTGAGCTGCTCTATGCGCTGCTTGAGCTCGGCCGCCCGCTGGTAGTCCTCCTGCCGTACGGCCTCCTCCTTCTCGCGCTCGGCGGCGGCTATCTGCTCCTCGATGCGCTTGAAGTCCACCGGCGGCACCTGGGAGCGCAGCCGCACCTCGGCGGCGGCCTCGTCCAGCAGGTCTATGGCCTTGTCGGGGAGGAACCGGTCGGTTATGTACCGCTCGGAGAGCTCGGCGGCCGCGATTATGGCCTCGTCCGAGATCCTGACCCGGTGGTGCGCTTCGTAGCGGTCCCTGAGACCGAACAGGATCTGGACGGTGTCGCCCACACTCGGCTCCTCCACCAGCACCGGCTGGAAGCGGCGCTCCAGAGCGGCATCCTTCTCTATGTGCTTGCGGTACTCGTCGAGCGTGGTCGCCCCGACGACCTGAAGCTCGCCTCTGGCAAGCGCGGGCTTGAGCATGTTGGAGGCGTTCACCGCCCCCTCGGCCCCGCCGGCGCCCACGATGGTGTGCAGCTCGTCGATGAACAGGATGATGTTCTTCTCCTCCTGCTGCAGCTCCTGGAGCATCTGCTTCATGCGCTCCTCGAAGTCCCCGCGGAAGCGGGTGCCCGCAACCAGCCCGCCGACGTCCAGCGCCAGCACGCGCTTGCCCTTGAGAATCTCCGGCACGTCCTCGGAGACTATCCGCTGGGCGAGCCCCTCGGCGATGGCGGTCTTGCCCACACCGGCCTCTCCGATGAGCACCGGATTGTTCTTGGTGCGGCGGCTGAGGATGCGCACGACGCGCGCGATCTCCTCGGCCCGGCCGATGACCGGATCGAGCTCGCCATCGCGCGCCAGCTGCGTGAGGTCGCGGCTGACCTGATCCAGGACCGGCGTCCGGCTCTGAGAAGGCCCCTGCGGACCTCCGGGCATCCCCGGACCGCCCGCGCCGGCAGCAGCTCCCGGCATCCCCATCTGCGCCCCACCGCCGCGCTGCTGCAAGAGGCGCATGATCTCGCGCATGATCGCATCCCGGTCGCCCGCGCCGTGCTGCGAGAGGAGCTGGTAGGCGTTCCCGTCGCCCTCGGCGATCATGCCCAGCAGCAGATGCTCAACACCTACCTGCGCCGAACCCATCCTGCGGGCCTGCGAGAAGGCGAGCTGAAGCGCCCGCTTGGCGCTCGGCGTGAAGGTGTACACCCGATCCCCAGGATCGCCCTTCATCTCCTGAAACCTCCGGCGCAGCCCCTCGACGTCGGCCCCGACGCGCTGCAGAGCCTCCGTCGCAACGTTCTGCCCGGACACAACCCCGGCCAGCAGGTGGTCGGTCCCTATGGTATTGGCCCCGGACGTCCCGGCAGCCGCCTCCCGGGCCCGCATCACAGCCCGCTGCGCCTCCCCGGTCAGCGCCTCAAAGAAACCCTGCGGCCCCTGAGCCTGCTGTATGAGCAGATTCTGCAACATCTCAAACGGATCCACGGCCCCGCCGTGCCCCCCGATCAAACCCAGCTCGGCCGCACACTGCGTGCAGAGATAGCTCTCCCGCCGCTGATCGCCCTGGCGCTGCAGAAACTGCACGCTCGCCGGCCGCTGCTGACAACGCTCGCATATCATCTGAAAGATAACCTCCCGAAAAAAGATCCTTCCCACTCCAGGGAAGAGATACGCTCGTCCCATACCGTCAATGTTGAGCATGTCACGCTCATATTTTATTACCCTAAGCGTACATATCAAGAGAGGCGGGGTAGGGTATAAGTGTGTATGGGCGAGACGAAGGAGGATTGGGACATGAGCGAGCGCGGATTCACGGGTCTTGAGGTGAGGACGGTGGAGGGGGATGTCGTCGGCCGGATCTCCGACGTGCTCACGGACGAGGCGTCCGGTGCCGTAACGCACGTGCTGGTGGAGCGGGGTGAGGAGCGGTTCGAGATTCCGGTCACCGCCATCACGCTGGAGCCGGAGGTGGACTTCGTCACCTTCCACCCCGACCGCCCGGGTGTGGAGCCTGAGGATCGCGCCGGTGAGGCGGCGGGCGGCCGCCGGCACGAGGGGCAGTTCGCCGGCGAGCCGGCATCTCCTGCCGAGGCCCAGGCTCCGGAGGATCTGGTGCGCGAGGACTGGGAGGACGAGACCCACACCCCGCCGGAGTCCGGCTATCCCAGGAACGACGCTTACATAGACCCCGAGACCGGCGAGGAGGAGGTGGCCCCTCACATGCGCGAGGTCGAGGATCTGGAGGACGAGATCTCTCTCCTGGTGGACGGCACGGGCGTTGAGGTCCGGAGCGTGCGGGACGGTGTCGTGGAGCTCTCGGGCTCGGTCGGCTCCGGGGAGGATCTGCGGGAGTTGGTGGATGAGATCCGGGCTCTCTCCGGCGTGCGGGAGGTGGACACCACGGACGTGAGCAGAGGTTGAAAGGGAGCCATGCGATACCGTTTCTACACGGCGGACGTGTTCACCGACCGCATCTTCGGCGGCAACCAGCTCGCCGTTCTGCCGGACGCGAGAGGGCTGAGCGTGGAGCAGATGCAGGGCGTAGCGGCGGAGTTCGGCTACTCGGAGACGGTCTTCGTCTTCCCGCCGCGGGAGGCGCGGCACGCGCGGCGGCTCAGGATCTTTACCCCCGGCACCGAGCTGCCCTTCGCCGGGCACCCCACCCTCGGCGCGGCTCACGTGCTGGCGGAGACCGGCGAGCTGGAGCTCTCGGGCGAGGGAACGGAGGTCGTCTTCGAGGAGGGTGCCGGTCCGGTGCGGGTGGAGATCCGGGCCAGAGGCGGCAGGCCCGTCTTCTGCCGGCTCCGGGCGCCGCAGCCGCCGGAGTTCGGGCCGCCACCCCCGGACGGTCTGGCGGCGGTGCTCTCGCTCGGAGAGGGAGACCTGCTTGACGGCGCACAGGCGGTCTCCTGCGGCGTGCCGTTCCTCTTCGTGCCGGCGCGTGGTCTGGACGCCGTGCGGCGGGCCCGGGTAGACCGGGCTCTGTGGGAGGAGCTGCTGGCGGGCTACTGGGCGAGGGGCATCTTCGTCTTCGCCCGCGAGACCGAGCGCGCCGGCTCCGACCTGCACGCCCGCATGTTCGCCCCGGCGCTGGGCGTGGAGGAGGACCCGGCCACCGGCTCCGCCGCTGCGGCGCTGGGCGGCTACCTCGGCGCGCGGGATGGAGCCCGGGACGGCACGCTGCGCTGGGTCGTGGAGCAGGGCTTCGAGCTGGGCCGCCCCAGCATCCTGCACGTCGAGGCGGACAGGCGGGCCGGTGAGGTTGCGGAGGTCCGGGTCGGCGGCTCCTCGGTGCTGGTGAGCGAGGGCACGATGGAGGTCCCGGACTAGCTCTACTGCGCCAGCGCGCAGCCGTCCTTGCGGGGGTCGCTGCCGCAGGCCCGCACGCCGTCTTCCTTCACCCGGATCAGCTGCGCCCCGCCGGTAGGGATCGCGTAGTCCGCTCCGACCTCCACCCGGTGGCCCATATCCCGCAGCCGGTCGGCCTCGCGCTCCGGGACACGGCCTTCGAGGAGCAGCGTTCCCTCGTGATGGAAGTGCCGGGGATGGTCCACGGCCTGCTGCGGGTTCATGCCGTAGTCTATGAGGTTGACGAGTAGCTGGGCATGTCCCTGGGGCTGCATCGGGCCGCCCATCACGCCGAAGACGGCCCAGAGGGCGCCGTTCTCCTCCGTGGCGAGCCCCGGGATTATGGTGTGCAGGGGGCGCTTGCCGGGCTCCGGCGCGTTAGGGTGCCCCTCGATGATCCGGAAGGAGCTGCCCCGGTTCTGGAGGCAGACGCCCGTGCCCTCCGCCACGACGCCGCTGCCGAAGCCCATGTACAGGCTGTTGATAAACGAGCAGCCGTTTCCTTCAGCGTCCACGGCGCAGAGGTAGGTCGTGTCGCTGCCCAGAGCGGGCTCGGCGGCCTCGGCGGCCCGGAAGAGCGAGATGCGGCTGCGCAGCTTCGCCGCGTACTCCTTGCTCAGGAGCTCGGCGGTCGGGATCTCCCCGAAGTCCGGGTCTCCGACCTTCGCGTGCAGGTCGTCGAAGGCCAGCTTTTTGGCCTCGGCTTCGAGGTGGATGCGGTCGGCACTCAGAGCGTCCAGATCCGAGAGGTCGAAGCCCTCCAGGATGTTCAGCATCTCCAGCGCGGCCACACCCTGTCCCGGGGGCGGTATCTCATGCACCGTGATACCCCGGTAGCTGGTGGAGACGGGTTCCACCCACAGCGACCGGTGGGCGGCGAGGTCCTCCTCGCTCAGGTAACCGCCGGCCTCCCGCACCGATCGGGCGATGCTGCGGCCCACCTCTCCCCCGTAGAAGGCGCCGGCCCCCTCCTCCATCACGGCGGCTATGGTACGCGCGAGGTCCGGCTGGCGGAAGAGCTCCCCCGGCTCCGGCGCGCGTCCCCCCGGCAGGAACGTGCGGGCGGCGGCCGCGTTCTTCCGCAGCAGCCCCTCCGCCCCCTTCCAGTACCGGGCTACCACCTCGGAGACCGGGAACCCCTCCTCGGCGAAGCCGTATGCCGGCTCCAGCAGATCGGCGAGCGGCAGGCGCCCGAGCTCACGGTTCGCGTCCTCCCACATGCGCACCGCGCCGGGCACCGTCACGGTCAGGCCGCCGCGCTCGGGCATCCCGGAGAGCCCTCGCTCCCGGAGGTTCTTGAGCGTCAGGCCGCGGGGAGCTCCGCCCGAACCGTTAAGCCCCCGGATGCCGCCGGTCGCGGCGTCGTAGTAGAGCAGGAACGCGTCCCCGCCCATGCCGGTCTTCATCGGGCCGAGCACGGCCATCGCCGCGGCCATCGCGACGCAGGCGTCGGCGGCGTTGCCGCCCGCATCCAGCACCCGGATCCCCGCCAGAGCCGCCTGCGGATGCTCGCAGGCCACGGCTCCCCGGGTCCCGAAGACCGTCGAGCGCCCGCCGGAGTCCGGCCGCAGATAGTCTCTCAAGCCTCTCCTCCCTCTACGCTGAAAACCTGTGTCAGATATTACAGTGCATGATCTTACCAGCAGGTTAATTGATGTTTCATAGGTAACGTGCCGGTCCACACGAGCAGGAGGTACCATCGTTTGAGCCGCGAGATCTACATAGCCGGGACCCTGATCTCAATAATCGTATCGCTGCTGCTCTTTACCAGCGGCCGCCGCAACGAGGGCATCTTCGTCGGGCTGTGGGCCCCGACCATCATGGAGCTGGGCCGCGCCCTGAGCGAGGAGGACTGAGACGCCGCACCTCTTCCAGTCTATCCCCGCCCAAACTCGCGCAGGATGTCCGCGAGGCGCAGGCGTTTAACGATCGGCCGCCCGTGCGGACAGACCTCCGGGAAGCTGCACGCGCTCCAGGACCGCAGCAGGGAAGCCATCTCCTCCGGCGAGAGCGCGGCCCCGAACCGGACCGAGCCCCGGCAGGCGAGGGCTTTGGCCAGATCCTCCCCGCCGGCCAGCGCTTCCAGGGCGGCCGTGAACGCCGAACCCGGCTCCCCGACCTCCTCCGGCGCGGCTAGAACGCGCACCGCGTCCGCCCCGAACGCCTCGAACCGGAACCCCAGCCGCTCCAGCTCACCCTCCAGCTCCCATACCTCGGAGGTCAGATCCCCAGAGAGCAGCCGGACGACCACCGGCTCGGGGAGCGTCCGGGGCTCGCCGGCCGGCCGCCGCGAGAGGCGCTCGTAGAGGATGCGCTCGTGCGCCCCGTGCTGGTCCAGGATGAGGAGCTCCTCGCCGCGCTGCGCCAGGATCAGCCGCCCCGCGAACTGCCCGATGGGCTCAAGCCCGGGGTCTTCCTCCTCCGGAGCGCCGCCCCGGCTCTTCTCCTCCCGGTCCAGCTCCAGCGCCGCGCGGATCGCGCCCACCACCAGCGGGTAGGCCGACCGGCCGCCCCGCAGCCGCACGGCGCTCTTGGCCGGGTGCACGTTCACGTCCACCTCGCCCGCCCCGAGCTCCAGCCGCAGGAAGGCCGCCGGATGCCGGCCTCTGGGCAAGAGGTCCGCGTAGGCTTTCGTCACCGCCGGCGCGAACGAGTCCGGCTCCACCACCCGCCCGTTCACGGCGACGTGCAGATAGCGGCGGGTCGGGAACCCAACCTCGACGGGACTGACGTAGCCCCAGACGGTCCCGCCCCGGACCGGGATGAGCGCCCGCGCCAGTTCCAGCCCGTGTACCTGGGCGATGCGCTCCCGCAAGCCGCCGGCAGCGGGGATCGCCAGCGCCCCCCGGCCGTCCACCTTCAGGAAGAACCCTGCCCCCGGGCAGCTCAGGGCGAGGGCCTGCACCGCGGATACCACCGCGTTCGCCTCCGACCGGGCGGTACCCAGAAACCCCCGCCGCACCGGCAGGTTGAAGAAGAGGTTGCGCACCTCGACCGTGGTTCCGGGCTCGCGCGCCTCCCGCGTAACTCCAGCCGGCCTCCCGGCCAGGACGTGAACGCGGGTGGCGAGCCTGCGGCCCCGCTCGCGGGTCGCCAGCGCCAGCTCGGAGACCGCCCCTATCGCATACAGCGCCTCACCCCGGAAGCCCAAAGAGTCCACGCAGGCCAGGTCTTCCGCGGTGGAGATCTTGCTCGTCGCGTGCCGCAGGACGGAGCGCTCGGCATCCCCGGGCGACATCCCGCATCCGTCGTCCCGGACCCGGATAAGATCCACTCCCCCACCCTCTATCTCGACCTCCACGCGGGAGGCCCCGGCATCTAGAGCGTTCTCGACCAGCTCCTTGACGGCAGACGCCGGGCGCTCTATCACCTCCCCGGCCGCGATGCGGTGCGCCACCTCCGGCGGAAGAACGCGCACCCGCCTCCCGTACTCCCCAACCCCCTCGGCCAGAAGCCAGGGAAAGATAGTGGCCGGCCCACCAGCACCTGTAGACTCCATCCCTTTATTTTCCCCGGCGGACAGGCTTCCCGCTACCTTCAAAAACGCCGGCGCAGGGGCGGGCAGGCTCCACCCCCGCGCTCAGCTCCAGTAGAGTCTAGACGCGCCGCCGGAGGGCCGCGAGAACCGACAGACCGCCAAACCCGGCAGCCATCAGAGCGGCGGCGAGAACCAGCGGCGAAGGGCCGCCGGAATCAGGCAAGGCCTCGTAGCCATGATCGTGGGCACCATGATCGTGGCCGGCGTGCTCGTGCCCTTCGTGAGCACCGTGATCGTGGCCGGCGTGCTCGTGGGCCTCCTCGTGAGCGTGGTCGTGGCCGTGACCGTTGGCCAGCGCCGCCGGAGCAAAGAGCGCCAGAGACATCATCGCCACCAGCGCCAGAAAGAGCATCCGCTTCAAAAGCTGCCTCCCTTCCAGAGCCTTCCCTGCAACAGAACGGAGAGGGCGCCTGCTCCCCCCTCCCTTCAGAACTTAATGATAATAGAATATCAGTAATTGGCGCGAGGTCAGTCGGCAAAGCTCTGCACGCCTTCGGACTCCAGCCGGGCGAGCAGCTCGCTCGCCCGGTCGGTGACCTGCCGGGGCAGTCCGGCGAGCCGTGCGACGTGGACTCCGTAGGAGGAGGATTCGGCGCCGGGTTCGATACGGTGAAGGAAGACCACCTCTTCTCCGACCTCCTCCACGGCCGCCTTCAGGTTGCGGCAGCCGGGCAGTACGTCGGCGAGCTGGGTAAGTTCGTGGTAGTGGGTGGCGAAGAGCGTGAGCGCCTGCACCTCGTCGTGCAGGTACTCGGCGATAGCCCAGGCTATGCTCATGCCGTCGTAGGTCGAGGTTCCGCGCCCGACCTCGTCCAGGATCACGAGGCTGCGCTCCGTGGCGCTGTTCAGGATGCCCGCCGCCTCGGTCATCTCGACCATGAACGTGGATTCGCCGGTCGCCAGCCGGTCCTCGGCCCCGACCCGGGTGAAGATGCGGTCTACGATCCCTATTCTCGCTGCGTCCGCCGGGACGTAGGAGCCGGCCTGTGCCAGCAGGGTTATGAGCGCGACCTGCCGCAGGAAGACGGATTTACCGGCCATGTTGGGGCCGGTGATGATCTGGAGCCGCGCGTCCTGGTCCAGTTCCGCGTCGTTGGGGACGAAGGGGGTCTCCAGAGCGTGTTCGACCACGGGGTGGCGTCCGGACTCTATCTTTATTCCGCGTTCCTCCGTCACCTCCGGGCGGCAGTAGCGCAGCTCGGCTGCGGCTGCGGCGAACGCGGCCAGCACGTCTATGGCGGCGATGGCCCGGGCGGTGAGTTGCAGGGTGGGGACGTTCTCCTTCACGGCGGCCCGGATCTCCGAGAGGATCCGGCGCTCCAGCCGCTCTACCTCGTCGCGGGCGGTGAGCATCCTCGACTCGTGCTCTTTGAGCTCTGCGGTCACATAGCGGGCGTTGTGCTTGAGCGCCTTGCGGTGCACGTAGTGGTCCGGGACCGCGTGCGCCTCCCTGCCCCCCACCTCGATAAAGTACCCTTCGCCGTCCCGGTAGCCGACCTTCAGCGTCTTCAGGCCGGTCTTCAGCCGCTCCTCGGCTTCGAAGCGCGAGAGCCACTCGTGCGCGCTGTCCCGGAAGCTGCGGGCCTCGTCCAGCTCCGCGGAGTATCCGGGGCGGATGATCTCGCCCTCCTCCTCGGAGATGGCAGCCCCGATAAGCTCCTGCACCTCCGGCAGCTCCCCGGCCGCATCCAGCGCCTGGCTCAGCAGCTCGCTCCTTTCGGCCGCCGCATCCAGCGCCGCCTTCAGCGGCCCCACGGTCTCCAGCGCGCCCTTGAGCGCGAGCAGGTCGTTCGGCGAAGCGGAGAGGCGCACTATGCGGGTGGCGATCCGCTCGATATCCGGCACGCGGCTCAGGAGCTCCCGCGCCTCCTCGCGCAGCATGTAGTCGCCGTAGAAAGCGTCCACCGCCGCGAGGCGCCGTTCTATCTTCTCCGCTGAGAGCAGGGGGCGCTCCAGCCAGCGCCGCAAGGCCCGCCGCCCCATCGGGGTCTTCGTCCTGTCCACCGTACCCACGAGCTCGTCCAGCCCCAGGTTGCGCCGGGTAGCCTCGTCCAGCAGCATCCGGGAGGATGGGTGGTAGGGCCGGAAGCTCACCACCTGCTCCGGCGGGTTGCCGCCGCGCAGGTCCGTCATGTACTGGATGAGCGCTCCGGCGGCCCCGGTGAGCGCCGCCTTCCCGTCCAGCCCGAAGCCCTTGAGACCGGCCACGCCGAAGTGCCGCTTGAGCGTCTGCTCCCCGGCGGCGGGCTCGAACGTCCAGCGGGGGGCCGGACTGATCTTGGCCCGCACGACCGGCAGGCTCTCCACGGCCGTGCGCTCCGGCACGACGAGCTCCCGCGGCGACCAGCGCTCCAGCTCGGCGTCGAGCTCGCCCTCGGGGATCTCCGTCCCCGTGAACTCGCCCGTGGAGGCCTCGACGACGGCTATGCCCGCGACCCCGCCCCTCACCACCACAGCCGCCAGATAGTTGGACTCCCCGGCGGCGAGCACGCCCTCTTCGATGACGGTCCCGGGGGTGAGGATTTGGGAGATCTCGCGCGTGAATTGCTTCGGCTTGGCCGGATGCGGCCTCTGCTCGGCGATGGCGACCGAGTACCCCTTCCTCAGGAGCGCAGCCAGATGCTCGCTCAGCGCGTGGTGCGGGACCCCGGCGAGCGGCACCCGCCCCTCTCCGGCCGCCTCGCGCGAGGTCAGGCGGATGGAGAGCTCGCGCGAGATCGTCTTCGCGTCTTCCTCGAAGGTCTCGTAGAAGCTCCCGACCTGGTAGAAGAGTATGGTGCCGGCCGGGAGCCGGGCCTTGAGCTCGGCGTACCGCTGCAACATGGGGAATATTCTACGGACATATACCCCGCGCGTCAGCCCTTAAATACCGGGCTCAGCCGGGAGGCGTATTCTCCGGGGCGTGAGAGCCTCAGTTGCCGCCGCTCTGAGACTGGACGCTCCGCTGGTCGCCGAACCGGGTGGTCGACTCCTCCTGGACGCCGCTGCCGCCCGTGGAGGAGGCCTGGAAGCTGTTATCCTGGTAGGTGAACTTTATCTGCCCGCCGCGGGCGTTCGTCTGGTGGACGAAGCGCGCTTCGTCTCCGTGGGTCAGGACTACGCGCAGCCGGTCGTCGTTCCGATCCTGCTTGCGGATCTGGCACTCCAGCTTGCCGCTCGCGGGGAAGGTAAACCGCTCGGGGACCTGCCCCCGGATCTCGCGCTCCTGACCGCCGGTGCTGCACGTGCCGGCGAACCGGGCCCCCTCCGTGCCTCCGACCCTCAGCACCACGCCGTCGGCGCGGGCCCGCCCGTCGCCGGCCGGCTCCTCTTCAGCAGTGGCGTTCCGCTCCGCCGGTTGCTCGTTCTTGGTCCCTTCCGGGCTCGCCGGTTCGCCGCCGCAGGCCGCAAGGGCCAGTAGGGCGGTCGCGAAGAGGATCAGGACTCTCAGCCTCACGTCTGTCCACCTCCTGCGCGTGGTCTCCGGCATTTATACCCCGCGCGGGTTACGGGGCGATTTACCAAACGTTAAGAAAGATTAGAACCCGTAAAGGGAGGCCCTGCTAAACTTCCGGGACATGAGCGACCCCGAGAGAGTCCGGCAGCGGCAGCGCACCGAGTGGAGCGCCGTGGCTCCCGGCTGGCAGCGGTTCCGGGAGAAGCTGGGCGCTCCTACGGGCCGGATCACCGAACGTATGGTGGAGCTGGCCGGCATCCGGCCGGGCTTCCGGGTCCTGGACCTGGCCTGCGGCGCCGGCGACCCGGCCCTCACCATCGCGCAGATCGTCGGCTCCGGGGGATACGTGCTGGGGCTGGACCTCTCGCAGGAGATGGTCCGCGCCGCCAGAGCCGAAGCTCGCCGGCAGAACATCACCAACGCCGGGTTTCGTGCCATCCGGAGCGAGCTCGAGCCCGGCGTGCCGGCCGGGAGTTTCGACGCCGCGACCTGCCGGCTGGGCCTGATGTTCATGCCGGACCCCGCGGCGGCGCTGCGGGAGCTGCACCGCGCGCTCAGGCCCGGAGCGAGGGTGGCGGTGAGCACCTGGGGCCGCCCGGAGCGCAACCCCAACTTCTCCATCCCGCTGGAGATTATCGGCCGGCACGCCGGGCTGCCGCCGCAGGGCCCGATGACCCCCGGGCTCTTCGCCCTCCCAACTCCGGAGCACCTGGAGGCTGTGCTCAGAGCCGCCGGCTTCGAGGAGGTGGAGGTCGAGGTCCTCCGCACCCCGGCCGTGCGGGCCCGGGACGCGGAGACGTTCTGGCGCGGGGTCTCCACGGTCGCCGCCCCTATAGCCTCGATCCTGGACTCGCTGACCGGGGAGCAGCGCCGCCGGATCCGGGAGGACGCCCTGGCGACGCTCGGGGAGATATTCCCGGACGGGCCGGTCGAGCTGGAGGGCGAGGCGGTCCTGGGCGCGGGCAGGAGGAGAGCCCCGGCGCTGTAGGCTCAGGACGGGAGATACCCTTCACAGGGCCGGGAGGCGCAGCCTGTATACTCCGGGAGTATGCGCAGAACACTGCCCCTTACGCCGCTAGATCTGCACCGGGAGTGGGCGGAGGCATCGCTCAAGGCGCTCCGCGCATTAGACCTCGCCCGCAGCCAGACCTTCCTCCGGTTCGAGACGTTCCTCGCAGCTCAGGAGCGTCTGGGGCGCTGGCTTCCGGCCGGTGCGGCGCAGCGGCGCGCGGCCGTGATCTGGACGGTGGCGTGGGACATATACCTCGGGTACAAGACGCTGCAGGAGCGCGCCCGGTGGTGGCCCGGAGCGGTGAGCCCATCAGACCGGGAGGCGCAGCACCGGCGCGGCGCCGACCACCTGCTGAACGCGGCCCGCTCGCTGGGCGGAGCGCTCATCAAGGCCGGGCAGTTCGCCTCCACCCGTCCCGACCTGCTCCCGCTCCCGTACATCGAGCGGCTCTCGGAGCTCCAGGACCGCCTCCCGCCGCAGCCCTGGCCGGTGATCGGAGACGCCATAGAGAACCAGCTCGGGCGCCCGCTCGCCTCCGTCTTCGCGGAGATAGACCCCGAGCCGGTCTCCGCCGCCTCCATCGCCCAGGTGCACCGCGGCCGCCTGAAAGACGGCCGGGAAGTAGCCGTGAAGGTCCGGCACCCGGGCGTAGCGGAGATCATGCACGCCGATCTCGAAGCCCTGCAGTTCACCTTCGACGCCGTCGCGGCGCTGGAGCCCTCTCTCCGGCTGCGGCCCATCACGGACTACCTGCGCCGGACGCTCCCGCTGGAGCTGGACCTCCGCCGGGAGGCTCAGGCGATGCGCAAGCTGCGGGAGGCGCTGGCCGGCAGGGAGGACGCGGTTATCCCCGAGCCCGCCGAAGAGCTCGTGACCGGGGGCCTGCTCGTAATGGAGTACGTCGAGGGCGTCAAGATCACGGACCGGAGAGCGCTGCAGCGGGCCGGCATCGAGCCCCGCGCTGCAGCCGAACTGCTGAACGACCTCTACGCGGACCAGATCTTCCGGCGCAACGTCCTGCACGCCGACCCGCACCCCGGCAACCTCTACGTGCAGCCCGGCCCGCGGCTGGTGCTCCTGGACCACGGCCTCACCGTGCCGCTGGAGCGCGGGCTGGCGGGCGAGCTCGGCGCGGCGGTGCGGGCCCTTACGGCGGGAGACCTCGGCGCCCTCTCCGCGGCGCTGAACCGCGCCGGGATGCCGGTGGACGCAGAGCAGACGGACCTGGACACCCTGCTGCAGCTCGCCGGGGTGCTGCTCGGCAGCGAGCCGGACGGGGCGGCCGCAGACCTCTCCCGCTTCGGCCGGAACCTGGGCGCGAGCATCGGCGACATCCCGCCGGACCTCCTGCTCGCGGGCCGCGCCATCGGCTTGCTCGACGGCATCACCCGCCAGCTAGCTCCGGAGCTAGACGCCCTGGAGATCGCGGCGCGGTACACCTGAACCCCGCCCCGGGCGGGTATCATGAGGGTGAAAGTCATCTGAAAGGAGGGGCCACATCATGTCGCTAACCCTCGGGACCGGCCCGTTCAGCGGGAAGAGCGGAGGAACCTTCAACTTCGACACCTCGGTGCTCAAGCCCCACACCCTGTACTTCGAAGACTCTCCGAAAAGGGTGCGGGTCGTCTTCAACGGCGAGACGGTAGCCGACAGCCGCCGCATGAAGCTGCTGCACGAGACAGGGCTTCTGCCCGTCTACTACTTCCCCGAAGCAGACGTCCGCGCCGAGCTCCTGGAGCCCACCGACCACACCACCCGCTGTCCCTTCAAAGGCGACGCCTCCTACTGGTCGGTGCGGGCCGGGGACCGGATAGCCGAGAACGCCGCCTGGAGCTACCCGGAGCCGCTGGAAGACGCTCCGCCGCTCGCCGGCTACATCGCCTTCTACTGGGACAAGATGGACGCCTGGTACGAGGAGGACGAGGAGGTAACCGTCCACCCCCGCGACCCCTACCACAGGATAGACGTCCTGGACAGCTCCCGGCACGTGCGAATCTCCGTAAACGGCGAGCTCGTCGCCGAGACCCGGCGGCCGAAGATCCTCTTCGAGACCTCCCTTCCGCCCCGCTACTACATCCCGCCCGAGGACGTGCGGCGAGAGCTGCTGGTGCCGAGCGACTCTTCCTCCGAGTGCCCCTACAAGGGCGTGGCCTCATACTGGTCGGTTGAGGCCGGCGGCGAGACGGCAAAGGACCTGGTCTGGAGCTACCCGGAAGCCCGCCGCGACGCCCAGAAGGTCGAGGGCCTGCTCTGCTTCTTCAACGAACGCGTGGACCTGGAGGTGGACGGCGAGAAGCAGGAGCGCCCGAAAACGCAGTGGTCGGAGTAGATCCGGCCCTCATCTCCCCGAAAGCTGCGGCAAAACCGAGGACGCCATGGCTTCCAAACCCTCGATATCGTCGATCTCCAACCACTGCAGCATGACCCGCTGCACCCCGGCCTCCGCCAGGCGGCCGAGCCGTTCGGCGACCTCCGGCGCGGCGCCGGCGATGACACCCTGAGCCTCTAACCGCTCCCGCTCGGGGGCGGCAGGCTCGCGGCCGAAGATGACGCGCGTCATCAGGGTGCGGCGCACCTCCTCCGGTCTCCGGCCGGCCTCCGCCAGCATCCCGTCCAGGCGGGCGCTCAGCTCGGCGAACCGTCCGGCCGGGATGAAGACGGCGTTCCACTCGTCGGCGTAGCGGGCGGCCAGCGGCAGCGTCCTCCTCGGACCGTTGCCCCCGATGACTATGGGAGGGCCGCCCGGCCGCGGCGAGCGCGGCTTCAGCACCGCCTCGCGCAGCCGGTAAAACTCGCCGGAGTAGGAGACGGGCTTCTCGCTGCGCAGAAGGCGGGTTACGACCTCCAGAGCCTCTTCGAAGCGGGCGAACCGGCGGTCTATGTCCAGCAGGTCGAAGCCGAAAGCCTCGTGCTCCCGCTCCTGCCAGCCAGCTCCCAGGCCTAGCCGGAGGCGTCCTTCGGCTAAAGCGTCCACCGCGCTCGCCTGCCAGGCCGTTATTACGGGATGCCGGAAGGAGACCGGCGAGACCAGCGGGCCGAACTCTATCCTTTCGGTGTTCTCCGCGAGCCAGGTGAGCGACGACCACAGCTCCAGCGCGTCCTTGACCGGACCCTCCGGGTTGGTGAAGTGGTCCGAGCGGTAGAGTCCGGCGTACCCGCAGTCCTCCACGGTCCGCACCAGCCGCTTCCAGCGCGGCCAGCCGATCCCGTCCTGCCCCTCGATCATGATCGCGACTTCGATCACTTGCGCTCCCCCCTTGCTCTTCTGGGACGACAAGAGCGATTCTAGCCTGTAGGTGCAGCTTTGAATACAATGGATCTATGGCTATGCCAGACTTTCAAGCCGTCATGCTCCCATTGCTGACCCTGGTATCAGATGGCAAAGAATATAGGTTCCGCGACGTGGTAGAAACCTTAGCCCAACACTTCGAGCTGAGCGAAGAAGAACGCCTTGAACTGCTCCCGAGCGGCAAGGCGCCGGAATTTGCAAATCGTGTAGGGTGGGCTACCACGCACCTATCTAAAGCTCGCTTGATCGAACGCCCAAGGCGCGGCTATCTGAGAATCACAGAGCGCGGCTTATCCTTGCCGGGTAAAGATCGAAGCTCTTGAGCGGGTCGAGCGTGACGAGCCGGCCATTCCCGACGAGCCACTTTCAGGAGACTTCACCCGGTGGTGATCGACCGCGAGGAGGGTCGGAGTACCGGCGCTCAGCAGCGGCCCCGGGCGACGAGGATCTCTGCCGTGCTGTCACAGATCGGCTCCGGCCGGTGTCTCTGTGTTAAAACCACCGGCAAGGAGGATAAATGGCCAGCAACACCAGGATCCCGCCGGCCGAGATCACCGGCATCTACGGCGCGTTGATCAAACTGATGTCCCGCAAGATGCTCGGCGATGTACCCGACGCGGTCGGGGTCGTATGGCACAACCGGAAGGTGCTGAACTTCAGCTTCGGCCTCAGTCGCAAGATACAGAAGTGGGATGCGTGTGACGAGAACCTGAAGTCGTTCGCCCACATGGCGGTAGCCAGCCTGGTCGGCTGCAGCTTCTGCCTGGACTTCGGCTACTGGCAGGCGCACAACAAAGGGCTCGACCTGGAGAAGGCGCGCGAGGTGCCGCGCTGGCGCGAATCGGACGTATTCACGCCGCTGGAGCGTGACGTCATGGAGTACGCCGAGGCGATGAGCCAGACCCCGCCGACGGTGACCGACGAGCTATCGAAGAGGCTGTTGGAGGCGCTTGGCCCGGCTGCGATGGTGGAGCTTACCGCGTTTATCGCGCTGGCGAACTTCATGACCCGCAACAACGTCGCGCTGGGCCTTGAGTCTCAGGGCTTCTCGGCCGCCTGTAACCTGAAGCCGCTGGCCGAGCCGACCGGACGGCCGGGGGTAACGCCCGCCTCATGAGCGACGACCCCTTCGTCACCCACCGCAGCCTGCTCTTCACCGTCGCCTACGAGATGCTCGGCTCCGCCGCCGACGCCGAGGACGTCGTGCAGGAGACCTGGCTGCGGTGGGCCGACGCCGACCGCACCGAGGTGCGGAACCCGCGGGCCTACCTGATCCGGGCCGTCACCCGCCAGGCGCTCAACCGGCTGCGGACGCTGGCGCGGCGGCGCGAGGAGTACGTCGGGGAGTGGCTGCCCGAGCCGCTGCTCACCGGTCCCGACGTGGCCGAGGACGCCGAGCTCGCCGAGAGCGTCTCGATCGCGATGCTGACCGTGCTGGAGACCCTCGCGCCCGCCGAACGGGCGGTCTTCGTCCTGCGCGAGGTCTTCGATGTGCCCTACGCCGACATCGCCGCAGCCCTCGATAAGACGCCGGCCGCGGTCCGGCAGATCGCTCACCGCGCCAGGGAGCGCGTGATCGCGCGGCGGCCGCGGATACGGGTAGATCGCGCCGAGCAGCAGGAGGTGGTCGACCGGTTTTTGGCCGCGGTGCAGACCGGCGATCTCCAGGCGCTGCTCGACGTGCTCGCGCCCGACGTGGTGCTGGTAGCCGACGGCGGCGGCGAGGTGGCCGCCGTCCGGCGTCCGGTGGCGGGCCGCGACCGGGTGGCGGCCCTCCTCTCCCGCTTCAGGACGCTCGCGCCGGATGCGGTGGTCGGCACCGTATGGCTCAACGGCGCCCCGGCCGCGCGGATCGACCTCGACGGCGAGCTCGACACGGCGGTCACCTTCGTGGTTGAGGGCGGCCGGATCACCCACATCTACGCGATCCGCAACCCGCACAAGCTGGCCCGGCTCGAGGAGGAGGCCGAGCTCAGCCGCTGACCGCGCACTCTCGTCAAGCCACGCTCTTACCGTCTTTGTACGGGCTGTGACGGCTGTAGAAGGCCAGGTTTTCGGCCACGATCTCTTTCTCCTCCTCGATGTACTGCTCGATGGCGCGCCGGAAGAGGGGGTGGCGGATCTCGTGCGCGCTGTAAGTTAAAGTGGGCAGGAAGCCGCGGGCGAGCTTGTGCTCACCCTGCGCCCCGGCCTCAAAGAGCCCGAGACGCCGCTCGATGGCGAACTCTACCGGGCGGTAGTAGCAGAGCTCGAAGTGCAGGTTCCGCCGCTCTACGGTAGCCCCCCAGTAGCGGCCGTAGAGCGAGTCTCCCTTGAAGAAGCTGAGGGCGCCCGCGACCGGCCGCCCCCCGGCGCGCGCCACGACGAACAGGATGCGGTCGCGCATCGTCCGGAAGACCTCCTCGAAGAAAGCGCGCGTGAGGTAGGGGCTGCCCCACTTCTTCTCCGAGGTGCTGATGTAGAACTCGTACATCGCCGCGGCGTGCCCGGGATACAGCGCCTCTCCGGTGAGGGATTCTATGGCGAGATCCCCATCAAGCTGGCGGCGCTCGCGCCGGATCTGGCCCCGCCGCTTGCCCTTTAGCGCGCTCAGATAGTCCTGAAAAGAGCCGTAGCCCCGGTTGCGCCAATGAAACTGCATCGAGTGCCGGAGGGCGAAGCCGCGACCCGTGAACTCGGGGACCTCTCCCTCCGGCAGAAAGAGCGCGTGCGAGGAGCTCACCCCCACCTCCTCCCCTAGCCTCCGGGCCTCACCGAGCAGGGCGTCCGCCACCGCCGCGCGGTCGGCGCCGGGACGCACGAGGAGCTTCGGACCCGTGGCGGGCGTGAACGGCACGGCCGCGACCAGCTTCGGGTAGTAGGACAGCCCGTGCTGATGGTAGGCGTGCGCCCAGTCCCAGTCGAAGATGTACTCCCCGAAGCTGTCCGTCTTTACGTACAGCGGCAGCGCGCCCAGAAGTTGCCCGCCACCGGTGCAGACGAGGTAGACCGGCGACCAGCCGCTCCCCTTGCCGACGCTGCCCGAGCGCTCCAGCGCGCGCAAAAACTCGTGGTCGAAGAACGGGAAGTCCGGCGGCTCCAGAGCACGCCACGCGGACGGCTCTACCTGCTCGATGCTGGCGAGAGGCCGGACCCGCACGGCCTCAGCGCCCCGCATTCGTGTCGAAGACTCCCGTAAAAAACATGAGCCGTGAACATTCTATCCCCCGCTCACGCCTCCATGTCAGCGCACGCTCGGCAGGTACCCCGGGCGCGAGCGCTCGAAGTGCTCGATCTCCTCCTCGTGCCGCAGCGTAAGCCCGACGTCATCGAGTCCGTTTAAGAGCCGGTAGCGGGTGAAGTCGTCGACCTCGAACTCAGTCTCCACGCCCGGGCCCTTTACGGTGCGAGACTCCAGGTCTACCGTGATCTCGGCCTCCGGGTCCTCGCGCACGGCGTCGAGCAGCTTCCGCACCGTCTCCTCCGGCAGCTCGACGGTGAGCACACCGTTCTTTGTGCAGTTGTTCTTGAAGATGTCGGCGAAGGAGGGCGCGATCACGGCCCCAAAGCCGTAGTCCTGCACCGCCCAGACGGCGTGCTCGCGGCTGGAGCCGCACCCGAAGTTCTCGCCCGCGATGAGGACGACCGCGCCCTCGTGCTCGGGCCTGTTGAGGACGAAGTCCTCATCCTCGCGCCACTCGGAGAAGAGGAACTGCCCAAATCCGGTGCGCTCGATGCGCTTGAGGGCGTCGGAGGGTACGATCTGGTCGGTGTCAACGTCCGAGTAACCGAGCGGCAGCGCCTTGCCCTCGACCTTCTTTACGGGCTCCATCTAGCTCACCTCCACGGGGACGCCGAGCTCGCTGGGAGAGGCGAAGCGGCCCATCACCGCCGTCGCCGCCGCGACGACCGGGCTCACGAGGTGCGTCCTGCCGCCCTTGCCCTGCCGCCCCTCGAAGTTGCGGTTGGAGGTGGAGGCGCAGCGCTCGCCGGGGGAGAGGATATCCGGGTTCATCCCGAGGCACATCGAGCAGCCGGCGTTGCGCCACTCGAAGCCCGCCTCGATAAAGATCCTGTCGAGCCCCTCCTCCTCGGCCTGCCTCTTCACGCGCATCGAGCCGGGGACGACCATCGCCCGGATGCCCTCCTTGACCTTGTGGCCCTCCAGCACGCGGGCCGCCGCCCGCAGATCCTCTATGCGGGCGTTGGTGCACGACCCGATGAACACGGTGTCCACCTCTATCTCTCTTATGGGGGTGCCGGGCTTGAGGCCCATGTACCTGAGGGCCCGCTCGTGCCCCTCGTTCTCGGGCTCGGGGACCTCCCCGTCGAGCGGGACGGTCTGGGCCGGGGTGGTGCCCCAGGAGACGTAGGGGACGAGCTCCCGCGCGTCTATGAAGACCTCCTTATCGAAGGTGGCCCCCTCGTCGGTGGGCAGCGTCCGCCAGTACTCGAGCGCCTCCTCCCAGGCCCGGCCCTTGGGGGCGTGCGGCCGGCCCTCGATGTACGAGTAGGTCTTCTCGTCGGGGGCGACCATCCCGGCGCGCCCGCCGCCCTCGATGGTCATGTTGCAGATCGTCATCCGCCCCTCCATGGAGAGGTTGCGGATCGCCTCGCCCCGGTACTCGATGACGTGCCCCACCCCGCCGCCGGTGCCGATCCTGTTCAGGATGCCGAGCATGATGTCCTTGGCGGTCACGTCCGGCGGCGCCTCACCCTCAACGGTTATGGCCATCGTCTTGGGCCGCCTCTGCGGTATGGTCTGGGTGGCGAGCACGTGCTCGACCTCGCTCGTGCCGATGCCGAAGGCCAGAGCCCCGAATGCCCCGTGGGTGGAGGTGTGGCTGTCGCCGCAGACGATGACCATCCCGGGCTGGGTGAGCCCCATCTCAGGGCCGATAACGTGCACGATCCCCTGCCCAAGCGATCCCCACTCGTGCAGCTGTATCCCGAACTCCTCGCAGTTGCGGCGCAGCGCCTCCATCTGCCTGGCGGAGACCTTATCCCTGACCCCAAGCCCCACGTCGGTGGTCGGCACGTTGTGGTCCATCGTGGCCACGGTGAGGTCGGGGCGGCGCACCTTCCGCCCGGCGAGCCGCAAGGCCTCGAAGGCCTGCGGGCTCGTCACCTCGTGCACCATGTGCAGGTCCACGTAGAGCAGATCGGGCTCCCCTTCGGCCCGCCGCACCACGTGCCGCTCCCATATCTTCTCCGCGAGCGTTCTGGGCCTGCTCATCTCATCCCTCCTGTACCGAAACGCCTGTAGTGGCAGTCTCCCTCTCCGGCTTCCGCGCCAGCATGTTCAGCCGCACGTAATCGGCTAGCAGCGGACCATCCATCGCCGCCATCTCTCTCGCCACAGCGACCGCGAAGGGATCTCTCTCCTCCTCCGGCAGCGCTTCCACATGCCCCCTCAGAATTATCGTTCTCAGATAACCGGCCAGCTTACCGACCGAATCGAACCGCGTCGGCTCCTCGTGCAGCCAGCACCGCACGCGCTCGAAGCCCGCCGCCTCCAGCCGGGCCTTCGTCACCTCCACACCCGCATATTCCTTGTTCTCCTCCCAGCCCTCAAAGAAGCCCCGGAACCTCTCGCCGCGCATCACCCTCTCCGTCGCCTCGCGCACCCGCAGTATGTTCCCCTCACCCCCGCACTGCGCAGCGAGCAGCCCGCCGGGCCTCAGAGCCGCGGCGAGCCGCCGGAAGAGCCTCGCGTGGTCCGGGATCCAGTGAAAAGTAGCGGTCGAGAAGACCACGTCCACCGGCTCCCCAACCTCCAGCTCCAGCAGGTCGCGACGCTCCACCCGCACCCGCCCCTCACCGGCGAACCGCTCCCGCGCCGCCCTCACCATCGCCTCCGAAGCGTCCACCGCCAGTACCCTCCCGCCCGGCAGACGCTCCAGAAGCAACTCCGTGACGCGCCCGGTGCCGCACCCGGCGTCCAGCACACACTCATCCCCCCGCAGCTCCAGACGCTCCAGAAAGGCCGCACCCCAGCGGGTCATTGGGTCCGCCAGCGCCTCATAAGAGACGGCATCCCACTCAAGCGCCAACGCCGGAGACCCCCTCCCAGCCGTTGATTCGTCTCATATTCTGAGATATCTTGTCCAATATATGAGCAGTTTAGAACAAGGGGCGGCGGGAAGCAAGAGCGGTGTCGGGGTGCTGGACAAGGCGGTGGCGATTCTGGCGTTTCTTGCTGCGTCTGGGCCGGCTACTTTAGCGGAGGTGGTCGGGGGGACGGGGTACTCGCGGGCGACGGTCTACCGGCTGCTCTCGGCGTTGGAGGCGCACCGGCTGGTGGTAAGGGAGGATGGGCGGTACTCGCTCGGGCTGCGGCTTCTGGGGTGGGGCGAGCGAGCTTTGGGGGGTGCGGGCGTGATCTCTGCGGCGCGGCCGGTACTGGAGGAGCTGCGGGACGTCACGGGGGAGAGTACGCAGCTATATGTGCGCGAGAGAGACACGCGGGTCTGTGTGGCGGCGGTCGAGCGGGTCAGCGGGTTGCGGGACACGGTTCCGGTGGGGGCGGTGCTGCCGCTAGAGCGGGGATCGGCGGGGAAGGTGATCCTGGCCTGGGCCGGGGACCGGGGGCGGCATGGTTTGGACGAGGCGGACCTGGCGGAGATCCGGGAGCGGGGCTGGGCCGAGAGCGTCGCCGAGCGGGAGGAGGGGGTCGCCAGTGTGAGCGCGCCGGTCTTCGGTGCTGTGGGGGGCGTGGTTGCGGTCGTGAGTGTCAGTGGTCCCATCGCCCGGCTCGGGGAGCGGCCCGGCGGGCGGCTAGCGGGTCCGGTCGTGGCGGCGGCGCGCAAGATCGAGGGCCTTCTTATGGGCCGCGGATCTTAGAACGCTTCCAGGCTGCCGGCGCCGAGCAGGATCAGGGCCGCGATCAGGAGCGGCTGGTGGACGAGGTAGATAAAGAGCGAGTGGCGGCCCAGGAAGGCCAGGCCACCCGCGAGCGGGGGGGCGGGTTTTGCGGCCTCCGGGTGTCGTTCACCGTAGAAGGCGTTTCCGGCCGCGATGCCCAGCAGTGCGATCCCGAACCAGGGAAAGAGCGGCCAGTAGTCCACCATCGAGAACGGCGGGAGGCCCAAAGGCGCGAGCCAGACGGAGTCTCCGGGCGTTCCGTAGACCGCGACCCCCGCTGTGACGAACGCCAGGGCGAGCGCCACGTTCAGCAATTTGAAGCGCAGGAGAGGATAAGAGAGCAGGATCGAGGCTCCGATCAGGTGCAAGATGCCGAAGATTATCGGCTCGTCGGGGATCACGAGCAGGGTGACGAGCGTTATGAGCATCCCGTAGCAGAAGATTCTGAGGCCCCGCAGCGCGTACTTCCGCCAGCCCGCCTCCCCGGCAGCGCTCGCCCGCCGGTAGCTGAGCGTGAGCGAGACCCCGGCCAGGAAGATGAAGGTGCTCCCTATCGTACGGCCGGTCCACAACCCGATCCCCGACCGGAAGAAGTCCGGGTCGAAGTGCCCGAACATGGCGATGTCGTACGAGAGGTGGTAGAGGACCATCGCGATCAGGGCCACCCCGCGCAGAGCGTCTACCTCCCACAACCGGCGGTGCATGAAGCTATCTTACACCCGGCGTTAAGACCCGCCCAACCGGTGTGAAGTTGCGGGTCTTAACGCCGGAACTCCCGCCGCCACCGGCGGTCTGCTACACTGCTTTTCCGGCGATGGAGAGTGCGGGAGGAGGTGTCGTGGCCGCCAGGGTAGGCGTGATCATGGGCAGCGCATCGGACTGGGAGACGATGAGGCACGCCTGCGAGGTGCTGGAGGAGCTCGGCATCCCATACGAGAAGCGCGTGGTCTCGGCCCACCGGACGCCGGACCTCATGTTCGAGTACGCCGCCGGCGCCGCCCGGCGGGGGCTCGAGGTGATCATCGCCGGGGCCGGAGGGGCGGCGCACCTTCCCGGGATGGTCGCCTCCAAGACGGTGCTGCCGGTGATCGGGGTGCCGGTCAGGTCTTCGAGCCTGAACGGGCTGGACTCGCTGCTCTCCATCGTCCAGATGCCGGGCGGGGTCCCGGTGGCCACCGTGGCCATCGGCCGGGCGGGGGCTACCAACGCCGGCCTGCTGGCAGCCCAGATCCTCGCCGTCCGAGACCCGGAGATCCGGCACAGCCTCGAGGAGCGCCGGGAGCGGGTGCGCCGGGAGGTGCTGGAGGGGGGTGATCTCTCGTGAACCGCACCATCCTCCCCGGGAGCACGGTAGGCGTGCTGGGCGGGGGCCAGCTCGGGCGCATGCTGGCGCTCGCCGGGGGGCACATGGGCTACCGGTTTCTGGTGCTCGACCCGGCCCCCGACGCCCCGGCCGGGCAGGTCTCAAGCGGCCAGATCGTGGCCCCCTACAGCGACCGCGAGGCCGCAAGCAAGCTGGCTACAGCCTCGGACGTGATCACCTACGAGTTCGAGAACGTGGACGCCGGGGTGGCGCGGATGCTGGAGCAGGAGGCCTACGTCCCGCAGGGGAGCGCTCTGCTCCACACCACCCAGCACCGGCTGCGCGAGAAGCGGGCCGTGGAGGAGGCAGGGGCCCCGGTCGCCCCCTACGAGCCGGTGCGCAGCGAGGAGGACCTCCGGAAAGCTCTCGGGCGGCTTGGCACCCCCTGCGTGCTCAAGACCGCAACAGGCGGCTACGACGGCAAGGGCCAGCGCGTCATCCGCTCGGAGGCGGAGGCCCCGGAGGCCTTCTCCGAGCTCTCCGGGACCGAGCTGGTGCTTGAGCGGTTTATCCCCTTCCGGAAAGAGCTCTCTGTCATCGCGGCCCGCACCCCGCAGGGGGAGGTAGAGACCTTCCCCCCTGCCGAGAACGTCCATGCCGACAACATCCTCCATCTCTCCATCGTCCCCGCCCGCATCCCGCAGGAGGTGCAGGATCAGGCCCGCCGGATCGCGGTGCGCATCGCCGAGGCGCTCGGCGTGGTGGGCCTCGTCGTGGTGGAGATGTTCTGGGCCGGCGGGGACGAGATCTACGTCAACGAGCTCGCCCCCCGGCCCCACAACTCCGGCCACTACACCATAGAAGCCTGCCTCACCTCGCAGTTCGAGCAGCACCTCCGGGCCGTATGCAACCTCCCGCTCGCCCCGACCACCCTCCTCACCCCGGCGGTCATGGTCAACATACTCGGCGAGCACCTGGAGCCGGTGATCCGGCTTCTCTCCCAGGGGAAGATAGCCCCCGGCGGCAGCGTGGTGCCGAAGGTCCACATCTACGGCAAGGCCAGCGCGAAGCCCAAACGCAAGATGGGCCACATAACCCTCCTCGCCCCCGACACCGAAGCGGCCCTCCGGTGGGTCGAGAGGACCGGGCTCTGGGCCTCTCAGAGAGAAGCCGCCCAGACGTAAGGGCGGCGGTTTCTGCCGGATGTTCGATGCGACTGAAGGACCCCGCTCAATGACGCTTGGACGCGCTTCAAGCCCCGTTTCCCGCAGTTCCGGCAGGTTGCCCGACCTACATATGACAGCCCGCACGATCGGCGCTATACTGAGGTTTAGATGATGGATCAAGGTCACACGATCCCGTTCCGCACCGCCCGCCGGTGGTGGCCGCTCCCGTAGCGGCCCCGCACCCCACCGTACGATAATTCCGGAGTCAGGCAAGACTAGAGCGGCTTGTTCCGCCGAGGAAGTCGAAGAGGAGCTTATGGCAGACGAGAGAAAGCGTGTCTTTTCCGGCATTCAGCCGAGCGGCAATCTGCATCTGGGCAACTACCTGGGGGCTCTGAAGAACTGGGTGGCCATTCAGGAGGACTACGAGAACTACTTCTGCATCGTGGACCTGCACGCCCTCACCGTCCCGCAGGACCCGAAGGTGCTGCGGGAGAAGATCCGGGAGGTCGCCGCCATCTACCTGGCCGTGGGGCTCGACCCGGAACACTGCACCATCTTCCGCCAGAGCCGGGTCTCGGAGCACACCGAGCTGGCGTGGCTGCTGAACTGCATAGCCCGCTTCGGCGAGCTCTCGCGCATGACGCAGTTTAAGGACAAGTCCCGCAAGGAGGGCGCGGAGTCGGCGAGCGTCGGGCTCTTTGACTACCCGGTGCTGCAGGCGGCGGATATCCTGCTCTACAACGCGCACCTGGTGCCGGTCGGCGAGGACCAGCGCCAGCACCTGGAGCTCACCCGCACGCTGGCCCGCAGGTTCAACCACCTCTACGGCGAGACCTTCGTGGTGCCGGAGATCATGATCCTGGAGACCGGCGCGCGCGTGATGGCGCTGGACGAACCGGAGGAGAAGATGAGCAAGAGCTCGCCGCGCCCCGCGAGCTACGTCGCCATCCTGGATGAGCCGGATGTGATCCGGAGGAAGATCCGGCGCGCCGTGACCGACTCCGGCACCGAGATCGTGGCCGCGCCGGAGAAGCCCGCCATAACTAACCTGCTCCAGATCTACGCCGCCATGACGGAGCGTAAGATCCCGGATATCGAGGCGGAGTACGCAGGCAGAGGCTACGGGGACTTCAAGAAGGATCTGGCCGAGATCGTGGTCGAGGGCCTCGCTCCGGTCCGGGAGCGGGCGCTGGAGCTGCTGGAGAACCCGGCCGAGCTGGACGAGCTGCTGGAGAGCGGGGCCGGGCGGGCCCGGGAGGCGGCGAGGCCGAACCTGCACACTGCGTGGGCCAGAATGGGGCTGGACTAGCGTGGAGGTTAAGGAGAGGATCCTGAAGATCCTGCGGACGGTGCCGAAGGGCGTGCTCTACTCCACCACCGACTGGCACCGCATCCTGAAAGAGGACAAGCGAAAGATCCGCAACGCACTCAGGGAGCTGGAAGACGAGGGCCGGATAGAGATCCAAAA
Organism: Rubrobacter taiwanensis; assembly: GCF_004337705.1. GTDB lineage: Bacteria > Actinomycetota > Rubrobacteria > Rubrobacterales > Rubrobacteraceae > Rubrobacter_C > Rubrobacter_C taiwanensis. The sequence goes on from NZ_SKBU01000003.1 coordinate 89,834, forward strand.
GAGCGGCCGCCCCGACAAGCCGCTCTACCGGCTCAGGGAAGAATAGAGATCCGCCCAGAGTCCGCCAGCAGCGCACCCCTCACCGACTCATGGTCCGGATCACGGCGGTTCAGCAAAGCGAGTATGCCGGAGGTGTCCAGGGAGATCAGAGACGCCGCCCCCACTCTGCACGGAGCCAGTCCTCGGAATCCCGGGCGGCCAGCTCCCCATCCTCCCCTATCCCGATGGATCTGAGCACCGGACGCCGCTTCCCGGCCAGATACTCCTCAATGGCAGCCCTTATGATCTCCGATTGAGATCTCTTCTCCCGGCGGGCGACCTCCCTGAGGGACCGGTGCAGCTCCGCAGGCAGGTAGAGCGTGGTCTTCTCCATCATCGCAGCTAAAACGCACCATATATTACATGTGTTTGCCGACTTCAACGGCCGGGGTGGTCATCCGGTTCGGCAGGGCCTAGAGTGTGGGTGTGCAAGCCAGAACGGGAAGCTCACAGACGGAGGAGAGCGAGAATGAACCGCCTGAAAGCGATTCTCAGCCGCATAGACCGCAAGGGCTACGGGGCGTACAAGGACCTGCAGGGCTCCTACGACTTCGGGCAGTTCACCCTGTTCGTAGATAAGGTGCAGCGCGACCCGTTCGCGCCGCCCTCTCTGGTGCGGGTGCGGACGAAAGAGAACCGCTTCGCCCCGGAGCTCTTCCGCAACCCCGTGCGCCGCACCGCCTTCGAGGACTTCCTGAACCGGGCGGTTGAGCAGGCGGTGCGCCGGACGGTCAGAGGCAACCGAGGCTCGGGCAAGAGCGGACGGGTCGAGATCCAGCGCACCTCCCAGGTCGTCCTCCCCCGCTCCTCGATCGTGGTCGAAAGCGGCTATGTCGAGGCCCGCATGGCGGTCGGCCTCCCGGCCCGGGGCCGAACGGTGGACGCCCGGGCCGCCCGGGCGATGCTCCTGGACGAGCTGCCGGAGGTTGTGCAGACCGCGCTCACTCCCGCCGGAGTAGATGAAGGAGCGGCGCGGGAGCACGTAGAGACGGTCGAGGACGCAAGCCACCTGCGGAACCGGCTCCCCGAGCTCGGGCTTGTGGCGTTCGTGGCCGACGGGGCCATCCTGCCGCGCGAGAGCGGAGCTAGCGACCGGCCGCTCGGGAAGGGCGCCGTGCCGTTCGAGAGCCCGGAGGAGTTCCGCGTCGCGGTGGAGCTGCCGAACCGGGGCGAGATCTCCGGCATGGGTATCCCGGAGGGCGTGACGCTCATCGCCGGGGGCGGCTTCCACGGCAAGAGCACGCTGCTCTCCGCCCTGGCCTGGAGCGTCTACGACCACGTGCCGGGCGACGGCCGGGAGCTGGTCGTCACGAGGGAGGACGCGGTGAAGATAAGGGCCGAAGACGGCCGGAGCGTGGCGGGAGTGGACATCTCCAGCTTCATCCGGGACCTGCCCGGCGGGCAGTCCACGGCGGACTTCTCGACCCCGAACGCCTCGGGCTCCACCTCGCAGGCGGCGAACATAGCCGAGGCGCTGGAGATCGGGACCTCGCTCTTGCTGGTGGATGAGGACACCAGCGCGACGAACTTCATGATCCGGGACGAGCGCATGCGCGAGCTGGTGCAGCTGGAGCCGATCTCGCCGTTCATAGACGCGGTGCGGCCGCTGCACCGGGACCTGGGGGTCTCGACCATCGTGGTCGTGGGCGGCGTCGGGGACTACCTGGACGTGGCGGACCGCGTGATCCTACTGGAGAACTACCGGCCCTGCGACGCGACGCGCCGCGCCCGCGAGGTGCGCGAGCGTTACCCGAGCCGCACCTCGCACGAGGAGGGGGAGGTGCGGCCGCCCATGAACCGGAGGGTGCGGGCGGCCTCCATAGACCTCTCGCGCGGGCGCAAGGAGGTGGCCCGCGGCAAAGGTCTCGCTACGGTCGAGCTGGGCCGGGAGCGCGTGGATCTCACCTACCTGGAGCAGCTCGCCGAACCGGGCCAGACGGAGGCCATCGGCCGCATCATCGGGGAGTTCGCCGCTGGGGGCAGAAGCCGGGCGGTCGCGGAGGTGGTGGACTCGGCGGTGCGTTCCATAGAGAAGAACGGGCTGGACTCGCTCGGGAACTTCCGGGGACATCCCGGAGAGCTTAGCCTGCCGCGCCCGCAGGAGATCGCGGGCGCCATCAACCGCATCCGGTCGCTCCAGGCGACCACGGGCTGAGAGCCCGGCTTAGAGAACGCCGCCTCGTCGGGCCGTCCGTGCAGGCACATCATGGTTGCGAGCATCGCGGCGACCGGCTTCTCCTCCCCGCCGGCCAGCGCGCACCCTGGCCTCGAACTCCTCGTCCGCCGGTCTGAACCGTTGCTCCAAGCTCAGCCTCCTGATATGCGATCTCTCTCCGCCTGCTATGATAGTGGGAATGGAGGATCCGGGTGCGCATCACAAACCCTCCCGGAAGCGCCGGGCCGGGGCGTACGCCGTGCATCTGTACACGGCGAGCGGTGCCGTGCTTGCCATGCTAATCTTGCTTGCGGCCTTCGACGGCAACGTAACGCAGGCGCTGTGGCTGCTTCTTATCGCGCTCCTCATAGACAGCACCGACGGCACGCTGGCGCGCCGTCTGCGGGTGAGCGAAGCCCTGCCCGGCTTCGACGGCCGGCGCCTGGACGACATCGTGGACTACATGACCTACGTGCTGGCCCCGGTGGTACTGCTGTGGATGAGCGGGTACCTGCCGGCAGGGATGTTCGGGGTCGCGCTGGCGGCGCTGCCGCTCCTGGCCTCCAGCTACCAGTTCTGCCGGGTGGACGCCAAGACCGAAGACCACTTCTTCCTGGGCTTCCCGAGCTACTGGAACGTGGTGGCCTTCTACGCCATCGTTCTCGACCTCGCTCCCAACACCGTGGGGTTCATCCTGCTCGTCTGCTCGCTCTTGGTCTTCATCCCGATCCGCTACGTCTACCCCTCGCGCACCCGCGCGTTCCGCAGGCTGACGCTGAGCCTGACCGGGCTGTGGGTGCTCTGCTATGCTGCGATCCTGCTCCAGATGCCCGAACCCGCCCCGCTGCCGGTCCTGCTCTCCCTGCTCTACCTCGTCTACTACGTGGCCCTGAGCCTCTACCTCACCGTCCGCCGCCCGGAGCCGGAGACCGAGCCCGTTCCGGCCGGGGAGTAGGGTCAGTCCCACTCGACCCTCTCGTAGAGCCGCTCGAAGCTCTCCCTGGGGAAGGTGCCGACCCGCACCGGGCGCTCGCCCTCGTTCGTGGCGACGCTCATCAGCTCGTAGTCTCCGGCCGGGGTCCTCCGGGCCCAGTAGAGCCCGCTCCAGCCGCGGGTCCGCATGCGTCCGGCGCTCCGGTACCGGTAGAGCTCGAAGCCTGTGGCGGGCGGCACGGGGCCGAAGCGCTCTCTTTCCCCGTCCGGCATCACCCTCCGTAGGCTTCGGGCTTGAGGACGCAGATCTCGGGCAGGTTGCGGTAGGAGCCGGCGTAGTCTATGCCGTAGCCGACCACGAACTCGTCCGGCACCTCAAATCCCAGATACCTGACGGGAACCTCTATCTCCCGGCGGGAGGGCTTGGTCAGCAGGGCGCAGACCTCCAGGCTGGCCGGGTCCCGCTGCCGCAGCGTGCGCAGGATGTACGAGAGGGTGAGCCCCGAGTCCACTATGTCCTCAACCAGGATGACGTGGCGGCCGGTTATGTCCTCTTGCAGGTCCTTGAGGATGCGCACCACGCCGCTTGAGGCGGTCCCGGTGCCGTAGGAGCTCACCTCCATGAAGTCCACCTCGCACTGCAGGTCCATCCGGCGCATCAGATCGGCCAGGAAGACGAACGCGCTGCGCAGGATGCCGACCAGGAGCGGCTTCTCTCCCCGGTAGTCCCGCGTTATCCTTCCCGCCAGCTCGTCCACCTTCTCCCGGATCTCCTCCGCGGAGAGCAGCACTTCCCTGACATCGAGCTTCGGTTCCGACATCCGGTCCGCAAAACCCCCGGTGCAGCCTTCACACGCCCTTGCAGCGGATATTGTAGCGTGCCCCCACCCTCGAGGTTCGGAGAGGATTGGAGTCGCAGCGGCCCGTCTCCCGCCGGAGAGTCGTCCTTCTCTATAATGAGGCTCCGTGTACGCAAGTGGCCTGACAACCGCCAGATGAGGTTCGCACGCTCGGGCGGTGTCTTGCTGCACCCGACCTCCCTGCCGGGAGGGTGCGGGATCGGCGAGCTGGGTCCGGAGGCGTACCGGTTTCTGGACTTCCTGCACGCAGGCGGGCAGCGGATCTGGCAGATGCTCCCCCTGGGGCCGGTCGGGCCCGACGGCTCCCCCTACCGGTCCTACTCGGCCTTCGCCGGAAACCCGCTGCTCATAAGCACCGAGCGGCTGGTGCGGGACGGGCTGCTGGACGAGGCGCCACCGGATGCGCCGGGGGACGCAGTGGACCACACGACCGCCGGAAAGCTCAAGCGGGAGCTCCTGCGGCGGGCTCACTTACGCTTCGTTCCCCCGCCGGGGTTCCGGAAGTTCTGCCGGGCCAACGGCTGGTGGCTGGAGGACTACGCCCTCTTCACGGCGCTCAAGCGCGCGCACGGGGGACGGGCCTGGAACGAGTGGGGCCGGGAGCTGCGGACGCGCGATCCGGCAGCGCTGGAGGAGGCCCGGCGCGAGCTCGCGGACGAGCTCGAATTCCAGCGCTTCGCGCAGTACCTGTTCTTCCGGCACTTCTGGGATCTGCGGCGGGCAGCGAACGGGCGCGGGGTGAGGATCTTCGGCGACATCCCCATCTTTGTCGCCCACGACAGCGCCGATGTCTGGGCCAACCAGCACCTCTTCCACCTGGACTCCGGAGGAGACCCGAGCGTGGTCGCCGGGGTGCCCCCGGACTACTTCTCGGAGACCGGCCAGCTCTGGGGCAACCCGCTGTACGACTGGAGCGCGATGGAACGCGAGGGTTACGGCTGGTGGAAGAGCCGCCTGCGCATGGCGCTCTCCCTCTGCGATATCGTGCGCGTAGACCACTTCCGGGGCTTCGAGGCATACTGGGAGATCCCGGCCGGGGAGCCCACGGCCAGGAACGGCCGGTGGGTAGAGGGACCGGGGGCGAGGCTCTTCGAGACCCTGCGGGCCGAACTGGGGGAGCTCCCGGTGGTTGCGGAGAACCTGGGGACCATCACTCCGGAGGTCGAGAGGCTGCGGCGGCGCTACGAACTGCCGGGTATGAAGGTGCTCCAGTTCGCCTTCACGGACCCGGAGAACGAATACCTGCCGCACAACTACACCGACCCCAACTTCGTCGTCTACACCGGCACCCACGACAACGACACCACCCCGGGCTGGTGGGCCTCGGCTACGGAGGAGGAACGGAGCTTCGCCCGGCGCTACCTCGGCCGCGAGGAGCCCTCCGTCTGGGACTTCGTGCGACTCGCGCTCTCGTCCGTGGCGGACGTGGCCGTCATCCCCATGCAAGACCTCCTGGAGCTCGGAAGCGAGGCCCGCATGAACACGCCCGGCACCCCGGCCGGTAACTGGCAGTGGCGGATGCGGCCGGACGCAGCTGCTCCGCAGCTGGCGCAGCGGCTGCGCGAGCTGTCCCGCCTCTACAACAGGTAGCGGTTCTCTAGATGAGTCCTATTCGGCCCGGCGGCCAGAAACGCAGGAAGGCGTCCCCGATCAGGTTCTCCTCCGGCACCGGTCCAAAGACCCGGGAGTCCTGGGAGTTGGAGCGGTTGTCCCCCATCATGAAGTAGTGCCCCTCAGGCACGGTTACCGGGCCGAAGGTCGCAAAGCCGCCAACGCCGCGGGCCACGTAGGGCTCCTGCCGGGGCTGACCGTTGACGAAGAGCGTGCCGCCCTGGATCGCCACCGTATCTCCCGGCAGCCCGATGACGCGCTTGATCAGATCCTCATCCGGATTCTCGACGCTCCGGAAGACCACGATATCCCCCCGCTCGGGCGTGGTGAAGTAGTAGACGAACTTCGCCGCCAGCACCCGGTCGTTCACCTGCAGGGTGGGCTCCATGCTCTCCGAGGGGATGTAGAAGGCCTCCACGATGAACGGACGCACAACCCCGAAGACCAGCGCGAACGAGATGGCAAGTATGAGCAGGAACTCCAGCGCCCCGCCACCCTTGCGGCGCCGGGCCTCCCGAATCTCGCGGCGGCTGGGCTGGCTTGAGGTGTCCTTGAAGCGCTCCATGAGGGGTAAGCATACCGCACCCGGGCCCCGGATGCTTCACCGTCACCGGGTCCGCCTCAGACTCCGGTCGTCCTCCAGATGTATGAGCACGTCCGAGTTGGGGAGGTTCTCCCGGATCTTCTCCTCCAGCGTATCGGAGATGAGATGCGCCTCCCGCACCGGCGTCTCCGGCTCCAGCTGCAGGTGGAAGTCTATGTGGCGGTGCGGACCGCTCTTGCGGGCCCGCAGCTTGTGGAAGCCCCGGATGCGCGGCTCCAACCGGCTCTGCTCCTCGATGATCCGTCCCAGCAGGTCCATCTCCCGCTCCGGCAAGCTCTCGTCCAGGAGCACCCTGAACCCCTGACTCATCAGCCGGAGCGCCGTCCACAGGATCAGAAGCCCTATGGCCGCCGCGATTATCGGGTCGAGCACGGTCCAGCCCGTAAGCCATACCGCAACTAACCCCAGCGCCACACCCGCAGCCGACCACACGTCGGTGAGCAGATGGTACCCGTCCGCCTCTATGGCCCGCGAGTCGGTCTCCCGACCCACCTTCAACAACCACCGCGCCACGAAGAGGTTTATGACCGCAGAAGCAGCCATGACCCCGATGCCGGCCCCCACGTACGCTATCTCCCCCCCATGCAGAATCCGCCGGACGGCAGCGGAGATCACCCACACCCCGGCCCCGAAGAGCATGAACCCCACAACTACCCCGCCCAGGTTCTCGATCCGCCCGTGCCCGTAGTGGTGATTCCTGTCCGGCGGCTCCTCAGACCTCCAGACGGCAATGAGCGCCACACAAGAGGTCACCAGATCCGAAGCCGAATGCACCGCCTCCGAAACGATGCTTACCGAACCCGTTACGATCCCGGCCAGTAGCTTGAAGGTCAGGATCGCAGCGTTCGAGAAAATGGCTATGAGCTCCGTGCGGACCTTGCGCCCCATAATCGCAACTATACCACGTTCCGGAAGCATAAAATTCCTGCAAATGAAAAGAAAATGTTTAGAGCATGCTAAACGATGTTCGCAGCGTCGGCGAAGAGCCGGATGGCGACCGCGACCATGAAGAGGGCGAATCCGCCGCGCAGGTAGGCATCCGGGGTGAGGTCGCGTACTCCGAGCCACGCTCCGGCGACGCATCCGGCGACCAGGGGCACGAGTGCTGCGAAGCGGTCGAAGCCGGTGGCGAAGTATCCGGCGGCGCCTACGACGCCGACGAAGAGCACTACGGCGAGGCTGGTAGCTCTATGGCCACCTTCGGGCGCAGTCCGAGGCCGAGCACCATCAGGGGGACCATCAGCACGCCGCCGCCCACACCGGCCAGACCCGAGAGGGCTCCTCCGAAGAAGCCCAGAAGGGCGAGTATCAGGAGCTGCAGTGCGTCCACGGAGGTATTCTAGCCGAACATCGCGGCGTAGAGGATCACTGCGACCCCGGCGGTCCACAAGTAGTAGGCATAGATCATCATCGAGAACTCGCGGGCCAGGACGAGCAGCAGCCGGGCGGCTGCATACCCGCAGACAAGGGCGGTAAGGCAGCTCAGGATGAGGGCCTTGGCATCCGGGGATTCGACCGACTCCAGATAGAAGAGGCGCCACAGCCCGGTGGCGCTCAGGAGGGGCACCGAGAGCAGGAGCGCGAAGCGGGCGGCACCCTCGCGCGTGATCCCGGCCAGCATCGCGCCGCAGATGGCGGCCCCCGGGCGGCTGATACCCGGCAGCACGGCCAGCGTCTGCAGGAGCCCGACGAGTATCGCGCCCGGCGGGCTCAGGGACTCCAGCGGCCGGGTGCGCTTGCCGAGCTCCTCCCCGATGTACAGGAGCAGTCCCGAGACCAGCAGCAGCACCCCGACGGCGAAGAGGTTGTCGTAGACCCCGGAGGCGGCCTCGCGGAAGGTGTAGAGGATCACGGCCGCGGGCGTCACCGCCGCCGCGACCAGCAAGCTCACCCGGCGCCCCGGTCCCCGGCCGGAGCGCAGCGAGCGGAGGATCTCTACCACCTCGCCCCGCAGGGCCAGCAGCACGGCCAGAGCGGTCGCCAGGTTCAGCGCGCCGAGGAGGTCCGGGCTGTAGCTCTCCTCTCCGAAGAAGGCCTGCCCCACGAACGCCCGGTGTCCGGAAGCGCTGACCGGCAGCACGTCGGTCAGCCCCTGCAGAGCCCCCAGCACGAAGGCTTCCAGAACGTTCATCCGGCAGCTACCACTCCGGGGATGAGGCCCGAGAGATCAGATTCCCCCTCATCGCTCTGCGGTTTCCCGAGACTACGTTGCCGCACGAACCATACACGCCCGCACCGGGAATTTCCAGCGCCTCCCCGTATAATCCGGTCTGAGACGTCACAGACCGCCGAGAAGCTGAAACGGAGGCCGCCGCGTGCAGAACGAGGAGATCCGCCGGGCGCTGGAGACCATCGCCACCCTGATGGAGATCGACGGCGAGGAGCACTACCGGGTGCTGGCCTACCAGCGGGCAGCCGAAGCGGTGAGCGCTCTGGGGCATCCGGTGAGCGAGGTGGGGGATCTGCGGGAGCTGCCCCACGTCGGGCCGACGACGGCGGAGGCGATCCGGGAGCTGGCCGAAGACCGCACCCCGCAGATTCTGGCCGAGCTCCAGGAGCGGATACCGCCCGGTCTGGTCGAGGTGACGCGCCTGCCCGGCGTCGGGCCGCGCACCGCCGGGCGGCTCTGGCGCGAGCTGGGCATAACGAGCGTGGAGGAGCTGGCGGCGCTGAAAGAGGGCAGCATCGCCGGGCTCAAGGGCTTCGGCAGGAAGAGCGAGGAGAAGATCCTTCAGGCCGCCCGCAAGTACGACGCGCAGGAGCGGCGGATGCTGCTGGATGAGGCTACCGTGCTCGCGGATCGCATGCTGGAGTTTCTGCGCGGGCACCCGGCCACAGACAGGGCCGAGGTGGCCGGGTCCCTGCGGCGGCAGAAGGAGACGATCGGCGATCTGGACCTCGTAGCCTCAAGCCGGGACCCGCAGGCGCTCGCCGACGCGTTCGCCGGCGCGCCGTTCGTGGGGGAGGTGCTGGCGCACGGCCCGGCGAAGGTCTTCGTGAAGTGCGCCGGGGTGGAGATAGACCTGCGCATAGTGCGGCCCGAGGCCTTCGGCTCGCTGCTGCACCACTTCACCGGCGGCAAGGCCCATAACGTGGCCCTGCGCGAGCGGGCGGTGAAGATGGGCTTCAACATCTCCGAGTACGGCCTGCGGCGCATCGGGGAGGACGGCGAGTACGAGCCCGCAGCGACCGAGGAGGAGATCTACGAGCGGCTTGGCCTGCCGTACATCCCGCCGGAGCTGCGCGAGGACCGGGGCGAGATAGAGGCCGCCGAGAGGGGCGAACTGCCCGAGCTGATCCAGCTCTCAGACATCCGGGGCGATCTGCACGTCCACACCAACTATTCCGACGGCCAGGGCACCCTAGAGAGCATGGCCGAAGCCGCGATCGGGCTCGGCTACGAGTACCTGGCCTTCTGCGACCACTCCCAGAGCCTGCGCGTCGCCAGGGGCCTGCCTCCGGAGCGGCTGCTCGAGAAGCTGGCGGCCGTCCGCCGGGCGGACGAGCGCTACGGCGAGATAAGGCTCCTCTGCGGTGCCGAGGTGGATATCCTCCGGGACGGCACGCTGGACTACGAGGACGCGCTGCTCGCCGAGCTGGACTTCGTGGTCGCCAGCGTGCACACGGCGTTCGGGATGCCCGAAGAGGAGATGACGGAGCGCATCGTGCGCGCCATGCACAACCCCTATGTGCGTACCATCGGGCACCCGACCGGGCGCATCCTGAACCACCGCGACCCCTACGCGGTGGACGTATCGCGCCTGATCCGGGAGGCCCGGGAGACGAACACCGCGCTGGAGCTGAACGCCTATCCGGACCGCCTGGACCTCGCCGTTCCCTACGTCCGCGAGGCCGTGGAGGCCGGCGTCCGGATAACCATAGACACCGACGCCCACGACGAGCGGGCGCTGGGGTACATGAAGTTCGGCGTCTCGCAGGCCCGCCGGGCCTGGGTCAGCAGGGAGAGTGTAATAAACTGCCTGCCGCTCCCGGAGTTCGAGCGGTGGCTGGCGGCCGGTAAGTAGGCTACCTGCTGCGGGGTCTGGCCGGAGCCTTCCCGGGCTCCTTGTCGAGACCCCATCTGGCGGGGTCCTCGGCGTCTTCGGCCTCGCCCTGCTCCTCCAGCCAGCGCTCGGCGTCTATGGCCGCCCGGCAGCCGTCTCCGGCGGCGGTCACGGCCTGCCGGTAGCGCCTGTCCGAGACGTCTCCGGCGGCGAAGACGCCGGGCACGCTGGTCATCGTGTGCTCCTTCTGGAGGATGTAGCCGCCCTTGTCCATCTCCACCTGCCCCTGGAAGATCTCCGTCGCGGGCTTGTGACCGATGGCGACGAAGAAGCCGTCCACCGCAAGCTCGCTCTCCTCACCGGTCCTGACATTGCGGAGCCGGAGCCCCTCCACCTTCTCCTCGCCGAGCACGTCCTCGACCACGGTGTTGACGATGAAGTCGATCTTCTCGTTCCGGCGGGCGCGCTCAAGCATGATCTTGGAAGCCCGGAACTCGTCGCGCCGGTGGATGATGGTGACCTTCTCGGCGTGGTTGGTGAGGAAGAGGGCCTCCTCCATCGCGGTGTCGCCGCCGCCGACGACCGCCACGCGCTTGTCCCGGAAGAAGAAGCCGTCGCAGGTGGCGCAGCTGCTCACGCCCCGGCCCATCAGGCGCTGCTCGCCCGGGAGGCCGAGCCACTTGGCCTTCGCGCCCGTGGCGATGATCACGGCCCGCGCCAGTACCGGCTCCTCCGTCCCCTCGGGCCACAGCCCGAACGGCCGCCCGGAGAAGTCCACCCGCGCTATGTTGTCCGGGCGCATCTCGGCCCCGAAACGCGCCGCCTGCTTCTCGAAATCCTCCATCATCTCCGGCCCCGTAACCCCCTCCGGGTAGCCGGGGTAGTTCTCCACCTCGGTGGTGAGCATGAGCTGTCCGCCCACCTCGATCCCCTGGTAGACAACGGTGTCCAGGTTGGCACGCGCGGCGTACAGGGCGGCCGTGTATCCGGCCGGACCGGAACCGATGATAACCACGTCGCGGACCTTGCTATCCGACAATCTGCGCTCCTCTCGCTATGCCAGCTCTACAGCCTCTCTCTGCAAGACTTTACCATCACCGTCAAGCCGCCCCCTCGCTCTTCTTCCGCCGCACCCGCCGGAAATGGAGGACGAGGGCCAGGAAGGCGAGTACGGCCACAACCCCCACCGCGCGGACGGCGAAGACGCCCATGAACTCGGCAATGTCCTTCGTGGCGCGGTCGTGGAAGATCATCTCCACCGAGACCCAGACGAGCAGAGCGGCCCCGGCGTAGGCGATCCACGGGAACCGGTCCATGAGGGCCGCCAGGATGGTGCTCCCGAAGATTACGAGCGGGATGGTGAGCGCGATGCCGATGGCGACGAGCCACACGTTGCCGCCGGCCACGCCGACTAGCGCCACGACGTTGTCCAGCGACATGACCACGTCGGCCAGGATGATGATCTTGACCGCGTCCCAGAGGCTCCGCGCCTCCCGCACCTCTTCGTGTCCGTCGTGCTCCTGGAACACGAGCCTCCAGGCTATCCAGAGCAGGAGCAGGCCGCCGGCTACCTGCAGGAAGGGGATGGCCAGCAGGTAGCTGATGATGAGCGCGAAGAAGATGCGCAGGAGGATGGCGCCCGCAACGCCGAGCAGGATCGCCCGCCGCCGCGCAGGCCCCTGCAGGCTGCGCACGGCGAGCGCGATGACGACCGCGTTGTCCCCGGAGAGGATGAGGTCGATGAGGAGGATGCCGGCGAAGCGCCAAAGCGTGTCCAGGTTTATGAACTCCAGCAAGACCGCTGCCTCCCGTTATGTCCCCTTTTCCTGCAGGAATCCGCTAATTGTACCCCCGATCGCCCCGATCTAGAAGTGATCGAGCGGAAACAGCCAGGGGTCGGCGTCCGGGAAGAGCTCTTGCAGCAGCTCAAGCCCCCGCTCCGTCCCCCGCACAAGCCCGTGCCGGACGAGCTGCTCCCCGGAGAGATACCCGGCGTAGAGCTGCGCCAGCCGCCGTACGTCCAGCGCGACCCTCTCCGCCACCTCCGCTCCGCGGACAGCCTCCCCGCCCCCGAGCGTGTACTCCCCGGCGTTCTCCGCCAGCACCTCGTCTGAGACCTCCAGCACCAGCGGCTCCGCAGCGGACCGCTCCAGCAGCCGCAGCGCTCCCTCCACGCTCACCAGCCGGAGCATGTTGTCCGGCTCCAGCTCCATCTTTACGTGCGCGCTCTCCAGATGAGGGTGCAGGCGCTCCGCGGGAGAGGTGTAGTGCCGGATGTCGAATTCCTTGGAGTCGTAGGAACCGAGAAAGGAGAGCAGCGCGCTCAGGGACCGCGGCGTGCCCCAGACCAGCTCCTCCGCCACGAGCGTGCGCGCGGGCCTCCTGCCTTCCGGCCACCTCTTGTGCCGGTAGATGATGTACCCCTCCACCTCACCGCCGGGCGCATAGACGGCCGCCTCCAGCTCCTCGCCGGAGAGGATCTTCCTCCAGCTCCCCTCCCCCCGCCGCACGCAGAGCTGGTGCCGCTGCCCCTGCCGCTCATAGAGCTCTCTCATGCGCGCAAGATCCCCGCCCCGGTACGCCCGGAGGTGCTTCTGCTCCGGGCTGCGGGCGAGCCGGCCGGGCTCGAGCGTGTACAGCACGGCGTCGCCCGCGAGCTCCCAACCGTAGGCCCGGTAGAAGGAGTGCTCGAAGGGGTCCAGCATGGAGAGATGCAGCCCCCGCTCCCGCATCCCGCCGAGGACCGCCCGCATGAGCTCCCCGGCGAGCCTGCGCCGGCGGTAGGCCGGGTGGGTCGCGACCGCCGCGACGCCGCCCATCGGAGCGGGCCCGCCGTCCACGAACACCTCCAGCGGCAGCACCGTGGCGGTCGCCCGGACCCCGCCATCCAGCTCCGCGACGTAGACCAGATCCGGGTCCAGCCGGGGGTTCCTCTCCGGGTCGTAGTACTCCTCGCTCTCGCCGGGAGCGCCGCCGAAGGCCAGCGACAAGAGCTTCCCGAGCGGTTTTATGTCTCTCTCTTCGAAAGTGCGTACTCTCAAGGAGCTCCCTCTCTATCTTCCGCGGCGCTTCAGCGCCGCACAACGGCAGCGTAACCGGCGGAACGCGGCGCGTCCACCCGCCCAGGGAATTGTGGTAGGGTTGCTGGCGCAGGTTTGCGGCCGGCTAGTGAAGGCAGGTGAGGAAGCGTTGCGCATACCCGAGAGGCTGCCCCCGAGCGCGCAGAGGGTGCAGGAAGAGCTCAAGAGCCGCGGCTATCCGCACCGCGTTGTGGAGACCGAAGAGACCACCCGCAGCGCCGAAGAAGCAGCGCGAGCCGTCGGGTGCGGGGTGGGCCAGATCGTAAAATCCCTCGTCTTCCGGGGCCGGGACTCCGGGCGGCCGATCCTTATCCTCGCCAGCGGCGCGAACCGGGTGGACGTGGCGAAGATCGGCAAGCTCGCCGGTGAACCCGTCGAGAAGCCCGACGCGAAATTCGTCCGGGAGCACACGGGCTTCGCCATCGGGGGTGTGCCGCCGGTCGGCCACCCGGAGCGGCTGCAGACCTACATAGACGAGGACCTGATGCGGTACGGCGAGGTCTGGGCCGCGGGCGGGACGCCGAACCACGTCTTCCGGCTCGCCCCAAACGAGCTTGCGGATATGACCGGCGGCAAGGTGGCGGTCACGAAGTGAGAGAGACTCCGGAGGACCTGCGGCGGCTGCAGGAGCTGCTGGAGCGCAGCATCGGGCGGGCCGGGGAGTTTTTGCGCAGCTCGTTCCGGATGCCGGAGCACTCGCTCTCGGCGGAGCAACTCGCCAACCACCTGCGGGGGATAAGAAACGTGGCCCTGGCGACGGTCACGCAGCGGGGCGAGCCGCGCGTCGCGCCCACGGGCGCCCTCTTCTACCGGGGGGCCTTCCACATCCCGACGGTGGCAGCGGCTGCCCGCGCCCGGCACGTCGCCCGGCGTCCGGCCGTCAGCCTCACGTACTACGAGGGGAGCGCGCTTGCGATCATCGCCCACGGCCGGGCAGCCCTGATCCCGGCCGGCGAGCCGGAGTTCGAGGCGCTGAACGAGCTGTACATATCTAGCGGCGGCCAGGACATCCGCGCGTGGGGCGAGGCCGTATACCTGCGAATAGACCCGGACGTGCTCTATACCTTTGCTCTGTATCCGGATCGATTTCCGGGATGAAGGTGTGCTAGTGCAAGGGCTTCGAAAGGCCCGAAACACACACGAGTCTCCCGGGGCGGCTCACCCGTAGACCTCCCGGCGTCCCCTCACGGCAGGACCTCGTCCACGGGGAGCGACAGACCTTCCACGGTCACGGAGACGACCGGATCGCCGGGTCCGTACCGGCGAGAGACGAGGTAGCGTCCGGCCTGGGGGTGTGCGTAGAGCTCCAGCGCGCCTTCGGAGCCCGTGAGGTCCACGATCCACACCTCCGGGATCCCCGCTGCGGCGTAGCGTGGCAGCTTGACGGCCCGGTCGTAGGAGAGTGAACTGTCGGCTACCTCGACCACCAGGAGCACGTCGGAGGCCTCGGGCAAGCGAGAAAGGCGGGAGAATCCCTCCGAAAACAGCATCAGGTCCGGCTGATGCTCACCGTACTCGTGAAGCACCAGGGGGTTCTGCACGCTCACGCGGTGGCGATCCTCGCCCCAGCCCCACAGCAAGCGCGCGATCCGGTCCACAGCCTCGACGTGGCGCCAGCCTATGGGGGTCATCTCCACGATCTCCCCGTCGACGAGTTCGACCCGGTCGTCCTCGCCGAAGACGCCGGCCTCGCCCATCTTGTGGTACTCCTCGACCGTGAAACGGTGCTTGGTGACCTCCGCCGGTAGCATCTCACGCTCCTCCCTCGCTGATCTCCATATTCTCCATATCAGCCCCCTCGCTTCTCCACCAGCGCCCCCTCCGGGTCGTCGGTCTTCCCGAGGTAGAGCTTCTTCTGCTTGCCGCCCTCATGGTAGCGGAAGTACCAGTACGGCCCCCGAGGACGTCGGCTCCCGTCTCTCCGGGTGTAGTAACGGATCTCCGACTGGAGAACGCCGTCGCTGTAAGGCCGGTACTCCACCACCTCGGAGGCCGGACGCCCCGTCTGAGCCTCCATCCTCTGGTGCAGAGCTCGATCCAGCCTCTGCAGCTCGTCATCCTCCAACCCCGGCAGAGCCTCGAGAATCGCCCTGAGTTCCACTTTGCTCCTTTCTATACTACCCTCTATCCCCCTAAAACCCGGTAGCTCTCGAGCGTCAGCCCCCTCCCCCGCAAAGCCAGCCGACTTCGAGAAGCGGTATATCCGATACTCTCAAAATGATTGCCCTCTTTGGGCCGCGCCGCAAACGCCGGACTGTCGCAAATGTTGTGTATGTGTGCGCGTACACGAAATATACCATAGGCTGAAGCCGTATGTGGGTACGAAGAGGAGCCCTTTTGGACCGGGTCCCGAGGCCACCGCTCCGGGTCCGCAACCCAGTCGAGCGCGGTGGCGGCATGACGGTCAACTTCCTCGACCCGGATGGCACGGAGTTGGAGTTGCACACCGGGGACCTGCGCGGCCGCTTGGAGGTCTGGCGCGAGACGGGATATATTAAGGGCGGTGATTCCCAGGCCCGCCAAGAGGGAAGATGAGCTGCATGCCTACGTCCGGGGGCCGCTCTTCTCCCGGCCGGTGCTCTGCGGTCTGGGCGCGGTCTTCGCCTTCAGCACGCTCGGCGCGCTCACGTGGTTCGGGCTGCTGCTCCTACACGCCGACACCGTAGTAGGGTACCTGGGGCTGCTGGAGACCCTGCGCGTGACGGCGGTCCTGATGGGCGGGATCTCGGCAACCTCCATCCTGTTCGTCCTCCACTACAGCCGCCTCTACACTTACGTCTCGGAGGAGAACGTCTTCTTCACCCTCGCCTTCGCGCTCTCTTTCCTGCTCGGCGCTCCCTGCGCCCTGGTCGGCCTCTTCGGGTAGGCCGGGAACGTGATATAGTCGCCCGTGGCCCGGATTTCTTGCTAGAGAGGTGCGAATGCGAGCTTACGAGCGGCTGGAGAAGCGTTTCGAGCGGCTGGGGAACCTGTACGGTGCCCTGAGCCTGCTGCACTGGGACACACAGACCATGATGCCGCGGGGGGGCGCCGGAGCGCGCGGGGAGCAGCTGGCGGCGCTCAGCGTGGTCTGCCATGAGCTGCTCACCGACCCAGAAGTAGAGAAGCTGCTGGATGAGGCGGAGCGCGAGGGCGGCCTCAATGAGTGGCAGGCCGCCAACCTGCGGGAGATGCGGCGGTCCTGGGTCCACGCGGGCGCCCTGGATGCAGAGCTCATCTCCGAGTTCTCGCGGGCGAGATCCGCATGCGAGATGGTCTGGCGCGAGGCGCGCCCCGCGAACGACTTCGCCGCCGTGCGGCCCGGTCTGGAGCGCGTGCTGGAGCTCGTGCGGGAAGCGGGCCGGGCCAAAGCGGAGAAGCTGGGCATCCCGCCGTATGACGCGCTGCTCGACGAGTACGAGCCGGGGGGCAGTTCGGAGAAGATAGACCGCCTCTTCGACGACTTCGCCGCCTTCCTGCCGGACTTCCTGGAAGAGGTGCTCGCCAGGCAGGAGCGGGAGCCGGAGATACCGCCGCTCGGAGGGCCGTTCGACGAGAGCAGCCAGCGGCAGATAGCCCTCAAGATGATGGAGACCCTCGGCTTCGACTTCGACCACGGCCGGCTCGATACCAGCCTCCACGCCTTCTGCATGGGGATGCCGCAGGACGTGCGCGTCACCACCCGCTACGACGAGAACGACCCCATGAAGTCGCTTCTGACCGTGCTGCACGAGACCGGACACGCTCTCTACGAGCAGGGGCTCCCGCGGAGGTGGCGTCTGCAGCCGGTCGGCCAGTCGTGCAGTACGAGCCTGCACGAGAGCCAGTCGCTGCTGGTGGAGAAGCAGGCCGGACACAGTCCGGAGTTCTTCCGGTTCGCGGCTCCGGTGATGCGCGAGATCTTCGGCAGCAGCGGAGCGGCGTGGGAGCCGGAGAACCTCTACCGCCGCTGCACGCGCGTGGAGCGGAGCCTGATCCGCATAGACGCCGACGAGGTGACCTACCCGGCGCACGTCATCCTGCGCTACCGGCTGGAGAAGGCCATGGTCGAGGGCGGCCTGGAGGTAAAAGACCTGCCCGGGGCCTGGAACGAGGGGATGCGGGAGCTCATCGGGGTCGTCCCGCCGGACGACCGCGACGGATGCCTTCAGGACATCCACTGGTACGAGGGGCTCTTCGCCTACTTCCCGACCTACACTCTGGGAGCGATGAGCGCCGCACAACTCTTCGACGCCGCCCGGCGGGAGGAACCGGAGATCATGTCCGGCATCGAGCGGGGAGACTTCGCGCCGCTGCTGGACTGGCTGCGGAAGAACGTGCACGAGAAGGGTGCGCTCCGGAGCCCGGACGAGCTGATCTCCGAAGCTACCGGCCGTCCGCTCGACTCGGAGGTCTTCAAGCGCCACCTCAAGGCGCGCTACCTCTCCGGCTGAGGCCGGCTACGATTCCTGATCGCCGGCCTCCCGATCTCTGAGCCTGCGGGCCACCCGGCGCTTCTCCTCGTCCTCGGAGGGTTCGCGGGACTCTTCCTGGCGGGAGGAAGGGCTCCCTTTGCCCTCCCCGGGCACGTGCGGCGTCGCCTCCGGCTCCGGGCTCAGGGGTTCTCTGGATCTCTTCCTCGAACGGCTGCTCATGCTATCCACCTCCTCCCTAAAGGGGATACCCGGTGCGGGAAGGGAGCTAAACCGGCCGCCCGCCGGGCTCCTCGAAGAGGTGCGAGGCCCCGGGGACTACCTCAAGCTCCTTCTCTTCCGCGCCGAGCTCGACCGGGGCCCGCCGGCCAAGCCCGCTACCTCTCCGGCACTGCCAGGTTCCCCCTCAGGGTCGCTCCCCGGCCGGGATCTCCACCTCGCACTCCAGGCTCACCCCTCCCCAACGACCTCCGTGACGCTGATGTAGCCGGGTGCTCCCGGCTCGACCGGGAAGCCCTCCACCAGGAAGCCGCGCACCCGGACGGACCGCCCGGCGTACTCCTCCAGCTCCTCGGTGTCGCTCTTGAGCGCGTATGAGACCTCCCCCCCGATCTCGTCCACCAGGGCGAAGGGCGTACCAAACTGCCGCAGAAACTCCGGCTCCTCCCGCCGCTTGATCCTGCCCCCGGCCTCTACCTGCTGCTCCTCCACAGGCACCTCTCTTAGAGTTCCTTCAGAGCCGGCCCGAGCTTGCTCCGGTAAAACTCGCAGAACTCCTGCTGGGCGTCGCCGATCTGCACGAGCGCGACGTGAGTAAAGCCGGCGTCTGCGAACCGTTTGACGCCCTCCACGATCCCCTCGACCTCCGGACCGCACGGGACGAGCTCTGCGACATCGTCTTCCCGCACGAACTGCGTGTAGGCCTCGAAGTTTACGGGGTTAGGCAGCTCGGCCATCACCTTCCAGCCGGCAGCCAGCCAGGAGAACTGCTCGTGAGCTATCCTGCGGCGCTCGGCCTCGTCCGGACCCCAGCTGACGGGCAGCTGGGCCACGGCCTTCCCGCCATCCCCTCCGGCCTCGCGGTACATCTGCACGAGCTCCCTCTCGGGCTCGACCGCGATCAGGAAATCCCCGTACTCTCCGGCCAGGTTGCAGGACTCCCGGCCGCTCGCGGCTATCCCCACTTCGAGCGGCTCCTCCGGTGGGTCGAACAGCCGGGCGTCCTCCACGGCGTAGTGGGCGCCGCGGTAGGTGACGTACCCCCCGCCGAAGAGGTCCCGGATGATCTCGACCGCCTCGGCCAGCATCTCGTGCCGCACGTCCACGGGCGGCCAGCCCGCGCCTACCACGTGCTCGTTCAGGTTCTCTCCGGCCCCAAGTCCTAGAGAGAAGCGCCCGCCGGAGAGCAGCGAGACGGTGGCGGCTTTCTGGGCCACGACCGCCGGGTGGTAGCGGATCGTCGGACAGGTTACGTAGGTCATCAACGGGATGCGCTCCGTCGCCTGGGCGACCGCCCCGAGCACCGACCAGGCGTAGGGAGAGTGCCCCTGAGCCTCCAGCCAGGGGTGGTAGTGGTCGCTTATCACGGCGAAGTCGAAGCCGGCCCGCTCGGCGTGGACCGCATCCCGGACCAGGTCTCCCGGCGAGCGCTGCTCGCACATCATCGTGTATCCGATCTCAACCATCCACACACCTCCAGAGTCCGCCGGCACATCACGGAGATGCTACCCGCCGGGCCGCCTCCTTAACCCCGGCCCTCTACTCCTCAGCGTACCCGTGCCGGCCGTAGAGCCGGACGAAGTAGGCTCCGGTAATGTTGCGGCGGCGCACCAGGCTTCCGCCGGTCTCCTTCTCGAAGAGGGTCACCACCTCGTTCCCGCCCGGACCTACCGGCTGGACGAGCCGCCCGCCGGGAGCCAGCTGCTCTACGAGCGGCGGCGGGACCTCGGGGAACGCCGCCGCTACCAGGATCGCGTCGTAGGGGGCGTGCTCGGGCAGCCCCTCCGTGCCGTCGCCGACCACCACCCGGGCGTTCTCGACGCCGTACCGCTCCAGGTTCTCCCGGGCCGCAGCGGCGATGTCCGGCCAGCGCTCCACGCTCCAGACAAAACCGGCGAGGCGGGCGAGCAGCGCCGTCTGGAATCCGTAGCCCGCCCCGACCTCCAGGACGCGCTCGGAACCGCGCAACCCGAGGGCCTCGACCATCTTCGCCGAGAGCGAGGGCTGGGTGGTCACCTGGTCGTGCGGGATCGGCAGCGGCCGGTCCTCGTAGGCCCGCCCGGCCAACTCCGGCGGGACGAACCCGGCCCGGTCCACCTCGCGCACCGCCTGCAGGACGCGGGGGTCGGAGACCCCCGCGGCAGCTACGGCCCGGACGAGGTCTTCCCGCGTTCTCATGCCGTCATTATGCCGCGCGGCCGGAGGGCGGCTAGTTGAAGTGGGGCAGGATCTCCCGCTCGCAGAACCGGAAGAAGCCCTCCTGATCGGGGCCGATCTGGTGCAGGTACACCTCGTCGTAACCCGCCTGCTCGTACTGCCGGATGCTCTCCAGGTACGGCTCGGGGTCCGGTCCGGTCGGCGGGGTGTCCGCCACCATCTCCTCGGTCACGATGGAGGCCGCCTGCTCGAAGTGCTTCGGGCTCGGCAGCTCCTGAGCTAGCTCGCCGGGCAGCCCTATGTTCGGCCACAGCCGGTGGATCATGCGCCGGGCCTCGGCCTCGTCCTCGTGCCAGCAGACCTTCATCTCCCCGATCTTGGGCTTGTCCGGGCCGGCCTTCTGCGCGAAGGCGTCCAGCAGCTCCTTCTCCGGAGCGGTGCCCACATATCCGTCTCCGATGCGCGCGGCGACCTCGATTGCCTTGGGACCGAAGGCCGAGACGTAGATGGGCGGCAGCTCGCCGGGCAGGGTGTAGAGGCGGGCGTTCTCGACCGTGTAGTACCTGCCGTGGTGGCTCTTGTTCCCGCCCTCCCACAGGAGCCGGATCACCGCCACGGCCTCCTCCAGCATCTCCAGCCGCACGTCGGCCTCCGGCCAGCGGT
This sequence comes from Rubrobacter taiwanensis, assembly GCF_004337705.1. Classification (GTDB taxonomy): domain Bacteria; phylum Actinomycetota; class Rubrobacteria; order Rubrobacterales; family Rubrobacteraceae; genus Rubrobacter_C; species Rubrobacter_C taiwanensis. The sequence goes on from NZ_SKBU01000003.1 coordinate 110,550, forward strand.
CGCCGAGGATGTGCTCGTTCAGGTTCTCGCCGCTGCCGACCCCGAAGAAGAAGCGGCCCTCCAGCATCACCTGGGAGGTCGCGGCGGCCTGGGCCAGGATCGCCGGGTGTATCCGGATCGTGGGGCACGTGACCCCGGTTCCCAACCGCAGCCGCTCCGTGACGGCCGCTATCCCCCCGATGACCGACCACACAAACGGGCTCTGCCCCTGAGCATCTACCCAGGGATGGTAGTGGTCGGAGATCCAGGCCCCGTAGAACCCCGCCTCCTCGGCCCGCCGGGCGTTGCGCACCAGGTCGTTGGGGTCTGTCTCCTCGCTGGAGAGCACGTAGCAGATCTCGGGCATCTCAAGTCGCTCCTTCCTAAATTAGTGTGCGCTGCCACACCCCTTACCCTCGCCCCTCTGCCGGCTAAACCGGCACGTTCCCCGGCCGGCCGCAGCGGGTAAGAGGCAAGAGAGCGGACACCAGAAGGGAGGCAACGATATGCAGCACGACGAGTTCATCGAGCGGGTCAGAGAGCGCGCCGGGCTGGGCACGCAGGCCGAGGCCGAGCGCGCCACCTACGCCGTGCTCGCGACGCTGGGAGACTACCTGGCCGGCGGGGAGGGCAAGTACCTCGCAGCCCAGCTCCCGCAGGGCGTCGCAGAGCACCTGGAGCGCCGGCCGCCGGAGCGCAGCCTCCTCTACTCGCCGGACGACTTCCTCCAGCAGGTGGGCGAGAAGGAGGGCGCAAGCCTGGAGGAGGCCCGCAAGCACACCCGGGCCGTCTTCAGCGTCCTGGAGGAGGCCGTCACAGAGGGCGAGATGCGGGACATCCGCCGCCAGTTCCCGGCCGGGTTCGAGCCCCTCTTCGGGAGCTAGCCCACAGAGAGAGATGCATCGGGTCAGCGTGGTCATCCCCACGCTAAACGAGGAGGGCACCGTCGGCGCGCTGCTCGCAGACCTCTCCCGGCAGACCCTCCGCCCGGACGAGATCCTGGTCGTCGACGGCGGCTCCCGGGACGGAACGGCGCGGGTGGTGGAGCGGTTCCCCGGAGTGCGGCTGCTCGGGACCGGCCCGCCGGTGGCGAACCAGAGGAACCTCGGCGGGCGGCGCGCCGCCGGAGATGTCCTGGTCTTCCTCGACGCCGACGTCCGCCTGCACCGCGACTTCCTGCGGAAGCTCCTGGAGGAGTTCGAGCGCCGCGATCTGGACCTCGCCTGCCCCCGCTACCTCCCCTACCGCTCCACCCTTCCCATCTACTGCTTCCACCTCCTGTTCAACGCCCTCTTCCGGGCCGCCGCCAGGCTGCTGCCCTCCGGGGCCGGGCACTGCATCGTGATCCGGCGCAAGACCTTCCTCAAGAGCGGCGGCTTCGACCCCTCCCTGAAGTTCGACGACATAGAGCTGATCCGGCGCCTCGGCCGCAGATGCCGCTTCGGCATCCTCGGCGAGAGGGTCTACGTCTCCGACCGGCGCTACCGGGAAGCCGGGACCCTGCGGGCCTTCGCCACCTACCTGCTGCTGGCCCTGATCTTCGCCACCGGGCGCTTCCGGCTGGCGAACCGGGTCCCCTACACCTTCGGCGAACACGGAGGACCGGCCCGCTACGACTCCTCGTAGGTCGTCTCCACAGGGGCCGAGGACTCCACCACGCTCACCCGGTACCCGGCCTCTCTCAGCCCGTTCACTATGCCGGTCGGGGTGGTGGTCTCCAGCCGCAGGACTATATTCCGCTCGCGGGCGCGGTGGCCCGGGCCGACGAGCACGCTGGCGATGTTCACCTGGCGGTCCCGGATCACGTCCACTATGGCGGCCAGAGTGCCCGGACGGTTCGGCACCCCCTCCACCTCCAGCCACACGCCGGGACCGCGCACCCCGAAGAGCTCTATGAGCGTCCGCATCATGTCCGAGGAGGTGATGATGCCCACCAGCTCGCCGTCGGCGACCACGGGCAGGCAGCCGATCTTGCGCTCGTAGATCTCCCTCGCCGCACGATCTATGGTGTCCAGCGGGTGTATGGTCACGAGATCCGTCGTCATGATCTCCCGCATGCTCGCCCACCCGAAGACGTTCTCCTCGCCGCCGGCGGCCCGGGGCGGGCTGGCGTCCCGAAGGTCCCTGTCCGAGACCAGACCGATGAGCCTCCCGCCCTCCACGATGGGGATGTGGCGGATCCTCCGCTCCCTGCACAGCGCCCACGCCTGGGCCACGCTGGCCTCCGGCCCCAGCGTGGCCACATCCCGCGTCATCGAATCCCTGACCCGCAGCACGGCTTCCTCCTCTCACCCGGTGCCGGACACGGGCAGCATACAGGATATCCGGGAGAAGCGCGGCCGGTGCGCTAGAGCTTCTCCAGCCCCTCCTGGAAGGCGGTCCAGGGCAGCGTGGCGCACTTGATGCGCGACGGGTACTTTATGACGCCCTTGAGCGCCGCCAGGTCGTCGGCTTCGGAGAACTGCTCCTCGCCGGTCATGGCCCTCTTGAACCACTCGATCTCGGAGGCGGCCTCCTCCCGGCTCTTGCCGACCAGACGCCCGGTCATCATCGAGGCCGACGCCTGGGAGATCGAGCAGCCCCGGCCGGTGAAGGTGGCCTCGGCCACCTTGCCGTCCTCGAACCGGGCGTAGACCGTCACCTCGTCGCCGCAGAGCGGGTTGAGCAGGTGCTCCTTGAGGTCGGGGTTCTCCAGCTCCCCGCGGTTGCGGGGGCGCTGGTAGTGGTCCATGATGACCTGCGTGTAGAGCTCGCGCATCATCTCGCGAATGCTCCGAAGAACTCCCGCGCCCTTTGCACCGCCTCGACCAGCGCGTCTACCTCTTCTTCGGTATTGTATAGGTAGAAGCTGGCCCGCGCGGTGGCCGCCACCCCGAGCCGGCGCATCAGAGGCTGGCAGCAGTGGTGCCCGCTCCGGGTCGCAATACCCTCCTCGTCCAGGAGCTGCGAGAGGTCGTGCGGGTGCACGTCCGGCAGGTGGAAGGCCACAACCCCGGTCCGGTCCTTCTCGGGTCCGAAGATGGTGATCCCCTCCAGCTCCGAGAGCCGCCGGTAGGCGTACTCCCCGAGGTGCCGCTCGTGCTCCCGGACGTTCTCCATCCCAAGCCCGCTCAGGTAGTCCACCGCCGCCCCGAGCCCTATAGCCTGCGCGATGTTCATAGTTCCGGCCTCGAACTTGTAGGGGATGTCGTTCCAGGTGGAGTACTCGAGATGCACCTCCCGGATCATCTCCCCCCCGCCCAGGAACGGGTCCATCTCCTCCAAGAGCTCGGGCCGGGCCCACAGCACCCCGACCCCGGTCGGGCCGAGCATCTTGTGCCCGCTCGCCGCGAAGAAGTCGCAGCCTAAAGATTTCACGTCCACCGGCACATGCGGCGCGCTCTGCGCCCCGTCCACGAGCATCAGGGCGCCGTGGGCGTGGGCCAGCGCCGCCAGCCTCTCTACCGGGTTGATCGTGCCGAGCACGTTGGAGGCGTGGATGCACCCGACGAGCCGGGTGCGCGGCCCGATCAGTTGCTCCGCCGCCTCCATGTCCAGCGCGCCGTCTTCGCGGACGGGGATGAAGCGCAGCTTCGCCCCAGCCGCCCGCGCAGCGAGCTGCCAGGGAACGAGGTTGGAGTGGTGCTCGGACTCGGTGAGGACCACCTCGTCGCCCTCGCGCAGGTTCTTGCGGCCCCACGCGTAGGCGACCAGGTTTATGCTCTCTGTCGTGCCGCGGGTGAAGACAACGCTCCGTGTATCCGGCGCGCCCAAAAAGCGCGCCACCTTCCGCCGGGCCTCCTCGTAGAGGGCGGTAGCCTCCTCAGCCAGCCGGTGCACGCCGCGGTGGATGTTGGCGTTGTGCCGCTCGTAGTACTCCGTGAGCGCGTCCAGCACCTGCCGGGGCTTCTGGGAGGTGGCCGCGTTATCCAGGTAGACGAGCGGCCTATCGCCCACCCGGCGCTTCAGGATGGGGAAGTCCTCTCTCACCTGCCGCACGTCGTACATCGCGCTACCTCCGCCGCCTCCGCCGGGTCCCGGTGACCTTCGCCTCCGAGAGCGCCACGTAGACGTCGCCGTCCTCCACCTTCACCTCGTGCTTGGGCACGGGCTTTACGGCGGGCAGGGTGAGGGCCCTGCCGGTGGTCACGTCGAACTTGGCCCCGTGGCGGGGGCACTTTATCTCCTTGCCGGAGAGCTCGCCCTGATCCAACGGCCCGGCGTCGTGGGTACACACGTCCTCTATGGCGTGCAGCTCGCCGTCCACGTTGCACAGGGCGACCCGGTGGCCCTCCAGCTCGTAGACCTTAACCTCGCCGGGGGCGATATCTCCTACCCGGGCTATCTTGTGGTACTCGCTCATATCTCTCTTTAGGCTACACGCTCCTCGAAGCCGAGCCCGATCTTCTCCTCGATGGCCCGGTCCAGCTTCTCCCTGAGGCCCCTGAGCGGGACGCGGCTCGTGACCTCGCCGAAGAACCCGAACACCACCAGCTTCTCGGCCTCCTGCCGCGGCACGCCCCGGCTCATCAGGTAGAAGATCTCATCCTCGTTCACCTGCCCGGTGGTGGAGCCGTGGGAGCACTTCACGTCGTCGGCCATGATCTCCAGGTTCGGCAGGCTGACGGCCATCGCCTCGTCGGTGCCCAGGATCAGGTTCCGGTTCGTCTGGTAGGCGTCGGTCTTCTGAGCGCCCGGCTCTACCCGGATGAGCCCGCTGAAGACGGCCCTCGACTCATCCCGCAAAGCCCCCTTGTAAAGCAGGTCCGAGTGCGCGGAGGGCGCGATGTGGTCCTGAAGGGTGTGGTGGTCTATGAGCTGGTCCTCGTCGGCGAAGTACAGCCCGAGCATCTCCGAGTCGCTGCCCGGGGCCGTGAGCCCAGCCTCCACGTTCGTCCGGCTCAGCGTGGCGCCGAAGGAGACCACCAGGCTGTTGATGGTCGCGTCCCGGCCGGCGGCGCTCCGGATGGTGTTGAAGTGGTAGACGTTGCGCGCCCAGTTCTGCAGCGACACGTAGCGCAGGCTGGCCCCCTGGCCCACGAAGAGCTCGACGGCTCCGTTGGAGAGCGCCGGCTCCCCGGCGTCGGCGGAGGCGTACTCATCTATGTAGGTGACGGAGGCCCCCTCCTCGACCACGACCAGCGTGCGCGGCATTATGGAGCCCGCCACGTCCAGCCAGTAGTAGCTCTGGATCGGCACCTCCACCTCCACGCCGCGCGGCACGTAGAGGAAGGTGCCGCCGGCGAAGAGCGCCGCGGAGAGCGCGGCGAACTTGTCGTAGCCCGCCGGAACCTGGTCGAAGAGCTTCTCCCGCACCAGATCCTCGTGCTCCCGCAGAGCGGTGTGCAGGTCGGTGAAGATCACGCCCCTGGAAGAGAGCTCCTCGTCCACCCGGCGCAGCGTGGTCTCGGAGTTGTGCTGCACCAGGAGCGCCGAGTTCTCCTCGCCCTCCCGGATGAGCCGCTGCACGGCGCCCGGCAGGTCGCCCTCGCGGGTCACGTCCGGGCTCGCGGCGTAGGGCACGAAGCTCTCCAGCTCCCCGAGCTCGGAGATGTCCGTGTAGCGCCACGCCTCGTCCTTGCGCGTGGGCATGGGGGTCTCCTCGAAGACCCGCCACGCCTCAAGGCGCTTCTCGGCCAGCCAGCGCGGCTCGTCTTTGTAAGAGGACAGGGCCTTTACGGTCTCGGATGTGAAACCCGCCTTTCTGAGAACCTCCGGAACGCCGTTCGTGCTCAAATCGTAAAACCTCCGCTTCGCCGAGATGGGGGCGAACCCTGACGGCCCGCCCCCACAGAACCTCACTGTTTTAGCCCGGTGGCGGCCGGCGCCGCTGCCTAGCCGACCGACCCCTCCATCTCGAGCTGGATCAGGCGGTTCAGCTCGATGGCATACTCCAGCGGCAGCTCCTTGGCGATCGGCTCGATGAAGCCGTTGACCACGAGCGCCATCGCCTCGTCCTCCGGGATGCCCCGGCTCATCAGGTAGAAGAGCTGGTCCTCGCCGACCTTCGAGACCGATGCCTCGTGCTCGGTCGTGACCTTCTTCTCCTCGATCTCGATGTAGGGATAGGTGTCGGTGCGGGCCTTCTCGTCCAGCAACAAGGCGTCGCACTCCACACGGCTCTTGGAGTTCTCGGCCCCCTCGTGCACCTTCAGAAGCCCGCGGTAGCTGGAGCGCCCGGTCCCCTTGGAGATGGACTTGGAGGTGATGCGGCTGGTGGTGTTCGGCGCCGCGTGCACGACCTTGCCGCCCGCGTCCTGGTGCTGCCCGTCGCCCGCGTAGGCGACCGAGAGGATCTCGCCGTGCGCCCCCTCGCCCATCAGGTAGACGGCCGGGTACTTCATCGTGAGCTTGGAGCCGAGGTTGCCGTCCACCCACTCGATGGTGGCGTTCTCGTAGGCCACCCCGCGCTTGGTCACGAGGTTGTAGGTGTTGTGCGACCAGTTCTGGATGGTCGAGTAGCGGATGCGCGCCCCCGGCTTGGCGATCAGCTCCACCACCGCCGAGTGCAGCGAGTTGGTGGTGTAGGTCGGCGCCGTGCAGCCCTCGATGTAGTGGACGTAGGAGCCCTCCTCGGCGATGATGAGCGTCCGCTCGAACTGGCCCATGTTCTCCGCGTTGATGCGGAAGTAGGCCTGCAGCGGGATGTCCACGTGCACGCCCGCGGGCACGTAGACGAACGAACCGCCGCTCCACACCGCACTGTTCAGGGCCGCGAACTTGTTGTCGTCCGGCGGGACGACCGTGCCGAAGTACTGGCGCACGATATCCTCGTGCTCCCTGAGGCCGCCGTCCATGTCCAGGAAGATGACGCCCTGCTTCTCCCACTCCTCCTTGAGGTTGTGGTAGACGACCTCGCTCTCGTACTGCGCGCCCACCCCGGCGAGCACCTCGCGCTCGGCCTGCGGGATGCCCAGCCGCTCGAAGGTGTTCTTGATCTCCTCCGGCACCTCATCCCAGCTGCGCCCCTGGTTCTCAACGGGCCGGATGTAGTAGTAGATGTCGTCGAAGTCCAGCCCGGAGAGGTCGCCGCCCCAAGTGGGGGTCGGCTTCTCCAGGAAGATCTCCAGCGCCTTCAGCCGGAACTCTAGCATCCATTCGGGCTCGTTCTTGTGCTTGGAGATCATGGCTATGATCTCCGGGTCCAGCCCCTTGCGCGGGGTCTTGAAGAAGTACTCCTCCGGATCGCGGAAGCCGTACCTGTACTCGTCGAGCCCGAGCTCGGTTATGCTCTTCTCCTCTGGCATCCTTCCCTCCTTAACTCTGAGTGCCGGCCCCGAACTCCTGCCGCACCCAGTCGTAGCCCTTCGCTTCCAGCTCGTCCGCCAGCTCCTTGCCACCGGAGGTGACGATCCGGCCGTCGAGCATGACATGCACGTAGTCAGGCTCAATGTAGCGCAGAATCCGGGAGTAGTGCGTGATCACGATCGCGGAGAACTCGGGGCCCCGCATCTCGTTCACACCCCGGGCGACCACCTGCAACGCGTCGATGTCCAGCCCGGAGTCGGTCTCGTCCAGAATGGCCAGCTTGGGCTGGAGCATGAGCAGCTGCAGGATCTCGTTCCGCTTCTTCTCACCACCGCTGAAGCCCTCGTTCAAATACCGCTCGGCGAAGCTGGGGTCGATCTGCATGACCCGCATCTTCTCCTGCAGCAGCCGGTACATCTCCATCGCCGAGAGCTCCTCCTCCCGCACGGAGTTGACCGCCGTGCGCAGGAAGTTGGCCACGCTGACCCCCGGTACCTCACTCGGATACTGGAAGGCCATGAAGACCCCAAGCCGCGCCCGCTCGTCAGGCTCCAGCTCCAGCAAATCCTCGCCCTCGAACGTTACCGACCCCCCCGTCACCTCGTAGCGGGGATGGCCCATGAGCGCGTTGGCCAGCGTACTCTTGCCAGAACCATTGGGCCCCATGATGGCGTGGATCTCACCCCTGCCGACCTCGAGATCGAGGCCCTTTACGATCTCGCCACCCTCCTCAACCGCTACGCGCAAGTTCTCTATCTTCAGCATCCTACCCCGCGTCCTTCGCCTGTATTACGGTACAGCTTGCTACTGCTAGCTATTAAAACATAGCTCGGTAGAACCGACAATGATATGAGACTGAAAATAAGAATGTATACTGAAATTTCCCGAATCGCCCTTTTCAAGCGGGTTTTCGAGATGAGCGAATCCCGGTGCGGGGGTTTTTACGAAACATTCTCAATAAAAGCGCCCTCCGAAGCGCGTTACAAAGTGGCCTGCGGGCCGTCGCGGGGTTAGTGAGAACGGCTCTCGATTAGAAGGGTTGAAGTTCGGCGTCTCCGGCGTGCAGGGGTTTTTCCGGGTCTGCCTTGCGGTGCAGGTAGCCGAGGGCGAGGGTTTTTCCTCTTACCGGGAGGGGGGATATGCTGGTGAGGGCACCGACCCGGGCATCTTCCTGCAGGATCTCGGCTCCGGCGGGGGCTTTGCCTGTGACCGTGAAGCGGTGCAGGGTGTGTCTGGGGCGGCCCCGGTAGTGCATACGGGCGACGGTCTCCTGGCCGGGGTAGCAGCCTTTCTTAAGGCTCACGGCCCGTTCCAGGATGCCGGCTTCGGCGGGGAAGACGGCATCGTCCATATCTGCTCCGAAGCGCGGGATGCCGGCGGCTATGCGGGCGGTCTCGAAGGCGCGGAGGCCGGCGGGTCTGGCGCCGCGGGAGATCAAGGTCTCCCAGGCGGTCCGGAGGGCGGCGGGTGGTCCCAGCAGGTCGCAACCCGGGAGGGGGTGGGCGGTTCCGGCGGCGAGCAGGCGGGCTCCGCCGATCTCCACCTCTGAGCTGGCGTGTTCGGGGAGGTTGAGATTCAGGAGCGCGGGGGCCTGGGGGCCGTAGAGGCCGAGCATGCCCCATTCCGGTGAGAGGGTCTCGAGCTTCAGGCGGGAGAACGGGGCGTAGCGGCCCAGGATCTTCTGGGCGGCGGTCTCTCCTTCGGGTTCGGTATCCAGGAGGATCGCGGTCTCCCCGGTCTTCAGGATGCGCAGGTCGGTCTGGATGCGGCCCTTCGGCGAGAGCAGGGCGGCGTAGGCGCCGCGGTCTGGCTCTTGTGGGATCTCGTTGGTGACGACGGCCCGGAGCATCTCGGACGGATCGCGCCCCGAGAGCCGGAAGATCGGGCGAAAGGAGCGGTCCACCAGGCCGGTGCCGTGTTCGAGTGCGGCGAGCTCGGCCAGGGCGTCTCCGTAGTCCGCGGGGACTAAACATCCTCCGAAACGGGTAAACTCCGCTCCCAGAGCGTCGTGGAGCTCGTGCAGGGGGAGCCGGACGGTCTTCTCCTGGTGCTTCATGGCCGTCATTATTCTAATGCAGATGTTCCGGGTGTGAGGAGGAGAAGGTGGTAAGGGCTGCGATCCTGGACGTGGACGGCACGCTGATGGACACCAACTATCTGCACGTCGAGGCCTGGGCGCGGGCCTTCCGGCGGCTCGGGCTGGAGGTGCCGCGCTACGAGATACACCGTCAGATCGGCAAGGGCTCTGACAAGCTCGTGCCGGAGTTTGTGGAAGGCGCGGAGGCGCAGGAGGAGGCCAGCGAGCTGCACGGCGAGATATACCTGCAGCTGCAGGAGCACGGCTACCCGCTACCCGGTGCGAAGGAGCTCATCGCGTTTCTCGGGGAGCGGGGCGTAGAGGTGTGGTTCGCCACCAGCGCCAAGCCGGAGGAGCTCGAGCACCATCTGGAAGAGCTGGAGGCGGAGGGCAGGATCTCCGGCGTCGTCTCCTCCGGCGAGGTTGAGGAGTCCAAGCCCGCCCCGGACCTCTTCAGGGAGGCGCTGAAGCGGGCCGGGACTGCGGCGGAGGAGGCCGTGGCCGTCGGGGATGCCATCTGGGATGTGCGGTCCGCAAAGCAGGCCGGGCTGCGGACGGCAGCGGTGCTGACCGGGGGGGCGTTCGGCCGGGGGGAGCTCGAAGAGGCCGGGGCTGCGGCCGTCTTCCGGGACTGTGCCGAGCTGCTGGAGAGCGGCTTCTTAGAGCAGTGGTAGAGCGTTGGCGCGTGCAGGCCGCCGGACGCTCTGGTATACTCGTTTGGGCAAGTGGAAGGTGGTTGCTGCGCTAAACAGAACGCCGCCCGCAAGCTGGGGCGGCCTTTTAATTTAGCCCTGCAGCCCGAGAGAAAGAAAGGCGGGCGTTCGTCTATGCCCCAAGGAACAGTGAAGTGGTTCAGCGACGAGAAGGGCTACGGGTTCATCTCTCCCGACGACGGGGGCGATGACATCTTCGTGCACCACACCGGAATCCTCGGCGAGGGCTTTAAGTCCCTCGAGAAGGGCGACCGGGTAAGCTATGAGGCGGTCCAAGGCCGGAAGGGGATGCAGGCGGAGAACGTCTCCCGCGCCTGAGAATTGCGCACACTCACCGGGGAAAGAGGCCGGGAGCACTCTCCCGGCCTCTTTCCATGACCGGCCTCTCCCCTGTTATACAATCGGTTTCGAGCGGCGCGGGAAGCTACCGAGAAGGAGCTGAAGATGCCACGCAACTCGCAGCCCATAATCCCTTATGTAACAGAGCAGACGCCCATGGGCGAGAGGACGATGGACCTCTACTCCCGGCTGCTGAAAGACCGGATCATCTTCCTCGGCACGCCCGTGGTGGATCAGGTAGCCAACTCGGTCATGGCGCAGCTGTTGCACCTGGAGAGCGAGGACCCCGAACAGGACATCCACATGTACATCAACTCCCCGGGCGGCAGCGTCCCGGCGGGGCTTGCGATCTACGACACGATGCAGTTCGTCAGGCCCGACGTCACCACGACGGCGCTGGGCATGGCCGCCTCGATGGGGGCGTTCCTGCTCGCCGGCGGCGCGAAGGGCAAGCGCAGCGCGCTGTCGAACAGCCGCATCATGCTGCACCAGCCGGCCGCGCAGGGCATCGGCGGGCAGGCCTCCGACGTGGAGATCTACGCCAGAGAGCTGGTGAACATGAAGCGGCGCATCAACGAGATCCTGGCCGAGCACACCGGCCAGCCCTACGAGAAGATCGAGCGCGACACCGATCGCGATTTCATCATGGGCCCTGAGGAGGCGCGGGAGTACGGGCTGGTGGACCGCGTGATCAGCCGCCCGGGAGAGTGAGCTCCAGCCGGTCCTCGCGGCGGTCGAACCCTGTGCCCAGCTCCCCGGAGAGGAGCTCCATACGGTCCAGGATCTCCTCCCGCTCGCTCCCGGTAGCCGGCCCCACCCGGGCGTAGCGCAGGCGGACCGGGAAGAGCTCCAGCCGCCGGGGCTCGCCCCCCTCGATGCCTACCCGGAAGAGGAACGACCGGTCGTTGCGCAGACGCGGGTCCACGGCGTAGTCGTCTATGAAGTCGCCGGTGTCGTACAGGATGGGCCTGCCGCGGTAGACCTCAACCCCCTGGAAGATGTGGGCGCTGTGCCCGTAGTACACGTCCGCGCCCCGGTCTACCACCGCCCGGGCGAAGCGCCGGAAGCCCTCGCTCGGGCGCTCTATCATGTTCGGCCCCCAGTGGTTGGAGAAGACGACGGTCCTCGCTCCTGCCCTCCGCGCGGCCCCCACCGCCGCCTCCACGCGGCCCAGCACCTCCGGCTCCAGGGACACCGGCAGGTAGTTAGTGCCCGGCCGGTCCTCTCCGGCGGCGAAGGGCGGCTCGTTGTCCGTGAATGCCACCAGCGCAACCCGCTCCCCGGCGGCCTCCAGGACCGCCGGGCGGGCCGCTTCCTCCCGGTCGCGGCCCGCCCCCGCGTACCGGATGCCGGCCCTCTCCAGGCATTCCAGGGTGTCCAGCAGGCCCCGCTCCCCGTAATCCAGCGTGTGGTTGTTGGCTAGAGAGACGGCGTCTATGCGGGCGGCGCGCAGCACCTCCACGGCAGCGGGATCGGCGCGGAAGTGGAAGACCTTGGGCGTGCGCTCCCACCGCCGCCGGTGATCCGTGATGGCGCACTCCAGGTTGACGATGCGCAGATCCGCGGCCTCCAGCAGGGGCAGCACCTCCCCCCAGGGCTCCTCGGGGCGCATTCCGCGCAGCGCCTCGTTCACCCCCCGCCCGAGCATCACGTCGCCGGCGAGCGCCAGCACTACCACTTCTCGTCCCTCTCCGCGGCGACCCGGACGTCTGCGTACACGCGCGAGAGCGGCTTTCCGCTCTCACGCGCGAGCCGGAGCGCGTCGGCGTACTCGGGAGCGGCGATGAAGTCCTCGCCGTCCAGCGTTCCCACCTTCACCCGGCAGCGGCCGTAGGGCAGCTCCACCTCCACCGTGCGCCTCCCGGCCACCGTCCGGCCCACCGGGTGGTGCCGGACGCCCAGCGTGCCCGTCTCGCGCATCAGGAGGCGCGCCAGGCGTTCAAGATCGCCCGCCGGGGCCAGGGCGCACAGCTTGTACGCGCCGCGGCCGCGCTTCATGAAGATGGGCTCCAGCCAGGCATCCGGCGCTCCCTCGTCCAGAAGCCGCTCCACCGCGGCCCCCAGCACCTCGCCGGGGGCATCGTCCACGTTGGCCTCCAGCAGGACGAGATCCCCCCTCACCCCCTCCAGCTCCCCGACCACGGCGCGCAGCAGGTTAGGCACGCCCCGGAAGCGCGCCCTCCCCGCGCCGTAGCCGACCGACCTCAGCGTCATCGGCGGAGCGGCGTCGGTGAACGTGCCGCCGGTGAGCTCGGCCAAAAGGGCCGCGCCGGTGGGGGTGGTCATCTCGTGCCGCTCCTCCTCCCAGCGGACCTTCGAGCCCTTCAGGATCTCCAGCGTCGCCGGGCCGGGCGCAGGCAGCGGCCCGTGAGCCGCCCTCACCACCCCGCCGCCCAGCGGCAGCGGACCGCAGCTCACCGTCTCAGCCCCCAGAAGCTCCAGCGCCACGCAGCTCCCCACCAGATCCACGATGGAGTCCACCGCCCCGACCTCGTGGAAGGCGACCTCCTCCGGGTCCCGGCCGTGGACACGTCCCTCAGCGACCGCCAGCCGTCGGAACGCCCCCACGGCTCGCTCCTTCGCACGGGCGGGGAGATCTGAGGCCTCGATCATCTCCCGGACGGCGCGGAAGTCGCGGTGGACGCGCTCCGGCGGACACCCGACAGCGAGGCGCAGCGAACCCACACCGTTCACCTGCGCAGGCTCCGCCGCGATCCTGAATCCCACCCCCAGCCCCTCCAGCACGGCCGAGACCTCCTCCAGCGGCGCGCCGGCGTGGACCAGAGCCGCCAGCGTCATGTCCCCCGCCGCCCCGCCGATCGGCTGGAAATGTACGTGAGACAAGCTACCCCCCTCTAGCCGGCTCCCGGAGCCGCCGGCTGCGCCGGATATTCGCCGCAGGATGTAATCAAATTTACCAGAAGCAGAAAAACTCCGGTCTCCGCCTCAGATTAGATATTACAAAAATCCGCCATATAGGGCATAATCATGGGTGAAAGCCGGCGTAGATGGCCCCCGGGAGGATGGGTGGAGGTTCGGCTCTCCCGAGATATTAATATGACGGGTGCGTGAGAAGTCTTGCCTAGCACGGGGCTCTTCAGAATTCTGCTCGCCTTCTTCCTCCTCCTGCTGCTGAGCCGGGGAGCTGTGGAGGGGGGCTGGCTCGCCTACGCCGCCGTGGTGCTGGCGGCGGGCTTCGGGGGAATGCTCGCCTTCGGACGTCCGGCGACACTCTTCCGGGAGCGGCTGGTCATCGTGCTGGCGGATGCGCTGATGGCGGCTCTGCTGGTGGCCGGCACCGGCGGTCCGGCCTCTCCGCTCTTCCCCCTCTTCTTCCTGGCCGCTCTCGGGATCCCCTGGACGGCCAGCCCGGGCCGGATGGCGCTGGGTTCGCTGGCGCTGCCGGCGGGGTATCTCGCCGCGGTCGGGGCCGCCGCCGGAGATCCTGCGGCGGCGGTCGCATCCGGGCCCCTGCTGTGGGCCGCCCTGATCGGAGCCTTCTGCGCGGGCTCCTGGTTTCTGGGACTGGAGATCGCGGGTCTGCGGGAGCACAATGCCCGGCTCGCGCGGGCGCACGCACACGAAAAGGGCTCGATGGAGCGGGTGCGGGAAGCCGTCTCGCGCCTCTCCCCCATGCTGGCGGTCTCGGATCTCGACGGGATCCTGCGCTGGGCCGCCGGGGTCGCCGCGGAGATCACCCGGGCTCCGTACGCACACGTGGCGGCCCTGGACAAGTACCGCCACCAGACGGTCGCCGGGGGAGAGTACGATTCCTACCCCAGCTGGTGGCACCCCGAGATCCAGCGGCTGGTGCTGCGCAGCGCGCGCGAGGGGAAGGTGCTGCGCCGGGAGGGCCGCGCGGGGGAGCTGGAGGGGCTTACGGCCATCCCGCTGGTCTCCGGGACGGGCGAGGGCTGGGGAGCCGTGGTGGTCGCCGGGGCGGAGGTCGGACCCGATCAGGAACGGGTGCTGAAGCTGCTCGCCGGACAGGTGGCGACCGCGGTGGAGCGGAACTCCGGCGAGGCTCCCGGCGGACGGGACCCGGTCTCCGGGGTTCCGAATCAGAGTTCTTTCCAGCACGTCCTGCGGCAGGAGCTGGTCCGGGAGGGTTCGCTCACCGTACTCGCGGTGGACATCGAGCATTTCCGCCACTACAACAGCGCGCGCGGCCCGAAAGCCGGAGACGAGCTCCTGCGGAGCATCGGCCGCGAGCTGGAGCGGCGGCAGCGGCGGGTCTTCCGGCTGCGGGACGACGAGTTCGCCGTGATCCTGAGCGGCTCCAGCCGCCTCAGGGCCCAGCGGACGGCGCGCGGAATCCAGCGGCTCGTCGCGGAGTTGACCTCTGCCAGCGGGGTTCCGCTGCGCGCCACGGTCGGCTACACCCTCCTGGAGGAGTCCGACCGCGATCCGGACCTCGTTCTGGACGCCGTGCTGGGCGGGCTGGAGCAGGCCAGGTCCAGCCCCGAGAGGGTGGCGGAGCTGCCGGTCGGTGCGCGGGTCCGGTATCCGGGCGGGGCGCAGCTCACGGACGTTCTCCTCTCACTGGCGGAGGCAGCCGACGTGCGCGACTCCTACACCGGCGGGCACATGCGGGCTGTGGCCCGGCTCTCCGGGCTCATCGGCCGGGAGCTGGGATTGCCGCCGGAGGAGGTGGAGATCCTCACCGTCGCGGCGCTGCTGCACGACGTGGGCAAGATCGGCATCCCGGACTCCATACTCAGTAAGCCCGGCCGCCTGACGCCCGAGGAGTTCGAGATAGTCAGAACCCACCCGGACCTCGGGGTGCAGATCCTGAAGTTCGTCCGGGGCCTGGAGCCCGTCCTGCCGGCCGTCCGCCACCACCACGAGCGCTACGACGGCCGCGGATACCCGGACGGGCTGAGGGGCGAGGAGATCCCGCGCATGGCCCGGATCATCTTCGTCGCCGACTCCTATGACGCCATGGTGCGCGACCGGGCCTACCGCAGGGGCATGCCGCCCGAGATGGTGGTGGAGGAGATCCGGCGCAACGCCGGCACTCAGTTCGATCCGGAGGTCGTGCGCGCCTTTCTGAGGGTCTTCCGGGAGGAGACCGGCCACCGGAGCATCGGCTCGGCCGGCTAGCCTACAGCGCCCGGCCCAGCCGGCGCAGCACGAAGAGCACGACCGCCAGCGCCACCGCCAGCACGATCATGGGCCGGGGGTCGCTCTTCACCGCCTCCTGCACCTTCGAAGCATCCCCCTTCTCGCGCGCCTCCTGCAGCAGCTCCACCTGCCTCCCGGCGGCCAGAACGGTCTCCTCCTTCTGCCGCTCCAGCTGGGCCTTCAGCGACTCTCCCAGCGCCCGCAGCCGCTCCCGCAGCGCCTGCCGGACCTTCTCCTTGATCGCGTCCGGCCGGGTCTGCTCCCGCAGCCGGGCGACGTCCGGCTGCATGCGGTTGCGGACGTTGGCGATCTCCAGTTCCAGCCGGTCGAACCTCTCGTCGCTCATCGTCCGAACTGCTCCTTAAACCACTCGATGCTCCGCTGAACGGAGCGGATCGTGCGCTGCGGCTTGGGGTCCAGCCCCCGCAGCCCGGCCGCTCCCGCGCCGGCGAGCACACCCGCGATGATGAGGAGTATCACGGCGTTTATGCCCGCCGCAGCCCACGGCGGGAACCCGGCCGCCTGCATCGTGTACATCCCCGCCAGGAAGAAGAAGATCAGGAAGAGGAAGAGAAAAACGGCCCCGGCCACCAGAAGCCCGACGGCCCTTCCGGCCCGCTTCGCGACCGGCTCCAGCTCGGTCCGCGCCATCTCCCCGTGCAGCCGCACCAGCTCCTGCAGCTGCGGCCGAAGCTCCTTTAGGATCTCCTTCACCCCCCGCTCCTCTTCCGCGCCGGGCGGCCGGTCGAGCTGCTGGGTTATCTCGGATGTCCGGTCTCTCTCCGTCACCTTCCTCCTCTCCGCCAGCTCCGTCTCGAAGTGAGGGTACCCCTCTCAGAACCGGCCTAATCTTCTCCCAACCGGAGGCGGGACTCAAGCTCCCGAAGGAAGTTCCCGCGTAGGGTAGAATCCCGTAGAGACGACGTAGTAGGCGGGAGAAGGGAACCGCATCGTGAAGGTGGCGCTGTTCATACCCTGCTTCGTGGACCTGATCTACCCCCAGGTGGGGGTTAGCGTCGTGCGCGTGCTGCGCCGGCTGGGGGTGGACCCCGCCTACCCGGAGGGCCAGACCTGCTGCGGCCAGCCCGCCTTCAACTCCGGGTTTCTGGGAGAAGCCCGGAACGTCGCCCGCCACTTCGTGGACGTCTTCGAGCGGGACGAGTGGGACTACATAGTCACCCCCTCGGGCTCCTGCGCGGCCATGGTCTCCCACTACTACCCCGTACTCTTTAAAGACCATCCCGGCACCCGGGAGCCCGCCGAGCGCATAGCCGGTAAGGTCCGGGAGTTCTCGGACTTTCTGGTGAACGTTCTGGAGGCGGAGAGCGCAGGGGGGCGGCTGGAAGGGAATGCCGTCTTCCACACCGGTTGTCACCAGCGCCGGGAGCTCGGGGTGCTCCACGAACCCCGAAAGCTCCTCTCTCACGTCGAGGGATTGGAGCTGCTGGAGTGGCGCAACGAGGAGCTCTGCTGTGGTTTCGGCGGGACCTTCTCCGTCAAGATGCCGGACGTCTCCAGCGCCATGGCGGACGAGAAGATCCGGGCCCTGGAGGAGAGCGGAGCGGATACCCTCATCTCCTGCGACTCCAGCTGCTTGATGCACCTCGAAGGCCGCCTCAAGAAGACCGGCCACGAAGACGTGCGCGTGTACCACCTCGCGCAGGTGCTGGACTCCGGAGAAGGAAGGGACGGCTAGGGGTATGGAGAGGCGCGACCGCCGCCGCGAGGGGATAGCGAGCCCCGTTGAGGGCTTCAACGGCCGCGCCCGCAAGGCGATCCGGGACAGGTTCCTGCACGACGCCGTCGCTCTGGCGACGAACCGGTTCGTCGCCAGCCGCAACGCGGCCCTGGGAGCGCTGCCCGAGGCCCCGGAGCTCAGAGAGCGTGCCTACCACATCAAACGGAAGACCATGCAAAACCTCCACCACTACCTCGCCCGGCTGGCAGAGGAGGTGGAGAGGCGCGGCGGCAAGGTTCACTTCGCTAAAGACGGCGAAGAGGTAGTCCGCTACGTAGCCGCCCTCGCCGAGAGCAAGGGGGCGAGAAATGTGGTCAAGTCCAAGAGCATGGTCACAGAGGAGATAGAGCTCAACCGCCGCCTGGAGGAAGGCTACCCGGAGCTGGGGTTGGAGATAGTCGAGACCGACCTTGGGGAGTGGATCGCCCAGCTCGCAGGCGACCATCCCTCCCACATCGTGGCCCCCATAATCCACATGAACCGCCACCAGATCGCAGACGTCCTCTCCCGGGTTGCCGGAGAACGGCTGCCGCCTAAGGTGGAGGATCTGATGCAGTTCGCCCGGCGGCGGTTGCGGGAGAAGTTCCTTGCGGCCGACATAGGGATAACGGGGGCGAACTTCGCCGTTTCCGAGACGGGCACGATAGTGCTTGTGACCAACGAGGGCAACGGCAGGCTGGTCACAAGCCTGCCGCCCGTGCACGTGGCCGTCGTCGGCATAGAGAAGCTGGTGCCGCGCCTTGAAGATCTGGAGGTCTTCCTCCGCCTGCTGGCGCGCAGCGGCACCGGCCAGAAGATGACCGTCTACACGACCCTCCTCACGGGGCCCCGGCGCCCCGGCGAGCTGGACGGTCCTGAGGAGTTTCACCTCATCCTGCTGGACAACGGGCGCAGCGAGCTGCTCGGAACGGAGTTTGAAGAAGCGCTCTTCTGCATAAGGTGCGGGGCGTGCCTGAACGTCTGCCCCGTCTACCG
>NZ_SKBU01000039.1 GCF_004337705.1 Rubrobacter taiwanensis
GGCGCAGCGAGCTGCTCGGAACGGAGTTTGAAGAAGCGCTCTTCTGCATAAGGTGCGGGGCGTGCCTGAACGTCTGCCCCGTCTACCGCCAGACGGGAGGGCACGCCTACGGCTCGACCTACTCTGGTCCCATAGGAGCGGTCATAACCCCGCTGCTCAAGGGCCTAAAAGAGGCCAAAGACCTTCCCCACGCCTCCTCTCTTTGCGCGGCGTGCACCGAGGCCTGCCCGGTAGGCATCCCCCTGCACGAGCTGCTCTTGAAGCTCAGAGCCGCCCAGGTAGAAGAGGGGCTAGCTCCAAAAGCCCAAAAGCTTCTCTTTGGAGGCTTTGAGAAGACGATGCGAAGCCCTACTCTGTACGGGCTCTCATCAAGGGCCGCCAGAGCGGGCAGCAGGGCTCTCATCGAGCAAGATGCAAGGAGGAAGAAGCTTGGTGCGGCAGGGCCGCTCAAGGGGTGGATGGAGCACAGGGAGCTGCCCCCCTTAGCCAGGAAGAGCTTCAGGCAGATGTGGCGCGATGGGGAGGTCTAAAGAGAGAGATGGC
>NZ_SKBU01000040.1 GCF_004337705.1 Rubrobacter taiwanensis
CGGTAGACGGGGCAGACGTTCAGGCACGCCCCGCACCTTATGCAGAAGAGCGCTTCTTCAAACTCCGTTCCGAGCAGCTCGCTGCGCCTGTTGTCCAGCAGGATGAGGTGAAACTCCTCAGGACCGTCCAGCTCGCCCTCTCCCCGCGGTCCGGTTATGAAGTTGGTGTAGACGGTGAGCTTCTGGCCCGTACTGCTCCTGGCGAGGAGCTGGAGGAAGACGGAGAGATCCCGCATCCGCGGCACCAGCTTCTCTATGCCGACGACGGCCACGTGCACGGGCGGCAGGCTGGTCACCAGCCTGCCGTTGCCCTCGTTGGTCACAAGCACTATCGTGCCCGTCTCGGAAACGGCGAAGTTCGCCCCCGTTATCCCTATGTCGGCCGCAAGGAACTTCTCCCGCAACCGCCGCCGGGCGAAGGCGGCCAGCGCCGCGACGTCGGGCGGGATGGGCTCCCCGGCCACCCCGGAGAGGATCTCGGCCACGCGCCGCCGGCTCATGTGCAGGATCGGCCCGACGATGTGGGAGGGATGTTCGCCTGCGAGCTGGGCGATCCACTCCCCAAGGTCGGTCTCGACTATCTCCAACCCCAGCTCCGGGTAGCCTTCCTCCAGGCGGCGGTTGAGCTCTATCTCCTCTGTGACCATGCTCTTGGACTTGACCACAGTTCTCGCCCCCTTGCTCTCGGCGAGGGCGGCTACGTAGCGGACTACCTCTTCGCCGTCTTTAGCGAAGTGAACCTTGCCGCCGTGCCTCTCCACCTCCTCTGCCAGCCGGGCGAGGTAGTGGTGGAGGTTTTGCATGGTCTTCCGTTTGATGTGGTAGGCACGCTCTCTAAGCTCCGGGGCCTCGGGCAGCGCTCCCAGGGCCGCGTTGCGCGCCGCTACGGACTTGTTGGTGAAGAGCTCCACGGCGTCGTGCAGGCTCTGGTCTCCGATCGCCTTGCGGGCGCGGCCGTTGAAGCCCTCAACGGGGCTCGCTATCCCCTCGCGGCGGCGGTCGCGCTGCCGGGCAGTTCTCTCCATAGGTCTTACTCCGCCCCTTCCGTTATCGTTTCACAGAACACTGTGTAACACGCAATCACTCCATTAGCAGGCCGGGCAGCCACAAGACGACCCCCGGGAAGAGGGTCACGATGATCAGGGCCAGCACCAGCATCAGGTAGAACGGCCCGAGAGCGCGCACGAGCTCGAGGATAGAGATCTCCCCGATTCGGGAGACCACGAAGAGTACGAGCCCCAGCGGAGGGGTGAGCAGCCCGATCATCAGGTTCAGGATCATGATGACCCCGAAGTGCAGGGGGTCCACCTCGAATGCCTGCAACAGCGGCAGCAGCAGGGGCACCAGGATCGTGATCGCTGCTATCGTCTCCAGGAAGCACCCGACGAGCAGCAGGAACAGGTTCAGTATGAGCAGTACCACCAGCGGCGAGTTGGCGAACGCCGTGAACGCTTCCAGGATAGCCTGCGGGATCTGGGCCCGGATGATCACGTTCCCGTACAGCGTCGCGGCCGCCACGATGAGCCCGATCGCCGCGCTGAGCTGCGCCGTCTCGCGCAATACCTGCACGAAGTCCCGCCACTTCAGCTCCCGGTACACGACCGCTCCCAGGAAGGCAGAATAGAGCACCGCCACGGCCGCCGCCTCCGTCGCGGTGAACGTTCCCTCCACTATCCCCCCGATAATGATCACCGGGGTGAGCAGCGGCAGCACGGCTCCCCGGAACGCCCGCCATGCCGCTCCGGCGCTCGGGAAGTCCTCCCGCGGGTAGTCGCGCCGGTGCGCCAGGATCGCGACCATCAGCAACAGGAGAGCGGCCATTATCAGCCCGGGTATGATCCCCGCTATGAACAGGGCTCCGACCGAGACCCCGGCGGCGACGGCGTAGACCACGGCCGGCAGGCTCGGCGGGATCATCGGCCCTATGGTGGACGAGGAGGCCGTGATCGCCGAGGCGAAACCCTTGTCGTAGCCGTGGTTGCGCATGGCCCGGATCTGTACCTGTCCCAGCCCGGCGGCATCCGACACGGCGGCTCCGGACATGCCGGAGAAGAGCACGCTGCTCACCACGTTCACGTGACCCAGACCACCGGGCAGGTAACCGACCAGCACGTTGGCGAACCGGAAGATGCGGTCCGAGATCCCGCCCGCGTTCATCAGCTTGCCCGCCAGCACAAAGAGCGGCACGGCTAGGATTACGAAGCTGTTTACACCACTGGCCATCATCTGGGGCACCACCAGCGTCCGCACCTGGCCCAGATCCACCAGCATCAACACCACGGCCGTGATGGCTATCCCGAAGGCTACCGGCATGCCGAGCAGGAAGAGCGCCACCAGCAGCCCGATGAACACCAGGAACATCACGCCCGCCCCTCCCTCCGCCGGACCAGCAACCGGCGAGCGCTGCTGGCGAGCTCTATGGCGGCGTACAGGAACATCAGCACCCCGCCGAGCCAGACCCCGCCGTACAGGTAGGCCATGCTGAACCAGGGCATTGTGGACGCCCGGACGCCCACGGAGGCCAGGGTGAGCTCCAGGATCCCGCCCGTGAAGATGTACAGGAAAGCCAGCATGAGAAGGTACACCAGCACCAGCACCGCAAGCCGGAGCCTGCGCGGCAAGCGCTCTACGGCCACGTCCACCGTTATGTGTCCCTTCTCTTTTATCAGGTAGGCGCCGCCGAAGAAGGTGAGGTACACGAACAGATAGCGCGACATCTCCTCCGTCCAGGGCGTGGGAAAGAGCGCGAAGTACCGCTGGAAGATCTGGAGCAGCACCAGGAACACTATCCCCGCAAGCAGCAGGATCATCAACGCGTCCAGCGAACGGTCCAGCCCCCGCTTCAGACTCCTCAATATCCCCACAGCGCCGCTACCGGAAATCCCTAGTTACCCTCGGCCAGCTGCATGACCTCGTCGTAGGTGGTCACCGTGAACTGCGTCTCGAACAGCCGCTCCAGCACGGGCCGGGCGGCCTCTATGAACGCCTCACGGTCCGGCTCTATGACCTCCATCCCGCCGTCGATGAGCTGCTGGAGGAACTCCTCCTCCATCCTCTCTGCTTCTTCATTGGCGTAGGCCACCGCCTCCTCGGCGGCCTCGTCTATCCACTGCCGCTGCTCGTCGGTGAGCGAGTCGTAGAGGGACTTGTCGATCCAGAGCTGGGTCACCTCGTAGATGTGCTCGGTGTTGATGACGTAGTCCTGCACCTCATGCAGGCTGAAGGTGGCCATCTGCTCGTACGGCCCCTCCGAAGCATCTACCACCCCGGTCTGCAGCGCGCTGTAGAGCTCCGGCAACGCCACCGGCGTGGCATCGACCCCAATCCCTTCCCACACGGAGATCCAGGTCGGTATCTCCGGCAGCCGGAAGCTGACGCCGGCCATCTCCTCCGGCGTGGTGAACGGCTGGTTGGAGGTGGTGTTGCGCGCCCCCCGGGCAATGTGCCCGAGCAGCTGCACGTTGTTCTCGGCCATCTTCTCGACCATCTGGTCGTGCAGCTCGCTCTCCAGAAAGGCGTTCACATGGTCCATGTCCACCATCATGTATGGGGACTGGAAGAAGTAGAACTCGCTGGCGAACATGTCGATCCCGAGCCCGCCGCCCAGGACCATATCCAGCTCGCCGGCGCTCACAGCGTTGAAGTTGTCCGTCTCCGTGCCCAGAGCACCACCGGGGAAGAAGTTGACCACGATCTGGCCGCCGCTCTTCTCCCCTACCAGCTCGGCGAACCGGTCGGCCCCCATCGACTGCGGCGCCTCCGCGTCGTAGACGGTGGCGAGATCCATCTCTATGGTCTCCCCCTCGCCACCGGCCCCGATCACACCCCCGCATCCCGCAAACACAAACAGACCGGCCGTAACCAGCACCAACCCGGCCAGCCTCAGCGGAGACCAGAATCTCCACCCCTTGCTCGCCGCTCTGACCATAAACCTATACACCCCTTGCTCTCCGGGTACACACCACACCCCGGCCACTCCGGCCGGAAAATAACAACCCTCATACAAACCCGGAACGCGCCCGTCCCCAGAAGCCCGGCTCCGGCTAACTCCCCCGCCTCTGTTTCTGAGAATGAAACAGGATTTTACTTCTCTGGCAGCCCATATTTAAATACAGCAAGCTGTGCCAGTCAACACAAATGGCGGGTTTACCTCCGGGCTGGTGGTAGACTCTCCGGTGAGGGAGGTTCGTGTGAGTTCGGGACATCAGGCAGCGGACTTCGCGGATGTTGGCCGCTTGCCGTTACCGGGCGACAACGTGGCGATAGCCATCCGGCGGCTGGAAGCTGGAATGCGGGTGGCGTTCGGGGGCGGAGAGTTCGAGATCGAGCATCCGGTTCCGGAGGGGCACCGGTTCGCCGTCCGGCGCATCCCGGAGGGCGGGGAGTTGCTCTCCTGGGGCCTGCCGTTTGGCACGGCGGTACGGGAGATACATCCTGGAGCATACGTCTGCAACTCCAGGATCCTGCGCGCTCTGCGCGAGCGGCGCGTGGGCTTCGAGCTGCCTGTGGAGGCCAACTTCCGGGACCACGGCCTGGAGCCGTATGAGCTGGACGAGCGCGGCTTCCGTCCGGGAGAGCAGGTGCCGCTCCACCCGGAGCCGCGTGTTTTTCTCGGGTACGGGCGGGGTGCCGGGCGCGGAGCCGGGACCAGGAACTACGTCGTGGTGCTCGGTGTCACCTCCCGGACCGGCGGGTACGCGAAGGCGCTGGAGCGGAGGATGAGAGGCGCGGCGGAGGGCTACCCGAACGTGAGCGGCGTGGTCGCCGTCGCCCACACCGAGGGCGGTGAGGGCGGCCGGCCCAACAACCTAAAGCTGCTGCTGCGGACGCTCGCCGGGTTCATGGTACACCCGAACACCGGCGCGGTGTTAGCGGTGGATGAGGCGGGCGCGGTGGTCACGAACGCCATGCTCCGCCGGTACATGGCGGAGCATGGCTACCCGCTGGCCGGTGTACCGCACCGCTTCATGACGCTGCGCGGCGGCTTCCTGCAGGAGCTGGAGGCCGGGGAGAGGATCGTGCGGGGCTGGCTGGAAGAGGCAAACCGGACGGCGCGCACCCGGCGGCCGCTCTCCGAGCTGAAGGTCGCGCTGCAGTGCGGTGGTTCGGATGCGTTCTCGGGGGTGTCTGCCAACCCGCTCGCGGCGCGGGTGGCGAAGGAGATCATCCGCCACGGCGGGTCTGCGAACCTGGCGGAGACGGACGAGCTCATCGGGGCCGAGGAGTATGTGCTGCAGAACGTGCGGGATCTGGAGACCGCCCGGCGCTTCCTCGGGATGGTGGAGCGCTTCAAGGAGCGCGTATCCTGGCACGGGCACACGGCGGAGGGCAATCCCTCCGGCGGGAACCTCTACCGCGGGCTCTACAACATCGCCATCAAGTCCATCGGGGCGGCGAGGAAGCGGGACCCGGAGGTCAGGCTGGATCGCGTCGTCGAATACGCCGAAAGGATGCGCGAGCCCGGCTTCTACTTCATGGACAGCCCCGGCAACGACCTGGAGAGCGTGGCCGGACAGGTGGCTTCGGGGGCGAACATGATCTTCTTCACCACCGGGAACGGTTCGATCACGAACTTCCCCTTCGTCCCGACCGTAAAGATCGTCACCACCACCACCCGCTACGAGCTGCTCCGCGACGACATGGACGTGAACGCCGGCGCGTATCTGGACGGCGCGCCGCTGGAAGAGCTCGGGCGCGAAATGTTCGAGCTGACCCTGAGGGCCGCCTCCGGCGAGCGCACCGCCGGGGAGCGCGCGGGCCACTCACAGGTCTCCATCTGGCGCGACTGGAAGCAGACCGGCCCGGAGAATTTAGAGCGCCTCCGGAACAGCCCCGAGCCGGACGGGAATCCCCTGCCGGTGAGAAGAGCCTCCGCAGACACAGACGCGACGTTCGAGGCCGTGCGGACGAACTCGGGATACGCCGCCGATCACGCAGCCCTGATAATGCCGACCAGCCTGTGCTCCGGCCAGATCTCGCTCATGATCGCCGACCGGCTGAACGAACTGGGAACCGGAGCGGGCAAGGTGTCGCGCTTCGTGGCCCTCCCCCACACCGAGGGCTGCGGCGTCTCGTCCGGCCCGGCCGAGGAGATCTACGCCCGCACCGTGTTGGGCTACCTCGCACACCCGTCCGTGCGGGTGGCCCTGCTGCTGGAACACGGCTGCGAGAAGACCCACAACGACTACTTCCGCAACCGGCTGGAGGAGCGGGGCCTGAACCCCGACCGCTTCGGCTGGGCCAGCATCCAGCTCGACGGAGGCATCGAGCGCGTCGTCCGGCGGGTCGAAGGCTGGTTCGAGGCGGAGCTGGAGAGACTGGAGGAGCCGGTGTACGAACCGGCCGGACTGCGAGAACTGCGGCTGGGGCTCCACGCCGAAGGCCCGCTCTCCGACGCAGCTGCCCGCGCACTGGCGCGGCTCACAACCTCCGTGGTAGGTGCCGGCGGGACGGTCGTCCTCCCGGAGCAGGCGGCCATTCTGGAGTCGGCCGCGTACCTGGAGTACGTTCTCGGGGACCGGGCTGCGCCCCCCACGCTCGCCTACGGCGCCGCCGCCTCTGAACCGGGACTCCACATCATGGAGGCCCCCACGAGTCACTGGGTCGAGACGGCGACCGGCCTCGGGGCCACCGGCGTGGAGGTGATGCTGGCACATGTCGCGGGCCGTCCCCTGCAGGCGCACCGCATGATCCCCCTGCTCCAGGTCTCATCTGAACCCGAGACCCGGCTACGGTACGCAGAAGATCTGGACCTGGAGCTGGCCGGAGACCCGGAAGCGTGGTCCGGCGAGCTGCTCGGCATCATCATCGAGACGGCTTCGCGCCGCTACACTCCCCGGCTCTACGCGCGGGGCAACTTCGGCTTCCAGTTCACCCGCGGCCTGCTCGGCGTCTCGATGTAGCCGGCGGCCGGCATTTTCCGGCCCCAGGCAGAATGTACGGGAACGCACTTGCGCGGTGCGGGAAAATCG
Organism: Rubrobacter taiwanensis; assembly: GCF_004337705.1. GTDB lineage: Bacteria > Actinomycetota > Rubrobacteria > Rubrobacterales > Rubrobacteraceae > Rubrobacter_C > Rubrobacter_C taiwanensis. The sequence goes on from NZ_SKBU01000040.1 coordinate 6,972, forward strand.
TATTACCATTCTCTTCAGGATAGGGGACCATCTGTTGGGGCCGGTTCGCCGGTATACGGCCGTACCCGGCGGTACAGAGAAAAGGGGGAAGGCATGGCCGATTCTATAGAAGCGCGGGAGGTGGCTTCTGAGATTCCGGGGGACCACCTCCCGCCGGTAGAGTACCGGGACCTTCCGGAGCCGGTACCGTTGAGGAAGATCGTAGGCGCGAGCGTCATCATACTCGCCACGGCGCTCGGCTCCGGCGAGTACGTGCTCTGGCCCTACATCACCTCGCAGGTGGGGTTCATCGTGATCTGGGCCGCGGTGCTCGGCTTTCTGTTCCAGTACTTCATCAACATGGAGGTCGAGCGCTACACGCTGGCAACGGGGGAGACCGTGATCACCGGCTTCACCCGGCTCTGGAGGTACTGGGGCGTGCTGTTCATCGCCATGGCGATGCTGCCCAACTTCTGGCCCGGCTGGGCCACCGGGGCCGGGACGGCGTTCACGTTCGTCTTCGGGCTCGGCGAGGGGGCTATAGTCCCGATCACGATCCTCGGGCTCGTGGCCATCGGCATCGCGCTGACGCTCTCGCCGGTGGTCTACCAGTTCGTGGAGAAGTTTCAGATGGTGATGGTCAGCCTCATCATGGCCTACGTCGTGATAGCCGTGCTCGTCGTCACCGATGCGCAGACCTGGGGGGCCTTCGGCAGCGGCATGACGAACGTCGGCCGGGGCCTGCCCGAAGCCATCGGGGCCATCGGCGCGACCGCGATGTTGGGCGCGATCGCTTTCGCGGGGGCCGGAGGGACCAACAACCTCGTGCAGAGCAACTGGATCCGGGACAAACAGATGGGCATGGGGGCCTACATCCCGAGGATCGTCTCCCCGATCACCGGCGAGGAAGAGGCGCGGGCTGGTATCGGCTACATATTCCCGCAGACCGAGGAGAACCTGCGCCGCTGGAGGGGCTGGTGGAAGGTGGCCAACCAGGAGCAGTTCATCACCTTCTTCGTCATCGGGGTCCTCTCTCTCATCCTCCTCTGCTCCTTGACCTACGCGACCGTGTTCGGCCAGGTCGAGACGGGGGAGGCCAACTTCGACTTCATCCGCCTTGAAGGAGAGGCGCTCAAGCAGATCGTAGCCCCGTGGTTCGGCACGGTCTTCTGGCTGACCGGCGTCTTCGTCCTGTTCTCGACCAACCTGGGCATCCTGGACTACGTGAGCCGCCTGACGGCCGACGTCCTCAAGGTGGACTTCCTGAACGAGAACGAGTTCTGGTCGGAGAGCAAGCTCTACTTCGCCGTAGTCTGGAGCATGATAGCCGTCGGCTCGCTCATCCTCCTCTCCGGCCTCGACCAGCCGCTCGTGCTGCTGATTATCGCCTCGTCGCTCAGCGGGCTGGTTATGGTCGTCTACACCATCCTGCTCATCGTGCTCAACCGCCGGGTCCTGCCCGAGGCTATCAAACTGAAGGGCTTCCGGCTGGGAGCCATGTTCGCGACGCTGGCGTTCTTCCTCTTCTTCGTGGGCTGGATGGTCCTGGCCTACGCGCAGCAGATATTCGGGGGCGGCGGATAGCCGGTGCTGAAGCAGCTCTGGCTGCGCGTCCTGACGGCGCTCTTCATCTGGGCCATCCTCGTCGGGATGGCCTATCTGGTGGGGCTGATCTAAAGTTCCTGCAGCAGGCTGCCGTCGGCTCCGAAGCGCATGGGTTTCGGCTCCTCCAGCACCTTCAGCTTCGGCGACTCCCGCAGCAGGGCTTCGGAGACCCACATCCGGCGCAGCCGGAGCGTGTTCCGTATCCGCACGAGCCGCGCGGCGGGCGGCGACACTCCCGGACAGGTCTTGAGCGCCGCGGCTATGGCCAGGCGGTCGGTGGGCATGACCATCGGCAGCCGCACCGTCTCGGAGACGGCGGCCGTCAGGGCGTTCATGTAGGTGGCCGGCCGGTCCATCTGTCGCTCCAGGCGCCCGGTGACCACGTCGGCCAGCCCCACCCCGTTGGCGTTCCCCTCGGTCTCTTCGGTGAGCCCGAGGAAGACCATGCGCCCCACCTTCGGCCCGCCGCTGGCGTAGGGCGTCGGGTAGCGCCCGGTGACGTTGGGATCGGCCCCGTCGCCGCTTACGTTCTTCCCGATCTCGTCCACCACCAGCACGTCCAGCTCCTCGAACGGCAGCCGCAGGAGGTTCCGCTTCGCCTCCTCCAGAAGCGCGGGTTCTTCAGACTCCAGCCGGCCGGCGGGGATGGCCGCGATCCTGCAGGGCTCCTCCTCGTGGTTCTCCAGCACGGCCAGCCCGAAGACGACGTTGCCCCGCTCGATGCCGACGCGGGCGGCTTCGAGGATAGTGGCGTGTATCCTGTCCCAGCCGGCGGAGTGGATCGAGTGCGCCCCCTGCTGCTTGCCGAGCCCGATGGCGATCATCTTCGTCGGCCCGCTCTCCACCGCGCCCCGGAAGGCGGTGTGGGGCTTGACCCTGTTCACCACCACGACCGCGTCCGCCTCGCAGGCGTAGCGGTCCATGTACACCGCCACGCCGGAGGGCGTCTCCCCCACCTTCACGGCCTCCATCGTGGCCCGCACAGGACAACCGACCCTCTCCTCGCTCACGCCCAGGTGGGCCAGCACCCGCGCCTGCCCCTCGGCCGTGGACGCCCCGTGGCTGCCCATCGCGGGTACCACGAACGGCCGGGCCCCGGCCTCCTTGAGCGCTTCCACCAGCGCGGCCACGATCTCCGCGACGCGCGGCACCCCCCGGCTGCCCACGCCGATGGCCACACTCCCGCCCGGCAGCTCTACGGCCTCAAGTGCCTCCCGGACGCTACTCCGGATGTCCCGGATCGCGGGCGGCGAGTCCACCCGCTGCTCCACGAGCGCCACCTTCGGCAGCTCGACCGGTTCCAGCAGCTCCTCGAGCTCGCTCCGGCGCGGGGTGGTTACCTCCGTCATATTACGCACCTCCCCCTTACATGCCGCTAACCCTCTTTATACCCGATCTCTAGCTCCCCGCCGCCCCGGTCGCGTACGGCAGCCACAGGATGAGCTGCGGGAACAGGATCAAGAGCGCCAGCACGACCAGGAGGGCGATGTAGTAGGGGATCATGTTCCGGACCAGCTCCTCCATGGAGACCCGGCCGATCCCGCACCCGACATAGAGCACCGTGCCGACCGGCGGGGTGACGAGCCCTATCCCCAGCACGAAAGACATCAGAACGCCGAAGTAGACCGGGTCTATGCCGGTCGCCACCGCTATGGGAGCCATCATCGGAGCCAGGATGACCATCGCAGGAGTGAGGTCCATCACGACCCCCACCAGCAGGAGCAGGACGCTGAGGATGAGCAGAATCACGTACGGGTTCGTGGAGAAGTCCGAGACGGTGGCGACCAGGTTCTGCGGCACCTGCGCGGTCGTGAGCAGCCAGGCCACTACCATAGCCATCGCCAGCAGGAAGAGCACCATGCCCGTAAGGCGCGTCGTGCGCACCATCATCGGCCAGAGGTCCCGGAGCGAGATCTCGCGGTAGACGAAGAGCGAGATGAAGAGCGCGTAGAAGAGCGCGGCAACCGCCGCCTCGGTAGCCGTGAACACACCGCCCAGTATCCCGCCCACGATTATCACGGGGAGCAAGAGGGCGAGCGAAGCCTCCCGGAAGCTCTTCCAGAGCCGGCGCAGAGAGAAGGGCCGGGTCTCCCCCACGTGGTACCTCCGGGCCGTGATAAACGTGGTGATCATGAGCGCGACCGCGATCAGGACGCCCGGGATTATCCCCCCGATAAACAGCCGGCTGATGGAGGTCTGGGTCACGATCCCGTAGAGGATCATCGGGATCGAGGGCGGCACGATTATCCCGATCACCGCCGAGGCGACCGTGATCGAGGTCGCGTGCCCCGCGGTGTACCGCTGCTCTTTCATGGCCGGGACCATCATCCCGCCGATGGCCGAGGCGTCGGCGACGGCCGAGCCGCTGATGCCCCCGAAGAACATCGAAGCCGCCACGTTCACCTGTCCCAACCCCCCGCTGATAAACCCCACCAGGTCCGAGGCGAAGTTTACGAGCCGCCGGGCGATGCCGCCGGTGCTCATCACCTCGCCGACCAGCATGAAGAACGGGATCGCCAGGAGCGGGAAGTTGTTCACCCCGCGGATCGCCTGCTCGACCATGAGGGCCGGCCCGACGTCCGCGATGAACATCATGGCCAGCGCGGCGAGCGCCAGCGAGAAGGCCACGGGCATCCCGATGGCGATGCCGGCGAAGAGGAAGAGGAGGAAGATCCAGAGCACCGCCTACCCCTCCCTCTTCGCCAGAGCCCAGATGTCCAGGACTATCCTATACACGCACATCAGGACCATCAGCCCGGCCCCGATCGGAACCGAGACGTTGACCCAGTTGAGCGGCACGTTCAGAAGCGCCGAAGTCCCCGGCCGCACCGTCATCACCTGCCAGGCCCCGAGCAAGATGACCAGCAGGATGACCAATACCAGCAGGTTTTTGACGATACCGAGCGCGTAAGCCAGCCGGCGGGGCAGCCGCTCCACAAGATAGGTGACGGAGATGTGCTCGCCCCGGAAGAACGCGAGCGCAGCTCCCACGAAGATGATCCAGATAAAGAGAAACCGCGCGAGCTCATCCGCCCAAGCCAGAGAGAACCCGAAGAGATAACGGCCCGCGACGTTAGCCCCCACGGCGAGGATGAGCACGCAGAACAGCGCCACCAGCAGACTCTTGAAGCCAATGTCCAGCCAGCGGAAGAGCGGCGGGAGCGCCGCCTCTTCCTCCCTCTCCTGCCGGGCAGCCTCCTCGGGGCTCAGGGCCTCAGGGTCCGCTGCAACGCGCCGCTCAGCCTCTTCCACCGCATCACCTCCGAAAGAGCCGGGGACCGGGGCGGTCCCCGCCGCCCCGGCCTTCCCGCCTACCGCTCCTCAAATTCGGCGACCATCTCCTGGACGCGCTCCACGAGCTCCTCCCCGATCTCCGGAGCCCACCGGTCGTAGACCGGCTGGACGGCCTCCTCGAACTCCCGCCGCTGCTCGTCGGTCAGCTCGGTGATCTCCATCCCCTCGTCTCTCAGCCGCTCCTTGGACCACTGGTCGTACTCCCGGCTGATGATCCGCTGGTAATCCCGGGTCTTCTCGGCGGCCTCCTGGATGAGCTCCTGATACTCCCCGGGCAGCTCGTTCCAAAACTGCTCCGAGATCATGATGATGAACGGCGTGTAGACGTGCCGGGTCTCAGAACCGTAGCCCTGCACCTCGTAGAAGTTGGAGGTCAGGATCGTGCTCCAGGGGTTCTCCTGGCCGTCCACCACACCCTGTTCCATCGCCGAGAAGACCTCACCGAAGGCCATCGAGGTCGGGTTGGCGCCCAGGGTCCGCCAGATGTCTACCTGAATCGGGTTCTCCATCACCCGGAGGTCCAGGCCGCGCACGTCGTCCGGACTCTCGACCGGCCGCTGGCTGTTGGTGAGCTGCCGGTAGCCGTTCTCCGCGAAGGCCAGCGCCTTGATCCCGGTTCCGTCGAACCTGTCCAGCATCTCCTGCCCGAGCTCACTGTCCAGCACCTCGTCGGCGGCCTCCGGACTCGGGAAGAGGAACGGAAGATCGAAGACCGCCAGCTCCGGCACTATCCCGGTCGCCGGGGAAGTGGAGGGATAGGTCATCTCCAGCGTCCCGCTCTGCAAGGCGTTCATCATCTGCAGATCGTCTCCCACCTGGCTGTTCGGGAAGATCCGGACCTGCAGCCGGCCCTCGGTCCGCTCCTCCAGGATGTCCCGGAAGTACTCAACCGACCTGTACTGCGGCGAGGTCTCCGAGAGCCCGATACCGAAGTTGATCGTGTACTCCCCGAGATCCCCGGTTATTACCTCGCCCTCGATCTCCGGCGGCGGCGTGAGCTCCGGCTCGTCCGCAACGGCCGTCCCTTCATCGCCGGCCGCCTCCTCTTCCTGTCCCGCAGGCTGCCCCCCGAAGTCGCCGCAGGCGGCCGCGAAGACCACGGCGGAAACTACCAGCAGCCCCAGTATGAACCGCCACTTTCTAAGCAAAGAGATCACCCCTCTCATAGAGAAACACCCTACGAGCTACGACACCTGCCTGCCCGTACCCCTCAACTCATCTTTCCTCCTCGCACGTCTCCCCCTGCCAACAACCCTTCCCCCCGAAAAAGCAAGTCCCCGAATCCGGCCGGCAGCCGGAGATTATGGGTGGAGGAACACCAAAGCCTCCTCCACCAAGCTTATTTTGCACAACGATACGTAGTTTCGCAAATTTCGGCGGCGGTGCCGGCGCTCCTACTCCCCGAAGAAGGGCTCGCCTTCGCGGACGTAGCGGCGGGCGACCTCCTCGTTCAGCTCCACGCCGAGTCCCGGCCGGTCCGGCACTGTTATGTAGCCGTCCTCTATCACCGGGCCGTCGAGCCCTACCACCATGTCCTCCCAGAACGGCACGCTCATACCGTGCCACTCCAGTGCCAGGAAGTTGGGCACGGCGGCTGCCACGTGCGCCGAGGCCAGGGTGCCTACGGGGCTTGCTATGCAGTGTGGGGCCACGGCCGCGTAGTGGGTATCGGCCAGGTCCGCTATCCTGCGCCCCTCCAGCAGCCCGCCGGTCTTCTGCAGGTCGGGGGCTACGATGTCCAGTCCGCCGTTCTCCAGCGCCTCGCGGAATCCGTAACGCAGGTAGTAGTTCTCGCCGCTGGCGATGGGGGTTCTGGTACTCTGCGTGACCTGCCGCATCGCCTCGACGTTCTCCGGCGGCACGGGGTCTTCCAGCCACATCAGGCCGTAGGGCTCCAGCTCGCACGCCAGCCGCCGGGCATCGGAGACGTTATAGCGCCAGTGGCAATCGAAGGCGATATCCACCTCGTCTCCCACTGCCTCCCGCACGGCCTCCACGAGCGAGACCATGAACTTTATCTCCGCGTGGGTGAGGGTGCCGGAGTGCGTGTCGCGGGTGTAGGGGTTGGGAACGTCGAGGTCGAACTTGATCGCGGTGAATCCCAGCTCCCCGGCCACCTGCCGCGCCCGTTCGGCGTACATCTCGGGGGTGAAGATCTCGTCCGTCCCGGCGTCACCGTAGGCCCGGCCGTGCACGGGGTGCCGGACTTCGGCGGAGAGGGCGAACCTCTCCTCGCCCTCGTCCTCCACCCACCGCGGCTTGCGGGCCACCATCACGGAGTTCAGTGCTTCCAGCGCTTCTCCGGCGTGGCAATCGGCGTAGACGCGCACCCGGTCGCGGTACCTGCCGCCGAGGAGCTGGCAGATGGGAGCCCCGTAGTATTTGCCGACGGCATCCCAGAGCGCGGCCTCTATGCCGGAGATGGCGTTGTAGACGATACCGCCCATAGAGCCCGCGCCCGAGGCCGCCCAGCGCATCTTGGACCACAGCTTATCCACGTTGCGCGGGTCTTCGCCGACGAGCAGCGGCTCGAGGTCCCGGATGATCCCGACGAGCCCGGGGGCCAGGAAGCTCTCCCCGAGCCCCTCGATCCCCTCGTCGGTGTAGACCTTTATGAAGGTCCAGTCGTAGTTCGCCTCCACGACGGCCGTGCGGATCTCGGTTATCTTCATCGGCTACCCGGCCTTCACGGGGTTGGTGAGCGCGCCGAGGCCTTCGATCTCCACGGTCACCTCGTCCCCGGGCTTCATCCACACCTGCGGGTCGCGGGCCATCCCCACCCCGGGCGGCGTCCCCGTCGCTATGATGTCGCCCGGCACCAGCGTCATCCCCTGGCTCAGGAAGGAGACCAGCTCGGCCACGGAGAAGATCATCTCCCGCGTCGTGCCGTCCTGCATCACCTCGCCATTCAGGGTGCACCGCAGCCGCAGGTCCTGGGGGTCCGGCACCTCGTCCCGCGTCACCAGGTACGGGCCCGTCGGGCAGAAGGTGTCCAGCGACTTGCTCCGCGTCCACTGCCCGCCCTCGGAGAACTGCAGGTCCCTGGAGGAGACGTCGTTGCAGTTCATGTACCCGAAGACGTACTCCAGCGCCTCATCCGCGGAGACGTTGCGCGCCCGCCGCCCGATAACCACCGCCAGCTCCACCTCGTAGTCCACCTGCTCCGTTATGGGCGGGATGCGGATGGGCTCCCGCGGCCCGATGATGGTGTTGGGGTACTTGGCGAAGACTATGGGCTTCTCCGGGATGGGCGCCCCGGTCTCCTCGGCGTGGTCGCGGTAGTTGAGGCCGATAGCGATAATCTTCTGCGGTTTTTGCACCGGAGCGAGCAGCCGCACGCCGTCGAGCGGGAGGGTCTCCCCCGACTCCTGCACGTTGTCCAGGCCGCCCTCTATGAGCTCTATCATGCCGGGGACTTCGAGGGCTCTGACCGCGCCGTCCTCGACCACCCCGACGCGAGCGGTCCGGCCGTCCGTCGTGAAAGTTGCCAGCTTCAAGCGATCTCCTTCCTTAGCCGTTACTCTCCTCCGGGCACCGGCGGGGTCGCGACGCCCGTCTTCCCCAGCGCCTGGATGGCGGTGGGGATTATCGTGAGCTCGGGGATGTGCGCCCGCGGCGGCAGCGTGACCAGGAAGAGACAGGCCGCCGCCACATCCTCCGGCTTCAGGCTGAGCTCCCGGATCCTCTCCGGGGGCGGCTCGGGCCGGTTGTCCAGGATCGGAGTGTCCACGATGCCGGGCATGATGGTGGAGAAGCGTACGCCGTTGGCGTGCTCCTCGACGCCCGCCGCGCGCGTGATCCCGAGCATCCCCAGCTTGGAGGCCTGGTAGGCGGCGCCGGATACGTCAGGCCACATGCCGGAGACGCTGCCGATGAGCACCACGTCCCCCCGCGAGCGCCGCAGATACGGCAGCGCCGCCCGTACGAAGTAGAAGGCCCCGCTCAGGTTGACCTTCAGGATGAGATCCCAGGCCTCCGGAGTTAGCTGGTCCAGCTTACGCTCGGGGATATTCGTCCCGGCGGCGCAGACGAGGATGTCCACCCCTTCCTGCTCCCCAACCTCCCGAACCAGCCGCTCCACGGCGCTCCGGTCGGTCACGTCTATCGAGTGCGGCACGACGCGCCCGGATGCCAGCCGCTCCTCCCCCGCACCTTCCACTATCGCGGCGCGGCGGCGCGCCACGGCATGCACCCGGGCCCCGGAGTCGGCGAAGCAGCGGGCGGTCGCCAGCCCGATCCCGCTGCTCGCACCGGTCACTATGGCCGTCTTGCCCTCCAGAGGTCCGCCGTTCCGCATCACCCCTCCGATCCGGCAAGGAAGACCTTCACCTGCTCCGCCGGCCCCTGCACGAGCCCGGCGAAGATCTCCGGCCCGCGCTCCAGCGGCTGCACCGGCGGCAGCTCCCCTATACCCGCCCGGCCCTCGACGAGCCAGCTCAGAGCGCGCCCGAAGTCGTCCCCCGTGTAGGCGTAGGAGCCCCGCAGCGCGACCTGGTTTCGGACCACGCCGTGGAAACCCACGGAGGTCTCGTCATCGTGCAGCCCGACCAGAATGGCCGTCCCGCCCGGCCGCAGCAGCTCCACCGCCTGCCGCCGGGTCTCCGCAGCTCCCACGGCATCGAGGACGAGATCCGCACCGAGCCCGGCCGCAATCTCCAAAACCTCCCCCCGCGCCTCCTCCGCCGAGCCGAAGACCGCGTGAGCTCCGAGCCGCCGGGCGAGCTCCCGCCTGCCCGCGTGCGGCTCCACAACCCCCACCCAAGAGATCCCGGCGAGCACCGCAGCCTGAGCGACCATGATCCCGATGGTCCCCGCCCCTATCACGACCGCGTGCCCTACGGGCTCGCGCCCTTCGGTCCCCAGGCGTACCGCGTGCACACCGTTGGCGAGCGGCTCGGCGAGCGCCCCGGTCCGGGCGCTCACGCCTTCCGGCAGGGGGTAGAGGCTGCCCGCCGGAACCTTCACGTACTCGGCGAACGCTCCGGGGTGCTGGATCCCGATCAGGGCCCGCTCCCAGCAGAGATTCGTGAGCCCCAGGCGGCACAGCCGGCACTCCCCACACGAGATGAGCGGGTTCACCGCCGCCCGGCGCCCGATCCACTCCGGGTCCACACCCTCCCCGACCTCCACAACGGTCCCGGCGAATTCATGCCCCATGATGAGCGGCGGGACCCGGTTGCCCATCCGGCCAAGATAGCCCTCAACCTCCGACCCACAGATGCCGGCCGCCTCCGGCCGCAGCACCACATGCCCGGCCTCCAAAGCAGGCTCCGGCACCTCCTCCACGGCCATCCGCTCCGGCCCGTGCCATACGACACCCTTCATCCCTCGCACCTCACGTTCCGCTCTACCACACCCATTCTCCCCTCCTCTCCGGCTTGCCGCCAACCATGCTAAGTGCTTCAATGATCCGTGTCAAAGAACAGAACTACCTTTCATCTAAAGAAACAGGGAGGGTGATGAGGCGGTTAGAGGGGAAGCGCGCCATAGTAACCGGAGCGGGCTCGGGGATAGGCGCGGCCGTGGCGGAGCGCTTCGTCCGGGAGGGGGCGCGTGTGGCAGTGGCGGACATAGATCTTGAGGCTGCGAAGCGCGTAGCGTTCGGGCTTGGGGAGGGTGCCCGCTCTTACCGGCTGGACGTCACGAGGCCGGAGGAGGTCGAGGCTCTGGTGCGGGGCGTTCTCGACGAGTGGGGCGGGCTGGATGTGATGGTCAACAATGCGGGCGTGGGCGTCGCGGCTACTATCCCGGAGACCCGGGAGGAAGACTGGCTGAGGGTGATGGACGTTAACCTCAAGGGCACTTTCCTGGGGATGAAGTATGCAATACCTGCGATCCGGGACTCCGGGGGTGGATCGGTTATAAACATGAGCTCCATAGCCGCGCTGGTGGGGATAAAAGACCGGGCGGCCTACAGCGCGGCCAAGGGCGGCATCCTGGCCCTGACGCGAGCCGCCGCGATAGACCACGTGGAGGAAGGGGTGCGGGTCAACTGCATAGCGCCCGGCACGGTGGACACGCCGTGGATAGAGAGGATCACGGCCGGCTACGAGGACCCGGCGGCGGCGAGGGCGGCCATGCAGGCGCGCCAGCCGCACGGGCGGTTCGTTACCCCGGAGGAGATAGCGGCCATGGCGGCGTATCTGGCCTCGGAGGAGGCGGAGTCCGTGGTCGGGGCGTGCATGGTCGTGGACGGCGGCATGACCGCTCGGTGAGATTCTAAGACCGGGTCGCGCGCTCCCGTTGCAGCAGCGGCTTCAGACCGTCCGGGACGAGCACCGGGATGCTCGATGCGATCCCGGTTGCGGGCGTCCTTCTGCCGGAGCCGCTCCGCCTGCTCCGGAGAGAGCAGCCCCCCAAAACCGCCCGGGCGAGTTCCTCCCCGGAGACTCTCGCCGGCTATCCCCTTTCTCAAGCCGCTTACGCCCCCTTAACGGCGGGCGTAAGCCGCCGCGCCGCCGAGCAGGGTAAAGACCGGGTACACACTGCCGCAGAAGGTGGCGTAGAACTCGAATAGAGAAGCCTCCCCGACAACAACGACCACCGTCCCGAGCTACATCTTAGAAACCGTCCGAAAAGTGGTCTTGAGGCAGTGACTCGGTACCCTACCGAGCATGATGAGAAGAGCATACCAGACCGATCTGTCCGAT
>NZ_SKBU01000041.1 GCF_004337705.1 Rubrobacter taiwanensis
AACAAAAAACCCCCCCCCGGCCGGTTTTTTAAGTTGCCCCGCCGGGGGGCCCCGCCGCCGGACCCTCCCGGCGAGCCCGGCGGCGCAGTGCTCCCAGGGGCGCTCCCCCATGACCCAGAGCCGCAGCTCGTCGCCGTAGCCTGCGGCTATCTGCGTGAACTGCTCGTAGCTCACCCCGGCGCGCTCCAGGCTCTCCCCCCACTCTCTCCAGAGCGGGGCGGAGATCCAGGTCCCCTCCCGCACGAGGCCCAAGCCTTCCTCGGGTGACTCTTCCAGCAGGCGGCGGAAGCGGGTGCGGAGCTCGACCGGCTCGTCCGGGACCGGGAGGCGGTCCACCGCTAGTACCTCACCGCATCGTGCCCGACCGGGGCGCGGTCGGTCCCGGAGTAGTTCTCGAGGTGCTCTTCGTAATCTATGAAGAGCGGCGCGTCGGGGTCGAAGGGGCGCTCGAGGCTCTTGAAGGCGACCTTCTTGTCCAGCGCGTCCAGCTTCTCGAGGGCTTCGGGCCGGTCCAGCTTCCGAACCTCCAGCCGGTCGCGGGCGCGCTCGAAGGCGTCGAGACCGTACTCGCTGCGGACGATGACGCTGGAGTACCCGTCGGCGCTGCCCACGCTGCCCACGGAGATATCCGCCGCGTGCCCCAGGAAGTCCGCGCACTCGTCGCAGCCCTTCAAGGCCGCCCCGTGGAAGTCCCTGATGGGCTCCTCGACCAGGGTCCCGCCCGCGCGGTCCTGGACGATGAACCTGCCCCGGATCACATCCACCCGGCCCACCTCCGAGAGATCTATGCCGCGCTTCTTCTTAACCTCCTCCAGCATCAGCTTCTCGTAGTTGAAGCTCTTGGTGCAGAGCAGAGCGATGGTCAGGACGACCGCGTCCACCCTGGATGAACCCCACTCCCAGGGCCGGGCCTGCATGGCCTTGATCCCCTCTATCTCGCATGGCGTTCCCACCACGGCTATCCTGGGGTTCGGCGGCAGCTCGTAGCCCTTGAGGTCCAGGTGACCGAGCGCCATCGTCTGGTTGTAGAAGCTCCCGGCGCACTCGACGACCTCCTCCGGAGTGCGGGCCAGGAAGGCCTCGCCCTTCCACGGCTCGCTCTCGCTCTCGCGCGCCAGCAGCGCCCCGTCTATCTCGCCCGCTTCGAGCAGAGATATCAAGAGCGCACTCACCACCCCGCCGTCCTGCACGCCGGGGATGTGGGGCCGCACGCGCGCCGTGTACTTCCCGCGCACCGCGCCGAGCCCGTTGACGCCGGCATCCTTCGCGGCGAGCTTCCAGGTGGCCTCGTGCCGCATCCCGCCGCGGGGGCAGAAGTCCCAGCAGAGCGAGCAGCCGGTGCACATCTTCACCAGCTTCGGCAGGTCGTCGCCGGCGATCCCGATGGAGTCCGTCGGGCAGGCGGCGACGCACGCCCCGCACTGCACGCAGCGGTCGGCGTCTATGACCGCCCGCTCCAGGTCCCAGAACCAGACCTTGCCCGGAGCCTCCTCGATGTCGTTCATGAAGTTGCGGATGTCGAAGCCGGCCATGCTCTAGACCCCGCCCCGGATCGTGGCCCGCAGCTCCCGGTTCGGCGTGCGCCGGGCCCACTGGTGGAAGCGCTCGCCTTCTCTGCGCTCCTTCGCGTACCGCCGGTACAGGCGGACCAGCGCCTCTGGCACCTCGCTCACAGGTTTTGCGCCCTCGACCCAATCTATGAAGGCCGCGTCCCTGCCCAAAGATCCGCCGAGCCCGATGTCCACGCCCTCGGTTATGCCGTCCGGCGTCTTGGCCGTCTCGCCTCTGAAACCTATGTCCCCGATCTGGGGCTGCGCGCAGCTGGCCGAGCAGCCGGAGAAGTGCATCCGGATAGCCTCCTGGCCGCCGGCCTCTACCTGCTCGTCCATGTGTTTTGCCCACTGCTTCGCGCGGGCCTTGGTCTCCACGATGGCGAAGCGGCAGAACTCGTTGCCGGTGCAGGCCACCACGCCGCGCTCGAACGGCCCGGGGTTTGGAGAGTACCGCTTCAGCAGCGGCTCGGCGAGCAGCCCGTCCAGCCGCTCCTCCGGAACGCCGGGGAGGATCAGGTTCTGGTCCGTGGCGAGCCTTACCTCGCCGCCACCGTACTCCTCCGCAAGCCGGGCGGCTTCGACGAGATCCGCGCCGCCCATCCGCCCTACCGTCACGTTTAGGCCGACGTAGTAGAGCCCGGCCTGCTTCTGGGCGTGCACACCGACGTGGTCGCCCCGGTAGTGCCTGGTGAGGTCCTCGCCGGCAGGGATAAGCTCGAAGCGGGCGCGCTTCTTTAGCTCCTCCCGGAACCCCTCGGGGCCGAGCTCCTGCACCAGGTAGCGCATCCGGGCCAGCCAGCGGTTCTCCCGGTTGCCGAGCTCACCGTAGACGTGGGCTATGGCGCGCGTGATCTCCACCGCCTCCTCCGGCCGCACGAAGACGTCTATGTCCGAGGCCATCCGCGGCCCGTCGGAGAGCCCGCCGCCGACCCGCACGTTGAACCCGAGCGTGCCGTCCTCCAGCCGCGCGGGCAACATCCCGATGTCGTTTATCTCGGCCTGCGCGCAGTCCTCCCGGCAGCCGGTGACGCTCATCTTGAACTTGCGCGGCAGATTCGCGTACTCCCGGTTGCCGGTGAAGTAGTCGGAGATGGCCCGCGCCACCGGGTGGGCGTGCACGACCTCCTCCCGGTCCAGCCCCGAGACCGGACAACAGAGCACGTTGCGCGCCGAGTCGCCGCACGCCTGCACGGTCGTCATCCCGACCTCCTCGAGCCGGCGCCAGATCTCGGGCACGTCCCCGATCCGGATCCAGTGCACCTGGATGTCCTGCCGGGTGGTGATGTCCAGGTAGTTGTTCCCGAAGACCGGGTTCTCCTCCGGCCCTTCGGCGAACTCGGCCGCGATCTCCCCGATGGCCCGCGCCTGCTCCGCAGCCAGCACGCCACCGGGGATCTTGAAGCGCATCATGAACGCGTCCCCGCCCTGCTTCTGCGGGTAGATCCCGACCCACTTCAGCCGCTCCAGCTCACCGTCCACGCCCGCGATAGACTGCGGCCCCTCTTTGGAGTACCGCTCTATGACCGCCCGCTTGACCTCCAGCGGGTGCCGCTCCAGCTTCCACCGCTCCACCTGGTTGAGCCCGCGCGGCATCTCACGCAAGAACCTCACGTTACGCTCCCTCCTTCACCCAGTGCAGCCCGCACTCGGTCTTCTCAAACCCGTCCCAGCGCCCGGCCCGGTCGTCCTCGCCGATCCCGACCGGCCGCGTGCAGGGCTCGCACCCGATGCTCCGGTATCCCCTCTCTAGCAGCGGGTTGACCGGAACGCCCCGCTCCCGCACATACTCCTCTACCTGCTCCGAACTCCACCGCGCCAGCGGCGCTATCTTAACCACGCCGAAACGCTCCTCCCAGCCCACAACCGGCGTCTCCCTCCGCTGCGCCGTCTGCTCACGCCGGATGCCGGTAACCCACGCCGCATACCCCCGCAGCGCCCGCTCCAGCGGCTCCACCTTCCGCATCCGGCAGCAGAAGTCCGGGTCATGAGCGTAGAGCCGTTCCCCGAAACGGGCCGCCTGCTGCGTTATGGTGAGCTGCGGCCGCACCACCTCCAGCGGCAGCCGGTAGCGCCGCATCACCTCCGCCCGGAACCGCAGCGTCTCCCGGAAGAGAAAACCCGTGTCCAGCGTGAAGACCCGCACCCGGCCGGTGATGCGCGAGAGCATGTCCAAGAGCACCATCCCCTCGGCCCCTCCGAAGGAGACCGAGAGCGTCAGCCCCTCCCCATAGGTCTCCACCGCCCACTCCAGCACCTCCGGCGGCGAAGCGCCCTCCAGCCGCCGGGCGATACTCTCGATCTCCGGTTCCGCCACAGAATTAAGCGATGCCAAACGAGA
This sequence comes from Rubrobacter taiwanensis, assembly GCF_004337705.1. GTDB lineage: Bacteria > Actinomycetota > Rubrobacteria > Rubrobacterales > Rubrobacteraceae > Rubrobacter_C > Rubrobacter_C taiwanensis. Next base: position 3,892 of record NZ_SKBU01000041.1, read on the forward strand.
CACAATACTCCCCTCCAGGCTCGCACAGAGCCGTCTCAGGCGAAATTCAGATCAGGCAGAGAATCGGAAGGCTAGCAGCGGACGCTACATCGCCGGGCAGACGAACCGGACATTCGGAGACCCCCTCTGCTTCTCCTTGTGGCTCCCGGTGCGCTCATCGCACTCAAGACTAGCCCCACTCCCGGCAAACGTCAATAGTAAACCCGATATTTTTTGTCGGATTTACGAAATTTACCGGAAGAGGTCCCGCTCGGGGGGCATCACGAGGTCTTTCGCGGAGCCTTCTCCCGGGCTGTAGGGGTAACCGCGCACGGCGGCGGCCGGGATTCCGTCGGTCTTGTTCATGACGAGTTCGGCGGCGGCGGCGAGTTCGTCGGCGACGGCCAGGACGCTGGCCTCTAAAGTGTAGCCGTGCGGGTCCCTCTGTCCCCGGTAGTCCAGGAGGGGCTGCATTCCGGCGGCGCCGACGGCGACGTTGGCGATCCCGGTCCTCCACGCCCGGCCGAAGGAGTCGGAGATTATGACGGGGAGATCCAGCCCCAGGCGCTCCCGGAGCGCGCCGCGCAGCTTCCGCGCTGAGGCGTCGGGATCTATGGGCAAGAGGCATACGGTCTCTTCGCCGGGGACGTTAGAGGCGTCCACTCCGGCGTTGGCGCAGACGAAGCCGTGGCGGGTCTCGGAGATGATGAGGCCGCGGTCCATCTTCACTATGCGGCGGCTCTCCCGCAGCACGACCTCCACGTGGCGGGGGTCTTTTCCGTGCCGGTCGGCGAAGCTCCTGGCGAACGCCGAAGGCTCGACCTCCCGCAGGTCCACGACCCGCCCTTCGGCCTTGGAGACGACCTTCTGCGTGACGACCAGAACGTCCCCGGAGCGCAGCAGGTCCCGTCCGGCCGCGGCGATCAGGCGGGCCAGATCGTCGCCGGGGCGCACCTCCGGGATGCCCTGGAGCGGGAGGATGCTGATGCCGCTCAACTTATCGCGCGCTTTAGCCCGCGCAGGCGCGCGAGGTCTGCGGGGGTGTCCAGGTCGAAGGCCAGTCCGGGCGTCCGGCAGACGCGCAGCTCGACCCCCCGTGCTGCAGCCTCCTCCAGGTGAGCCCGGAAGCTGCCGGGTCCGAACCGGAACGGCAGCGCGTCCGGCGGGCGCAGCAGGAGGGCGTTGGTGCCCGAGTCCGTGGCGTCCGGGGAGATGGCGCAGGCGCTCCCGGCGGCCAGCAGCTCCCGCACGTCGCCCGCACCGAGGAGCGGCAGGTCGGCGGGCAGCGCCAGCAGGGTCTGTGCGCCCGCCTTCAGCGCCTGCCGCCGGGCCTCCTCCAGGGCCGGGTTCAGCCCCGCGCCCCGCTGCCGCAGCGGCCGGGCCCCGGCGCGCCCGGCCAGCTTTAGCGCCCGCGGGTCCGGGCTTACGACGCAGACCTCCGCACACCCCGACTCCCGCAGCGCGGAGATCACGCCCCCCAGCATCCGGGCCACCAGCGCCTCCCGCTCGCCGGGAGCCAGCACCGGACCGAGGCGGCTCTTGGAGGAGCCGAGCCCCCGCACCGGGACGGCGGCGAAGAGCCTCACGAGCCCCCGATCTCCGCGCAGAACTCCAGCACCTCGCGGGCGAGCCGCTCCCGGTCCGCCGCCGAGCGCATGATCGTACCGGTCACGAGCACGTCCATCCCCAACCCCTCTATCTCCTCCCGCGCGGCCCCGTCCGCTCCGTCTACCACCAGGCCGTCCACCAGGCCCCGGTACATCCGGGCCACCCCGGCCGCCGAGACCTCGTGCCCGAGGGAGGCGAGCATCCGGTCCGCCGGACCCTTGAGCGCCCGCCCTCCCACGATGGGGCTCACGGCGACCTTCGGGACCGCAAGACGCTCCAGGACCGTCCGCATCCCGGGCACGGCCAGGATCGGGCCGATGCTCACCACCGGGTTGGAGGGGCAGAGTATCAGGGCGTCAGCTTCCTCCAGCGCCGCCGCCACCCCGGCCGGGATCCGGGCTTCCTCTATCCCCCGGAACTCCACCCCCAGAACCTCGTCCCGCTGGCCGCGCCGCACGAAGTACTCCTGGAAGTCCAGCACCCCCTCCGGCGTCCTCACCTTCGTGGCCACCGGCTCGTCGCACATGGGGAGTATGCGGCTCAGAACCCCGAGCGCCCGCGCCAGCTCCGCCGTGACGTTCGTGAGGGACTCCCCCTCGCGCAGGCGTTCGGTGCGCAGGATGTGGGTGGCGAGATCCCGGTCCCCCAGCCGGAACCAGACGTCCTCCCCGTAGCGGGCGAGCATCCCCAGAGCCTCGAAGGTATCCCCCGCAACGCCCCAGCCGGTCTCCGGGTTCGCCACCCCGGCCAGCGTGTACATCACGGTGTCCAGGTCCGTGCAGATGCGCAGCCCCCACAGGTCGAAGTCATCGGCGGTGTTCACCACGACCGCGAGCTCTCCCGGCTCCAGCACGGCCTGAAGCCCCGCGGCCAGCTTCGCCCCGCCGACGCCGCCCGCCAGCGCGCAGACGCTCACCTGTCTCCTCCGCGCTCCATACAGCCCGCTATCTTAGCACCCGGCCCGCGGCGGCTCTGCTATCTTTACGGGCGTGGATCTCATCGTGCTGCGGGAGGCGTTCGAGGAGCCGGAGGAGAGCTACGGCCTGCTGCAGGCGCTCCTGGACGAGGTCGGGCGCGGCGAGCGCGGGGAGACGGCGCTCATCTTCCCCTGCTCCCGGCACGTGGGCGTAACCCGGATGGACACCCGGCGGCCCGGTTTCGGGCGGGCGGTGCGGGCGGCGGAGGCGCTGGGCTTCCCGGTGCTGGAGCGGCGCTCCGGCGGCGGTCCAATAGCGGCCAACCCCTCTACGCTCACCTTCGCGCTCTTCTACCCGGTGGAGGATCTGCGCCGCGGCATCTACGACCGCTACGCCGAGGGGACCGAACTGGTGGCCGCCGCGCTGGGGCGTGCCGGCGTGGAGGCCGAACCCGGCGAGGTGGAGGGCGAGTTCTGCCCCGGGGCGTACTCGGTGCGCGCCGGCGGCCCGCGGGGCGTCAAGCTCGCCGGGCTCTCCCAGCGGGTGACGCGCCGGGCCGCGCGCCTGGAGGGGATAATCCTGGTCTCGGGGACGAAGGAGCTGGCGGAGGTGCTGGAGCGCTTCTACGCGCAGCTCGGCGCGCCGTTCCGCCGCGGGAGCGTGGGAGACGCCGGCGGCGCCGGGGTGCCGGACGTGATGCTGGCCCTGGAGCGGGAGGTGCGCTCCCGCTACGGGGCCGTAGGGTCGCGGCTCGACCGGAAGACGCTGGAGGAGGCGCGCTCGCACGTCGGGGAGTACCGGGTGGCAACCGGGGGGAGGATATAATCGCGTCATGGAGCCCCGCAGCCCCATAGTCCTCGTCGGCGGCCTGAACACCTGGCCGTTCCGCTACCGCAAGTTCGCGCGCCTGCTGGAGGAGGCGGCGGGCCGGCGGGTCTTCGTGGCGGGCATAAACCCGCTGGACTGGCTGTGGGGCCGCATCTCCGGCTACGGGCAGCTCATCTTCCAGGTGGCGACCGCGGTGGACCGGGCGCTGCTGGAGGCAGGGGCGGAGCGGGCCGTCCTCGTCGGGCACTCGGCCGGCGGCATCGCCTGCCGGGTGTACCTGGGCGGCGACCCGCCCTACGGCGGCCGCCGGTACTCCGGCCACCGCCGGGTATCGCACCTCATCACGCTGGGGAGCCCCCACCGGGTGGCGGAGAAGCGGCCGCTCGCCCCCATTCTGGAGGTCGACCGGCTCTTCCCCGGCTGCCCGCACGAGCCGCAGATAGAGTACGTCTCGGTCGCCGGGAGCGCGGTGGACGGCGCGAAATCCTGGCTGGCCCGCAAGAGATACGAGCGGCTGGTCGAGGACGGGCGGGTCCCCGGCGACGGTGCGGTTCCGGCAGAGTGCGCGGTACTGCCCGGCTCCCGGGCCGTGGTGCTGGACGACGTGCGCCACGCGCCCATCTCGCGCGGCAAGTGGTACGGCGAGGACCGGGAGACCATACTCCGGTGGTGGCCGGAGAGCCTGCTTGCCGGGGAGGACGGGGCGTAGTAGCCTCACACAGGACATGACCCGCCCGCACCGGCAGAGGAAGGAGTGGCGTTCGGTAGAGCCGGACGGTGGTGCGCTGCGCGAGGCGATGGGGCACTTCCCCACCGGCGTTACCGTCCTGACCACCGGCCGGGAGGAGCGGGCGGAGGGGATGACGGCGAACGCCGTCATCTCCGTCTCTTTAGAGCCCCCGCTCATGCTGGTGAGCGTGCACCGGGGGGCCCGGATCAACGCCCGGCTCCGCGAGGAGGGGTACTACGCCCTCAACCTCCTGGCCGCCGACCAGGAGGGCCTCTCCAGGCTCTTCGCCTCCCCGGAGCGCTCCAGCGGCGTTACGGCCGTCCGTTCGATGGGCGGCGGGTACGGCAGCACCGGCGCGCCGCTCGTGCGGGGTTCTCTGGCCGTCATAGAGTGCGAGCTGGAGGCCGTATACCCCGGCGGCGACCACGACCTCTTCCTGGGCCGGGTGGCCGCGATCCACCTGGGCGAGACGGACAAGGCCCCGCTCGTCTTCTACCAGGGCACCTACCCTTCCCTAAAAGAAGCGCCGCGCCTGAAGGAGGCCGGAGCCTTCATGGATGCTCCGCGCGGCTTCGACGCCCGGCTCAAGGGCTGGTAGATGGTCCGCCGGGAGCTGCTGGCGAAGATACGGCCCTCCCTCTCAGATACGGCCGGCCTCACGCTCGTCCGCGGTGAAGGAGACCCCGTTCTCGACGGCGAGGCCCGCTCGGAGGCGACGAACACCGCGTACCCGATCCGGGACGGCTGCCTGGACCTGTTGGGCGGCCGGCCGGCGATCCGCAACCTCGCCAACCTCTCCAACTTCCTGCCCGGAGCCGCCCGGGCGTACGAGCCGCTCTGGCGGGTGCGCTCCCTGACGCTGCTCACGGGCGAGGAGTTCCCCAACCGGCGGGAGGTGGAGATCATCTCCGAACTGGCGCAGGTAGACCGCGGCGGGCTGTACCTGGACCTGGGGTGCTCCGCCGGGCTCTACACCCGCGAGCTGGCGCTGCGCCTCGGAGACTCCGGGCATGTGGCCGGCATAGACATCTCGCCCTCCATGCTGCGGGAGGCGGCCCGCCGGGCGCGAGAGGCGGGCGCTGAGGTCTCCCTCATCCGGGCCGACGCCGAGAACCTGCCGTTCGCCCCCCGCACCTTCGACGGGGTGGTCTGCGGCGGGACGCTCAACGAGCTGGGGCACCCGGGCCGGGCGCTGCGGGAGGTATCCCGGGTTCTGAAGCCGGGTGGCAGGCTCGCCATCATGGGGCTGCTGCGGGCGGGCTCGGCGAAGGGGCGGCTGCTCCAGCGGATCTGCGCAGCCGGCGGCGCGAAGTTCTTCTCAGCGGCGCAGATCCGCCGCCTCCTCGCGGACGCGGGGCTTGCGCCGGAGGAGCTGCGCACCTGCGGGGTGGTCTTCTTCGCCGGCGCGCGGCGAATATCTTTCTAAGCGCTCCCCTGCTCTATGATGCGCTCCAGCTCGCTCTGGCCGGTTCGGGCCGCCTCCTCGGGCGACTTGGCTCCCCTGAGAGAGGCGTTGAACTCAGCGGCCAGAACCAGCGACATGTCCGAGTAGTAGGGCGAGACCGGCCGCGAACGCACGTTCTGAATCGCCTCCCGCCCCAGAGCGATCACCGGCACGTTGTCCACTATCTCCCGGTCCTCGTACAGGCCGGCCAGCGTCGGCAGGTAGCCCCCTTCGAGAGACCGCTCCTTCTGCTGCTCGGGGGCGGCAAGATACTCGATAAGCGTCCAGGCGGCGTCCGGGTTCGGGGAGGCGGCGTTGATGAACAGGTTCCAGCCGCCAGCGCAGCTGGAGCTCTGATCCCCCGGGCTGGCGACCGGCAGCGGCGCGATCCCCACCTGCTCCGGACTGATGCTGGAGGTCTCCGGGTCCGCGAGCAGGCCGTAAACGTAGGGCCAGTTGCGCATGAAGACCGCATCCCCGTTCAGAAACGCCGTGTGAGCGTCCATCTCTTGGTAGGTGCTCACCGCCTCAGGAGAAACACCCTCCTCCACCATGCTCCGCTCGGTGGTAAGCCCCGCTATGGCTTCTTGGCTGCCTATCGTGACCACGCTCGGATCTTGGGGGTCCAGCGCATCTCCGCCGTGGGTCCAGATGTACTCAAGCCCGTTTACAACCCCGCCCTCGTACTCCGCTCCCTGGAAGACAAACCCAAAGCGGGTGCCGCTCTGCTCGGCGACCTGCCGGGCTACCTCCTGTAGCTCGTCCCAGGTTGTGGGCG
>NZ_SKBU01000042.1 GCF_004337705.1 Rubrobacter taiwanensis
TGTTGTTGTCGATTAGGTTTCGCACCAACCGACGCCGTTAATATACACCTCTAGTCACACTTTGTAAAGGGCTTGAAACAGAAAATTTGATAAATTTTTGAGCCGGGTGGTTTTAGCAGTGGGGTATCACGCCGTTCTGCTGCAGGAAGGCTTGGAGGCTGAGGCCGCTCTCCCGGAGCTCCCGGGCGTTCTCTACCCCGATATATCGGTAGTGCCAGGGCTCCCAGTTGTATCCGGTCTCCTCTTCCCGGCCCCGGGGATAGGAGAGTATGAAGCCGTATCGGTGAGCGTTCTCCTCCAGCCAGGCGCTGGCCGTGGTGTCGCCGAAGGGCCACCAGAGTTCGTAGCCTGCGGCGGCGTTGGTGAAGTCCACGGCGGTACCGAGCTGGTGTTCGCTGTGACCGGGGACGGCGCTCATCCCGCCGGCGCCCTCGCCGTAGAGCGCTGTCCAGCGGGCGTGAGTCCGCTGCTGTTCGCCGAAGGAGCGGTAGCCGGAGGCTACCACCAGCTCTTCTCCGGCTGCTGCGGCGTCGGCGAGGAGTTCGGCGAGTCGATCTGCGGCCTCCCGGCGCAGGAACTGCTCCCCGTTCAGCACGGGTATTCCGTGGGCCGAGAGGGGGACTAGATCTTCCGGTTCGTAGTGCGGCGGGAGGCCGTGGTCGTGGTCCACCAGCGCGAGCAGGTCGCCGCAGGCGCCGGAGGTGGGACGCTCCTCTTGCGGTCCGGTCTCCTGGGCCGGCGGGGCTTCTTCCCGTTCTGTTCCGGCTGCCGGAGGGGCCGGGTCCTCGCCGTCCGGGGAGCCCAGGAAGGCGAACGAGAGGCCGAAGACCGCTGCCAGCAGGATCAGGGCAGCCGCCCGCCGGCGGCGCCGGTGTCTGCCGAAGCGCGGCTGCGGGCGGCCGGTTCGCCATAGCCTGTATCCGGGGTGCGGCCGGATCGAGTCCCCCTCCGCGAGCTGTCCTGCACCTCACTTTGTAGCACGGACGGGGGATAAGGTAAATGAGGCCGCAAGAAGAGCCGGAGCGGAGGCCCCGGCCCGATCGGGAAGCGCTTCTTTTCTCTCTACGAGGTGGTGTCCTCCAGCAGGAAGGTGACCAGCATATTCACCTTATACTCTTTCACCTTCCCGTCCTCACCGACGCTGACCTCCTGCTCCTTGATCCAGGCGCTCTGGACGTGGCGCAGAGTCTTGGTCGCGCGGGCGATGCCGCGCTCAATAGCGTCCTCGAAGCTCTCGGGAGAGGTAGAGCTTATCTCGGTTACTCTAGCGACAGCCATGCGGTGCCTCCTCGCTCTCGCCTGTTCTCCTGCACCCCTTGTATACCCGGTTACCGGACGGTTAAACCGCCCAGAGCGGCTCTACTCCGCCAGCCCCTTCTCCCGCAGCTGTCCCAACGCCTCCCCGGTCTTCTTCAGGTGGCCGAGCCCCATGCCCCTCAGTACCTCCGGGGCCTTGGTGAACTGGATGTCGCGGTATTCGACCACCTGCCAGCGGTTGCCCCAGGGGTCCAGGAAGTCCAGGCCGCGGCCGGGCAAAATCTCCGCGTCCGTCTCCGCCAGCGCCCGCCGCAGGGCCTCCCGGTCGTCTACTACGAGGCCGATGTGGCGGTGCTCGTCCGGGGGTTGGGTGCGGCCTTCGGAGATGGCGAGGAACTGGTCTCCGGCGTCTATGAACGCCATGCCGGGCGCGCGGCCGCGCAGCTCGAAGTCCAGGATGCTGCCGAAGAACTCCAGTGCCTCCTCCACGCTCCCCACCTCGACGGCGACGTGGTTGAAGCCGATCAGGCACGCCTTCCCGCTCATAACGCAGATTATATTGGTTTTTTGAAGTTGACGGTGAACGAGAGGAAGCTGCCCGCCTCGCCGGCATAGCGGAACCCGGCGCTCTCGCCCAGCTCCCGCACCGCCCGTCGACCCCTGTAGTCCGGGTCGCCGAAGACCTCGGTAATAGACAGCAGCCCGCCGGGCCGGAGCGCGCGGTGCACGGCGCGCAGCGCTCCCTCGCGGTCCCGCAGCTCCCCCAGGACCCCGACCACCAGCGCCAGGTCGAAGTACCCCTCTTCGAGGGGGGTTTCCACCACGTCTCCGGCTACGAAGCGGACGTTGGAGAGGCCGCGCGCCTTCCGCCGCGCGCGGCGCAACATCTCCGGCTGGAGGTCCAGGCCCACGACCTCGCCCGCCGGTCCCACCCGCCGGGCGGCGGGGACGGTGACCCTTCCCGTACCGCAGCCCACGTCCAGCACCCGCATCCCGGTCCGGACCCCGGCGCGGTCCAGCAGCGCCGCCCCGCCCGCCACGCGCTCCACGTAGGGGTTCTCCAGCACGAAGGCCAGCCAGACCGGGCAGGGGACCGGGTTGCGCCGCAGCCACAAGACACCCGCGACCCCCGCCAGGACCGCCGCCGTGAGCAGGCGCTTCACGGGTTCAGATCCTCTCCTGCTCCGGGTCCCCAGCGACCGGCAGCAGGCGCTGCCGGCTCGTGAGTGTGCGGCCGGCCTGAGACCCTTCCTGTAGCCCTCAGATAGCAGAACTGTTCGTCGAGCGGCGCCATCCCGGCTCCCGATGATAGCAGCCTTCACCGCTGATGGCCGCTCCCCGGTCCCGTATACTCCCGCTATGCGCCTCATAGTCACCGAGAAGCCGTCCGTCGCGCGGGACATAGCCGGCTCTTTGGGCAAGCACCGCCGCGAGAAGGGCGCGCTCCGGGGCGATGGCTGGACCGTCACCTGGGCACTCGGGCACCTGGTGGAGCTGGCGCCTCCCGACGCCTACGGGGAGGAGTACAGGCGCTGGCGGCTCGAGACCCTCCCCATACTCCCCGGGCGCTTCAAGATGAAGGTGAACCCAAAGACGCGCGAGCAATACTCCCTCGTCAAGCGGCTCATGCGGGACCCCGCCGTCACGGAGATAGTCAACGCCTGCGACGCGGGGCGGGAGGGGGAGCTGATCTTCGCCTACCTCTACCAGCTCGCCGGCTGTGACAAGCCCGTGAAGCGGCTCTGGATCTCTTCCCTCACCCCCGAAGCCATCCGGGAGGGGTTCGGTAATCTGCGCGCCGGGCGGCAGATGCTCCCGCTGGAGCACGCCGCCCGCAGCCGCTCGGAGGCGGACTGGATCGTGGGCATGAACGCTACCCGCGCCTACTCCGTGAGGTTCGGGCGGCCCGGCAACGTGCTCTCCGTCGGCCGTGTCCAGACCCCGACCCTCAAGCTGCTCGTGGACCGCGAGCGCGAGATAGAGAACTTCAAACCCGAGAAGTTCTGGACCGTCCACGCCCGGTTCTGCCGCGGGAAGGACTCTTACGACGGCGTCTGGTTCAGGGGCAGGCAGAACCGCCTCAAGGAGCGCGAAGCTGCCCAAGAGATAGCGGAGAAGGTCCGGAGGAAGACCGGGACCGTGCAGAAGGCCGAGCGGCGGGAGAAGACCGAGCGGCCGCCGCTCCTCTACGACCTGACCGAGCTGCAGCGCAACGCTAACGCGAAGTACAACTTCACCGCCGAAAGGACGCTGAAGGCCGCCCAGCGGCTCTACGAGGAGCGCAAGCTCATCACCTACCCGCGCACCTCCAGCCGCTACCTCTCGCAGGATATGGTCCCCTCTTTCAAGCGGCGCATCGAGGCTGCGGCCGCTCTGCCGGAGCTGGCGAGGTTCGCAGAGGAGCTGCTGGCGCTCCCGAAGCTGCCGGTCAACAAGCGCATCGTGGACGACGGCAAGGTGACCGACCACCACGCCATCGTCCCTACGGGCAAGAGGCTCTCCGGCGAGCTGCCCCCGGACGAGGCGAAGATCTACGACCTCATCGTCCGGCGTTTTCTGGCGGTCTTCTTCCCGGCGGCCCGGTTCGAGAACACCACCGTCGTCACCGGGGTGGCGGGCGAGACGTTTCTCTCGAAGGGCCGGGTGGTGCTGGAGGCGGGCTGGCGCGCGCTCTACCTCGACGGCGTGGGCGGCAAGCGGGAGAAGGAACCCCCGGTGCTGCCGCCCGTGGAGAAGGGGCAGGAGTGGGAGGTGGCGAAGGTCGCCGTGAAGGAGGGCGAGACCAAGCCGCCGCCGCGTTACTCGGAGGCGGCGATCTTGGGCGCTATGGAGACGGCCGGGAGGTTCGTAGAGGATGAGGAGCTGCGGCAACAGATGAAGGACTCCGGGCTCGGGACGCCGGCCACGCGGGCTGCGATCCTCGAGCGCCTGATACAGGTGGGCTACGCCGAGCGCCGGGGGAAGACGCTCGTCCCGACCGTGAAGGGTAAGGAGCTCATCTCCTTGCTCGGCGAGAGCACGCTCACGCTTCCGGAGCTCACCGCCCGTTGGGAGGAGCGGCTGGCTAAGATGGAGCGCGGCGAGGAGAGCCGGGAGGCGTTCATGGGCGATGTGCGCGAGTTCGCAACGAGGGTCGTGGAGCACGTCCGCAACCTGGAGGGCGAGCGGCTCGCCCCGCCGCAGAAGGACGTTCTGGGCGAGTGCCCGAAGTGCGGCGCGCCGGTCGTGGAGACCAAGAAGTCCTACGGCTGCTCGGCGTGGAAGCGGGGCTGCAGGTTCGTCATCTGGAAGACCGTCGCGGGCAAGCGCGTCACCGCAAACCAGGCGCGGCAGCTCCTGAAGGAGGGCAGGACCGCCCGGCTCAAGGGCTTCAAGAGCCGGTCCGGAAAGCCGTTCTCCGCCGTGCTGAAGCTGGACGGGGAGCACAGGGTGACGTTCGAGTTCGAGGATCGCGCAGGCACTAGAGAATAAAGCCGTGGAGCAGACCGGCCACCCCGCCGCCGAGCACGAGCCAGGCCGAGTTCACCCGGAAGCGGAAGAGCACGAAGAGCGCCGCGAGCGCGAGTGCGGCCGTGAGCGGGTCCACGATGGCCGCCAGGCCGAGCTGAATCGTCACCGCGGCCATGAGCGCCAGGGCGACCACGTTCACGCCGTCCAGGAGGTCGGCCGCCACGGGGGAGCTCCTCAGCCGGGGGATGAACGGGCTGATGAGCGCCACGAAGACGAACGCCGGGATGAAGATGCCGAAGGTTGCGGCTACGGCTCCGGGGAGGCCCTCCAGCAGGTAGCCGACGAAGGTGGCGGTGGTGAAGACCGGCCCCGGGGTAAACTGCCCGACCGCCACGGCGTCTATGATCTGCTGCTCGGTCAGGAGCCCCGGCTCGACGAAGTTGGAGCGCAGGAACGCCAGCAGCACGTAACCGCTGCCGAAGAGTACCGAGCCTATCTTCAGGAAGGTGAGGAAGATGGAGGCCACCGGAGGTACGGCGGGGAGCGCGCTCGCCAGCCCCACCGGCGCTCCGATCGGCAGAAGGGCGGCATGCTCGCCGCGGCCCGGCGTGCGCGCCAGGAAGACCACCAGCGCCCCGCCCGCTAGCAGCGGTATCTCCGGCACCCGCAGCAGGAAGTAGAGCAGGAAGGCCGCCGCTCCGACCAGGGCGGTCAGCCAGTCCTTTACCGCCGTCTTCGAGAACCCCCACAGCGCCTGGGCGACGATGGCTATGATCACGGGCGCTATCCCGTACATCAGGCTCTCGCCCTGCGGCGTCTCGCCGTACTGCACGTACAGAACGGCCAGCGCCAGCGTGATGAGCGCCGCCGGCGTGATGAAGCAGACCCCGGCCAGGATCAAACCCCGCCACCCGGCCCGGATCCTCCCTACATGGATGCCCATCTGGGTCGAGTTCGGTCCCGGGATGAGGTTCGTGACCCCTACCAGGTCCAGGAACTCCTGCTCGCTCATCCACCGGCGGCGTACCACGACCTCGTCGCGCATCATCGCGATGTGCGCCGCCGGACCGCCGAAGGCGATGAACCCCAGCTTGGTGAACAGCCGGAAGAGCTCCCACAGCTCTTCCCTCCGGCTACCCGGGGTCCGGTCCTTCACCCTCTACCACCTCCCGGTGCAACTCCCGGATCACACGCCGCGCCCGCTCCAGCTCCGCCCGCCCCCTCTCCGTCGCCGTGTAGTACTTGCGTACCCTCCCACCCTCCACCCGGTCCTCCCGCTTTAACAATCCCTGCTCCTCCATCCTGTGCAGCGCCGGGTAGAGCGTGCCGTAGCTGAGCTCGTAGCCGTGCCGCCGCAGCTCCTCGAACATCCACGAACCGTACACCGGCGCTCGCGCAGCGTGGTGCAGGATGTGCACCCGCACCGCTCCCAGCTCCAGATCCCTCAGCACCGGACTTCCTCTCTCAAAATCCCTCATTGCCGATACAGTATAACGGATACGGATATCGGTAAACGATATCAGGGGAGAGGCGCGGGCGGTGCTCTGACGGGCTTGGTTTGGGGATGGTTACGCACCTTCCGGCGTGGTGGAGGTTATGCTACGGCATCCCGGGTGGTCATGACCACCGCTCGGGGGTAAACTTTGCGGCAGCATGAAAATTTTCGTTATCGGCGCGGGGGTCTCCGGGCTTACCTGCGCGAAGGTTTTAACGGAGCAGGGTTTAGAGGTTGAGGTCTTCGAGGCGTCGGACGGCGTCGGGGGGCGGGTCCGGACGGACGAGCGGGAGGGTTTTCTGCTGGACCGGGGCTTTCAGGTGCTCTTCACGGCCTACCCGCTGGTCCGGAGGCACCTGGACCTGCGGGGGCTGGAGCTGCGGGTGTTCGATCCCGGGGCTATCATCTGCCGGGGCCGGGAGAAGAGCGTTCTCGCGGACCCCTTCCGGGACCCGGTGTCGTTCTTGCCCTCGGCGCTCTCCACTGCGGCCACGTTGCGGGACAAGCTGAGCACGCTCGGGCTGGCTGCGAGGGAGTTGAGGGGGGGTGCTGTGGCTGCCGGGGAGGAGGACGGCGGGCTGGACACGACCACGCGGGAGTATCTGCGGCGCCTAGGCTTCTCCGAGCGGTACATCGGCTCCTTCTTCCGGCCGTTTTACGGCGGGATCTTCCTCGACCGGTCGCTCTCGACCAGTGCGCGCGTCTTCCGGTTCACCTTCCGGATGCTCGCTGCGGGGAGGGCTGCTGTGCCGGCGCGTGGGATGGGCCGGATCCCGCAGCAGCTCGCCGCCCGGTTGCCTGAGGGTACGATTCACCTGATGAGCCCGGTGGAGGGGCTGTTGGAGGACGGTGGGAGGATTCGCGGCGTGAGGGTGAACGGGCGGGAGCGTGAGGCCGATGCCGTGGTGCTCGCCACCGACGCGCCCGCTGCCGGGAGGCTGGTTGGGGTCAAGGTTCCCGGAGGGGCGGTCGGGGAGGTGTGCGTCTACTACGCCACGAATGGGCTCGGGGCCGGGAAGAAGATCCTGCTCAACGCCTCCGAGGGCGCCTTCATAAACAACGCTGCGGAGATGAGCAAGGTCTCCGAAGAGTATGCGCCCCGGGGGCGGCACTTGCTGAGCGCCGTAGCGCCCGGCGTCCACGACGGCCTCTCGGACGAGGAGATCTACCGCCGGGGGATAGAGGAGATCAGCCGCTGGTTTCCCGAGGCGCGTCTGGAGCCGCTAACCTTGTACCGCATCCCGTACTGCCAGTTTGCCCAGCCGCCCGGCTTCCGCACGGCGCTGCCGAAGACGCGCACCCGGACGCCCGGGCTCTTCCTGGCCGGGGAGTACACCGTTGATTCGTCCATCAACGGGGCGATGCTCGCCGGGGAGCGCGCCGCCCGGGAGGTGCTGGCCGGGTGATCAATGGCGAGCGGAACGGCGTCCCGGCGCTGCAGGTGAAGAACCTGACCAAGACCTACGCGAACGGGGTTGTGGCGCTCAACGACGTGTCGCTGGAGATTCCGGCCGGCAGGTTCTTCGGGCTGCTGGGGCCGAACGGGGCCGGGAAGACGACCCTCATCAACAGCATCGTGGGGCTTGCCCGGCCGGACTCGGGAGAGGTGAAGGTCTTCGGCCGGGATGCGCACCGGGACTACCGCTACGCGCGGCGCATGATCGGGGTCTCGGCGCAGGAGGTGAACCTGGATAAGTTCCTCACCGTCGAGGAGGTCCTGCTCTACCACGCCGGGTATTTCGGTGTTCCCAGGGACAAGGCCCGGGAGCGGGCCGAGGAGCTGCTGGACCGCTTCGCGCTGCAAGAGAAGCGCCGGCAGCGGGTAAACACCCTCTCCGGCGGCATGAAGCGGCGGGTGCTCTTTGCGCAGGCGCTCATGCACGACCCGGAGATCCTTTTCCTGGACGAGCCGACGGCCGGGGTAGACATCGAGCTGCGCTACCGGCTGTGGGGCTACATCCGGGAGCTGAACCGGGGCGGGCTGACCATCCTGCTCACCACGCACTACCTCGAGGAGGCCGAGGAGCTGTGCGAGGAGGTCGCCATCATCTCCGGCGGCGAGATCGCGGCCCGGGGGGCCAATGGGGAGCTCAAGGAGCGCTACGGAGCGCGGACGCTGGAGGAGGTCTACCTGAAGGTGGTCGGCAATGACCTTGTTCGATAGACCCTTCCGCACCCTGCTCTCGCGCGAGATCCTGCGCTTCACGCGGGTGTGGATGCAGACTATAGTCCCTTCGCTGCTGACCTCGCTGCTTTACGTGATCGTCTTCGGGCTGGCGCTGGGCAGCCGCATCCGGGAGGTGAACGGGGTTCCGTACCTGGAGTTCATCCTGCCGGGGATAGCGATGATGACGCTCATCACCGGTGCATATATGAACTCCTCGTGGTCGGTCTTCGACGCCAAGCGCGAGCGGTACATAGACGAGGTGCTTATCAGCCCGATGAGCGACTTCCAGATCACGCTCGCCTACACTTTAGGCGGTACGCTGCGCGGCATAATCGTGGGCGCTGGGGTCCTCGTGCTCGGAGCGCCGTTCGCTGGAGTGGAGGTGGCGCATCCGCTCCTGCTCCTCTTCGCCGGGCTCTGCGTCTCGTTCACCTTCGCGGCGCTGGGAGTCCTGGTGGGGGTGCTAGCTACGCGCATAGAGCATATCTCGTTCCTGATGAACGTGATCCTGCAGCCCCTCACCTTCCTGGGCGGGGTCTTCTACTCGGTAGAGATGCTGCCGGAGGCTCTGAGGGTCGGAACGCTCTTCAACCCCATCTTCCACATGGTGGACGCGACCCGCTACGCTACCCTCCAGGTCTCGGACCTCGTTCCCTACCCCACCTTCGCCGCCGTCTTCTTCCTGGCGCTGGCGGCTTTCGGTGCGGCCTGGTGGGTGGTGAGCCGGAGCAAGCGGCTGCGCTACTGATCTCTTGAACGGGGGCTTCAGGTTCGTCCTCGGAGCGTTTCTCGCCTCCCGCGCCCTCTTCCTCGCCGCCGGAGCGCTCGCAGCGGCCCTCCTGCCCCGGTCCGAGCCTGGCGGGGAGCCGCTGGAGACGCCGGGTATCCTGAGCTACTGGGCGCACTGGGATGGGGCCTGGTACTCTGAGATAGCCCTGGAGGGCTACGAGGTCCGTGCCCCGGAGTCCACCGCTTTCTTCCCGCTCTACCCGATGCTCGTCCGCGCCGGAGCGGCTCTGGGCGGCGGGCCCGCGCTCTGGGGCGTGTTCTTCTCCTTGGTCTTCACCCTCCTCGCCCTCTACTTCCTCTACCGCCTCGCGGAGACGCTGTGGAGCGGAGAGGCCGCCCGGGCCGCCACGCTCGCGCTCGCCTTCTTCCCCACCGCCTTCTTCCTGAACGCCGCCTACACCGAGGCGCTCTTTCTGGCGCTGACCACCGGAGCCGTCTGGGCGGTGCGGGTCCGAAGGGATATGCTGCTGGCCGGTGTGCTGGGGTCTTTGGCGGCTCTGACCCGCAACGCGGGGGTCCTCGTCGTCATCCCGCTCCTGTACGAGTGGTACAGGGGCCGGGATAGCTTCGGGTGGCGGGGAGCCGCCGCGCTCGCGCTGCCGCCGCTCGGGCTCGCGGCGTACATGGCGTATCTTCGGCAGCGCTTCGGCGACCCGCTGCTCTTCGCACGCCAGCAGGAGGAGTACTGGGGCCGGGAGTTCACCGCCCCTCCGGAGACCCTGCGCGCGGCGTGGCAGGCGGCCGGAGAGGGCCTTCCGTACCTGATGGACCCGGGGGCGCTCTTCCTGGATCCCTCCGCCGCTCCGGCGCTCGCGGCCTCCAACGCTCTGAACCTCGCCTTCTTCGGGCTGCTTGCGGCGCTGCTCGCAGCCGCACTCCTCCTGCTGCCGCCGGGGCTCTCGCTCTACGCCCTCGCGCTCACCGTCCCGCCGCTGCTTGTGCCCGGCCCGCTCTTCCCGCTCATGAGCCTGCCGAGGTTCATGCTCGGGGCGTTCCCGCTCTTCCTGGTGCTGGGGGTCCTGCTCGCCCGCAGCCGGTGGCTGCTCGCGGCGTGGCTGGCTGCGAGCTCGGCGGCGGGGGTGCTGCTGGCGGCGCTCTTCGCGAGCTGGCGCTGGGTCGCCTAGCGGTCCGCGAAACCCGGGGGGCCGTCGAACGTATGAGATAATGCGGGGGGCGTCCGCGATCCCGCATTAAATCCACGGGCGGTCAGAAAGAGAGGAAGGGGTGACCTGGCAGATGGAGCGCGCGAAGCAGAACGATGGCCAGACCAAGGTATTCGTGGGGCACGTCATCTCCGTGCTCGCGCTGATGATGGGGGTTCCGGTGGCCTTCTTCCCGGCGCTGGGCTCCACGCTCTTCCTGGAGGCCGTGGCTTCGCTGGGGACCATCGCGATTACGCTTGGGATCATCGGCTACTATCTGGGCTCTCGGCTGGGCGGCTGGGCCGTATACCTCACGATGGGGGCCATCCTCTTCGGGATCGCGATGAGTCAGGGGATGGTGCCCGGCATCGAGCCGACCGACACGGCCCTCCCCGGCGACCTGTCCTAGGGGGCTTCCGGCGGTAGAGTTCTCCGGCGATCCCTCTACAATAGAGGGGTCGTGAGAACGTGCGAGACCGGGAGACCTTATCTGTGATCGACTACCACCTCCACGTCGTGGCCCACGGGGAGCGGCCGATGACGGTGGAGAACATCCTGGCCTACTGCGAGGTCGCAAGGGAGCGGGGCATCCGGCAGCTGGGGATAACCGAGCACGACCGCTACCTGGAGGAGATAGACCTGGCGGCCTACGAGGAGGCGCAGGAGCGCTCTGAAGATGTGGAGCTGCGGCTGGGCATAGAGATAGACTACGTGCCCGGCGACGATGAGCGGATGGAGTACTACGCCACCGAGCTCCCCTACGACTACGTGATCGGGAGCGTCCACCGGGTGGACGGCCGGGAGGTGGATCGCGCGACCGACCGGTCCATCTACGAGGACTACGAGACCTACGAGCTCTACGAAGCGTACTTCGCCAACGTCCGGCGGGCCGCGCTTTCGGGCCTGTTCGACGTGCTGGGGCACCCGGACCTGATCAAGATCTTCCGCCACCGTCCGGAGCGGGACATAACGCCCATCCTGGAGGAGACGGCCGACGCGGTTGCTGCCTCCGGCATCGTGGTGGACGTGAACTCCGCGGGCCTCCGCAAGCCGGTCGGGGAGGTCTATCCCTCCCGCAGGCTTCTCGAGATGTTCCATCGCCGGGGGGTGCCCGTGATCCTCTCCTCCGACGCTCATGCCGCTCACGAGGTGGGCGCCGGCTACGAGGTGAGCATCCCGCTGGTCCGGGAGGTCGGATACACGGAGGTCACGACCTTCAAGGCCCGCGAGCGGGGGACCCTGCCGCTGTGACCGAAGAACTCTTCCTGCAAGACTCGTACCTGAAGGAGTTCGAGGCCCGGGTTGTGGAGCTGAGCGGGCGCGAGCTCGTCCTGGACCGGACGGCCTTCTACCCCGGCGGCGGGGGCCAGCCGCCGGACAAGGGCCGGGCCGGCGTCGGGCCGGTCCGCGCGAACGTGGTGGACGTCCGGCGCGCCGGCGGGGAGATCGTCCACGTCCTGGACGACCCCATCCCGGAGACCGTGCGCGAGCTGCGGGGCGAGCTGGACTGGGAGCGGCGCTACGCCCACATGCGCTACCACACCGCGCTGCACGTGCTCTCCGGCGTGATCTGGCAGAACTTCGGCGCGAAGGTGACCGGCGGCCGGATGCGGAGCGGGCGCGCCCGCATGGACTTCTCGTTCCCCGGCGAGTGGACGGTGGAGGTGGTGAGCGAGATAGAGCGCCTGACGAACGAGGCCCTCGCGCAGGAGCGCCCCGTGCGGATCTACGAGCTGCCGCGCGAGGAAGCGCTGGAGGACCCGGACCTGATCCGCACCCGGGTGAACCTGATCCCGGAGCACGTGCGAAGGGTCCGCATCGTGGAGATCGAGGGCATAGACGCCCAGGCCGACGGCGGCACCCACGTCGCCAACACCCGCGAGGTGGGACGCCTGCGCATCACGGACCACAAGAGCAAGGGCCGCCAGAACAAGCGCGTGGAGTTCGTCCTCGAATGAGGCTCGCAGTAGCGGCCCTCGTCTGCGTTCTCCTGCTCACCGGATGCTCCGCAAACGAACCCGCGCCCGAACCGCCCGCCACCCCAGAGAACGAACTCCCCACCCTCACGATAGACGCCTCCGGAGGCGGCGAGGTAGCCGTCAGGGTGGAGATAGCCTCCACCCCCGCAGAAAGGTCCCGGGGGCTCATGGGACGCACCGCGCTGGCCGAAGATGCCGGCATGCTCTTCGTCTTCGAGCGGGAGCAGACCCTCTCGTTCTGGATGAAGGACACCCTCATCCCGCTCTCCATAGCCTTCATCTCCGCCGAAGGAGAGATAGTGGACATCCAGGACATGCAGCCGCTGGACGAGACCCCCCACCGGTCCGCCCGGCCCGCACGGTACGCCCTGGAGGTCAACCAGGGCTTCTTCGAAGAGCGGGGGGTGAAGGTGGGAGATGCAGTGAAACTGCCCGAAGAAGCCCTCTGAACCCCACACGGCGCAGATACTATATAATGTCTATACCAGAGAGCCGGGAGGATTCTCTCGGGCAGGAATACGGGGAGAAAGGGGTCTTTCCATGGCGGGTGCCACCACTGATTCCGGCGGGATCTGGAGCAGGATCCTCGGGCCGCTGCAGAGCATCGGCCGGGCGCTGATGCTTCCCATCGCGGTGCTGCCGGCGGCGGCCTTGTTGTTGCGGCTGGGGCAGCCGGAGCTGCTGGATCTGCCGTGGATGGCGGCGGCGGGCGATGCGCTCTTCGCCAATCTGGCGCTGCTCTTCGCGCTCGGCATCGCGGTCGGTCTTACCGGTGGCGCGGGGGCAGCGGGGCTTGCGGGGCTGGTGGGGTTCCTGGTCTTCGACCAAGTGTTCAACACCCTGATCCCGCAGGTAGACGGTGAGCCCGACCCGACCATAGACATGGGGGTGCTCTCGGGCATCATCATCGGGCTCGTGGCGGCCGGGCTCTACCGGCGCTACCAGGACATCCGGCTGCCGGACTATCTGGCGTTCTTCGGCGGGCGGCGGTTCGTCCCGATTATCACGGCGTTCGCCGCTCTCATACTCGGCGGCTTCTTCGGGCTGGTTTGGCCGACCATCCAGGTCGGCGTCAACGCGATGGGCGAGGCCATCGTGGGGCTCGGCGCTCTGGGGACCGGGCTCTACGGGTTCTTCAACCGGCTTCTGATCCCGGTGGGGCTGCACCACGTCCTGAACAGCTACGTATGGTTCCAGCTCGGGACCTACGAGGGTCCGGAGGGGGTCGTGCACGGCGACCTCACCCGGTACTTCGCCGGGGACCCGACCGCCGGCATCTTCATGGCCGGGTTCTTCCCGATCATGATGTTCGGGCTGGTGGGGGCGTGTGTGGCCATGATCCGGCACGCCGAGTACCCGAAGGTGGCGTTCGGCATCCTGGGCTCGGCGGCCTTCGCCTCGTTTCTGACCGGGATCACCGAGCCCATAGAGTTCGCCTTCCTCTTTGTTGCGCCCCTGCTCTACCTGGTGCACGCGGTGCTGACCGGCACCTCGCTGGCGATAGCCACGCTGCTGGAGATCCACATCGGCTTCGGGTTCTCGGCCGGGGCCATAGACTACGTACTGAACTTCCGGGCTCCGAATACCCAGAATCCGCTGCTGGTACCGGTGATGGGTGCGGTGTACTTCGTGCTCTACTACGCGATCTTCAGCTTCTTCATCAAGCGGTTCGACCTGGCCACTCCGGGCCGCGGCAAGGGCTCTACCGGGCTGGGGGCGGACTGGATCCTGCCGGAGTCCCAGCGCGGTCCCGCTCCGGGGCAGCGGGAGGCGGAGCCTGCCCCCGCCGGGCGCGACAAAGACGACGTGCTGGCCGAGAACGTGATCCAGGCGCTGGGCGGCCGGGAGAACATCGAGAGCGTCGAGGGTTGCATAACGCGCCTGCGGCTCTTCGTCGGGGACTCCGGCAGGATAGACGAGCCGCGCCTCAAGGAGCTCGGCGCCTCCGGGGTGATCCGGCGCGGCAAGATCGTACAGGTGGTGATGGGCACGCAGTCCGACCGGATCGCGGCCCGCATGAACAGGATGCTGAAAGGCGGTGGGTAGGTGGAGGTAAAGGCTCCCATCTCGGGCCGGGTGGTCCCCTTGAGCGAGGTTTCGGACGAGGTCTTCGCCGGGGGCATGGCCGGGGACGGCGTCGCGATAGTGCCCGAAGCGGGCGGAGAGGCGGTGGCCCCGGTCTCCGGGGAGCTGGTCAAGCTGTTCGAAGGCGGGCACGCCTTCGGCATCGTCTCCGACGAGGGGGTGGAGCTGATCGTGCACCTCGGCCTCGACACCATCGAGCTGCGCGGCAAGGGGTTCGAGAGGATCGCCGCCGAGGGCGACCGGGTGCGGGCCGGGCAGCCCATCGTGCGCTTCGATCTCGACACGATAAGAGATGCCGGATACGAGGTCGTGACGCCGGTCGTGGTCAGCAACTCCGACGAGTTCCCGGTGAGCGCTCCGGCAGACGGCAAGGTAAGCGCGGGCGACACGCTCTTTCGCGTAAAGAGTTGAAGCGCATCCTGGACTGCGGCCGGCGCGACTTCGAGCGCATGAGCGGGGAGGAGCTGCTCGAGTCCATCCGCAGGGCCGAGGGGCGCACGATCCTCTGCGAGGTCCTGTCTCCGGCGGCCCCGCTCGCGGACGGCGTCTCCAACACGGAGGTCGCAGCGGCCTTCGGGGCCGACCTCGTCCTGCTGAACATGTATGCCGGAGACGGGATCACAGAGCACCGGCGGCGGCTCGGCCGTCCGGTGGGGGTGAACGTGGAGCCCTCGGACTCCGTGCCGGAGCATCGCCGGGCGAGCCGGGAGAACCTCCGGCGGCTGGCAGATGCGGACTTCTTCTGCGTCACCGCCAACCCGGACGCCCGGGTGGGAGCCCGGGAGATCGCGGCGGCGGTCGAGACGGTCCGGGCGGAGGTCCCAGGCACACCCGTCTTCGCGGGCAGGATGCACGGCAGCGGCGGCCGCGGGCTGCCGGACCCGGAAGAGGTTGAGCAGATCGCCGCTCTTGCAGACGCCGTTCTCCTCCCGGCCCCCGGCACCGTGCCCGGCAGTCTGGAGGCGCGCATCGCCGGGCTCGTGGACGCGGCTCACGGGATGGGCGCGCTCGCCGTCGCTGCCGTCGGGACCTCTCAGGAGGGGGCCGATGCGGAGACGGTCCGGCAGCTGGCCCTCGCTGCCAAGCGCTGCGGGGCGGATGTGCTGCATCTGGGAGACGCCGGTGTCTCCGGCATCGCGGATCCGCTGAACATACTTGCCGCCTCGCTGGCGATTCGGGGCCGCCGCCACACCTTCCGCCGCATGGCGCTGCGGTGAGGCTGCACGCGCACTCCGGGGGTAAGAGAATATGGATCGTGTAAACGGAGCGTTGACGGAGGAGGTGCCCGCTTCTATGGTGCAGCATCATCCCGATACCGGGGAGGCGCGGTGAGCACCGTTGCCCTCGTGGGAAACGTCGTGACCGACTACGAGATCTGGGAGGGGGGCTCGGTCCTCATCGAGGGGGCTGCGATCTCGGGCGTCTTCCGGGAGCCGGTGGAGGCGGACGAGGTGCACGAGTTCCACCGCAGCTATCTGATGCCGGGGTTCGTGGATCTACAGGTCAACGGCTCCTTCGGAGTGGACGTGGCCACGCAGCCGGAGCTGCTTCCCGAGCTCGGCCAGCGGCTGACGGCTACCGGCATCACCTCGTACCTGCCGACCGTGATCTCCATGGGCCGCGACGGGTACTCCGGCCTCCTCCCCGCTCTGGATGAGCGGTTCCGTGAAGGGGCGGAGGTACTCGGGTTGCACCTGGAGGGGCCTTTCCTGAACCCCGAAAAGCGCGGGGCACACCCCCCGGAGAACATAGTCCGCCCGGACCCGGGACTGCTGGAGGAGCTGCTGCAGATGGCTCCCGTGCGCATGCTCACCCTGGCTCCGGAGCTGGAGGGTGCGTTCGAGCTCGTAGCCGCCGCCGGACGGCGGGGTGTTGTCGTCTCCGCCGGTCATACGGCCGCGGGCTTCGAGGTCGCCTACCGCTCGCTGGATTTCGGGGTCTCCGGGGTTACGCACCTCTTCAACGCCATGAGCCCGCTGCATCACCGGGAGCCGGGCGTTCCGGGAGCGGCATTCGCTCACCCGCGGGCGGTATGCGGTCTGATCTCCGATGGCCGGCACGTGCACCCCGAGGTGGTGAGCCTCGCCTTCAGGCTCCTGGGGCCGGACCGCATCTACCTCACCACCGACGCCATAGCCGCGGCCGGGATGGGGCCGGGCGAGTACGCGCTGGCCGGTCAGCGGGTCTATCTCGAAGGGGGCGTCCCGCGGCTGAAGAGCGGCGAGATCGCCGGCAGCGTCCTCACCATGAACGAGGCCCTGAAGAACACGCTCGCCTTCACCGGCTGCACGGTGCCCGAGGCCGCGCGCATGGCCGCGGCTACCCCCGCCCGCCTCATCGGGGAGGGCGAGCGCAAGGGGCGCCTGGCCCCCGGTTACGACGCCGACGTGGTCGCGCTCTCGCCGGGAATGGACGTCGAGGCGGCCTGGGTAAGGGGCGAGCGGGTCAGATAGCTCAGTAGTCCGGTGCGCTATACTGGTCCGGCAACAACCGGAGAAGGAGGGATTCCGCATGGGCGAGGTGGCGTACGTGTCGCGGGTGAGGGTGGAGCGGGTGAAAGGCAAGCTCCGGCAGGCCCACCTCCCCGCCGAGCCCGAGCCGGTGCTCTTCGGAGTTCACGGGGCGGTGGCCGAGCACTACGGCGTCTCGCCGGATGCCGAAGAGCCGCACGCCACGACGCTGGACTACGTGGTGGCCGCCGCCGGCGGCTGACTGCTCGGCACCTTCGCGGGCGCGCTGGCAGCGCGCCAGATTTCTTTTACCGGCCTCTACGCCGACACGGTGGGCGAGGTGGAGGAAGAGGGGAAGGTTCTGGTCCTCAAGCGAATAAAGCAGACCTTCCACCTCACCGCCGCCGAAGAAGACCGCGAAAGGATAGAGCGCGTACTGCGGGTCTACGCCGACTCGTGCCCGGTAGCCCGGTCGGTAAGAGGCAGCATCGAGATCACGAGCGAGCTGGCTGGTTAACAAAACTTCAAAAATTCGTAAGAAATGTGTTGACACGCGCTCCGTGTGGGAGTAGTGTGAGAACCGTACGTAGTTCGAGGACAGAAGGGAGGCGCGACAGATGAATAAGATCCGCGTCTTTCTCGCCACGCCGCGAGCGGGCACTGCGCCTGCGCTCGGGGCGGAGTGCGTCCCGATGTCCTCGAAGCCTCCCCGTTGAGTAGCGTCTGATCCAGATCCTGAGGAGGCTCCCGGACGTCGGGTCCGGGGGCCGGAGCTCTGTGCGCCCAGACCAGGGCTCTCCCGCCCGGCTTCCCGGGGCACCGTTCCGGATTTGCACGAACCTGTAAGAAAGGGAAGCCGCGATGATGTTCAGAGACGATTTTATGCACGAGTTCGCCCGGCAGTACATGGCCGAGCGGCAGCGATTCGCCGAGCAGTGCCGGATGGCGCGCCGGGCCAAACGCAGGCCATCGTGGCGCGCCCGGGCGGCGCGCAGGTTCTTCGACATGGCGTTCGCCGTCGAGCCGGACGAAGCCTGGCGCGCCGTCTGGGAGCGGATGATGCGCGGGGAGGGTGCCCGCCGTTGAGCTCCGGCCCGGAGCGAAGACCGGACGATCGTCCGTGTTGTCGGGGTGGCACTCCCGCACCGGGGTTGCGGGAGCGCCGCTCCGGAGTAGAGGAGGTCTTAAGATGAATGCTCTGGAACTCAGAAACGTGCGCAAACGCTTCAAGAAGCGCCGCGGGGTATGGGTGGACGCGCTCGACGACATCTCGCTCACCATCCGGCGGGGCGAGGTGGTCGGCATCCTGGGACCGAACGGGAGCGGGAAGAGCACGCTGGTGCGCGTGATCTCCACGCTGGTTATCCCCGACTCCGGAGAGGTGCATGTCTTCGGGGTGGACGCCGTTGCGCACCCCAAGGTGGTGCAGCGCAACATGAACCGGGTCAGCGTGGAGGCCAGCTTCTTCAAGAAGCTCTCGGCGCTGGAGAACCTGCTCTATGGAGCCAAGCTCTACGGCGTCACCGACCGGGAGGCGCGGGAGCGCATCCGGGAGATCCTGGAGCACATCGGCTTCGACTACAAGCGGGCTCAGGAGCCCATGGAACACCTCTCGCGGGGCATGCAGCAGAAGGTAGCGCTGGCCCGGGCGCTTCTGACCAGCCCAATGCTCATGCTCCTGGACGAGCCGACCACGGGGCTCGACCCGCGCAGCAAGCGCGAGGTGCAGGCTTTCATCCGCCGGATCCGCGAGCGGCATGACGCTTCGATCCTCCTGTGCACCCATGACATGCGTGAGGCCGAGGAGCTGTGCGACCGGGTCGGGATCATGGTGGATGGCCGGATACTCGCGCTGGACGAGCCGCGGGCGCTCAAGGAGCGCTACGCGGCCGACGGGCGCATCCCGGATCTCGAAGAGGTTTTCATGGCCGCAACCGGCTACTCGGTCGAAGAAGCCGCAGCAGAGGAGGAATGAGATGCAGCCGGCCCTGTCGAGAAGACCCCGGTGGATGACGGAGCTTATCGCCGTCTGGGGCTACGTGCAGCGCAACTACTACCTGACCCGGCGCTACTGGATGTGGGAGCTGGTGTGGCTCGTCTACACCCTGATGAACGCTCTGGCGATCACCTTCATCGGCGCGGGGGTGGAGACGCTGGAGGGCGGCGGGGGCATAGATACCGCCCGCCTGATGACGTTCCTGCTCATCGGGGCACTCATCTGGAGCTACCTGTCCATGATCTTCGACGTCATCTCGGAGACGGTGAGCTGGGAGCGCTGGGAGGGGACGATGGAGTACACCTTCATGAGCCCGGCCAGCCGCGCCACCCACCTGCTGGGGATGGGGGTCTACGCCATCGTCTACGGCATCCTGCGCACGGCGGTGGTGCTCGGGGTCGCGATGCTCTTCTTCGACCTCGAACTCTCGAACGCCAACTACCTGAGCGCGCTCGTTGTGCTCGCCATATGCAGCGTCTCGCTCGTGGGCTTCGGGATCGTGGCCGCCGTCATGCCGCTGCTCTCCCCGGAGAAAGGCCAGCAGGTCACCTACATCATCTCCGCCATCCTGCTCCTGATCTCCGGCGTCTACTACGACGTCTCGGTGCTGCCGGGCTGGATGCAGTGGATGGCGCAGTTCTCGCCCGTCACCTACGCTCTGGACGGCATCCGGTCCGCGCTGCTCGACGGCGCGCCGCTCGGCAGCCTCCGGGACGCCATCTGGCCGCTGCTTCTCATGGGCGCGGTCTTCGTGCCGCTCGGCTTGTGGGTCTTCCACCTCGGCGAGCGCTACGCTAAGCGCACCGGCAAGCTCAAGCGGAGCGGTTAATCACCGGTATGGAGTCACGAGGCCGGCGGCACTTCCGTTTCGGGATCGCCGTCTATTGCGGCGGCGAGCATCGGCGTTATCCTCTCCAGCAGGAACGGGAGGCTGAGCACGGTGTTGAACTGCAGCGCGTCGTCGAGCACGCCTTCGACGAAGACCATGCGCCCCTCCCGAGCGGCAGTGAGCCGCCGGATGAGCGGGTCGGACTCTATCGCCTCCCGGCCCCCTTCGGTTAGCGAGAGCTGGTTCCAGACCAGCACGTCGCGGTCGAGCAGGTCCAGCCGCTCGCCGCTGATCGTCCCGAAGAACTGATCCCCGGCTATCTCGTCCAGTTCCCCGGGGATCGTGAAGCCGAGGTCGGTGAAGAAACGCGCCCGGATATCCTGGGAGGCGAAGAAGCTGATCTCGCCGCCGCCCGCGTAGGTTGCAACCGCGACGGTTGCTCCCTCGAACTCCGGATGCTCCTCCCTGACGGCCTGAAAGCGCCGCTCGACCTCTTCTACCAGCTCCGCGGCGCGTTCCTCGCGGCCGAGCGCGCGCCCGACGAGGAGCGTGTGCTCCCGCCACGGCACCCCGAAGTCTATGTAATCCCCGGGCTGGGCCACGGTGGGTGCTATCTCGGAGAGCGTCTCGTACTCGTCTTCGGTTATCCCCGAGTAGATGCCCAGTATGAGATCGGGTTCCAGCGCGGCGATCCGCTCGAAGTTCAGCTCCCCGAAGGGCATGTTGAGGATCTCGGGATCGGCGTCCCCCGCCTCGTCCTCGGCCCAGGGGAAGATGACGTCGTCCTCATCGCCGAACCAGTAGCGGACCGCAATGGGTTCGACCCCGAGCGCGAAGATGGCGTCGTGCTCCTGGTAGCCTAAAGAGAGCACGCGCCGGGGCTCGGCGGGAACCTCGGTCGCGCCGTACTTGTGTTCGACGGTGCGGGTGCCGGATGCGGTGTCGCCGGTATCCCGGCCGGTGACACCGCATCCGGCGGTACCTATCAGCAGCAGGCTGCCGGCTCCGATGAGAAATTCCCGCCGGCTCGGACGCAGCTTCGAGCTCCTGCTTCCTCCCAGGCCGGAAGTTCTAACCCTCAAGGATGTACCTCTCCAGGTCGTCTATGACGCCGTTGGCAGCGGTGTAGCCGATGCCGAGCATCCAGAGGTCGTCGGAGACCCGGTAGGCCCGGCCCTCCCGCACGGCTTCGAGCTGCCGCCAGAGCGGATCGGAGGTGATTTCGTCGAGTGTGGTCTCGTCCTCGGGGCCGTAGACGGTGTAGAAGATCACGTCCCCGCCCATCTCCGGGATCGCCTCGCGGCTGACGTTGAGCATCGCGAAGTCCTCGACGTCCTGCGCCTCAGGACGCGGCAGCCCGGCGTCTTCGAGCACCGTGCCGATGAAGGACTCCTTCTGGTAGATGCGGGTGTCTCCCGGCAGGAAGCGGACGACCGAGACCTCGGGCGGGTCTTCGCCGAGAGCTTCCCGGAACTCCCGCATGCGCGCCTCATACTCCGATACAACCCGTTCCGCTTCCTCCTCCCGGCCCAGAGCCTCGGCGTGCACCTCGAAGTTCTCCTTCCAGGTCACGCCGGTGGTCTCGGTGAAGACGGTGGGCGCTATCTGCGAGAGTTCGTCGTAGATCGCCTCATGCCGCAGCTTACTGGAGAGTATAAGGTCGGGCTCCAGCGCAGCTATCCGCTCCAAGTTGGGCTCCTCGATGGTGCCCACGTTCTCCACACCTTGCGTGTGCTCATCCAGATAAGACGGATAGCCAAGCCCCTCGACCGCCTCGACGGCCCCGACCGGCGTTACGCCGAGCGTGATCGCACTGTCCAGCTCACCCGTGTCCAACACCACTACCCGCTCCGGCCGCTCCGGAACCTCGGTCTCGCCCATCGCGTGCTGAACGGTGCGGGCTTCCCCGGAACCGCCTCCACCCGTATCCCCGGCCCCGCCACAGGCAGCTAGTAGCGCCGCCGCCAGCAGAACCACGAAGATCCTTCTCCTCATCTCCCTCCGCCTCTCTAGAACGATTGAGCCGGCCCGCAGGATCATGCTATCTTTACAACGGTGATCCGGCTATTGACAACCATTATCAGCGCGAGAGGCAAGATAACGGTTCGAGCGGGAGCCGTCAAGGGGCGGCTGGGGGTTTGGGTGTGAGGGTGTGGCGCTCGGGTTACGGGAGGTTGCTGGGGCTGCCGGTGGGGGTTGTGGCTCTGGGGGGGTGTCTGGTGTTGAGTGTGCGGTTCGGGGCGGCGGAGATCTCCACGGCGGAGGTGATCAGGGCGTTCACGGACTTCGACGACCGGTCCACCGGCCACCTCATAGTACAGACCATCCGGGTACCGCGGGCACTGATAGCGGCGTGTGTGGGGGCGGCGCTGGCGGTAGCGGGGGCGATCATGCAGGGGTTGACGCGCAATCCGCTGGCCGATCCTGGGATACTGGGGATAAACGCCGGGGCGGCGCTGGCGGTGGTGGCCGGGGTGTTCCTGTTCGGGATCGGTTCGATCGGCGTGTACGCGCTGTTCGCGTTTCTTGGCGCCGCCGTCACGGCGGTGGTGGTGTACGGGCTTGGATCGCTCGGGCGCGGAGGGATGACGCCGCTCAAGCTCACGGTGGCCGGGGCGGCGCTGACGGCGTTGTTCTCGTCGCTGACCACCGCGATACTCATCCTCAACGAGCGGACGCTGGAGGAGGTACGCTTCTGGCTCGCCGGATCGGTGGCCGGGCGGGATCTGGAGCTCTTCCTGCGGCTCCTGCCGTACATGGGGGTGGGGCTGGTGGTGGCGCTCTCGCTGGGGCGCCAGATCACGACGCTCAACCTCGGCGAGGACATAGCGCGGGGGCTCGGGCAGCGGACGGGTTGGGTCAAGGCCCTGGCCGCGCTGGCGGTGGTGCTGCTGGCGGGCGGGGCGGTTGCGGCCGCCGGTCCCATAGGTTTCGTAGGGCTCGTGATCCCGCACGTCGTGCGCTTCTTCGCGGGGGCAGACTACCGGTGGATACTGCCTTACTCGGCGATCTGCGGGGCGATGCTGCTCGTTCTCTCCGACGTGGCCGCCCGGCTCGTGCTGCGGCCGCAGGAGCTGCCGGTAGGGGTGATGATCGCGCTGCTCGGGGCCCCGTTCTTTATCTACCTGGCGCGCTGGAAGGTGAAGCGGTGAGGCGCTGGATCGTCGTGCGGCCGCCGGGGCTACCCGTCTCCTTCCGGCTGGGGGCCCGGGTGCCGGCGGTGCTGCTGGCGCTCACGCTGGTCACGCTGGCCGGGATGGTCCTGAACGTGGGGTACGGCGAGTATCCCATCTCGCCGCCGGACGTGGTGCGCACGGTCCTGGGCATAGAGGCCGGGGACGGCAACTACGGCTTCATCGTGAACACTTTGAGGCTGCCAAGGGTGCTGGTTGCGTTTGCGGTCGGGGTGGCGCTGGCGGTGGCGGGAGCCATCCTGCAGGGGATAACGCGCAACCCGCTCGCCGCGCCGGAGATCGTGGGCGTCAACGCCGGGGCGGGGCTCGCTGCGGTGACGCTCATCGTGGCGCTGCCGGCGGTCTCGGTGGCCTACCTGCCGTTCGCAGCGTTCGGGGGGGCGCTGGTGGTCGCTACCCTGGTGTATCTCATCTCCTGGAAGGGCGGCGGGGCGTCGCCGATACGGCTGATCCTGGTGGGGATAGGGTTTGCGGCTATGGCCACGGCGCTGACGACGATCATGATCACCTTCGGGGAGATCTACGCCGTCCAGCAGGCGCTGGTCTGGCTCTCCGGCAGCGTCTACGCCCGGGGGTGGGCGGAGCTGTTCGCGCTGCTGCCCTGGCTCGCGCTCTTCCTGCCGCTGGCCTTCGCCGGCGCCCGGCAGCTGAACGCGCTCAACCTGGGCGACGACGTGGCCCGGAGCCTGGGCGGCCGGGTGGAGCTCCAGCGGCTCTCCCTCATCGTCGTCTGCGTGGCGCTGGCCGGAGCCGCGGTCGCCACGGCCGGGGCCATAGGCTTCGTGGGCCTTATGGCCCCGCACATCGCCCGGCGGCTGGTCGGTCCCTCGCACGAGGGCCTGATCCCGGTCGCCGCGATGACGGGCGGGATGCTGGTGGTACTGGCGGACCTCGTCGGCCGGGCGGCCTTCTCCCCGATCGAGATACCCTGCGGCCTCATCACCTCGGCGATAGGTGCGCCGTACTTTCTCTACCTGCTCTACCGGAGCCGCAACCTGTAAGGAGGTTCTATCCTTGGCGACGCTCAAGACGGAAGATCTCAGCCTCTCCTACGACGGCGAGAGGGTCATAAGGGAGCTCTCGCTCGAGATCCCGCCCGGCAGGATCACGGCTATCGTCGGCCCGAACGGGTGCGGCAAGTCCACCCTGCTCAAGGGCATGGCCCGGCTGCTCAAACCCAAGGGCGGCTCGGTCTACCTCGACGGGGAGGCCATAGCGAAGATGCCCACCAAAGAGGTTGCAAAGAGGCTCGGCATCCTCTCGCAGGGGCCGGTCGCCCCGGAGGGCCTGACCGTGCGCGAGCTCGTCGCCCAGGGGCGCTACCCGCACCAGAGCTGGTTCCAGCAGTGGAGCAGGGAGGACGAGCGCATCTCGGCCAGGGCCCTAAAGATCACGGGCATGACCGCCTTCGCCGACCGGCCTCTGGATACCCTCTCCGGCGGGCAGCGGCAGCGGGCCTGGATCGCGATGGCCCTCGCCCAGGATACCGAGATCTTGCTGCTGGACGAGCCGACCACCTTCCTGGACATGGCGCACCAGCTGGAGGTCCTGCACCTGCTCGAACGCCTGAACGCCGAGGAGGACCGGACCATCCTCATGGTCGTCCACGACCTCAACCACGCCGCGCGCTACGCGCACCACATCGTCGCCATCGCGGCCGGCCGGGTCTTCACCTCCGGCTCCCCGGCCGCGGTGGTTACGCCCGACGTGCTGCGCGAGGTCTTCAACGTGGAGGCGGACATAGTCCCCGACCCGCGCACCGGTGCTCCACTCTGCATCCCGCACGGCCTCAGTTCCGCCGCTCCCCAGAAGGTAGGCTAGGGTGGCTTACCCGAAGAACCAGCTCTGCTCCGTGATCTCGCGCAACAACGGCGACGATCCCATCGGCTCGGCCACCCCGTTCGACGGCTGCCTGATGGTCGAGGTCCCGCCGCCCTGGCGAGAGGACGTGGCCGACTCGAAGCACTTCCCGGCGGGCCTGTGGGACGTGGTGCGGCGCGTCTGGGACGCGGGACACCTCGGGAAGTTCGCCGCACTCCTGCCCGACGAGGAGCACTCCGTCCCGGACCACACCCGCGTCTTCTACTGGCGGCGGCCAGCCGAGGCTTTCGCCGCGTACGAGAAGGAAGAGTTCGTGGTGCCGGCGGCAGAGCTGGTCCCCTTCCTGAAGTCGTACTTCGAGCGGCCCGGAGAGCTGGCCCGCTTCGAGGAGTACCGGCGGGACACCGCCAGCGTCCGGGACCTCGTCGTCTGTACCCACGGCAGCCGGGACGTCTGCTGCGGCAGGTTCGGCTATCCCGTCTACCGGGAGCTGAAGCGCGGCTACGCCTCGGACGAGCTGCGGGTCTGGCGCTCCAGCCACCTCGGCGGCCACCGCTTCGCCCCGACGCTCATGGACTTCCCGGAAGGCCGCTACTGGGGTCACGTCGAGGAAGACGCGCTGGAGAACATAGTCCGGCGCACCGGCGAGTTCGCGGAGGCCGGGCGCTTCTACCGCGGCTGGGCCGGGCTCGGGAGCAAGTTCGAGCAGATCGCCGAGCGCGAGATCCTGATCCGCGAAGGCTGGCGGTGGACGCGATACGCCAAGCGCGGGAAGCTCCTGGAGGTAGACGACGAGGAGACCGCCGCGACCGTGCGCATAGACTTCACCGCCGCCACCGGCGAGCCCGGCGCCTACGAAGCTGACATACGAGCCGCCGGCAGCGTCCTGACCCTCGCCAGCTCCGGGGCCGGGCCGCTGGACGAGGTGACCCAATACCGGGTCGAACGCCTGGAGAAGATCTCCTAGAGAGGGCGCTCGCCGGAGACGGGAGCAACGGTGCCCAGCACGACCACAATGGCCGGAGGGAGCTGGATCGCCTCCCCAGGGGCGATCCAGCAAGAGACCGGCGAACCTCTTCGGGAAAGGATTCACGCCGTGACGCAGACTATAGACGAGCCGCCGGGTTTCCCGTCCCTACCGGAAGTGGACGGCGCGCCGCGCCGGGAGTTCCCGGTCGCAGCCGCCGAGAGCGTGCCGGATAACCCCCTGTTGCGGCAGATCCCCGCCCTCCGCAACGGCGAGGCGCACCGGGCCGGCGTGGCGCAGTGGATGAATTCCGGTGGCCTGCGCTCCGCCCACCTCGCCCTCGACGTTATCGAGGAACACCTCACCCGAGAAGGGTGAGCTCCGGGAGAGCCCGAGATGCTTCAGGAGCCCGAAACAGCCCCGCCCGTCCGGCTCTCCGCCGCAGAGACCCGTTTCCTCAACGGACTGCGCTCCTCCCGCCCGGACCTCGCCGAGCCCTGGCTCGCGAACCTCCCGCGGGCCCGACGGGCCGCGCTCCACCGCCTGCTCCAGGGCTTCCTGATGGAGAACATCGGCGGCGTGGCCGAAGGGGGTTCGTGGCGGGACGGCGAAATGATTCTCCCCCTTCCTGGCGGCAGGACCCTCCGCCACCCCTGCTCGCGGCGCTACCTCTCCGGGCGCTTCGACCCGGCCGGAGGCGAGGCCCTGCTCGCAGGAGCCGGTGGCGTAGAGCGCGTCGAGAGTCCTTCGCGCCTGCTGGAGGTCTTCGCGGAGGAGGCGTTGCTGCCGGAGGGCGCCGACCCCACCCGCTTCCGCTCCGAGCTGGAGAACGGCGTCGCCAACCACGCGCTCTCCCTGGTCGGAGCCCGGAGGCGGCAGCGCGAGCTAGCGGCAACGGCGAGGGGTCTCGGGGCCGGCTCCTCGCTCGCGCTGGCACGAGCTCTCGCCGGAGAGATCGAGGGCTTCAGCCCGCTGGCCTTCTTCGAGCAGCTCGTCTCGGAGGGGCACCCGCTGCACCCCTGCGCGAAGCTCAAGGCCGGCCTCGCAGCGGCGGAGGCCGTCCGCTACTCGCCGGAGTGGGGCGTTGTCGTGGACCTCGCGCTCGCGGCGGTGCGCGAAGACGTCTGCCGGGAGGTCTCCTGCGATGGGAGCTTGCGGGAGATACTCTTGGGGGAGCACCCGGGAGCCGGGCGCGCCTTCGAAGCGGCGCTGCGGGAGCGTGGCCTGGACCCCGCCCGCTACGTCCCGATCCCCCTCCATCCCTGGCAGCTGGAGAACACCCTGCCCCGCCTCTACTCTGGGGCACAAGCGCGCGGGGAGGTCGTGCCGGTCCCGGAGGCCCGCATCCCGGCCCGGCCCCTGATGTCCTTCCGCTCCCTGGCTCCGGCCGGCGGCGGGCACCACGTAAAGACCGCCGTGGACCTCCGGCTGACGAACGCCGTCCGCACCGTCTCGCGGGGCTCGGTGGAGAACGCCGCGGAGCTGACGCGGGTGCTGCGCGAGGTGCGGCGGCGGGAGGGGTTCGGGGAGCGCTTCGCCGTCCTGGAGGAGCGGGCCGGAGCGTACTACGACCCCCCGGCGGAGACGAACGAGGACCGGCCGTTGCTGGCGAAGAACCTCGCGGCGATCCTGCGCGAAGACCCCTGGTCCCGCCTGCGCTCCGGCGAGCTCGCGATGCCCGCGGCGGCCCTGCTCGCCGAGTCCCCGGCCGGAGGCCCCGTGCTCGCCGAGGTCGTAGAGGAGTTCGCCCACACGATGGGGCTCCGTTGTATAGAGGAGGCAGCCGAGCGCTTCTTCCGGCGCTACTGCGCGGTTGCTCTGCCCGGCTTCCTCACGCTCATGAGCCGGTACGGGATCGGGCTGGAGGGCCACCTGCAGAACTGCCTCCCCGTCTTCCGCGAGGGCGTCCCCGTCCGGATGCTCGTCCGCGACTTCGGCGGCGTGCGGGTGTTGCGCGGCCGGCTCCGGGCGCGGGGGCTCGGCGCGAGCCTCTACCCCGGCTCCGACGTGGCGGCCCGGGACGAGAGAGACCTGCGGGCCAAGGTCTTCTACCCGCTCTTCCTGAACCACCTCGGAGAGCTCGCCGCCGGCCTCTCCCGCACCCTCGACGCCGGCGAGGCTCGCTACTGGAGCGTGGCCGCCAGAGTCTGCCGCGAGGTCTACGCCGGGTTGCGGCGGGATCCGGCAGCTCGGGCGGACGAGCGCGCGCTCTTCGCCCCGAAGATGCCCCTCAAGGCCCTCGCCACCATGCGCCTCCTCGGGAACGTGACGGACTACGTCTACGCGGAGGTCCCCAACCCCCTGGCAATCGTGGAAGGGAGGAGATGAGCCCTCCGGTCGCCGGCAGCCGCCTGCGGGAGACCCCGGAAGCCCGGGTGCTGCGCTTCCTGGAGGAGGAGCGGCCGGAGCTCGCGGGAGCGTTCCGGGAGGCCCTCGGCGGAGCGCGGCGGGCCGTAATGCGGCGCCTCCTGGAGTCCGCCCTGCGCGAGGACCTCTGCGGGCTTCATTCCCGGCTCCGGTTGGACGGGGAGCTGGCGTCGGTGTCGCTCCCGGCAGAACGGCTCGTGTTCGGCGTAAAAACGGTCCGCGCCTTCCGGCGCTTCGAGGTCGGGGAGGTGTGGCTCGTCGCGGGAGAGGCCGCGCGGCCGGCCGGATCCGCTACGGAGCTCATCTCCGCTCTCAGGGAAGCGGGAGAAGCGTCTCTGGCGTGGGACGGCCTGGAGCGGGAGCTTTCCAACGCCGCCGCCAACCTCGCCCTCGCCCGCGCCTACGCCGGGCAGGTGGGCGAACGTTTGCGCGAGCGGGCGGCGGGGCTGGGGGCCGGGGACTCCCTGGAGCTCGCAGCGCTGGAGGAGCTGCCCGCCGGGCTCTTCTTCGAGCGGCTGGGCGCGGAAGGCCACAACCTCCACCCGTCCGCGAAGACGAAGCTCGGGATGGAGCCCCGCGCCGTACTCCGCCACTCCCCGGAGTTGGACGGCGAGGCTCCGCTGCGCTTCGTAGCCGTCCACCGCGACCGCCTCCGCTCGGCGAGCGTGAGCGGCGAGGGCTTCGAGGAGGTGCTGGGCGCGCGGCTTCCGGGCGTGCGGGAGCGGGCGGCGGCGGAGCTCGCTGAGGCCGGGCTGCGGGCAGAGGACTACGCGCTCGTCCCGGTGCATCCCTGGCAGTACGAGCGGGTGCTGCCTGAGGTCTATGCCGGGGAGGTCGCCCGGCAGGAGGTAGTGCCGGTGCGGGGGGTCTGCGTGCCCGCCCGTGCGACGGCCTCGTTCAGGACGGTCGTGCCGGAGGGCGCGAGGCTCGCCGTCAAGGTCGCCGTCAGCAGCCAGATGACCTCTACGGTGCGCTCGATCTCCCCCCAGACCGCTCTCAATGCCCCGGAGATCACCCGCATCCTCCGGGAGATAATGGCCCGCGAGCCGGACCTCGCGCGGACCTTCGTCCCGGTAAGCGAGCTCGCCGGAGTCCACTTCGCCGGGGATACCGGAGAGAAGCGCCGCTCTCTCTCCGCGGTGCTGCGGGAGGGTGTGGATAGCCACCTCGAGCCCGGGGACCTCCCCGTCGCCGGATGCGCCCTCTACGCGGAGTCTCCCGTGACGGGGAAGACGGTCCTCGCCGAGCTGGTCGAGGCGCACGCCTGCGCCACCGGCTCGGCGTCCCTCCAAGAGGCAGCCGTCTCCTTCGTCGGCGAGTACGCCGGCATCGCCGTCCCCGGCTTCCTCACCCTCATGAGCGTCTACGGCGTCGGCCTCGAAGGGCATTTGCAGAACTGCGTCCCCGTCTTCCGGCAGGGCCGTCCGGCGAAGCTGCTCTTCCGCGACTGGGGCGGGGCGAGGATCCACGCCGGCCGGCTAGAGCGGAGCGGGATAGAGGCCAATCTCGCGCCCGGCTCTCTCACCCTCGCCGACAGCGTGGGCGAGATGCGCCGCAAGGTCCTCTACACCGTCTTCCAGAACCACCTCGGAGAGGTCGTCCTGCAGGCGTCAAAAGGCTTCGGCGTCCCGGAGCGCGAGCTGTGGCGCGAGGTCCGCCGGGCGTGCGAGGAGGTCTTCCAGATCCTGGCGTCCCGCCCGGGGAGCGCCCCGAACACCCTCTCCGACAGGAGAGTGCTCTACGCCCCCGAAATCCCGCACAAGGCGCTCACCCGCATGCGCCTCGACCCCGGAAAAGGAGACATCTATGTGAGTGTGCCCAACCCTTTGTGCAAGGCCGGCCAACAAGAAAAGCGAGGAGGATCATGACGAGAACCACCGAACGGGCGCAAATCTTACCGCCCTTGCCCGAGATAGACAACGTCACGCGCCGCGAGTTCCTGATCGGGGCCACCGGGTTGCTCTTGCTCCCGGCCGGGTGCGGCGGGAGCGCGTCGTCGTGGTGGACCGCCTCCAGGCTCTCACCGGCAACCCTCGGGGCCAGTTGGAGACGCTCGACCGGCTTATCGCCTACTTCAGCAAATCCCGTTGACCGTCCCGGCGAAAGAGGGATTCTTGAGCGCCCGCGTGCTCGCGCTGCTCCGCCGCCGGACGCTCGGGCAGGCCATAGACCGGGGCATCGCGCAAAGAGACCTTGCGGACCTGAACCCGGTCGGGGCCCTCTTTCTGCCTGTCACCGCCGCCCCGCCTCAAGAGGTACCTGTCAGGAGGGGGCTTGATCTACACGAGCCTACAGACCCTCGTAGACCTCGTCGAGCGTAAGCTCCGTGTCCGGCGGGCAGGGTACGGGGAAACGCCCCACGTCCACAAGATCGGCCTTGCGCCAGAGGCCGTCCTCGCCCCGGAAGTGCCGCTCGACTCGCTTGCGATCCTGCTCGATGATCAGGTACGCCTCTACGCTCGGGATCTGGCGGTATACCATCAGCTTCTCGCGACGGTCCGTGGAGGCGGTGTTCGGAGAGACGACCTCGACCACCAGGCACGGGGCGTCCTCGATGTAGGGGTCTTCGGGCTCTCTCCCGCAGACGACCATCACATCCGGGTAGTAGGCGATGCCTCCGGGGATGACATCGCCGGCGACCTCCAACCTCACCGTCTCCATCGAGACCCGGCAAGGGCCTCCGGCGGCCGCGTCGGCAAGCCTGCGAAAGATGTTGCCGCAGATGCGGTGGTGGCGCCGGGTAGCCCCGACCATAGCGTAGATCTCACCCGCCACGTACTCGTGGCGCACCGTGGCGCTCTCCTCGAGCTTGCGGTACTCCTCGATGCTCAGCGGCCCGTGCGGTGTGGCCTTCTCCGCCATGTGCCCAGTATAGCTCACCAGACCCGTGCCCCACCCCGGAGAACCGCACCACCGGATATGAAAGCCCGCCAGCGAACGAGAGGAGAAGGGCATGACGAAGGAGGCTGCAGAACGCGTGCGGACCTTACCGCCGCTGCCGGAGATAGACGACGCGACGCGGAGGGAGTTCCTGATCGGGGCCGCCGGGCTGCTCCTGCTCCCAGCCGGGTGCGGGAGCGACGGAGAGAGGGGAGGCAGCGAACCATCCGGCGAGACCCGCACGTTCGAGCACGCCTTCGGCGAGATCGAGATCCCCGTGAGTCCCAAGCGGGTGGCCGTCCTCACCGCGCACGCGCTGGACGCGGTGGTCGCGCTCGGCATCGAGCCGGTAGCGGGCGTTACCGGCTACAGCGAACTCTATGCCGGCGCACTCGAAGACGCCGAGGTGAAGTTCCCTAACCAGGAGCCGAACCTGGAGGCCCTCGCCAGGGTCGAGCCCGACCTGATGCTAACGCTGGGGTTCGAGGGGGAGCTGTTCTTTGGAGACTACGAGAAGCTCTCCGAGATCGCGCCCACCGCCGTCTTCGACTGGACCTCCGACGGGGAATGGAAACCCCACTTCCGCTTCTGCGCCGACGCCCTGGGCCGCCTGGAAGAGGCGGAGGTCCTGATCTCGGAGCTTCTGCGCCGACGCCCTGGGCCGCCTGGAAGAGGCGGAGGTCCTGATCTCGGACTACGAGGAGCGGGTGGTCCGGTTGCGGGAAGACCTGCCGCAATCCCCGGAGGAGACCGGGGTCGCCGTGTTGCAGGTGAGTTCTGAGTACGTAGCCAACTACAGCGGCGCGGATTCTTTCGCGGGCGCGATCGTGGACGAGATCGGCTTCGCTCCGGCGCAGAACATACCGGATTATGAGATCTCTCTGGAATTGATTCCCGACATAGACGCCGACCACATCTTCGTCCACGCTGCCGTCTCCGAAGAAGAGGATGCCGACGAGGTTTTGGATACGCTCCTATCCGAGCCTCTTTGGCAGCGCAACCCTGCGGTGAGAGAGGATCGAGCCTACGTCGTCGGCGAGCACTGGTACGGCTTCGGGCTGGTCGCGGCGAACGCAGTCCTTGACGACCTTGAGAAGTACCTGTTCGAAGAGAGGTCTTGATCTACGCGAGCCTACAGACCCTCGTAGACCTCGTCGAGCGTAAGCTCCGTGTCCGGCGGGCAGGGTACGGGGAAACGCCCCACGTCCACAAGATCGGCCTTGCGCCAGAGGCCGTCCTCGCCCCGGAAGTGCCGCTCGACCCGGCGGATGTCCTGGCTGACAACGAGGTATGCCCCGACGCTCGGGATGTTCTCGTAGACGAGCAGCTTCTCGCGGCGGTCGATCTGCTCGGTGCTCGGGGAGAGCACCTCGACCACCAGGCAGGGGTCTCTCTGGAAGTCGGGGTTGCCCGGCTCCGGCGGCCCGCACACGACCATCACGTCCGGGTAGTAGAAGACGCTCTCAGAAGCCCTGAGCTTCATGTCGCTCATGTAGACCCGGCAAGGAGTGCCGCGGGCGGCGGCCAGCAGCCGCGAGGCGATGTTCAGCGAGATCCTGTTGTGCCGGTCTGTGGCCCCGGCGAGCGCGTAGGTCTCGCCAGCCACGTACTCGTGGCGGACGCTCGCCGACTCTTCGAGGGCCAGGTACTCCTCGACGCTCAGGGGCCGGTGCGGTGTGGCCTTCTCCGCCATGTGCCCAGTATAGCTCACCGGACCCGTGCCCCACCCCGGAGAACCGCGCCACCAGATATGAAAGCCCGCCAGCGAACGAGAGGAGAAGGGCATGACGAAGGAGGCTGCAGAACGCGTGCGGACATTCCCGTCGCTGCCGGAGATAGACGACGTGACGCGGAGGGAGTTCCTGATCGGGGCCGCCGGGCTGCTCCTGCTCCCGGCCGGATGCAGCAGAGGGGCCGTCGGCGGAGGCGGAGCCGATGCCCGCACCATCGAGCACAAGTACGGCGAGACGGTCGTCGAGGGCGTTCCGGAGCGGGTCGTCTCCGTGGGGTACACCGATCAGGACCCCCTACTCGCGCTCGGGGTCCGGCCGGTCGGTATTCGCAGGTGGTTTGGCGATCCGCCGAACGGCGTCTGGCCGTGGGCGCAGGGCGAGCTCGGGGATGCCAAGCCCGAACTTCTGCCCGCCGACGCAATAAACTACGAGCAGGTCGCGGCACTGGAACCGGACCTCATCGTTGGTATCTCTTCGGGAATGACGCGGAACGACTACGACA
Organism: Rubrobacter taiwanensis; assembly: GCF_004337705.1. Taxonomy (GTDB): domain Bacteria; phylum Actinomycetota; class Rubrobacteria; order Rubrobacterales; family Rubrobacteraceae; genus Rubrobacter_C; species Rubrobacter_C taiwanensis. The sequence continues at coordinate 33,104 of NZ_SKBU01000042.1, forward strand.
CCCTTTCGGAGTTCGCGCCTACCCTGCCCCAGTCAGGCGAGTGGGTGGACTACGGCGTCCCGTGGCAGGAACAGACGCGCATTATCGGGCGTGCTCTGGGCCGGGAGGAGCGGGCGGGAGAGCTCGTCTCCGATCTGGAGCGGCGGTTTGAGCAGGCGTGGGAGGAGTACCCAGAGTTCGAGGGGGCGACGGTCACCGTGATCGGAGCCGGCGGCGGGTTCTTCTACCTCTACTCGGAGGCGGACCGGAGCGTCCGTTTCTTTACCGATCTCGGGCTCCGGCTGCCCGGGAGGGCCGCGGAGGTGGCCACCGAGGACGACTACTACGTGGAGATAAGCGAGGAGCAGTTCGGCCTCGCCGAGGCCGACGTCATCATCTGCTTCTCCGCGAGCCCGGCAGACGAGGAGGAGATCCGGTCGCACGAGCTCTTCCGACGTCTCGATGCCGTGCGGGAGGACCGCGTCGTCTACCTGACCGAGAACGACGACCCGCTCAAGGGCGCGCTTTCGTTCAACACCGTCCTAAGCCATCCCTATCTGCTGGAGAACTTCGCTCCGCGTCTGGCGCAGATCGTCCGGAGAGCCCGGAGTAACGGCCGTGCCGCAAACGGTTAAGAGAACCCCAGGTATTCCGTACGAGGCGTGGAGAATGGCCGGGGCGGACCGTGAAGCGATCGGAGGGCCGGCCCCTCCCGGACCGGAGTGGTTTTGAGACCGGACGGGAACCCGGTGAGGCCCGAGTCCCCGCTGCGCTCCACGCTGGAAATGCTCGATTCCGGAGAGCGCCCCTTCAGGGCGCGCCTCGGTCTCCCCGCAGGGGGATGGATCGGCGCCGCCGCGCTTACGGGCGACGCTGCGCTCGCCGAGGTGCAATCCGAGCGCGCGATGGAGAGGTGGAACCTCACCCGGCAGAAGGCCGGGGCCTACCTTATGGGCTCCTACGCGTGGCAGGTGAGCGGCCTCGCCTCCGCCTGTTACGTCCTCGGCGGCCGGGTCCCGGATGTGTCACCCGGGAACCTGGCCTTCCCCCTCGATGACCACGGTCTTGTGAGCGGTGTTGCGCTGATCGGGGGAAACTTCGCCTGCCTGCCCGACGACCCGGACCGCGAGAGCCCGCACGCCACCGTCCTGCCCGACGAAGAGGCACAGCTGGGCTGGCTGCGCGAGCGGCTGGAGGCCGGGCTCGAGCCGCTCGCCGCCGTGCTGCAGGAGCGGACCGGGGCCAGGGCGCGCACGCTCTGGAACCGGGCCTCGGATATGGTGGCGCACGCCTTCCTCCTGATGGCCGGAGAGGCCGAAGATCCCCTGCGCTGCGGAGTGCGGGTCGAGACGCTCGTGAAGACCCCGGGCTCGCCACTGCGCGCCAACAACGCCTTCTTCACGGTCGAGCACGCGGGCCGGGGGCGGGTGTTCATGACCCGCAGCGTCTGCTGTCAGGCCTACAGGAGCGCCGGGTACGGCTACTGCGATTCCTGTCCCGTCCTATCTCAGAGGGAGCGCGAGCGCCGGGCGCGGGAGGAGCTGGCCCGGGGTACTGATCCGGGGTGAGTTCCGGGCGGATCACAGACCCGGTTAGAGCGTCTCCAGCAGGCGGGCGACGAGCGCCGCGCGCTGCGGCATGACGTCTACTCTCATGTGCTCGTGCGCGGCGTGAGCGCCGCCTCCTACCGCTCCCAGACCGTCCAGGGTCGGGACGCCCAGCGCCGCGCAGAAGTTCCCGTCGCTGCCGCCGCCGCTCATCTGCTCTTCAAGCTCGAAGCCGAGCCCGGCCGCGAGCCGGCGGGCGTGCTCGAAGAACCGGGCCGTGCTCTCGGTGCGCTCCATCGGCGGGCGCACCATCCCGCCGCTGACCTCCACCCGGGCCTCATCGTTGTGCGGCTTCAGGTTGCGGATGAGGTCCGTCATGCGCCCGGCCTCCTCCTCGGTCACGACGCGCAGGTTCACCTTCGCCGAGGCCCGGCCGGCCACGACGTTGACGCGCGTGCCGCCCTCGACCACGCCGACGTTCACGGTCGTGCCCGTCTCACGGTCGGTGTGGCCGTGCAGCTCCAGCGTGAGGCGGGCGAGCTCGTCTATGGCGCTCACGCCGCCGAACGGGTTGGAGCCCGCGTGCGCCTCGCGCCCGATTACCTCAACCCGGAAGGACCCCACCCCCTTGCGGGCCGTCGTCAGGCGGCCGTCCGTGCTGGACTCCAGCACCAGGACCGCGGCGGCGTTCTTCGCCTCCCGCTCGATAAGCTCGCGGGAGTAGAGGCTGTGCATCTCCTCGTCCGAGTTGCAGAGAAACACGATGGGCCGGTCTACTCCCGAAACCTCGCGCAGCGCCCGCACGGCCCAGAAGCCCTGCACCAGCCCGCCCTTCATGTCGAAGACGCCGGGGCCGCGCGCAGTGTGACCCTCGATGCAAAACGGCATCCGCTCCAGCGTCCCCGCATCCCAGACGGTGTCGAAGTGTCCGAGGAGCAGGACCGGTTTGCCGCTCTCCTCGTCGCCCCAGCTCACGCGCAGATGGTCGCCGCGCTCTCTGACGGGTACGATCTCGGCCCGCCCGCCCATCGCCTGCGCGTAGTCTGCCAGGAACCGGGCGAAGGCATCGGTGAGCTCTTTGTCGGTTGTCGGAGTTTCGCGCGTCACGAACTCTTCCAGATCCCGCAGCATCTCCCGGTGGTGTACGTTTAGATAGCGCAGCAGCTCGCTCATCCGCCCTCCTTCGCGTTACGGATCGGATGCTCCGTCATTCTTTGCTCTCGTAGCCGGCCCGGCCGGTAGGGTGCGGCGAGCGGGTGTACCTCCCCGCCGAGGATCTCACAGGCCAGCAAACGCCCGAGCAGCGGCCCGAGCGTGACGCCGCTGTGGGTGACCGCTTCGTAGTAGCCGGGAATCCCGGGTGCCGCACCCACGCTCGGGTAACCGTCCGCCGGTACCGGGCGCGTCCCGACCCGCACCCCCGACACCCGGGCCTCCGGCACGGGTAGTATTCCCCGAGCCCGCTCCAGCAGCTCTACCGCGAGCCGGCGCTCGTCTTTGCCGCCCAGCCGCCGGTCCACCGACTCGTGGTGCGCGATGAGATACCCGGCTCCGTCCGGCCGGAGATTCACCTCCGGCGCGTGGAGCACCCGCCGCAGTGGAGCCCCCCTCACCTCCAGCCGCACCAGCAGCCCGCGCCGCGGCGCGAGCGGGAGGGGGGAGCCCGCCATCCCGGCCACCCGGTCCGCATCCGGCCCCGCCGCGTTGACCACCGCATCTACCGCGACCCGCTCGCCGCCCGCAAGCCGAACGGCGGAGACTTCGGCCTCGATCCCCACCACCGGACTCCCGGTCCTCACCTCAGCTCCCGCAGCCCGGGCCCGCTCCACCAGCTCCCGCACCAGCCGCGGCACGTCCACCCACGCTTCTTCCGGGAAGTAGGCGGCGGCCACGCCCGGTGACCGGACCTCCGGCTCCAGCTCGCGCGCCCGCTCCTCTCCGACCGTCTCCGCCGCGTAGCCCCACCCCCGCAGCCGCTCCACCCGCTCCCGCAGCCCGCGAGCATCCGCGCTCCACACCAGGTTTCCCCCGGGATGCAGCCACGGAGCCCCGCCGAACTCCTCCCGCAGCCGGTAGTGCTCCCGCAACCCGGCGTAGTTCAGGCCGAAGTACGCGCGCGGCTTCTTCTCGTTGGCGTTGACCCACGCGAAGCTCGCCGCGCTCGCCCCGCCACCGGGCTCCCCGCGCTCCACCAGCGTGACCCGCGCCCCGCCCTCCGCCAGCCGGTACGCCACCGATGCTCCTAAGATACCGGCCCCGATCACGGCCACCTTCATGCCACACTTTCTACCACGATCCGGTTGACAGGGGGTCCTACTGTGTATATTGTATATGTACAGTAGTTGATGTATATGAGAGGAGGTTTGGATGGCGGCGAGTTTTCGGGATGCGGTGTGGTTAGCTCGGGACGAGTTGAGGCGGACGTTACCGGTGCTGCTGGCCACCGGGGGGGCTACGTTTTTGTTTGGTTTGATCCTGGCTTTTATCTTCGAGGGTGTGTACTCGAACGTCGCGCGGGGGGAGCATCCTTCGGACTTCGGGCTCTCTCTTCTGCTGCTCGTTTTAGTTCCGAACCTGCTGCTCAACTGGTTTCTGGGGGCGTACATGTCTCCGTGGCGGGATTTCTTCACGCAGCAGATGGCGTTCTACCGGAGCATGCCGATTCCGGTCCGGGATCTCGTGCGGAGCCGGGCGATGACGATGCTGGTCACCCTGGCGTTTGCGGCTCCGGTGTTCTTCGCTCCGGCGTACCTGGTCTCCGGCAGTCTCCGGGCGGAGGTTGCGGTGTCGGACTACCTGGGGTTCGTGTTGTTCTGGATCGGGTACGCGCTGCTGGCCGGAGGTGCGCACCTCTGCGTCGAGCTGACGATATCGGGCAGGAGCATGTTCGCGGTGCAGTGTGTCTTCGTGGCCGGGGTCTTCGCGGCGTTGTTCGTGCTCTACGCGGGGTATCAGGTGCCTCTGGCCACCAGTGTCATGGACCTCGTGCGGGCTTACGGTCCGGCATTGCCGGCCGCTTCCCTGCTGCTCGGCGCGGCCGGTTTCTGGGTCGGGGCGCGGGTTACCGGGCGGCGGCTGGCGCGGAGGGATCTGAGCGCATGAGCGAGGGGGCCGGGCGGGAGGTGCGTTTGCCCATCAGGCTCTCGATGGACGACGAGGAGCCGATGTACCGCCAGATCGAGGAGCAACTAAAGGGCCTCATTCTCAGCGGGCGGCTCCGGCCGGGGACTCCGCTGCCCTCCATCCGGGCGCTAGCACGGGAGCTCTCCTGCAGCGTGATAACCACCCGCCGGGCCTACCAGGACCTGGAGAGCGCCGGGTTCATCCGCACCCGGCAGGGGATGCGGGCGACGGTGGCGGATGTGGGGGAGGAAGAGAGGGAGCGCTACCGGCGCGAGGCCGTGCTGGAAGCTCTCCGGGCGGCGGTGGAGGCCGGCCGGCAGAGGGGCTTGAGCGCGGAGGAGCTGCGCCGGATGTTCGAGGAGACGTTGAGCGAGCTGGAGAGGAAAGAGTAATGCTATCCGAGAGGAGCGGGATCATGCACCTTGCGCAGGAGCGCCCGGCCGTCGAGCTGGAAGGAGTGATCAAGGCCTACCCCGGTTTCCGGCTCGGGCCGGTGAGCTTCAAGCTTGAGCCCGGCTACGTAACGGCGGTCGTGGGTCCGAACGGGAGCGGCAAGAGCACCCTCTTTCGCCTGATGATGAACCTCGCCCGGCCGGATGGTGGAGAGGTCCGGGTGCTCGGCGGTTACTACCCGGGTGGCGACTACCCGGGGAGCGAGGTGGAGATCAAGCAAAAGATAGGCTACGTCCCCGAGCGGGCCGTCGGGCACGACGACTGGACGGCCCGCGAGCTGGGGCGCTTCTATGCTCGCTGGTACCCGCGCTGGAACGGTCCGCTGTACCGGGAGCTGCTGGAGCGGTTCGAGATCCCGCACGGCCGCCGCTTCAAGCGGCTCTCCAAGGGTTTGCAGCGCCGGCTCTCGTTCGCGCTGGCCCGCTCCTGCGAGCCGGAGCTGATGCTGCTGGACGAGCCGACCGATGGCGTGGACCCGTTCGCCCGCCGCGCGATGGTGGACGAGATCTCGGCCTTCATGCAGTCCGGAGAGCGCACCGTGCTCTTCGCCACGCACGTCATGGAGGAGGTGAGCCGCCTGGCGGACTACGTGGTTTTACTGAGCGCCGGGGAGTTCCTGGGGTTCTACGAGAAGGACGCGCTGCTTGAGGAGTGGCGGGCCTTCTGGGTGGAGAGCCCGCCGGATCGGGCCGTCCCCGGCGTCGTGAGCGTGGAGGAGGCTGGCCCGGTCCGGATCGTCACCCGGTCGCCGGAGGAGACCCGCGCTGCGCTGGAGGAGGCGCGGATAGAGCTCTTCCGCAGCGAGGCGCTGCAACTGGAGGAGATCCTGGAGCTGCTCCTGCGGGAGCGCCGGGGAGCCGGGAGCCGGGTGTGAGCCGGGCCATGGTCGAGGTGGAGGGCCTGCGCAAGCACTACGGGCCGGTGCGGGCGGTGGACGGCATCAGCTTCTCCGTAGGGGCGGGAGAGGTCTTCGGGTTGCTCGGCCACAACGGGGCCGGGAAGTCCACCACCATCCGGATGCTCACCGGCCGCTCCCGGCCCACCGGCGGCTCCGCGCGGATCGCGGGCCACGACGTGGTCTCCGAGCCGGAGGAGATAAAGCCGCTCATCAACCTCGTCTTCGAGGACCAGAACCTTTACGAGCGGTTCAGCGGCCGCGACAACCTGGCCTTCTTCGCGCGCCTCTACGAGGCCCCCGCGTCGAGGGTGGACGAGCTGCTGGAGCTGGTCGGGCTCACCGGGGCCGCCGGGCGCAAGGTGAAGACCTACTCCACCGGCATGAAGCAGCGGCTGCTGATAGCCCGCGCCCTCATAAACAGACCCCGCATCCTCTTCCTGGACGAGCCCACGCGCGGCCTGGACCCCACCTCCGCGCGGGAGCTGCGCAACCTCATAGCCGACCTCAGCCGCCGGGGGACCACCGTCCTCCTGACAACCCACTACATGGAGGAGGCCGACGAGCTCTGCGACCGGGTGGCCTTCCTCAGCGCCGGCAGGATCGTCGCCCTCGACACCCCGCGCGAGCTGAAGCTCAAGCGCGGCGAGCGCGCCGCCACCGTCATCCTCCGGAGCCGCGAGGAGAAGACGATCCGGCTCGACGACCCGGCCGACGCCACCCGGCTTCAGGGGTGGATGGTCAAAGGCGATATCGTCGCCATCCACTCCCGCGAAGGGACGCTCGAGGACGTGTTCGTCGAGCTCGCCGGAAGACCGCTCTAGCTACAACCCCCACATCCGGGAGGAACGCCATGAACCTCAGACGAATGCTGACGATATTCTACAAGGACGCCCGGGACGCCATCCGCGACGGCCGGGTGCTGGTAGCGATAGCCGTCCCGCTGGCTATCGGGCTCTTCTACAACGCCACGGCGGACGGTGACCCTGAGGACCTCACACCCACGGCCGACGTGGCCTACACGGCGCAGAGCGCCGCGCTGGCCGAGGCCCTGCGGGAGTCCCTGGGAGGTGCGGTAGACGCCGGCTTCAAGGAGGCGGGAGCCGGAGAGGTCCGGGCGCTGGTCGAGCAAGGGGAGGCCGACGTGGGGATAATCGCGGCGGACGACCTCTTGCCGGCTCTGGAGGGGGGCGGGAGGCCCGAGGTCCGGGTGCTCCTGCCGGAGGGCGGGGGCGCGGGCGGAGAGCTCGTGGCCTCCGCAATAGATCCGGCGCTGCGGGCGCTGGCCGGTCAGCCCGCTCCGGCGGCCGTGCAGGTGGAGCCGGTGCCCGTCGGCGGCGAGGACTCCGCAGACGCCCTCGCGGTGCTCGGGTTCGACACCTACATGGTCCTGGCGTCGGTGGTCTTCCTGGTCGGCATGATCGCCGTATTCGTGGTTCCCATCCTGCTGGCCGAAGAGACTGAGAAAAAGACGCTGGACGCGCTGGTAATGATCTCCTCCTACCCCGAGGTGATCGGGGCCAAGACCCTGGTCGGGGTGCTCTACACGGTCATCTCCGTGACGCTGCTGCTCGGGATGACGCAGCTCCGGCCGGAGAACCTGCCGCTCTTCGCGGGGACGGTGGTGCTCATGAGCCTCGCGCTCGTCGGGTTCGGGCTGCTCTTCGGCGGGTTCTTCCGCAACGCGAACCAGCTCAACACCTGGGGCGGGTTCCTGCTCATCCCGGTCGTGGCCCCGGCCCTTGCCGCCGGTTTCGAGCCGGCGGGCTGGATGGGAGCCCTCGTCGCCGCCACCCCGACGGGGCAGGGGATGCGGCTCGCGGTCAACGGCATGAGCGGCGAGGAGGTCTTCTCCGACCCGGCGCTCTCGTTCCTGGTGATGGCCGCCTGGTGCGCCGCCGGTTTCGGGGCGCTCCTGCTGAACCTCCGCTACCGGCAGGGCCGGAGCTAGGGCTCGCGATGTTCGCCGGCAGGACCGCTTCCGGGCCAGACGCACCGGGCTGAGAGGGCACCCGCGCCCCTTCGCCGGTGGCCCGGGGCTTGTAAAATCCCGGAATATGAGAGCGATGGTGCTGGACGGTCCCCGGCCGGTTGGGGAGGGACCTCTCGCTCTGCGGGAACTTCCGGACCCGCGGCCCGGACGGGGAGAGGTGCTGCTGCGGGTTCTTGCCTGCGGGGTGTGCCACACGGATCTGCACGTGGCGGAGGGGGAGCTGGAGCCGGTGAGACGGCCGCTCGTCCCCGGGCACCAGATCGTGGGCATCGTGGAGGAGTCGGGGCCGGACGTGGAGGGTGTGGGGCCCGGGCAGCGGGTGGGCGTTACCTGGCTCGGGTGGGCCTGCGGGAGCTGCGGCTACTGCCGGGAGGGGCTGGAGAACCTGTGCGACCGGGCCCGTTTCACCGGCTACCATCTGGCCGGCGGCTACGCGGAGATGGCCGTCGCAAACGCGGACTTCGTGGTCCGGGTTCCCGACTCCTTCCCTGAACAGCGGGCGGCCCCGCTGCTCTGCGCCGGCATCATCGGGTACCGGTCGCTGCGGCTCTCGGGGATCCGGCCCGGGGGCCGTCTCGGGCTCTTCGGCTTCGGGGCCTCGGCGCACCTGGCGATCCAGATCGCCCGGCACCGGGGGTGCGAGGTGTACGTGTTCACGCGGGGCGAGGGGCACCGGCGGCTGGCGCGCGAGCTCGGTGCGGCATGGGTAGGGGGTGCGGAGGACGAGCCGCCGGAGGAGCTGGACGCTGCGGTGACCTTCGCTCCGGCGGGGTGGCTGGTGCCGGCTGCGCTCGGGAAGCTGAGGAAGGGCGGCACGCTGGCGATCAACGCCATCCACATGTCTCCCATCCCGGAGATGCGCTACGAGCTGATCTACGGTGAGCGTGCGGTGCGCAGCGTGACCAACCTGACGCGCCGGGACGCGCGGGAGTTCCTGGAGGCGGCGGCGGAGATCCCCATCCGGGTCGACGTCGAGACCTTTGCGCTGGAGGAGGCCAACGGAGCTCTCCGGAGGTTGAAGGCCGGGGAGATCAACGGCGCGGCGGTCCTGATTCCGTAGAGAACCGCCGGGGTTAGAGGTTTTCCAGTACCGCCCGCGGGTCGAGGCGGGTCTTGTACCAGATCACCTCCTTGCCCAGCGCGGCATCCAGCGCTTCGGGTGTCGCTCCCAGGCCCTCCGGGGCGGCTACCAGGACACGGGCTCCCCGCTCTCCCGCCTCCCGGATCTGAGCCGCCCGGTCTATGAGGTGCCGCTCGGTCCAGAAGCCCAGGATCTCCAGGTGCGCCAGCTCGCCGGTCTCCCGGTTCAGAAGGGAGAAGTCCGGGACGAGGGCCGTTCTGAGGCCCGGCAGGGGGATTATCCCGGCGCCGCTCTCCAGCTCCCACCCGCCGGTGTCCCTGCTCCGCTCCCAGGCTTTCCTGAAGGCGCGGCGCACCTCGTCTCCGGGTTCGTCCCCCGGCCGCCGGTAGTGGCTTGTGAGTCCGGATGTCTCCGAATCCAGCTCCAGGACCGCCTCCCGGCCGCGCCAGAGCACGCCGGCAGATAAGCTCCACGGCTGCGTGAGCATCAGGCCGGGGACGAACTTGGCGATCCTGAGGCCGTACTTGCGGACCGGTCCGAAGAGCGAGAGCGGGCCGTCGAGGCAGAGCCGGTAGCCGGAGCCGGTCAGCTCTATCCGGTATATGAGCTCCATCAGCTTCGCGTAGCGGAAGATAAGCTCGGCGTCGGCCTCCCGGCCGAGATCCACTACAAGCTCGCGGGCCGAGTAGAGTACCCCCTGCACCTGTGCCAGGTTGTAGCGGGAGATCAGCTCCTCAGGTGTGGGGCGCTCGAACTGGCGCAGGATCTGGGCCTTCTGCCGGTCGGCGTACATCACCTGCACCGGGTCTTCCAGCCCGGTTTCCCGGCTGACCCGGGAGATGACGTCTTCCCGGGTCGGGCTCTGCAGGAGGTCGGGCTTTTCGGCCGGGAACTCGGGCATCTGCGCGGCGAGCTCGAAGAGCCTGGTCCGCACGTGATAGGGATCGGCGGAAGTCGGCGGGGCCCACTCGGCCCGGTCCTGCAGCAGCTTGCCGAGCGCCCGCACGACCTTAAACCCGCGCCGCGCGTCCAGCCGCGGTCCCAGTTCCTCCTCCAGCAGCGCCAGCTCGCGCTCCAGCCGGGAGCGCGGGCCCTCGCGGTGGGACTCGTAACAGGCGATAAGCCGTTCGGCCACCTCCGTCACGCGCCCGTCGTCCGCAGAGAGGCGGTGCGGCACCACCCGCCCGCGGTTCACGTGGGCGAGGATGTGCTCGTTGCGCAGCACTAGAAGCGCACCTCACGCCGCCGGCGGGCGGTGAACTCCTCGCCGGTCGCGGTGGTCACGAGCTCGTACAGGATCGCGCGCTTCCCCTCGCGCGGCCGGAGTATCCTGCCCAACCGCTGCACGTACTCCCGCGGCGAGGCGCTCCCGGCCAGCAGGATCCCGACGTTGGCCTCCGGCACGTCCACGCCCTCGTTCAGCACGTCGGAGGCTATTATCGCCCGGTATCTTCCCTCGCGAAAGCGGTCCAGGATGTCTTTCCGCTCTCGGGCGAGCGTCTCGTAGGTAATTCCGGGGATGAGGAAGCGCTGCGAGAGCGCGTACACTTCGTCTACGCTCTTGGTGAAGACGATGGTGCGATCGGACCAGTGGCGCTTGAGCAGCGTCTCCAGCGTGGCCCCCTTGCGGTAGGCGGACTGCACGATCTCGCGCCGCCGCCGCGCCGCGAGCAGCGCTTCGCGCCCGCCGGAGTGGCTGGTCGCCGCCACCAGGATGAACCGCTGCCAGTCCTCCGGGGAGCGGACGGAGAGGCGGTGCTTGGCGAGGAAGTCCCGGTAGACGGCGTCGGCCTGCGCGTACTCCACCCGCTCGGCAGCAGTGAGCTCCACGGGTATGCGAACGAGCTCGTAAGGGGCCAGATACCGGCCGGCCAGCTCCTCCGGCGAGCGCCGGTAGACCACCTCTCCGACCAGCTCCGGGAGCAGACGGTGCTCGCCGTCCGGGCGCTCGGGGGTGGCCGTGAGGCCCAGCGCGTAGGGGGCCAGGAGCATCTGGGAGATCACGCGGTTCTTCGGGGCCGGCAGGTGATGCACCTCGTCGTAGACGACGAAGGCGAAGCGGTCGCCGTAGCGTTCGGCGTGGATGTACGCGGAGTCGTAGGTGGTCACGGTGAGCGGCGTGACCTGATGGTAGCCGCCGCCCAGCAGCCCGACCTCCACCGACTCCCCGAAGGCGTCGTGCAGCACCGAGTACCACTGCTTCAGGAGCGCTAGCGTGGGCACGACCACGAGCGCGCTGCGCCCCACGCGCCCGATCGCCTCCACCGCGACGGCCGTCTTCCCGGCTCCGGTGGGGAGCACGATCACGCCTCGCAGCCCCGCCGCCCGCCAGGCCCGCAGAGCCTCCACCTGGTACGGGCGGGGCTCCAGGGCGATCCGGGACTCCAGGCGGAGCCTCCCGAAAGCCGCAGCGGCGTCCCGGTGGGGAATATTCTCGCGGCGCAGGCGCAGGACCGTCTCCCGGTAGGCGCTCGCCGGAGCCCGCCACTGCTCGGTGCGTTCGTCCCACACGAAGGGCTCCGGCGGCCTCTCCGGACCGGTGGCGACCAGCGTCCCTGACTCGTAGGCTAGCCGGATCACGCTACGGAAGAGGATACCCGAAAACACACCGCGTCTCAGCGGTTAAACTACGGGAGTTGCACGCGGCGCGTACGGAGGGGTGTTGAGAGATCATGATCCCGGACGGATTCTCTGCGGGACGGATTCTGGTTTCCGCTCTGCTGCTGGCGCTGCTCCTCGCCGGGTGTGCCGGAGAGTCCGGCCGGCAGGAGCAGCGGCAGAGCGAACCCCCGCCGGCCCGCCCTGCGGAGCCGGAGGCCGCAGATAAGATGAGCCTGCGGGACGCCGTCGGGCAGATGTTCATGGTCGGGATCGGGGGAACCGAGCCGGACTACTACATAGAGAAGATGGTCCGGGAGCGGAATATCGGGGGTGTGATCCTCTTCGGCCACAACATGGTCGGCGAGGAGCAGACGCGCGCTCTCGTCTCCTCGCTGCAGGAGCTCTCGGTGAGTACCGAGCCCGGAATCCCGCTCCTGGTCGCCGTGGACCACGAGGGCGGCATCGTCTCCCACGCGCCGTGGGTCTCCGAGGCGCCGTCCGCCATGCGCCTCGGGCAGTCCGGAGATCCGCAGCGGGTCCGCAGCACTGCGGAGAGTATAGGGCGCCAGCTCCGGGAGGCCGGTGTGAACACCAACCTCGCACCCGTCGTGGACACGGGGTTCGGCGCGGCGATCGGCGAGCGCTCCTTCGGCACCGATCCGCAGCTGGTGGCGCGCATGGGAGCGGCGGCCGTGCGGGGTTTTGAGGCCGCCGGGATCGTCTCCTCTGCCAAGCACTTCCCCAACCACGGCCCGGCTACCGAGGACTCGCACGTCGGGCTGCCGGTGGTCGACCACGACCTGGAGACGGTCCTGGCGCATGACCTGCCACCCTTCAGAGCCGCCGTCCGGGCCGGGGTGCCGATGGTGATGGTGGGCCACCTCCTCTACCCGGCGATAGACCCGGACCTTCCGGCCAGCATGTCTCCCGAGGCCATCAGACTGCTGCGCGACGAGCTCGGCTTCGATGGCGTCGTCGTGACCGACGATCTGAACATGGCCGGCGCCCGGCGCGGCGGAACGGTCGCCGATGCGGCCGTCGAAGCCGTCTCCGCCGGGGCTGACCTCCTGATCGTGGGCGCTACCCCCGAAGAGCAGGCCGCAGCCTACCGGGCCGTGGTGTCGGCGGTGGAGTCCGGCGAGATCCCGCGCGAGCGCATAGATGAGGCCGTGGAGCGCGTGATGCGGCTCAAGGAGAGATACGAGCTCTACGACGACTGAAATTGCTTGAAGCAGAAAAACTAGAGTATCATTAGCGGAAAGAGCGGTGATCTTGTGCTCATGCTAACATTTGGAGTAGCTGCGGGGCCGGGGGGAAGCCTGCAGGCGCAAGAGGGATAAGGAGGTTCATCGATGGCTAGTGTGGTCCTGGAGGAGGTCAACAAGGTCTACGGCGAGGACGTCCATGCCGTAAAGGACATGAATCTGGATATAAAGGACGGGGAGTTCATCGTCTTCGTCGGACCTTCTGGATGTGGGAAGTCCACGGCGCTGCGCATGATAGCCGGGCTTGAGGACATCACGACCGGCAAGATCTACATCGGCGATCAGGTAGTAAACGACCTGCCGCCGCGGGACAGGGACATAGCCATGGTCTTCCAGAACTACGCTCTCTACCCGCACATGAACGTGCGGGAGAACATGGGTTTCGCGCTCAAGCTCAGGAAGGTGCCCAAGGACGAGATAGAGCGCCGGGTCCGGGAGGCGGCCCGGATACTCTCCATCGAGCAGTTTCTGGACAGGAAGCCCAAGGCCCTTTCGGGCGGGCAGCGGCAGCGCGTAGCTCTGGGCCGGGCGATAGTGCGGGAGCCCAAGGCGTTTCTGATGGACGAGCCTCTCTCCAATCTGGACGCCAAGCTCAGGGTGCAGATGAGGACGGAGATCGGCAAGCTGCACAGCCGCATTGGGACGACGACCATCTACGTCACCCACGACCAGACCGAGGCGATGACGATGGCCGACCGGATCGTGGTGTTGAAGGACGGGGTGGTCCAGCAGGTGGGAAGCCCGCAGGAGATGTACGATCATCCGCAGAACATCTTCGTCGCCGGCTTCATCGGCAGTCCCGCGATGAACTTCCTCAGCGTCAACCTCAAGAAGAAGGATGGGGATGTGGTCGCGGTCTTCGGCTCTACGGAGATCCCGATCTCCGACGAGCTCCGGCGCAAGGCCGGGGACGAGCTGAACAAGTACGTAGATCGGGCGGTGATCCTCGGGATAAGGCCCGAGCACATAGAGGACCCGAAGGTTACCGAGGGTATGAGACACGCCAGCATCATCACCGTCAAGCCGCAGGTGATCGAGAGCATGGGATCTGAGAAGTACATCTACTTCGAGGTACCGCACGAGCTGGCCGCTCACACCCGGAGCATCGATGAGATGCATGAAGAGGAAGGGGCTGCCGCGGGCGAGGACGGCGAGGGCACGGCCTACGAGGCTTCGGCCACCGATACCGGGGAGCTGATGGTGGCCCGGGTGGCGCCCGAGAGCCGGGCCCGCAGGGGCGAGGAGATCCAGCTCGCCATAGACACGACCAAGATTCATCTCTTCGATCCCGAGACGGAGGAGGCCATATTCTAGGTTTTTTAGCGGTCCGGGGGCGGAAGGTGAGGGACACTCTATCTGGAAGGAGGCGAGTCGCGGAATGAGGCGAAAGGTCGCAAGGAGGCACATGACCCCCGTCGGCCGGCGAGTCAGCCGCCGGGACTTCCTGAAGCTCGGCGGCGCCGGGCTCGCCGGAGCCGCGCTGGTGGGGAGCGCAGCCTGCACGCCTGCGGGCAACGGCGGCGGTAACGGCGGCGAGGGGCCCGTCACCCTCACCTTCTCGTTCGGTCCGGACGAGTCCGGGACGATGCAGGAGCTGATCGACCGCTTCAACCAGCAGTATGAAGGTGAGATTCAGGTCAACCTCCGGACCATGTCCGCGGCCACCGGCCAGTACTTCGACCAGCTGCGCACCGAGTTCCAGGCCGGCGGCGGCGATATAGACGTGATCGGGGGAGACGTGATCTGGCCCGCGCAGTTCGCCGCCAACGGCTGGATCCTGGACCTCTCCCAGTACTTCACCGAGGAGATGCAGGCCGAGTTCCTCGAAGGCACCATCCAGTCCAACACCTACGAGGGGGCCATCTACGGGGTGCCCTGGTTCACCGACGCCGGCATGCTCTACTACAGGGCCGACCTGCTCGAAGAGGCGGGGGTGGAGCCGCCCACAACCTGGGACG
>NZ_SKBU01000043.1 GCF_004337705.1 Rubrobacter taiwanensis
TACTACAGTTGTAATTCATGCCAGCAGCACGCCTCTGCGCTTGTAATGGCAACGCCTGGCTACGGCCTGATGCTGACGACGCCATACCGACCAGCGGAGCACTTCTTCTCGCGGAGGAGGTCGCCGGAACAAGACTAATCGGCACACAAGCTTGCGCACTTCGGAGACCGTCAGCTGTATGAGAGCCCTCGCTTTCTCTTGAAGGCCAGCAGGCTGCTGCTGCTGCTG
>NZ_SKBU01000044.1 GCF_004337705.1 Rubrobacter taiwanensis
GCGGGATGGGGTGATCCTGATCAACTCCAACGCTGCGGCCAACGAGCTCTCCTGGGAGCAGAAGAGCGACTACGCCTACCGGGTCTCTCAATCTAACTATCAGACCGGCGCCGCAGGCGCGGAGTATGTAGTTGAGAACGTGGGCCGGAGGGCCTTCACCATCGGCATGGACTACGTCGCCGGCTACGAGGTAATAGAAGGTTTTACCCTCGCCTACGAGGAGGCAGGTGGGGAGGTGGTGGGGGAGGTTTTCTCGGCTCCGGGTACCACGGACTTCGCCACCTACCTGAACGACATGCGGCGGGCCGAGCCTGAGGTGGTGTTCGCCTTCCTCTCCGGCACCGACGCCATACGCTTCATCCAGCAGTACGACAGCTTCGGCCTCAAGGGCCAGATACCGCTCGTGGGTACGGATCAGCTCGGCAGTTCCCTCGTGACCGATGCCGCCGGCCGGTCGGCCGAGGACATAATTACGCGCTCGCCTTACTATCCCACCATAGACAACGAGACCAACCGCCGCTTCGTCGAGGAGTTCCAGAGCAGGCACGACCGGCTGCCCGATCTCATAGACTGCCAGGGGTACGATTCGGGGCAGGTCATAGCAAGGGCGGTGGAAGAAGCGGGGAGCGCTGAGCCCGAGGCCCTCATAGAGGTTTTGAGGGGGATCTCCATAGAGAGCCCGCGCGGTCCCATAACCATAGACCCTGAGACCAACAACCCCATCCAGAACTACTACATAGGTGAGAACGTGTGGGATGGGGAGAGGATAGAGGTTGAGGTCATAGAGACCATCGAGGAGGTCGCCATGCCGCCCAGCCCGCCGAACTAAAAAAGCCTAGCACAGTCGGAAAATGTGGCGAACGCTAAAGTTGACAATTATGTTGGCAATTTTGTATATCTGGGTTATAATTTGATTACAGGGGAGTACGGGGGCGTTTCAAAGGATAGCTCGTAGAGATTGGATAGCTATTTTCTATAGACGGTGGGGTGAGAAGGGATAAACAGTTTTACAGGGAAGGAGGTATGAGCCTAGGTATGAATGAGCGGCTTTTCAGCAGGCAAGATTTTCTGAGGATTGCTGGAGGTGCGCTGGGGGGTACGGTGGTTTTCTTCAGCGTTGCTGGTTGTGGTCCGGCTGAGGGAGGTGAGACTCGGCTCACCTTGGGACACTTCTCTTCTGAGCAGCACAACATTCACAGAGATGTTTTTGTGCCGTTTGCCGAGGAGATAGCCGAACGTAGCGAGGGACGGATTCAGGTAGATATACACCCGGGCGGCGCTATGGGACCTGCTGAGGAACAATTTGAGGCTGGCGTTCAGGGTGTGATGGACCTTTCTTATGGACTCCAAGAATACACCCCGGGGCGTTTCCCCCTTACCTCAGCCATAGTTTTGCCCTTCCTTTTCGACAACGCTGAGCAAGCCACTCGTGTCTTCTGGGAGTTGTATCAAACGGTACCCGAGTTGGCGGCCGAGTATGAAGAGGTTAAGGTGCTCGGATTGTGGTGTGGCGATCCGGGAGCACCTCACACTGTGAATCGTCCGATTGAAACGGTTGAGGATTTGCGTGGTTTGAGGATGCGCTCACCGGGGCGTACCACTAACTTAGTGCTGGAAGAAATAGGGGCTTCCCCAGTAGGCATGCCAATCACCGAGGTATACGATGCTCTGGAACGCGGAGTAATCGATGGCATGGTCTCTCCTTATTCGACCATGCACAATTATGATTTCCAGGATCTCGTTGGGCATACGGTTCCTGAGCTATCTTTCTACGTGCCTCCGCAGTTCTTCGTAATGAACAGACAAACTTGGGAGGGTCTAGCGCCAGAGGACCAGGAACTGATTGAAGAGTTAACAGGTGAGGAACTTTCCTTGAGAGGTGCAACCTCCTACGATGCGGAGCGCGAAGAAGGATTACGAGTGCTTGAAGAAAGGGGGATTGAATTACACGAAGTTTCCGAAGAGGCGCTTGCACAGTGGCATGAGGCTGGCGAGCAGGTCATAGATGGGTGGATCGAAGAACGAGAGGCTCAAGGTCTGCCTGGGCGTGAGGTTTATGAGGCTATGCTTGAGCTGAGAGACCAAAGCTAACCTTGGGCCGCTTAATAGAACAAGTCACCCATTGGTTGCAGAGGGGGGCTGCAATAGTCTTGGTGGCTATGATGCTGCTTACTGTTGCTGACGTTGTTGGGCGTTGGCTGTTAAATATGCCGATCCAAGGGACCATTGAGCTGACTCAATTAGCAATGGTAGTAATCGTCTATTTCACTTTGGCGCGTGTTGAGTACTATGATGAGCACATCACGATCAGGTTTGTGTCCGATCGCCTTCCATGGAGATGGCAGTACGTCGTACGAATCGTTGCGGGAGTAGTAAGTTTCGTGTTACTGCTGCTTCTCACATGGCAACTGTACGAGTTCGCCCTCCGTATGAGGGCTGTTGGCCTCACCAGCGATTTACTGCAGATTCCAATCTACTTGGTGGTGTTTTTAGCCGTTGCTGGCGCTGGTGTTTATGCACTAGCAGTTCTGAACAATATACTCTCCTTCGTTCGATCTACTATACCGGAACGCTCGGAGTGAGTTTGGGCTTGCTGCATGACATGAACCACTCACCCAGGTTGGGAGGAGATTTGCATGCCACCTGAGTGGGTTGGCATCCTGGCTTTCGTAGCGATTCTTATACTGCTGGCGCTTCGTGTTCCAGTAGGTTTGGCCATGATCGCAGTAAGTGCGATCGGAACTGCTTTTATTACGGGCCTCGATGTGGCATTAGTCCGCCTCGGATCAGATGCTTTCGGAGGAGCAAATAGCTATAGTCTCAGCGTGATCCCGTTGTTTATTCTCATGGGGCTCTTTCTGGCAGGTGCCCAGCTGGCTGATGACCTTTACACAGGGTTGCAAGCGTTTCTCGGAAGAATTAAGGGAGGCCTTGCTGGTGCTACGATAGGAGCTTCAGCATTATTCGGGGCCGTCAGCGGTTCGGCAACGGCCTCAGCTTCGACTATGTCCACCGTTGCGGTTCCCCAGATGCGCCAGCGCGGTTACAGCGACTCGCTTGCCACTGGTTGCGCCGCTGTAGGCGGTACATTGGGGATACTGATCCCACCGAGTGCTATATTGGTTTTCTATGGCATCCTGACAGAAGAACCCATTGGACGAGTTCTGATTGCCGGGGTTATTCCAGGAATTATGACTACCTGTCTCCTAATATTAACGGCTTATCTGCTCGTTCGTTTTAGACCACACTTGGGACCTGCTCAACATGTTGAGCAATCTTCTGTCTCACGTTTGCAGGCTATTGGACGAATCTGGCCGGTTCCGGTTATCTTTGGGCTCAGTATAGGCGGTATTTATGGAGGTGTTTTTACTCCTACTGAAGCAGGTGCGGTTGGCGCGTTCCTCTCCCTCCTGTTCGGTATTGTTACCCGCCGGCTCAATTGGCAGAGATTTTGGGAGGCTCTTGAAAAGAGTGTCCGACTTACGGCGATGATCTTTCTTATAGCCATTGGGGGATTAATGTTTGGCTATTTCCTTACCATCACTCGCATCCCGCGCAATATTTCCATCTTCGTGGCGGACCTCAATATACACCCTGCTCTTGTAATCGCAGTGATATTTTTAATCTACTTTGCGCTAGGAACTCTCATGGATGAGCTTGCCATCCTTGTAATCATGACACCGATCATATACCCGGTTGTGATCCAACTCGGCTACGACGGTGTTTGGTTCGGTGTGCTGTCAGTCATGATGTTGTTGGTTGGACTGCTCACCCCACCAGTAGGGTTGCTTTGCTTCGTGGTCAGCGGCATTACAAAGGTCCCGCTGGGTACAGTGTATCGTGGCGTAACCCCGTTCTGGATAACGTTGATTGTCGCTATTGCGTTGGTTGTGGCGTTTCCTTCGATCGTTACGTTCCTTCCCGACCGCATGTGATGTCCATAGTGAGAGGGTCGAAGCTTACGCGAAACAACGATGTTCATAGAGCTTGGAGACAAGAAACATGTGTTGCTTTAGCATGGCAGCCTAATATTGTCAGCGGTTTGGTAAAGATTGGCTCCATCCATGGTAGAGATCCACCTTGTACTTGGAACACTATTTCTTTCAAGGATCTCTTTGAATCTGCCACCGGTTTCTGGAAGTGTTGTTGAGAAGATCGATTGAACGATCTGTGAGGTGGGGACCATGCGAGTATATGAGGCAGTTGGTGAGACGCTAAAACGGCTCGGTGTCAATGTAGCCTTTGGGCTAGTTGGTAGTGGAAACTTCAAGCTTGTTGACTATATGACGAGATGTTGCGGTATTAGGTACTATGGCGCTCGGCACGAGGGAGCAGCAATTGGTATGGCGGATGGCTACGCTCGTGTGAGCGGCAAGCTGGGTGTTTGTACCGTTCACCAGGGTCCAGGCGTCACAAACACGCTGACTGCTCTGACAGAGGCTGTAAAGAGTCGGACACCGCTGCTTCTTTTGGCTGGGGATACCGCAACGGGTGCTCTGTACCATAATTTGGATGTGGATCAGGGGGGAATAGTTAGTTCAGTGGGAGCCGGGGTCGAACGGATACGCAGCGCGGATAAAACAATTGAGGATATTAATCGTGCTGTGCACCGCGCCAGAATTGAGCGGCGGCCGATCATAGCCTCTCTTCCTATAGATTTTCAGGAATATGACTGCGATATAGAGGACCCAGCCCCGTTCGTGGCAAGTGCAATGCTGAACCCTAGACCCTCTGAAGAAGCCGTCTCAGCGATGGCTGATATGCTGGAGATAGCACGTCGTCCAGTGATTATTGCCGGTCGAGGAGCAGTACTAGCTGATGCACGTGCGCAGCTTGAGGAACTAGGGAACCGGGTTGGTGCCCTTTTTGCAACCTCAGCGGCGGCCAAAGGATTTTTTGCCGGTAGTCCTTTTGACTTAGGGATCGCCGGAGGATTTGCCTCCTCGCTTGCAGTACAACTCTTCAGTGAGGCTGACCTCGTACTTTCGTTTGGAGCCAGCCTCAATAGGTGGACGATGAAGCACGGCAACCTATTTCCCTCATCGGCGCAGATTATCCATTGCGACGTTGAGCCGACATCTATCGGCCGCGTTCAGCCTGTTACTCTGGGTGTGGTCGGTGACGCGACTGAAACCGCTGAAGCTTTGCTTAGGGAGCTTGATCGTCGAAATATAAAGTCGGATGGGTTCAGGACAGAACCTGTCGTACAGCGTATCAAAGGATTCAGATGGAAGAATGATTTTGAAGAGAAAAGTGATGAGGGAACGGTAGATCCACGCTTCATCAGTTTGGCCCTTGATGAGATTCTTCCTGAAGAGCGTACCGTTGTTGTGGACGGGGGACATTTCATGGAATTCCCCACAAGGTACCTTTCGGTACCAGATGCTGCGGGATTTGTTCCCACTTGGGCTTTTCAGTCAATAGGACTTGGGATGGGGATAGGGATGGGAGCCGCTGTCGCTCGTACTGATCGCTTGGCCCTAGTTGTTATAGGCGATGGTGGTCTGCTTATGACCCTAGGTGAGATTGACGCCGCGATCCACCTTGGAATTCCTCTACTCATCGTTGTTATGAACGATGCTGGATATGGGGCTGAGGTACACCACTTCCGTTCTCTCGGTTTGCCGACTGATATTGTTCGCTTTAAAGGGAGCGACTTTGCTGCCATTGCAACTGCTATGGGGGCGAGAGGGATGCTGGTGCGCAAGCTGGATGAACTAGAGCAGCTAAAGAGTTGGTTGGCGGCTCCAGAAGGTGTCATGGTTGTCGATTGCAAGGTTAATCCAGAAGTTGAAGGAGACTTTTTGGAGGAAGCTTTCGCAGCTGAAGTGTAAATAGATGTCAAGAGCTTAAAGGCAGGCGCGCACCTTCTTCGCTTCTGAGGGTGCTACAACCTCACAGAGGTTGTCGTGGAACCAGCCGTGTAGTAGGGCGCTCGGTCGCCTGGTTTATCCTCGCCGCAATATGCTGTGAAGCCGCGTTTTGGCCGCACGCGTGATCTCGGGGGCGACCCCCAGAGCTTCGAGCAGCTGCTCTGCTGCTGCCATCTCCTCGGCCCGGCGGCGGGCGTGTTTGTAGGTGCCGTTCACGAGCCTTCGCACGAGGACCTCGTCGGCCCGCGTAAGCTCGGCGACGATGTTTTCCCACAACCACTCCTCGCAACCGGCGGCGCGCGCGGCTTCCAGGGCCTCCATGATCGCGCCGGTCATGCCCTTGACGAAGACGCTCCTTAGCAGCTTGCGCCCGGCCGCGTCCCCGGGCTCCTCGGAGACTCGCTCCACCGGCATCCCCAAGGGGTGCAGGATTCCCGCGAGGCGCTCCGCTCCCGGACCGGAGACGAAGGCGGGGGTGGAGAGGCCTCTCCCCGGGACGGTGCCCATGAGGGTGAGGTCCACGAACTCCGCCCCGGTCCCCTCGAGCATCCGGGCCAGCTCGCGCTTGAGCTGCGGGCTGCCGCTGCTGCAGTCCGCGTAGATCATCCCCTCCCCGAGCGCGGGCAGCGCCGAGCGGGCGGCCGCCGGGGAGTCGGAGGCGGGGACGAGGGCGAGCACCACATGAGCGCCGCCCACCGCCTCCTCCGGAGACCCCACCACCTCGACCCCGGCAGGGGGCTCTACGGGTCTTATGTCGTAGCCGAGCACCCTTTGTCCCCGGGCGGCGATGTCCGCGGATATCTCGCTCCCGGCCTCTCCGAGGCCCAGGACCGCGAAGCGTCGCTTCCCGCCGCTCATCAGCCGTCCGGGGCTTCTTCGGGCAGGGGGGTGGCGTAGGTGAAGAAGCTCTCGGGCATTATCGTCCGCCACGCCTGCCCTTTCTCCCGCTCCGCCTGGGTCCAGGTCACGGTCTCGTGGTCGGGGTCCAGCAGCAGCTTTATGTCCGAGATCATCTCTACCCTGTTCCCCCCCGGCTCGTAGACGTAGAGGAAGAAGGTCTGCTGGACGGCGTGCTTTGCCGGCCCGGCCTCGATAAAGATGCCCTCCTCCAGGAAGATGTCCGCGGCGCGCAGCACGTACTCGCGGCTGTCGAGCGCGTAGGCGACGTGGTGCAGCCTTCCCCCTATCCCGGCGGCGTCTATCCCCCCGTAGGCTATATCATAGGACTTCTGGGTGACGTTCATCCACGCCGCCCCCTGCCGCCCGTCGTCGAGCCTGACCTCCTCGGTGAGCCTGAAGCCCAAACGATCCCGCAGAAACCCGCTGTTGGCGTCGATGTCTAAGGCTTTGAGGTTAACGTGATCGAGCCTCCTCACCCCCACCCCCCTTGCCGGGAACTTCTGCGGCTGGTTCTTTAAGGCTGGGCGCAGGTCTTCCGGCGGCCGGTACTTCTCGGTCTTGTAGTAGATCTCCATCCGGTGCCCGTCGGGGTCGGCGAACCGGTAGGCCGGCCCGTGCCCGAGGTCCCCCTCGACCCAGCCCTCGCCGAGCCCGCTCTCCTCGAGAGAGGCGGCCCGCCGCTCGAGCGCGGCCGGGCTCGTGGCCCGCCAGGCGATGTGCCCAAGCCCCGCCCGGTCCGCGGCCGTGAGCTTGAGGGTATAGAGCGCGTAGTCGCCGAAGGCCCTGAGGTAGGCGGAGCCTCCCCGGCGTGCCACTTCCTCCATCCCGAGCACCTCGGTGAAGAACCACAGGCTCTCGTCGAAGGCGGGCGTGAGCAGCTCGACGTGCCCGAGGTGGGCGATGTCGTAGATGGGCTCCCGAACTCTCCTATCCACCCTCGACGACCTCCCTGAGCCCGTGCAGGTCGTAGGAGAGCTCCCCGGCCTCGAGCCTCTTGCGTAAGCCCTGCTCCCGCTCCTCGCGCTTGAGCGCGGCCTCGAGCACCTCCCCGGCGCGCCCGGCCTCGACGGCTACCGCCCCGTCGGCGTCCAGCACCACGATGTCCCCTGGGGAGATCCTGGCCCCGCCGACCTCGACCACCTCGTCGAGCCTCCCCACCTCTTCCTTCTTGGCCCCGCGCACCCTGACCCAGCGGGCCCACACCGGAAGCCCGAGCTCCCAGAGCTCCTCGAGGTCGCGCACCGCGGCGTCGACCAGGATGGCGGCGGCCCCGCGCGCCCTGGCCTGCACGGCGAGAAGCTCCCCCACGAGCGCCACGGGGGCGGGCTCGGGCATGGTTATGACCAGGACATCGCCGGGCTGCACCCGCTCCATCGCGGCGTGCACCATGAGGTTGTCGTCCTGCCCGCAGAGGACGGTCCGGGCCGGGCCCGCCACCTTCGAGCCGGGGACGACCTGCACGAGGGGGGCGTCTATGAGGCCGCGCTTGCCGGAGGCCTCGTAGACGGTGGCCACCCCGAGCCGGGCGAGCTCCCCGCAGACCCCGCTCACAGCGACCTCACCACCTGCGGGAGCACCCGCTGGAAGGCCTCGGCGTAGCGGATCCCCTTCTCCCCCGAGACCCTCCTCGCGTGGTTGGCCCGCTGCTCGGCCCGCTGCAGGTAGTACTGCTGCAGGTACTTCTGCGCCCGCATGGCCTCCATCGCCTCCTTCTTGCGCTCGAAGACTTCCGTTATGTCCAGGAAGGTGTCCGGCACGAAGCCGCAGAGCTCGGGCTGGTGGGGCTCGAAGAGGTAGAGCTCCGGCGGCCTTATGCCGGGGAAGGCGCTCGGGACCCCGGCCCCGGCGGCGAGCAGCCGCGCCTGCTGGACGGCCCGGTAGGCCACCGGGTGGTCGGGGTTGAAGGGGTCCTCGGGGGTGTGGGTTACGATGGCGTCGGGGGCGAGCTCCCGGACGATCTCGACGAGGCGCATGAGCGCCGCGTCGTCCACCCGGAGCGGGTAGTCCCCGAGGTCCAAACACCGAAACTCGGCCCCAAGCGCGGAGGCGGCCTTCTCGGCCTCGGTGTGCCGGATCTTCTTTACGTTCTCCACGGTCTGCTCCGGCTCCTTCCAGAGCTCCCCGGACTCCCCGCGCTCCCCGTAGGAGAGGGCGAGCACCACGGCCCTCCCCCCGGATGCGACCGCCACGGCGGCGGCCCCGCCCGCCCGCCACACGAAGTCCGCCGAGTGGGCCCCGACGACGAGGAGCGTCCTCCCCTCCGGCATCAGGCGGGCACCCTTTCCGCAAGCCTCCGGGTGTTCTCCACCGCCATGACCCTCACCTCCTCCTCGCCGAAGCCCGCCCCGAGCAGCCGGTCGGCCATGAGCGCGATCCCGTCCTCCACCGGCGGGTTCGCGGGCTGCCCGAGGTCGGTGGAGAGGAAGGAGTTCTCCACGCCGGCCGCCCGGATGTTCTCGAACATCTTCTCCCAGGAGACCTTGCCGCCGTGCGCCGGGGCGAAGCAGCGCTCCATGAGCGCCCCCTGCTCCACCAGGAGGATCTGATCCTTCGCCGAAAGGTCCTGCGAGGGGAACTCGGGGTGGGTCACGACGATCCTCCGCACCCCCTCCTCTCTCGCGGCCTCGACCACCGCGAAGATCTCATCGCGCGAGAGGTGCCCGGTGGCGAGCACCATGTCGTGGGCGGCAACCACCCTGAGCACCGCCCTGGTCTCGGGGAGCACCGCCCCCGTCTTGTCCACCGCGTGTACCGGCCCGGCGCTCACCCCCTGCTCCTCGAGCTCCCGCTGCAGCCGGGCCCAGAAAGGCAGCTTCTTGCCCCCGGAGCGGGAGAGTATCCCGGCCTCGTTTGCCGCGCTCACGGTGGGCATCCACACGAACCGCGCCCCCTCCCGCGCCGCTATCTCCACCGCCAGCGCGTTCATCCCGCCGACCGCAGCGTTCAGCGCGATGGCCCCCATGACCTCCACCCCACCCACCGCCGCCCGGACCACGCTGGCCCGCTCGGCGGTGGGCACGTAGTGGGACTTGAGCGTAAACCCGGAGAGCCCTAGCTCCCTGAAACGCCGCGCCAGACTCAGGTCGTCTATCCTGCGCCCCATCACGTCCGGGCTGATGTGCACGTGGTGGTCATAAGCCCCCCGCACGAGCTCCCGCGCCCGATCAGAGGGCCGCACGCCCGGCCCCCCGCCTGCCGGCCCGCCGCACATGTTCCCGCCCGGCAGCCCGTATCCGAATGAGAAAGACCTTAAAACCTGCCACCAGTTATCCTCCCCAGCATCCTCCGGGAAATCGTTGACAATTATGTTAACATAAGCGTAAGTGGCGCGTTGGTTTGTGTCAAGGGATGTTGTGGGGGTGGGGGTATACGCGGGGGGATGAACGGCCGTGGTAGCATTAGGAGCGGGTTGTGTGGGAGTTAGAAGAGGAAGTGAGAGGCCGTTGTCGGACGTTGCCTACGACAGGCTGTACGATGACATAACCGGTGGGAAGCTACAGCCGAACGAGCGCCTGATCGAGCTAGACCTCGCGCGCGAGCTCGGCATAAGCCGGGCTGCGGTGCGGAATGCGCTCATCCGGCTGGAGCAGGAGGGGCTGGTCAAGCGCGAGCCGAACCGGGGGGCCAGGGTGCGGCTCGTCTCCGAAGAGGAGGCGGTGGAGATACTTGAAGCCAGGATGGCGCTTGAATGCGTGGCCGTGCGGCACGCCGCTCTGAACCGCACGCCGGAGGACATCGACGAGCTGCGGGCGTTGCTCTCGAAGATGGAGGATCATCTAAAGAGAGGAGATCTGCTGGCCGCCTCCG
Source organism: Rubrobacter taiwanensis (assembly GCF_004337705.1). GTDB lineage: Bacteria > Actinomycetota > Rubrobacteria > Rubrobacterales > Rubrobacteraceae > Rubrobacter_C > Rubrobacter_C taiwanensis. The sequence goes on from NZ_SKBU01000044.1 coordinate 10,581, forward strand.
ACGTTAACGGGCAGTTCCATCGGCGCCTGATCGAGATCGCAAACCACTCCACCATCTCCAGATTGTTGAAGATGCTCAACTCCCAGCTGATAAGGTTCCAGTACCGGACCATCCTGACCCCGGGACGCCCGCCCAGCTCACTCGCCGAACACAGAGCCATCTTCGAAGCCGTCGCAGCCGGAGACCCAGACGCAGCAGAGAAGGCCATGCGAACACACCTCTCACGGGTCGCCAAAGCCCTGAAGCAGACGGCCGCCGAAGCCCGCTCCCCCTGAAGACGACCCCCCCGAAACACACGAATCCCTCGCACGGTATATAGTTGTCAATTTTGTTGACAATTTTGTTTGGGGTGATCTAAACTTCCTTTACGTCGAGAGGGGACGCCGGCTTGGATATCCGGCATGTATAGCTGAGAGATTTAATTGGTATTTGAACTATAACAGAGGGGCGAACAGAATATCTCGGAGGGATGTGTTTTCGTAGACGGGAGGGAGAGTCGGGTGGGGTTTGTACGATGAGTGAGGCCCTGGAGATAGGGGACGTGAGGTACGAGGTAATACCGCTTGCCGGGGTGGAGGAGCTGGTTAGCGAGCACGTTCCAAAGGAGG
>NZ_SKBU01000004.1:0-68261 GCF_004337705.1 Rubrobacter taiwanensis
CTTCGGGCTCGGGCTTCTCCTGAAAGCCCAGGATGTTGCCCTCCCGGTCCACCTCCACGACCCCGTACTCTGAGGTGTCCGAGACGCGGGCCAGCGCCAGCGTTGCTAAGGCTTCGCGCTTCCTGTGGAAGTCCACCACCTCCCGCACATCTATATCCGTCAGGGCGTCGCCCATGATGACGACGAAGGTCTCCTCGAAGCGGTCCTCGAGGCGCTTGACGCCCCCGGCGGTGCCCATCAGCTCCTCCTCGCGGCATAGGTGGACCCGCATGCCGTTCATCCGGGGAGTGCCCCCGTAGAACTCCAGTATGTAGTCCGCGAGATGATGGATGTTGACGTATGCTTCCTCTACGCCGCCGTCGGCCAGCAGCTCGAAGATGTACTCGATTACCGGGCGGTCCACGACCGGGGCCAGGGGCTTCGGAATCTCGCTGGTCAGAGGTAACAGCCGGGTGCCTTTGCCGGCGGCCAGGATCATTGCCTTCATAGCCGGGCGTTCCTCCTCAGCTGGCTTCTCTTGCCCCGGTCTTCTCCATGAGCTCCGTCGTTGCGACGCCGCTCCTGACGAAGAATACCTCGGGCTCGATCGGAAAGAGCACCCGGATCTCGCTGCCGGGGTATACCTCCCCGGCTACCTTCAGCGCCTGCCGGATGCTCGCGGCCTGCACCTCGACCTCGAAGCGGTCGGTTCTGCGGATTACCTCCAGGGAGATCCTGATCATGATCCATCGCCCTCACTTTCATCCCGCTCCTCCAGGGAGTGGAGCCTCCGTATCCGGTGCCTGAGCTCCTCTACATCGCAGGGCCAGGGCATCGTATAGCGCCCGGACTCGGCCCGGGAGGCCGGCGCGTCGGCCCTGAGCTCCAGGATCGGAATGCCGCTTGCTTCCGGGTTCGCCGCGATCGACTCCAGCAGAGCTCTCCGGCGCTCTGAGACCGGCTCCGGTGTCAGGAGCAGCAGGTCGCTGCCCTCCAGCGCCTGCGGATCTGCCAGCGCCGATTCGGGCAGGAACTCGGCCTCGTACTCGTCGCTCTGCAGCAGGAGCTCCAGGGTGCGGCCGACGACGGCGTCCCGGCCGAGGATGATTATCCGCCTCTTTCTCGCGTTGGGGTTGTTCTTCTTCGGCTCGGGTTTACGGGCGGGATACACTCTGGCGCCGCGCTTTCGATCCGGAGGAGCTCGAGGTTCTCATGAGAGTAATGGTGAGCCTCCGGCGGGCTGTGAGCATCAGCCGGGTGGCATATTTTGTCGGCCTCCGGCTACGACTTGGGGAAGGTGATGATGCCCTGTTCCAGTGCCCGCACCACCGCCTGGGTCCGGTCCGAGACGCCGAGCTTGGAGATGATGTGCTCGACGTGGTTCTTGATCGTGCCCACGCTGAGCACGAACTGCTGGGCTATCTCGCGGTTGGTCTTACCCAGTGCCAGAAGCTCCAGTACCTCCAGCTCCCGGGGTGTGAGGGAGTGGGAAGACGTTCCACTCGAGAGAATTCCCCCCGGGCGGGGGGCATTGTTGGCCAGATCGTAGATGAGTTTGTTCGCCATCGCGCGGTTTAAGGTCGTCTCTCCTTCGAGCACCTTGCGTATGGCGGTGACCAGATGCTGCTGGGGCGCGTCTTTCAGCACGTATCCGGCGGCCCCGGCCCGGATCGCCTCCAGGAGGTAGTCCTGATTCTCATACATCGTGAGCATCAGCACGCTGATATCCGGGAAGCGCCGCTTGATACTCCGGGTCGCCGCCAGTCCGTCCAGCTCTGGCATGCGCACGTCCATCAGGACCAGGTCCGGCCGTACCCTGCGGCAGAGGTGCAAGGCCTCCAGCCCGTTGGAGGCTTCGCCGGCGATCTCGATGCCCGGTTCGCCGGCGAGCATGACCCTTATGCCGTTCCGGACGGTATCGTGGTCGTCGACGATCAGCACTCGGGCCATTGCCACCTCCCCGGGGCCGGGTGTCCTCTGCTCGTCCGGAGCGGAGCGGAGCGCGCGTTTCTCAAGAGCCATCGGTGTCATCCTCCTCCTGAACGGAACTTCCGGAACGGGTCAGCGGGATCTCGGCCGTCACCAGGGTGCCGGATTTCGGACGGGTCGAGAGCTCGAAGCTTCCTCCGAGCAGGTTTACGCGTTCCTGCATGCTGGACAGGCCCAGCCGCTCGCCCGGTCCGGAGCCGGCCGGGGCGGCATCCGGGTCGAAGCCCCGGCCCCAGTCCCTCACCCGGAGGCGTACGCCCCGCCGCGTTCGGTCCAGCACGACGCTCACCCGCCTGGCGTGCGCGTGCTTGCGTACGTTTCTCAGCGCCTCCTGGGCTACCCGGAAGAGCGCCGTCTCCACGGCCACGGGCAGACGTTCGCCGTCCTGCAGGGTGCCACCGTACTCCACGCTCCAGCCGTCGGCTCGCATGCTCTCTACCTCGAGCCGCACGGCCGTCTTGAGCCCCAGATCGTCCAGTGCCGTGGGGATGAGGTTGGATATTACCCGCCGGGCCTCCCCAGCGGTGTCCTGTACCAGCTCCAAAGAGCGTTCGAGCAGCTCCCGACCTTCCGCGGAGTCTGGAGGATGGAACCGGGCGAAGGCCTGGAGGTGCTGGTGAGCGGCGGCGGCCATCTGGGCCAGTCCGTCGTGGATCTCGAAGGCCACCCGGCGTCGCTCCTCTTCCTGAGCGACGAAGAGCTTCCTGACGAGGTTCTCGAGCCGTTTCTCGCGCTCCGCCAGCTCTCCGTAGAGGCGGGCGTTCTCCAGCGCGCTGGCTGCCTGGTTTGCCAGACTGGCGAGTATCTCGGGCATCTCGTCGACGGTCAGATCCTGCGGTCCGTAGACCTCCAGCACCCCTATTACCTGATCCCGGATCCTCAACGGCAGACAGAGCCCCATCAGGGACTCCGCCGGGTTCGCCGGTCGCCGCAGCCGGAACAGACGGTGCTTGCCGGTGGACATCACCTCCTCCCGGCTCTCCGTCGCTTCGGGCATGAAGCGTGCTCTGGGCCAGAGAGCATCGAGCCCTGAGGCGCGCCAGATGCGGAGCTGGCCGTCCCTGTCCTCCACGTCGATGATCGCCGTGGTTAGCCCGAAGACCTCGCGCATGATCTTCAGGAGCCTCATGCTGATCTCTCCGGCATCGAGGGTGGAGCCCAGGATCTGGCCGGCTTCCCGGAGCGCCAGCAGGGTTCCCAGACTGCGCTTGAGCCGCTCCTCGGTCTGTTTGCGCTCGGTTATGTCGCGGCAGGTGCCCTCATAGTACGCAACCTTTCCATCGGCTCCTCTTACGGCCCGCGCGCTCAGAGAGCTCCACATGAGAGCTCCGTCGCGCCGCCGGGTCCGGACCTCGAATTCACTGACGGATCCCCGCTCCTGCAGGCGGCGGATGAACTCGCCCCGATCCTGCGGATCGGCGTAGAGATGGTCCACGCCGGGGATCTCCTCCGGAGAGGTATAGCCGAACATGCGCACGAAGGCGGGGTTGGCGGTTAGCAGGGTGCCGTCCGGGGCACTCTGGTAGATGCCCTCGACCGCGTTCTCGAAGACGGAGCGGTACCTCTCCTCGGCGCGCCGGCGCTCCGTTATATCCAGTGTCAGGCCGCCCAGCCGCCGCACCCGGCCCCTCCTGCTCCGGACGGCGGACAGGACGCTGCGCACCCAGCGCTCGCCGCCGTCCGCCGCGAGAACCCGGTACTCGAGGCTCCGGCTCTCTCCCGTGTCGGCGACCGACCGGCAGATACTCAGCACCCGCTCGCGATCTTCGGGGTGAACGGTGCCGGTCAGAGCTCCGGAGTCCGGGAAGAGCGCCGGCTGCCCAATGGTGGAGGTCAGCTGCAGGGTGTCTGCCTCGGCCTCCCAAGCGGCGGCGTTCGCCCGCTCGAATATCTCCTGCCGGAAGGTTTCTCGCCTCTGTTTTCTCCGGTGTGCGGAGCGCAGCTGCGCTCCGGCTCCGCTGAGGAGCAGCCCCGCGCCCGCGAGCACCGCCAGCGGCACCATGTGCCCGGGACCGGGCTGGGAGACGGAGTGCAGCAGGAGGTAGCCGTTCGCTGCGAGCGCCAGAGCGAGGGCTGCGAGGCCTGGCCCCAACCCTCCGAAAAGGGTGCTGGCCAGAACGGCGGCCAGAAACAGAAGGGTTGCGGAGAACCGCTCCCGGAGCATGGAGTCCGGGACGATCCACAGCGCCGAGGCTGCGGCGACCGCCAGGGCGGGGATCAGGTAGCGTGCCGGAACGGGCAGATCCTCGCCTCCGGCAGATCCACCTCCGGGATGCGCCGCGCTGCCGGTGACATGTTTCAATCTCATCACGATTACTTAGACATTATCAAGAACTGAGGGGAATGGGGCACCGATCGGCGAATATGTGTATTTTCGTGGCGCTCTAACACTCGAGTTCGAACCTGAGAGGTCCGAGTGCGGCGCCCGGATGGCGGAGGCAACCCCCCGCCGGAGCCTCTTATCGAGGCAACGCTGGGGGTGGTCTTGAAGCACGGCCTCGCGCGGCGGCCTAGAATGGATTCGCCCGCGAGGCTCATCGCGGAAGCCGTAACGACCACTACTCTAGAGGAGGGGATCGTGATCAGGGTGCTGGCCGTCTGCGGGATGGGGCTGGGGACGAGCGTGATCCTCAAGAGCCGTCTGAAGGAGGCGCTGGACGCCGCGGGCGTGGAGTACACGCTGGATGTGGTGGACGCCGGAGCCGCCCGGGGACAGGATGCGGACATAATCTTTACCTCGGATGAGCTTGCCGACCGCGTGCGGCGCGAGGGTGCCCGGGTGGTCGTCGTCAGGAACTTCACCAGCCGCGACGAGGTGGGGGAGAAGGTGCGGGCCGCCCTCGCCGAGCTGGAGGGATAGGCCCGTGGCGGTCCTGAACGTCCTGCGGGACATCCTCGGCACCCCGGCGATCCTGGTCGGGCTGCTGGCGCTCGTCGGTCTGCTCGCGCTGCGCTCTTCTGCCCCGGACGTGGTGAGCGGGACGCTCAAGACCATCATCGGGTTCCTCATCCTGGGCGGCGGGGCGACCATCCTGATCGGGGCGCTGGAGCCGCTGGGAGAGATGATCTCCGAGGGGCTCGGGCTGCAGGGCGTGATCCCGACCAACGAGGCCGTCGTGGGACTGGCGCAGGCGGAGTTCGGCGCGCAGACGGCCGGGATAATGGGTCTGGCCTTCCTGGTGAATTTGTTGCTCGCCCGCATCACACGCCTCAAGTACGTCTTCCTCACCGGCCACCACGTCTTCTTCATGAGCGCGCTGGTGGCGGTAGTGCTCAGCTCCGCCGGGGTCGGCGGAGTGAACCTGCTGCTCGCGGGCGCCCTGATCGTCGGGAGCGTGATGGTGCTGATGCCCGCGGCTGCGATGCCGTTCATGCGCCGGATCACGGGCGGGGAGGACATCGCGCTCGGGCATTTCGGCACGCTGGGGTACGTGACGAGCGGCCTCGTAGGCCGGGCGCTCGGGAACGCCGCGCGGAGCACCGAGGAGATCACGGTCCCGCGCAGCCTCTCTTTCCTGCGCGACAACCTCGTCTCCACCGCGCTCGCCATGATCGTGGTCTACCTGGTCTTCGCGCTCATCGCCGGTCCGGCGTTCGTCTCGGAGCTGGCCGGAGACCTCAACCCGTTCGTCTTCGCCCTGGTGCAGGCGCTCACGTTCGCCGCCGGGGTGTGGGTGATCCTGGTCGGGGTGCGCATGATCCTGGGCGAGATCGTGCCCGCCTTCGAGGGCATCTCGCGCAAGGTCATACCCGACGCCGTCCCCGCCCTCGACATCCCCATAACCTTCCCCTACGCTCCGACCGCCGTGATCGTGGGCTTCGCCGCCAGCGTGACGGCCGGGCTTGTGGCCCTGCCGTTTCTCGGCCCGCTGGGGCTCGCGCTCATAATCCCCGGCATGGTCCCGCACTTCTTCGTCGGGGGCGGAGCGGGGGTGTTCGGCAATGCTACCGGCGGCCGCCGGGGCGCGGCCCTCGGCGCCTTCGCCAACGGCCTGATCATCACGTTCCTCCCCGCGCTCCTGCTGGGCTACCTGGGGACTCTGGGGCTTGCGAACACCACCTTCGGCGATTCGGACTTCGCGTGGGTCGGCATCGTGCTGGGCTTCGTGGCGGAGGCCGGCGGTCCGGTGGGGGCCTGGGCCCTGGCGCTGGTCTTCGTCGCGCTCACCTTCGTCCTCGGCTACGTCTTCCCGCAGCTCCGGCCCCGCGACGAGTCCCGGAGGGACTAGCTTGCCCGGCCGGTCTTCAGGCCGTCCGGGCGCCGGACCCGGCGTCTTTCGAGTATCCGCTCGATGAAGACCTCGCGGCTTATGCTCACAAGACCGGCCGTCAGGGCGTCACCGGCCTCGGGCGGAGGGTCGAGAGCGACGCCGAGAGCCGCGGAACAGGGACCGTAGAGGATCGAGACGAGCTCGCCGGTGGTGGTGGGCCGGATCTGCCAGCCGGCGTCCCGTGAAGGCGCCGAACGCAGGAAGAGCCGGGCCTCCTCCTCGGAGGTGAAGACCGGCATGACTTCTTCGCCTCCGATCAGGTACATAGTCAGTACATTCATCTGACGGCGATCGTGTAGCGCGATCACCCAGTATGAAGCTCGGGTCGCCTCGCTCATGCTGCTGCTCTTTTCTGCTTCCCTGAGAAGCTGTGGCGAAGGGGGCTTGCCGCTACCGGCTCTCGCTGCGGTCGGCGCTCTCCTTCCTCTCCGGGCGGTCTTCTTCGCTCGGACCGGGGCTGTGGCGGCGCTTCTCCTCTTCTTTCCCGGGCCGGTCGACCTGCTTGCTGCGGCCCGGGTTTTGCTGGTGTTTTTCTTCCCTCTCAGACATCTCGCTGGCTCCGTTCTCCTGAGGTGCTACGGGCAGTATAGCCTATCCGGCTATGTACCCGCCCGGCAGATTTTTAATCACTCGCCGGCGGCTTCGATCAGGCGCCGGCTCTCCCGCACCACGGCCCGGCTCACGGAATCCCCGCCGGGGCTGAGAGGCTTGCCGAACGCGACGCGCACGGTGCCCTCGCGAAGGGCCGGCACCATGGCCTGCAGCACGGCGGCGAGCCACCGCCGGTCCTCCGGTCTCCGGCGCAACCGGGTCAGGGGGTGGTGCAGCGCGCGCCGGGAGAGTACGCCGCTGACGACGGCCGGGACCACCGTCAGCTCCGGGGTCCGGCGAGCGAAGAGGTCCAGGCTCTCCGACCAGCGTTCCAGAGCCTCGGCCGCGCCGGGCAGCACCGCCGGGTCCGGCTCTATCCTGCCGCCGGGGAAGGTGAGCACCGCGCCGCCGCCTCTCAGGTGCCGGTTCGCCGCGCGGACGGCCTTCAGCCCGCTGCCAGAGACGTAGAACAGGCGGCTCGCCGTGTTCGGCAGAGCGCTCAGAAGCGGGTTCGCCGCCGCCACGACCCGCAGGTCCGGCCGCGGGATGGCGGAGAAGAGGGCTATCGCGTCCGAGAGGCCTGGGTGGTTGGCGACGACCAGCAGCGGTCCCTCGGAGGGGAGGTTCTCCCGGCCCCGGACCTCGACCTGCCGCACGAACCGGCTCATGGCCCACGCCCCGCCGGCCTGAAGGCCGCTGCGCCCCACGACCTCGTCGTAGGTGAGCAACTGCTCCGCGAAGCGCCGCGCGGGGAGCCGGAGGACCGGCTTCAGCAGCCCGCTCCCGGTCCGGCCCCGGGCTCCCAGGGCCTCCAGCAGGTCGTCCGTGCCGGCGCGCGTGAGCCTCTCCAGCCGCCGCCGGCGCTCCGGGTCCGTTCCGCCGGCCGGCCCGGCGAGGGGGGTGTTCTGTGCTTCGATCCCGGCTATCTCGGCTCCAGTCTCATTCTCCCCGGCGGCGCAGGATCTCTACGGCCGAGCCGGAGAGGACGGTGTCTTCCAGCCGGACGTCCGGCTTCCGGACGCGCACGCGCACGGCCTCCACCATCGGGTGCTCGTCCAGGACGGCCGCGGCTATCCGCTCGGCCACGGTCTCGGTCAGGCTGACGGGCTCGCCCTCCACTATCTCGCGCGCCCGCCGGTGGACCCGGCTGTAGTCCACGGTCGCGGCGAGGTCGTCGGTCTTTCCGGCCCGGCGCAGGTCGCAGCGCAGCTCCACGTCCACCACGAACCGCTGCCCCAGCTCGCGCTCCGGCGCCAGCGTCCCGTGGCGGCCGAAGAAGACCATGCCCTCCAGGAGTATCCTGTCTTCACTCATCGGGTGTTACCTCGCGTGAGTGATCGGCACACTTAATTTAAGATAGCACGGTGCGGGTAAGATAAGGGGTGATATGAACGACGTCTCCTCCGAACGGCCGCGAGTCACCCTCAGCTACGCCCAGACGCTCGACGGCCGGCTGGCCACCGTCACGGGCAGCTCGCAGTGGATCAGCTCCGAAGACTCCCTGCAACTCGCCCACCGCCTGCGCTCCGAGCACGACGCCATCCTGGTCGGCGTCGGCACGGTCTGCCGGGACGACCCGCGCCTGACGGTCCGGCTGGTGGAGGGCGAGGACCCTCTGCGCGTGGTAGCCGACAGCGCCCTGCGTACCCCACCCGCCGCCGCCGTGCTCTCCGGCGGGGCCGCGCGCGGAACGCTGCTGGCGGTCACGCGACGGGCCCCGGAGGAGCGGTGCCGGGAGCTGCGGCAACTGGGAGCGAAGGTGCTGCGGCTCCCGGAGGACGGCGCGGGACGCGTGGACCTGAGGGCTCTCCTGGTGGCGCTCGGCGAGCGGGGGGTGGGCTCGGTGATGGTCGAGGGCGGCGCCACCCTGATCACGGCCCTGCTCCGGGAGCGGCTCGTGGACCGGGCGGTGGTCTGCATCGCGCCGAAGATCCTGGGCCGCGGCATAGCGGCCGTGGGGGACCTGGGCATCCGGGAGCTGGACCGGTCCCTGCGGCTGACCGGGGTCTCCGTGGAGCGCTACGGCGTGGACCTGGTGCTGGACGGCCGGGTGGAGTACCCCGGTGCCGGGTAGCCCGCTCCCGGCCCGCGCCCTGTGGTTCGAGTCGGCGCGGGAGGCCCGGCTGCGCGCAGCAGAGGCCCCGCCCCCCGGTCCTGACGAGGTGCGGGTGCGCGCCGCCGCCTCGGGTGTGAGCGCCGGGACGGAGCTGCTCGTCTACCGGGGCGAGGTACCGGAGGACCTGCCCCTCGACCTGCCGACGCTGGAGGGGAGCTTCGGTTTCCCGATCAAGTACGGCTACGCCGCCGCCGGCCGCGTGCTGGACGCCGGCTCCGCGGTCGAGCACCTGCACCCCGGAGACCCGGTCTTCGTCCACCACCCGCACCAGAGCGTCTTCACGGTCCCGGCGGAGCTGCCGGTCCGGCTTCCCGCCGGGCTCGACCCGGAGTTGGGCGTGTTCGCCGCCAACCTGGAGACGGCCCTGAACATCCTCCACGACACCCCGCTACGCTTCGGAGAGACGGCCGTAATCTTCGGGCAGGGGGTAGTGGGGCTGCTGGTCACCCAGCTCCTCAAGCGTGCCGGAGCGGAGCCGGTGCTGGCCGTGGACCCCATCTCCCGGCGGCGGAAGCTGGCGCTGGCGCTGGGCGCGGACGAAGCGTTCGAGCCGGGGAAAGGGCTGCCGGAGGCGGTCCGGGAGGCGACTGGCGGCCGGGGCGCGGACGTCGCGGTGGAGGTCAGCGGCTCGGGGGCGGCGCTCCAGAGCGCCATAGACTGCGTGGCGGAGGAGGGCACGGTCGTCGCGGCCTCCTGGTACGGCACGAAGCCCGTGACCCTGCAACTCGGCGGGGGCTTCCACCGGGGGCGGGTGCGGCTGCGCTCCTCGCAGGTCGGGCGTATCAACCCGGAGCTGGCCCCGCGCTGGAGCCTCCGGCGGCGGCTGGAGACCGTGACCGGCCTGCTGCCCCGCCTGCGGCTGCGCGAGCTGGTCTCCCACCGCCTGCCGTTCGCGCGGGCTCCGGAGGCGTACCGGCTGCTGGAGGAGCGGCCTGAGGAGGCGGTGCAGGTGATCCTGGACTACGCCGGAGAGTAGTTGTCGTTTTTCAGTGGAAGGAAGGACATGTACGAGATATACGTGGCGGCGCGGTTCGAGGCGGCTCACCGGCTGGTCGGGGACTTCGGACCGGCGACCCGGCTGCACGGCCACACCTACCGGCTGGAGGTGCTGGTGCGCGGCGAGCGCCTGGACGGCTCCGGCGTGCTCTTCGATATCGGGGAGCTGCGCGGAGCGGTGGACGAGCTGGCCGCCGGGCTCCACTACCGCAACCTGGACGACGTGCCGGGCCTAGAGGGGCGGAACACCACCGCCGAGGTGGTGGCGGACCACGCCTGGGAGAAGCTCGCTCCGGGACTGCGCGGCCGGGGCCTGGACTCCCTGCTGGTGCGCGTCTGGGAGTCGCCGGATGTCTACGCCGCCCGCGAGGACGCTCTTTGATGTGAGGGTCGCCTTTCTCACCGTGGGAGATACCGGCCGCCGCACCGGCGGCTACCTGTACAACGCCCGGGTCTGCGCCGGGCTGCGGGAGCGGGGCGTTGCGGTGGACGAGATCTCGCTGGCCGGAGCCTCGCCGGAGGAGCAACGGGCCGCGAAGGTCGCCTTCGAGCCGGAGCCGTACGACGTGCTGGTGGTGGACGCGCTGGCCCGCAGAGCCCTCGCGCCGCACCTCGACCGCTGGCGGCGTTCGACACCCGCCGTCGCGCTGGTGCACGAGCTGCCGTCCGCCGCGGGCTCCGGAGTTCCGGATGAGGCCCGCTACGAGGAGCCTCTGCTGCGCGCCGAGCGGCTGGTGGCGGTGAGCGACCACGGGCGGAGCGTCCTGGAGGAGCGGGGGGTCCCGCCGGAGCGCATCCGGGTCGTGCCGCCGGGCTTCGACCGGCTGGGTAAGGCTTCGGGGAGCTCTCCGCCGAACCTGGTGGCGCTCTGCGTGGCGCAGTGGATCCCGCGCAAGGGTATCCTCACCCTCGTCGAGGCCTGGAAGCGGCTGGAGCCGGCCGGGGCCGAGCTCGTCCTCGCCGGGGAGCCGGACGCCGACCCGGAGTACGCGGCGGCCGTGCGCGCCGCCGTTGGGGAGACTGCCGGGATCCGGGTCGCCGGGGCCGTGCCGGATGCGGAGCTGGAGTCGCTGTACGCGGCGGCGGACCTCTTCGTCCTGCCCTCCCGCTACGAAGGGTACGGGATGGTCTACGCCGAGGCGCTCTCCTGCGGTCTTCCGGTGGTGGCCTGCGAGGTGGGACCGGTCCCGGAGCTCGTGGGACCGGCCGGCCTGCTGGTGCCGCCGGACGACCCGGCCGCCCTGGCCGCGGCCCTGGAGCGCCTGCTGAACGGTCCGGAGCTGCGGCGGAGGCTCGCCGAAAACGCGCTGCGGCGCGCCGCGGAGCTCCCCCGGTGGGGGGAGACCGTCGCCGGATTTATGGCGGTGCTGCGGGAGGTGCGGCGTTGAGCGGCCGGGAGCGGCGCGAGCAGAACCGGCGCTCGTGGAACGCGGCCGTCGGGGCGCACGAGAGCCACCGGGGAGACCTGGCCCGCTTCCTGCGCGCGGGCGGCAGCACCCTCTTCCCGGAGGAGCTGGAGCTGCTCGGGGACGTGCGGGGCAAGACCCTGCTGCACCTGATGTGCAACGCGGGCGGGGACTCGCTCAGCCTGGCCCGGCTCGGGGCCGCCGTCACCGGGGTGGACATAAGCGACGCGGCCATCGGTGCGGCCCGCAGGCTGTCCGAAGCGGCCGGCATCCCCGCCGAGTTCCACCGCCGGGACGTCTACGACTGGCTGGAGGAGAACCGGGGGGCGCGCCGCTTCGAGCGGGTCTTCGCCTCCTACGGGGTGGTCTGCTGGCTCTCCGACCTCGACGCCTGGGCCGCCGGGGTGGCCGGCGTGCTCGCTCCCGGCGGGCGCTTCGTGCTGGTGGACTTCCACCCGGCGGCCATGATGTTCGACCGCGACTGGAACCTCGCCCACGACTACTACGCGGGCGGCGCGCCGCTGGAGGACGCCGCCGGGGTGGGGGACTACGTGGCGGAGTCCGAAGGCGGCCTGACCCCGGCCGGGTACGCCGCAGGAGTACGGGACTTCCGCAACCCGGAGGCGTGCCACCTCTTCCGGTGGGGGCTGGGGGAGGTGGTATCGGCGCTGGCCGGAGCCGGGCTCCGGGTCCTGGTACTTAAAGAGTACCCGTACTCCAACGGGGAGCGGCAGTTCGCCCGGATGCGCGAGCTGCCGGGCCGCCGGATGTACCCGCCGGAGGACGTGCCCGCGCTGCCCCTGATGTACGGGATCTCGGCCGGAAGGAGCTGACGCGGCCCCCCGCAGGCCGGGGTCAGATCCCGGAGGTCTTGCGGTGAGTCTACTCGACCCTCTCTTCCGGCCGCTCGCCGGTGTAGCGGGCGCGGGGCCGGATGAGCCGCCGTCCGCCCCAGTGTGCGACCCGCGGGCAGAGATCCTGTCTGAAGCGGCCGGGCGCATGTACCGCGCCGGCGGGGACATGCGGCTCTACGGGCTCTCCCGGTACGTGGAAGAGGAGGCCGTGGAGCTGCTCGAGGAGTACGGTCCGAGTACGTCGGAGAGCGCGACCGCCGCTGGGTGCCGCTGGAAGAGCGTTAGGGGCGGCTTCGGGGAGCGTTACCGGATCCCGGCGAAGGGGTTGATCACTACCACCCCACCATAGCTTTGTCCGGCGTTGAGATCTTCTGAGTAGAGAGCCTTGCACCCCAGAGACCGGGCGCTGGTCAGGATCATGGCGTCCCAGAAAGAGATGTCGGCCTGCCGGTGGAGGTCTATCGCGCGAAGCACCTCCTCGGGAGGCGGAGTGTGCACCCTCCAGCGCAGGAGCCTCTGGACTATCTGCCGGGCCCGCTCCGGCGGCAGGGGCTTTGCGACCTTGCGGGTGAGGTTGGCGTAAAGCTCCTGCAAGACCTGCACGCTCACACACCCACGCCGCTGCTCCCAACCTTGCGCCACCAGCGCCCTCGCCCGTTCGCGCTTCTCTCCGGCGCTCTCGTCGTAAGCGTAGATGAACAGGTTGGTGTCTACGAAAAAACGTTGCTCGAAACCCTGCCTGTCCTGGCCCTCTGCCGCCGATTCAGCGGCGCTCATGCGCCTCTTCCCTGCTCCAGGTTATCTCTCCGTGAGTGCCGAGGTCGAAGCCCCGCTCCAGCTCGAAAAGCTCCTCTTCCCGGGCCAGAGCGTAACCACTCTCCCGATCGATCATCTCTCGCAGAGCCCCGGCCAGAAGCGCCGAGAGCGAACTCTCCCTCCGCGCAGCCAGCACCTTCGCCTCCTTGAGCAACTCCTCGGGCAAGCTCAACGTCACGTTGCGGTTCGCCACTACCACTCACCTCCGATCTGCCACACAAAACAGTGTAGCACACTTTTATGTGTAAAAGGCGGACGCATCTTGAAGCCTGGCCCGCGGCCTCGATTGGGGGTTGCGGTAGAGGGTTAGAACAGGCTCTCCTGATTCCCACCCGCCCGGCGGAGGCGGTTGGCGGCGTTGTGGGCCTGGCGGGTCGGCTCGGGCAGCCGGTAGCGGGTGCAGCAGGCCAGGACCAGATCCACGGCGCTCTGCAGGTCTATGCGATTGCCGACCGAGACGAAGACGGGGGAGACCCCGTCCCGGGTCCTGACCACCCTGCCGACGACCTCACCCCGGTCTACGAGGTCGGTTGCGCTGCCCTTCTTCCGGTCCGGCTCCTCAAAGCGCCCGGTGAGGCGGCTCTTGGCGCAGCCCACGCTCGGGACGTCGAGGAAGAGTCCCAGGTGCGAGGCCAGCCCGAGCCGCCGCGGGTGGGCGAGCCCCTGGGCGTCGAAGATCACGGCGTCCACCGGGGTTTCGATCCGGCTCAGAGCCTCCGCCACGGAGGGTATCTCCCTGAAGGCCAGCAGCCCCGGGACGTAGGGGAAAGACAGGGGAGCTCCGGCTCCCCGCACCTCCACCACCTCCAGCTCCGGGAAGCGCAGCACGGCGACCGTGGCGTAGGCCATCTCGTCCCCGGTGGAGACGTCGGCGCCGGCTACGAAGCGCACCCGGTCCAGGTCCAGCGGCGGCCCGGTCTGCACCCGGGAGGCGAGCTCGCTCTGGAGGCGCCGGGCCTCCGCCACCGGGAGGTTCAGCTCGTGCAGTCTGGCGACTCTTATCCGGCGTTGCCCCTTTCAGAACCAGATGTCCGAGGTCACATCACCGCCCGGGTAGCGCATCTCGTGCGCGCGGGCGGGACCTTTGGGTTCCTGCCCGAAGTCTACCAGGAAGTCCTCGTTGATCTTCATGCCACCGTTCTCGGTGTCGCAGTCTATCTGCAGCAGGAAGGAGCCTTCCCGGGCCATCTCCGGGTAGAACTGGTTGTCCCACGAGCTGTAGAGCGAGCTGGTGACGTACAGGCGCTTCCCGTCCAGGCTGAGCTGGAGCATCTGCGGGCCACCAATGAGCCGCTTGCCGTTCAGCTCCTCCGCCTTGCCCAGCAGGCCGCCGCACCACACCTGCCCGCTCAGGCGCGGGTTGGACGGGTCGGATATGTCGTACTGGCGGATGTCCCCGTGCAGCCAGTTGGAGAAGTAGAGGAAGCGGTCGTCCAGGGAGATGAGCAGGTCGGTGATGAGCCCCGGCACCGGGAAGGGCCAGCCCTCCAGCTCTACCGGCTCCACGTCTATCACCTTCTCCACCCGCCAGGAGCCGTTCTGTCTGTGCCAGTGGAACATGTTGGAGCTAAGGGCAGCCCCGACGAAGCCGTGGGTGCTCTCGGGATCGTGGTGGAAGCGGACTTCGAGCGGGATCATGCCCTCCTCGCCGAGGTCGAAGCTCTGCGCTATCTGGCGCTTCTCCCAGTCCCAGAAGTGGAGCTTGCGGCCGTACTTGCCGGCCTCCACGTCCTCCAGTTTAAAGCCGTCCCGGTAGGTGTTGGGGGCGGCCCACTCGCTGCTCACCATCACGTTGTGCCGGGGCTGGTACCAGAAGTCGTAGTTGTAGTCCATGCCGCCGGTTTCGCGCTCCCAGCGGCCGGCGATGTTGAACTCCTCGTCCAGCACCAGAAAGCCGCCCGGCCCGTTGCCCGCACCGTCCCCGAGCATGGAGATGAGGATCTTGTCCGGCAGACAGTGGACGGTGTGCGGGGCGCTGAGGTTCGTCTTCTCGACTATCTCCTCCGGCTCTATGACCTTGTGGAGCTTCGGGGCGCGCTCATCGGCGGTGTCCACGATGTGGATGCGCCCGGAGCGCTGGCCCGGGATGATTAGGTACCGGCGCTCCTTGCTCGCGTCGTGGTGGCAGGAGCTGCACGCGTTCCATCCGAAGTGGTGCAGCTCGTCGCCCACGTTGGGCATCGGGGTGCGGTGGATCACCTGCGAGTAGGTCGGCGAGTCTGGGTCTACGTCCACCGTGGCCAGGTAGTCCGGCTCCTCCACCCCGGTCCCCACGTAGAGCGCCACTGTGTAGAGCACCCTCTCGCGCTCGGCCTGCATGGCCTCCTCGGGCGAGGCGTAGCCCGGCCCGCAGCAGGCGTGCCCTCCTTCGTGGTGCGCCATGATCTCCTCCTTTCCCCGTGTTCGTCAGCAGCTGGAGTCGGTGGGCTTGGGGTTGGCGAGCTCGAAGAGCGGCCGCACCTTGAGCCCGGCGTAGGTGCCGATAAGCGCCATCGCGATCCACAGCCAGCCGTGCAGCGAGAAGGATGCGACGCCGCTGAAGTACGCTCCAATGTTGCAGCCGTAGGCCAGGCGCGCGCCGTAACCCATCAGGAGCCCCCCGATTATCGCGGCGGCCGCCGTCTTCGGCGGTATCCGACGGTGGAGGGCGAAGGACCCCCCGATAGCGGCGGCCAGAAGAGCGCCGAAGACGATCCCGAAGTTCATCACGCTCGTGGAGTCGGCGAGCACGGACGCCTGCAGCGCGGCGGCCCGCTCGCCGGACCAGTAGCTCCAGCTCGCCACATCAACGCCGAGCGCCTGCGCGATCTTGGACCCCCACAGCGCGAACGCCGAGGTGATACCCCACGGCTCGCCCCGGACGAGCAGGGTGGCTGCGTTGAGCCCGGCCAGCACGACCGCACCGGCCCATAGCGGCCACGCGCCGCGAATCACGCGCGCCACTCCGGAGGCGGCGGCCGGCGGCCGGCGCGGCGGCGGGTTCTTGCGCCGGGCTATGAGCACCGTCGCTCCGGCTATCGCGGCGAAGATGGCGAGCTGTACCGCCAGCGCCCCGCCGTAGCCGAGCCCCGTGCTCTCGGCGAGCGAGACCGGCGGCAGCGCGGGCATCGTCTCGGTCCAGAAGTCCCAATGCCAAGCCCCGAGTACCGACCCCCCGATGAACCCAGCGAGCGTCAACAGGATGGCGGTCTGCCCGCCGCCGATGGAGAAGAGCGTCCCCGAGGCGCACGCACCCCCGAGCTGCATCCCGATCCCGAAGATGAACGCGCCGACCACCACGCTCAATCCCAGCGGCGCCACGAAACCGGCCGGCTCCACCCCGAAAAACCCGACCCCGGCCGCCAGGATCGGGGCGAACAGCACGCTCGCCACCGCCAGCATCAACATGTGCGCCCGCAGCCCCGCTCCCTGACCCACCGCCACGAGCTGCCGGAAGGCCGAGGTGAACCCGAACCGGGCGTGGTAGAGCGCGATGCCGAGCAGCACCCCCAGCGCGTACAGGATCCCCTGCTGAACGCCGTGCCCGGCCACGATCGCATACCCCAGCGCCACCAGCGCCAGAGAACCCCCCAGCGCTACACCTAGCCGGGGCGGAGGGAGCTCCGCTCCCACGGCGCCCGCGGCCCGCTCCGCCGTCCGGGCCGCGACCTGATTGCTCTGCCGAGTCTCGGCCATACCACCTCCCACTAAATCCGATATCTTTTGTCGGGATTATACAAAGCGCGCGGGGACGTTCAACGGGCGGCCGGTTCTGCTTTAAACTTCTTCTGCGGGAGGTGAGGATCATGGCGAGGATAGACGGCGTGACGGTCGAGTGCGTACGCGGGGACATAACGGCCCAGGAGGACATCGCGGCGGTAGTTAATGCGGCGAACGCGGAGTTGAGGCCGGGGGGCGGGGTCGCCGGTGCGATCCACCGGGCTGCCGGACCGGGGCTGGAGGAGGAGTGCCGGCCGCTGGCGCCCATAAGTCCTGGGGAGGCGGTCATAACCGGGGGGCACGGGCTGCCGAACCGGTACGTGATCCACACCCTCGGTCCCGTCTACGGGCGGGACGAGCCGGCGGCGGAGCTGCTCGCGAGCTGCTACCGCAACGCGCTCCGGCTCGCCGAGGAGAACGGGGTGGAATCCGTGGCGTTCCCCGCCATCTCCACCGGGGTCTTCGGCTACCCGGTCGAGGAGGCTGCGGAGGTCGCCTTGGGGACGGTGCTGGAGGAGGCGCCGCGGCTGGGGTCGGTGCGGCTGGTGCGCTTCGTGCTCTTCGGGGAGGAGGACTTCGAGATCCACCGGCGGGTGCTCTCCCGGCTGGCCGGGGAGGGGTAGCGGCGGAATCCTCCGCCGGGTGCCGGGATCGCCGGTCCGGTGTAAAGTACCCGGAATGGAGACCAACTTCGACGCCTCGGCGCGCTACACCGTGGGTGTGGAGGAGGAGTTTCAGCTGGTGGACCCCGGCACGCTCGGGCTCGCTCCCGCCATCGATTCCCTGCTCGCCGCCCGCGACACCGTGGGGCTCCCCGGGGACTCTCTGGCTTCCGAGCTCTTCTCCTCGTGTCTGGAGGTGCGGTCTCCGGTCTGCTCCACGCTGGGAGAGCTGGCGGCGGAGCTGGCCGCCCTGCGGCGGAGGGCTCGGGAGCTGGCCGAGAGCTGTGGCGTGCGGCTGGCGGCGGCGGGAGCGCACCCCTTCAGCGAGGCCGTAGACCAGCCGCTCACCGGCGGCGAGCGCTACCGCCGGGTGGAGGAGAAGATGGGCTGGGCGGCGCGGATGCAGGCGATATACGGCCTGCACGTGCACGTGGCGGTACCGGACGAGGAACGGGCCATCCTGGGCGTCGGGGCGCTCGCGCGGTACATCCCGCTCTTCCTCGCCCTCTCGGCCAACTCGCCCTTCTGGGGCGGCCGGGACACCCGGCTGGCTTCTGTGCGGATTAAGGTCTTCGACCTCTTCCCCCGCTCCGGGGTGCCACCCGCCTTCAGCTGCTGGGAAGATTTCGAGCGGCATGTCGCCGTCCTGACGGAGGCCGGGAGCGTGCCGGACTACACCTGGTGCTGGTGGGACGTGCGGCCGCACCCGAGGCTCGGGACGGTGGAGCTACGCGCGCCGGACGCCCAGACAGAGCTCGACCGTACCGTCTCACTCGCCGCCCTCGCCCGGTGCATCGTCGCGACCGCCGGGGAGCACCCGCCTCCGGAGAGCCCCGTGCTCCTGCAGGAGAACAAGTGGCGGGCCACCCGCCACGGCCTCGACGCCCGATTCTACGACTTTACGGCCGGCCGGAGCATCGCCGCCCGGGAGGCGGTCCGGGAGCTGGTCCGGAGGCTACGGCCCGTTGCTCAGGATCTCGGGTGTGAGGAGGAGCTGGCAGGGGTGCTGGAGATAGTGAGGGATGGGAGCGGGTCCGAGCGCCAGCGGGCCGTCCTCAAGAAGCGCGGCTCGCTGGAGGCCGTCGTCGAGTACCTGATCTCCGCTACCGCTTGAGATCCGCCTTTCCGTCTTCCACCGCGGAACCGGCGGCTACCCGGCCGAAGACCAGCGCCGAGGCGAGGCCGCTCGCGTACCCGCCGGTCGAGACCCCGCCGGCCTCGACGCCCGCTGCGTACAGCCCGGGCAGCGGCCGCCCGTCCGCCTGCCGGAGCACGCGGCACCCCGCATCGACCGCGAGCCCTCCCGTGGTGTGCGTTATGGCCGGCGCGACCTCCACGGCCATGAACGGGGGGACCCGCACGGGCGCGGCCGGTTCGCTCCGGGGCGGTGAGAGCTCCGCTGCCCGGCCGGCTGAGACGGCGGCGTCGTACTCGCCGAGCGTGCGGAGCGCCCTCTTCAGGGGCACGCCCCGCTCCGCGAGCCTTTCTGCAAGCTTCTCCAGGCTCTCCGCCCGCAGGACCGTCCCCCCGGCGCGCAGGGCCGCCGCGACCATCTCCTCCACGGTGCGGTCCCGGACGCGCCGCCGGAGGGCCGCGGCGTCCAGCACGTACCACGCCCGGAGGCCCGGCTGGCGGGCGGTGGCCCGGACGAGCGCCGTCTCCGACCAGTCGGCGGCCTCGTCGGCGTAGCGTTCGCCCGCGGCGTTCAGGGCTACGGCGTGGCGGCCGTAGAGCTGGGAGACCTCGACGAACTCCTGCGGAGAGAAGTTGGCGGGAGGTGCGGGCAGGTTGCGGCCGTAGAAACCGTCGAGGCCCGGGCTCGCCAGCGCACCCGCCGCCAGAGCTGCGCGGAAGCCGTCCCCGGTGCTCCGGGGGTGTGCCCGCAGCTGCAGCTCCCCGGGGCCCCGGAGGATGTACCGCCGGACCAGCTCCCGGCTGGCCGCGAACCCGCCGGTGGCCAGGATCACCGCGTCTGCCGGCTCCCGGCGCTCCCCGCCGTTCTGCGCCACCTCCGCTCCGGCTATCCGGCCTCCGGCGAGGGTCAGGATGCGCAGCCGGGCGTTCGTCAGGATGCGCCCTCCGGCGGCCGCGATGCGCTGCACGAGGGAAGCTACCACCCGCTCCGGGTCGAAGCGGGCGCCGAAGGTCAGGGGGTTGCCCGTCTCGCGCGCGAGCGCGGGGGCGCCGCGCTCCTCCAGCCAGCCGAGGTCGGGCGGCAGCCGCCTCAGGATGAGCCTCTGCAGTGCGGCGTCGCCCGCCGGGACCTCGCGGCGGAAGGTTGCCAGATCCCGGTAGGACCAGATATAGCCGCTGGAGTAGACGAAGGAGCCGCCGGGCCGGACGCCCTTCTCCAGGAGAGTGACCTCGGCCCCCGACTCCAGGGAGCCGAGGGCGGCGACCAGGCCGGCGAGTCCTCCGCCGGCGACGAGGATGCGCATCCCGGTCAGGTCAGCGAGAAGGTGGGCTTGTGCTCCACGTACTCCACGCTGATGCCCTCCGGTCCCCGGACGAAGACGGCCCGGGTGTTCGGGCCCTCGACGAAGTCCTGGATCTCCAGCCCCCGCTCCTCGGCTTCGCGGCGGTGATCCTCCGCCGACTGCACCAGGCAGCCCAGGTGGTAGAGCATCTCCTGACCTTCCCTGAAGGGCGTCGAGGAGGTCAGGCGCAGCCGGTACTCGCCGGCCCGGACCGTCCGCTCGTCCTCCCCCGGCTCGAAGCCCATCCCGGCGAAGCGGCGCGCCGAGCCCTCCGGGTCGCCGGAGCGCAGAACGATGCCCTCCAGGTCGTAGTCGGTGAAGCCTCCCTCGCCTGGCACGAGAGCGAACGGCAGCCCCTCCGGGCCGGTGAAGAGGTATGCGCCGTCCCGCCGCTCCACGCCGGCCTCCTGCGGGAGCCGGGCGGCGGACTCGGGGTCCGACACGCGGAAGTTTATGCGTTCGATCACCTGCGGCGCCGGCACCGTTCCCTCCGGGGCGTCGAAGAGGGTCAGCTTCCCGATCCTGCCCCCGGCTCCCACCAGAGTGTAGCGGTCGGTACGGTCCACGACGTGGAGCCCCAGATGCGAGGTCAGGAACGCGGCAGCCGCCTCTCTGTCGCTCATGTAGAGCGCTACGTGGTCCAGTTTCTCTATCTCCATGCTCCCTCCTCTAAAGATGGCCGGCTCTTGCACCTACCCTGCTTTTTTGCCCGTTGCGCCGGGCCTGCACACCTGACGCAGCACCAGAGAAATATATAATCCGGTCGGGTGGCCGGAGGACGGGGAGGCAAATGACCTCGCTTCACCACATGGAACGGATGACCTACCCCCGGATCGGGCAGCTCGCCGCCCGGACGGAGCTGGCTCTCCTCCCGGTCGGCCCGCCGGAGGCGCACGGCCCCCACCTGCCGGTAGGAACCGACCTCCTGGCGGCCCGCGAGCTCTGCGATCGCGCAGCCCGGAAGCTCGCCGCCCGGCGCACCGAGTGCCTGATAGCGCCCCCGCTCGCCTACTGCCTGGCCGAGGCCGCATCTCCCTTCCCCGGCACGGTCACGGTCCGGTCGGAGGTGGTGGCGGCGCTCGTAGAGGACATCTGCCGGAGCCTGGCCCGTTCGGGGTTCCGCCGGGTGCTGGTGGTAAGCGGGCACGCCGAAGGGGAGAACCTGGCGGCGCTGCGGGCGGGAGCCGAACGGGCGGGAGAAGGTGGAGCAGTGGTGGCGGTCTCCCGCTGGTACACGAACGCGCTGCCGGGGCTGCTGCACCTTCTGGACGAGGATCACCCGGAGTGCGATATCCACGCCGGGGAGTGGGAGACGGCACTGGTTATGCTGCGGGCTCCCGAACTCGTGGACGGAGAGGCCCTGGCCTCGCTGCCGGCGAACTGGGAGGCCTGCCGTATCTCCGAGCTCCGGGCGGCCGGCGGGCGCACCTTCCCGGAGCTGGGGGCTCCAGAAGCCTACTGCGGAGACCCGCGCCGGGCGAAACCAGAGACCGCCGAGAGGCTCTACGCGGCTCTCGGGGAGTTCGTCGCAGAAGAGGCCGGCTCCCTGCTCCGCTCCTGAGGCGCAGAGCCGCCTGTTCTAAGCGCCCGAGGGAGCTCTCTTGTCGAGGCCTCCTTCGCCCTCGTCGCCCTGAGTATAGACTCTATCCGAGACCAGGCCCCGGATCTCCTCGTCGCTCAGGTGCATCTCGGGGTGGTCCTCGTCGACGTGCCTGCGCGCCTGCTCCACCAGGGCTTCGTCATCCGGCGCTTCCAGGTGCCTGCCGCACTCGCAGTCCATCGCCCGCATGTTCTCCTCCTTTCCGCCCGCCAGAAGCGATAAAGTGAACCAAATAATTATTCCCCGTCTGGGCGGAGCGTAACCCGGTCCGGGCGGATGTCTTTGTGCCGCTGCACGAACGGCTCGCACAGCACCGAGTAGTGGTTTGCGCCCTTGAGGACCGCGTCTTTGCGTCCGGCGCCCGTTCCATGACTTCCCGGGTTTCGCCGTCTATGCTTCAGGCGCTGCGCACCGGGTTGCGGCGCAGCCAGGCGAAGGCGGCCAGGCTCAGGGCGGTCCGCTCTTTGGGCCGCTCCAGATCCCGGCCCAGGATCTGCTCTGCGCGCCGCACCCTGTAGCGGACCGTGTTCTCGTGCACGAAGAGCCGCTCGGCCGCGGCGCGGGGCGAGCCGAGGGCGAGCGCCAGGCAGAAGGTTCTGGTGAGCTCGGAGCCGTGCTCCCGGTCGTAGGCCAGCAGGGGGGAGAGGAGGTTCTGCGCGAACGCCGCCAGCTCGCCGCCCAGCCGGGGGTTCTCCAGCAGGCTGTCCAGCCCCCAGCTGCTCACCTCCAGGACATAGCGCCCGGCGTCTTCCCGCCGCGCGCGGCGGGCTATCCCCACGGCGTGCAGCAGGGCGTCCTTGAGCTCTCCGAAGGTATCGTAGGCTGCGCCGTGCACCAGCCACAGAGGGTCCGGCCCGAAGTACTTCAGCAGCTCGTCGCGCACGGCCGAGGGCCGGCTGCGCGTCCGGCTCCGGCGCAGCACCACCCCTAGGCCGTCCTCGAGCACGACGAGCGGGTCGCCCAGCAGGTCTAGCACGGCGTCCTCGGCCAGCATCTTGAGCCGGGTGTGCGCCTTTTCCGCGGTCCAGGCGAAGACCCACACCTCGCCCCGGTCCACCGCCAGACCCAGATGGTTCCCCTCCCGGTGCGCTTGCGGGGAGGCGTTCCCCTCCGCTACCCCCTGGAGCCACCGGGAGCGCTGGTGGTTGAGCCGGTTATAGGCGTGCTCCATGCGGTCTATGATCACGCCGGCTGCGACCGCGGCGTCATCGAGCAGGTCGGGCCACTCCGCCAGGGGAAGGTTCACCGAGGGCCAGAGGTACAGGCGGCCCCGGTCTCCGGAGCCGTCCAGCGGAACGGTTTGCGGCGCGCGTCCCGCACAGAGGCGCTCCAGACGGTCCAGGTTGTGGAACACGTACGGACGCTCTCCGGAATCCACGCAGATCGCCGGTCCCCGGACGAGCCGTTCGAGCCACAGCTCTAGATCCCGCACCTGGGTGGAGTGGAGCAGGATCCGGCGCAGCTCGGACTTCACGACCTTCAGGTGATCCCGGCCCGAGACGAACAGGTGCCGGGGAGCCGGCCACAGCTCGGGCACCGGCTCGACGCCGCGGGCCAGACGCAGCAGCAGCGTCCGCCGGGCGGGGGAGAAGGGCGCCACCTCCCGCCGGACGGCGTAGAGTACCGCACCGGTCTGTGGGGTAGAGCTGCGGACCGGGATGGCGAGCACCGAACGGGCCTGCTCCTCGTCGGTGACGTCGCTGACGCCCGGGTAGCGGTAGCGGCAGTTCTGGTAGTCTTCGATCTCGAAGACCGCACCCCCGGCGAACGCCCGTCCGCCGACCCCCTCCCCGAGGGGCAGCTCGAAGCCAAACCCGGCGTCCCGGGCCCCCAGGTGCCACTTCACGTCCACCAGCTCGTCGTGCACGCTGCCCCAGTAGGTGAGATCCGCATCGCCGATCGCTCGCGCCAGGGTCAGCAGTGCGGGCAGTCCCTGCTCGTCCCGATTTCTGAGCGCGTCTGCCAGCTCCTCCTCCAGCGGCGCGCCGCCGCGGAAGTAGAGGCGTTCCAGGTGCTCCACCTCCAGAAACGACTCCAGAGCCTGCCGGAAGCGCTCCAGCCTCTCCGCCCCCGCAAGCCCACCGCGCGGCCACAGAACCCAGAACCCCCGGAGGGCCGCCTCCCGCGGATGGAGAGGGAAGAGGACCGGCTCTATCCCGGGGAAGCAGGGAGCCCGCTGCATGAGCGCCTGAGCCGTGACCTCCGGCGAAGCGTCGAGGCGGGAGCGCAGCCAGCGCAGCAACTCCGCCCGCCGCTCTCCCGCATAGCTCACCTGCCAGGGCGTCTCCCCGTCCAGCCGGGGCCGGATCAGGGCCGTGCCCGCAGCAGAGACCCAGCCGGCAACACCCGCCAGCGCCCGCTCCAGCTCCCCGGCCCGCCGCTCCGGCTCCAGAGCGGCCCGCTCCAGCAGGTTCCAGACACCGCTTTGTTCCGTCATACAAACCCCTGCCCGGAGTTTTGTCTCCGACAACATAGTAACGGATCTTGCCAGAGAGATACAATCCAGGTATTTGGGGAGAGAGGGGTGGTAAGCGTGAAGTCTAACGGCGTTCATCGCGGCAGGTTCGGGGCACGGTTTTCGGCCGTTCTAATAGCGGCGGTTTGTCTGGCGGCACTCTCGGCCGTCATGGTGTGGGAATCCGGCTTGGCGGGGGCGGCTGTGTGCGCGGAGGGGGTGCTGGTGCCGGGCGCGGAGCGGCAGAAGGTGGCGTGTCTGGACGACCTAACGACCGCGGGCACCGAGCGCACGGGGCACACCAACCGTTCCGACTGGGAGGGGCTGCACGCCAGCGGCACCTGGAACCCGAGCGGTGTTCCGGGTGTTCAGATCGACGGCTACTTCCCGGATGACTCCTACTCGAACAGCAACAACGGCTACTTCCACGACTCGCAGTTCGTGATCCGGCTCCCCGACGACTGGAACGGCAAGCTCGTGGTCACCGGAGCTCCGGGGGTGCGGCGGCAGTACGCCAACGACTTCATCATCAGCGACTGGGTGCTGGCCCGGGGCTATGCCTTCGCTGCCACCGACAAGGGAAACACCGGCGTCTTCTTCTACCGGGACGGCGAGGAGCCCGGTGACGCGGTGGCCGAGTGGCACTATCGGGTGGAGGAGCTCACGCTCGCGGCGCAGGCCACCGTCGAGCAGTACTACGGCCGGGAGGCGGAGAGGACGTATATCACCGGCATCTCCAACGGCGGGTATCTCACGCGCTACGCGCTGGAGAACAGCCCTGAGCTCTACGACGGCGGGGTGGATTGGGAGGGGACGCTCTTCCGGGAGGAGGGGCCGAACCTGCTCACGTACCTGCCGGTTGCGCTGGCGAACTACCCGCGCTACGCGGCGACCGGGGACAGGAGGGCTTACCGGGCCATGATCCGGGCCGGGTTCTAGCCGGGTTCGGAGTTCCTGTGGCAGGACCACTACCTCACCTACTGGGACCTGACGCAGCGGATCTACCGGGAGGAGTTCGACCCCGAATACGACGGTGCTCTCGAAGCGGGTATCCCATTCTGCCGGCCCGGCACCCCGAACTGCGACGCCGACTACGACTACGAGGGTCGGCCGCAGGAGGTAAAAGACGCCGTCGGGCGGGTGTCGCTGGACGGGGATATCGGGCGGCCCATGATCACGCTGCACGGCACGCTCGACGCCCTGCTACCCATCGGTCTGCACGCCGACGAGTACGAGCGGCTGGTCAGGGAGGCCGGCAACAAGCGGCTACACCGCTACTACGTGATCGAGGCCGGCAACCACGTGGACTCCTACTACGACAGGTACCCGGACCGGCTGCGCCCGATCCTGCCCTGTTACCGGGCGGCTTTCGAGCTGATGGAGCGGTGGGTCGAGAGCGGCCGGAAGCCTCCCGGCAGCCGGTTCGTACCGAAGCCGGAGGGCGGGGACGTCGTCAACTCCTGCTCGATAGGAGGTGTTAGGAAGGAGAAGGGGGGAAAGGGGCGTATGAGGGGCGGGTAATCGGAGAGCGGGGAATTTGGGGGGCTCTAAACTCGACAGGAGGATGTGTATGGAGAGAGAAGGCGGACAACGGGCAGTTCAGGGTGCAGAGATCCGGAAGGTCGCACTGGCCAGCTTCATCGGGACGGCCATCGAGTGGTACGACTACTTCCTGTACGGCACGGCGGCGGCGCTGGTCTTTGGCGTACTCTTCTTCCCGGAGTTCGATCCCCTGACCGGGACGCTGGCGGCGTTCGCGACCTTTGCGGTCGGGTTCTTCGCCCGGCCGGTGGGCGGCATAATCTTCGGCCACTTCGGGGACCGGATCGGGCGCAAAACGATGCTGGTGATCACGCTGATGATCATGGGCATCGCCACGTTTCTCATCGGGCTGTTGCCGACGTATGCCCAGATAGGCATCTGGGCTCCGATACTGCTCGTCACGATGCGTATCCTGCAGGGGCTCGCTGTCGGGGGAGAGTGGGGCGGTGCGGTCCTGATGGCCGTCGAGCACTCGCCGCCCGGCAGGCGCGGGTTCTACGGCAGCTGGCCCCAGATGGGCGTTCCGGCGGGGCTGTTGCTCGGGACGAGCGCCCTGTACATCTTCGCCGCGCTGCTGCCGGAGGAGGCGTTTCTGGCCTGGGGCTGGCGCGTGCCGTTTCTCCTTAGCATAGTGCTGGTGGGTGTGGGGCTGTACATCCGGCTCTCCATCTCGGAGTCGCCGGCCTTCCGGCGTGTGCGGGAGAGCCGCACGGAGGCCCGGATGCCGATCATAGACGTGCTGCGCACCTACCCGAAGTCGGTCCTGATCGCGATGGGTCTGCGGGTGGCGGAGAACGGATCGTTCTACGTGTTCAGCGTCTTCGTGCTGGCCTATGCCACCCAGCAGCTGGGGCTGCCGAACAGCATGATCCTGGCCGGTGTCATGATCGCCGCGGCGATCCAGCTCTGCACCATTCCGGCTTGGGCTGCGCTTTCTGACAGGTTCGGCCGCCGGCCGGTGTACCTGGGCGGTGCGGTCTTCTCGCTGCTCTTCGCCTTCCCGTTCTTCTGGCTCGTCAACACCAGCGTCAATGTGCTTATCTGGCTGGCGATTGCGCTGGCACTCGCCGGCGGCCACGCTGCGATGTACGGGCCGCAGGCGGCCTTCTTCTCCGAGCTCTTCGGCACGCGGGTCCGCTACAGCGGGGCCTCGCTCGGCTACCAGCTTGCCTCGGTCTTTGCGGGCGGCCTCTCGCCGTTTATCGCCACGGCGTTGCTGGCGTGGGCCGGCAGCTACTGGCCGGTCGCCGTGTACCTCGGCTTCATGGCCCTCATAACCATCGTGGCGGTGGTCCTGGCGACCGAGACCTTCCGGGAGGATATAGCGGCTGACCAGCAGGAGGAGCGGCAGCTGATCGCCGAGCGCAAGGGCGGGGTCGCCCGGGAGGGGGCATGAGCGGGTTCTCTGTAGGGATGAGCTCCGCCGCCTCCGGCGTGAATCTCTCGGGCCGCCGGGCGCTGGTGACCGGGGGGGCGAGCGGTATCGGGAGGGCTTGCGCCGCGCGGCTGGCCCGCGCGGGTGCGGAGGTCACGGTGCTGGACCTGGACGGCGAGGCTGCTGAGGAGGTGGCCGGCAAACTCGGGGGAAAGGCCGTGCGGGCCGATCTGTCCGATCCCGCCGCGCTGGACGGGCTGGAGGTGGAGGCAGAGATCGTGGTCAACAACGCCGGTCTGCAACACGTCTCGCCCGTCCAGGAGTTTCCGCCGGAGAAGTTTGCGGCGATGCTGCGGGTGATGCTGGAGGCGCCGTTCAGGATCGTGCGCGCCGCGCTGCCGGGGATGTACGAGCGGGGCTGGGGCCGGGTGATCAACATCTCCTCGGTGCACGGTCTGCGGGCCTCGCCGTACAAGTCCGCGTACGTCGCGGCCAAGCACGGGCTGGAAGGTTTCTCCAAGGTGGTCGCGCTGGAAGGGGGGCCGCACGGCGTGACCTCCAACTGCGTCTGCCCGGCGTACGTCCGGACGCCGCTGGTGGAGGGGCAGATCTCGGACCAGGCGAGGACGCACGGCATCCCGGAGGAGCGGGTGATCGAGGAGATCATGCTCACCGAACCGGCCATAAAGCGCCTGATCGAACCCGAAGAGGTCGCCGAACTCGTCGTCTACCTCTGCTCCGATGCAGCCTCGTTCATGAACGGAGCTTCGTTGGTGATGGACGGAGGCTGGACCGCCCGGTGAGAAAGAAAGGGCCGCCGGAGAAACCCGGCGGCCCCTCTTCTCCACAAGCTTTTACGCCGCGTTGCGCCCGGCCTGACCGAGCTCGCCGGAGCGCAGCATGTGTTCGGCCTCCCGCTGCAGCTGCCGCACGCGCTCCCGGGAGACGCCCATCTCGTCGGAGAGCTTCGCCAGCGTGGCGGGCTCGCGGCTATCCAGCCCGTAGCGCCGCACCAGCACGTGCCGGTGCCGGTCGGGCAGGCGCTTTATAGCCTCGGAGAGCAGCTCCGTCTCCATGCCCCGCACCACCTCGGAAGCGGTGTCGGAGCTCCGCTCATCCTCGACGAACTCGCCCAGCTCGGAGCCCTCCTCCTCGGAACCGCTGGTGAGCGGGCGGTTGAGGCTGGTGGCGTCGGCCATGGCGCTCTTGACCTCCTTGAGCTCCTCCACGGACCAGCCGAGCTGCCCGGCCACCTCCTCTTCGGTAGCATCCCGGCCGAGCTCGGCGGAGAGCTCGTTCTGGGTCCTGATAACCTTCCGGATCTTCTCGCCCATGTGTACCGGGACCCTTATGGTGCGGCCCTTGTCGGCCACGGCCCGCTGCACCGCCTGCCTTATCCACCAGGTAGCGTACGTGGAGAAGCGGTAGCCCCTTTCGGGGTCGTACTTCTCCACGGCCCGCATCAGGCCGATATTGCCCTCCTGGATGAGGTCTTCGAACGGCAGGCCCATCCCCCGGTACTTCTTGGCCACGCTGATGACCAGCTTGAGGTTCTTCTCGATGAGCTTCTTCCTCGCCTGCCGGTCACCGCGCTTGGCCCGGCGGGAGAGCTCTATCTCCTCCTCGTGCGTGAGCAGCTTGCCCTGATCTATGCGGGAGAAGTACGCCGGGATGAGCTCCGGCGTCTCCTCCGGCCTCTTCTGCTGTTCGCCGAGCATCTTCTTCAGATCCTCCATCTTATATAACCTCCTTATCCCGAAATCTGCTTCTCAAAACACCGCAACCCCCCCGCAGCAATAACCGCCCAGACCCGGCGCCACTCTTCCTGCCGGCCTGCGCGTCATTATCGAGTTAGATGCGGCTGGGTGCTGATCTGTACTCTATATACCACCTGCGCGAAGAAAATAAACATAGCACAGAGGAACGATTTGTCAAGGCGATGGAGCTGCGGCCTTTCTCGGGATTCGGGGCTTTGCAATAATGCCGGGGTATGTATGTGGATTCTCACACGCACCTCCTGCGGCTGGAGCGACCGCCCGGTGAGGCCGTGCGGATGGCCCGGGAGGCGGGGGTCGGGGCCGTGGTCAACATCGGCACCGACGTCGAGGACTCGCGGCGGGGTGCGGAGCTGGTGACCGCGCTGCCGGGCGTATATTCGGCGGCGGGCATACATCCCCAGAATGCGGGCAACTACACGGCGGAGGATCTGGAGGCCCTGGCCGAGCTTCTGGAGGAGCCGGGGATCGTGGCGCTTGGGGAGGTAGGGCTAGACTACTACCGGGAGTACTGGTCGAAGGAGGTACAACAGGCCCTATTTGAGGATGTGATCTCACTCGCCAACGACACACGCATCCCGCTCATAATCCACAACCGGGAGGCGTTCGACGACACGATGGGTTGTTTGAGCCGCGCCCGTGTCCCGGTGGTGCTGCACTGCTTCGAAGGCGGTGAGCGTGAGATCCGGGAGGCCGGTGAGCGCGGCTACTACATCGGGCTGGCGGGCAACGTTACGTTCCGGAAGAGCGTCACCGCCGGGTTCCTTCACCTTATAGACCCCGGGCGGCTCCTGATCGAGACCGATGCTCCCTACCTGAGTCCCGAGCCCGTGCGGGGCACCAGGAACGAGCCGAAGAACGTGGTTTACACTGCCCGCTTTATCGCGGAGCGGCTGGGGATGAAGCCTGAGGAGCTGGGCAGGATGACGGCCCGCAATGCCCGGGATGTATTCGGCCTGCCCCTTGAAGTCTAGAGGGAGATTGAGTTTCCCGAAGAAACGGCTGGGCCAGCACTTCCTGAAGGACCCCAACATCGCCCGCATCGTGGCGGAGGGCGTGGGGGAGGGCGACGTGGTGCTGGAGATTGGGGCGGGGAGGGGGGCGCTCACGGCCGTGCTGGCGGAGCGGGCCCGGCTGGTGCACGCTGTGGAGTTAGATGCGGAGATCATCCCGGAACTGGAGGAGGCCGTGCGGGGGTTTGCGAACGTGAGGATCCACCAGGCCGACGCTCTCACCTTCGACTACGGACGGCTGGATCCGCCTCCGGTCCGTCTGGCGGCGAACCTGCCCTACAACATCGCCTCGCCGCTTGTGCTGCGGTTGCTGGAGGAGGTAGGGTGTTTGCGCATCCTCCGGTTCATGGTGCAGCTGGAGGTAGCGCGGAGGATGGCCGCTGCGCCCCGGAGCAAGGACTACGGCTCGTACGCGGTGCTGGTGCAGCTTCTGGCACGGGTGCGGGTGGTGCACCGGGTCTCGCCCCGCGTCTTCGAACCGCCGCCACGGGTGTGGTCGGCCGTGGTGGAGCTGGAGCGCCGGGGGCCGGTCCCGGAGGATTGCGGCCGGATCAGGGAGCTCGTGCTCGCCGCCTTCTCCAGCCGGCGCAAGCGTCTGGTAAACAACCTGCCGGACCGGGAGGCCGCCGGGCAGGCGCTGCGGGATCTGGGGTTCGGGCCAGACGTTCGGGCCGAGGAGCTGGAGCCGGAGCAGTTCGCGAGGCTGGCCGGGGCGTTATGACGATCCGGCTGTTGGCGCGCGCCAAGATCAACTACGCTCTGGAGGTACTGGGCTCCCGGCCGGACGGATACCACGAGCTCCGAACCGTCCTGCAGAGCATCTCGCTCGCGGACGAGGTAGCGATGAGGCGGGGGGGAGCGGGGTTCGAGCTTGAGGTGGAGCCGGCCGGGATGGATCTCGGTCCGCCGGAGGCGAATACGATGCGCCGGGCGTGGGAGGCGATATGCGGGCTAGCCGGAGAGGAATTGCCGGTCCGGGTACGGGTGCGCAAGCGGATCCCGCCCGGTTCCGGGCTCGGAGGAGGGTCGGCCGATGCGGCCGCCGTGCTCTTCGGGATGAACCGGATCTACGCGCTCGGGTTTCTAGAGGAGCAGCTCTCCCAGGCCGGAGCTCGCGTGGGGGCCGACGTCCCCTTCTGCCTGAGGGGCGGCACGGCGCTCGGGGAGGGGATCGGTGATCGCCTCTCTGTGCTGCCGGCTCCGCCGCCGCACCGGCTCGTCGTCGTCAAGCCCCCGCGCGGTGCGAGCACGGCCCGGATCTACCGGGACTACGACGCAGAAGAACGGGACGGCGTGGAGAGCGTCGGGCCGGTCATAGAGGCGCTGGAGACCGGGAGCCTGAACCTGCTCGCCGCCGCCATCGAGAACGACCTGACCGGCGTGACCGTAAAGAGGGTGCCTGAGGTGGGGGATCTCAAGAGTGATCTGCTGCGGGCCGGGGCGCTCGGGGCGGAGATGAGCGGGACCGGTACGGCGGTGTACGGGATCTTCGCCTCCGGCGAGCTCGCCCGGCGGGCCGCTGCGGCGGTGCGGGCGGACTTCGCCGGCGTCTACGAGCCGGTGCAGCGGGGGATTGAACGCCTCGGCGAGGAGATAAAATAGCGGGGAGAACCGGGTGGCTGCGGGCCTGAACCTCGCGGTCTATATCCGGTATAATCCGCCGCGTTGCGGGCGTTGGGGCGTAGCCAAGTGGTAAGGCGCCGGGTTTTGGTCCCGGGATCGCAGGTTCGAATCCTGCCGCCCCAGCACTCCCTGCTTTGCAGGTTCCATCGGGCAGAGGAGTTCACGGACTCATGACGCACGACAGGCCGCTCTTCGTCGCCGTACTGGCGGCCGGCAAGGGCACCCGGATGAAGTCCAACCGGGCCAAGATGCTGCACACCCTATGCGGCGTGCCGATGGTCAACTACGCCATCTCCGCGATCCTCCCCCTCAGGCCCGAGCGGTTGCTGGTCGTGGTGGGGCATCAGGCCGAGGAGGTAAGGGCCGTGCTACCGCCGGAGGCCGTACCGGTCTTCCAGGAGCGGCAACTGGGCACCGGGGATGCGGTAAGGGTCGCGCTGGAGGAGATCGAGGCCGAGGAAGGGACGTTGCTGGTTGTGAACGGCGACGGCCCGCTCATCTCCGAGCGGACGCTGCGGGAGCTGCTGGAGCGGCACCGCTCCGCCGGGGTAGGGGCCACGGTGCTGGCGGCTGAGCTTCCAGATCCCACGGGTCTCGGGCGGGTCACCGAAGACGCCGGCACGGTGCGCATCGTAGAGGAACAGGAGGCCACGCCGGAAGAACGCGAGAACCAGCTCGTCAACCTGGGGCTCTACGCTTTCGAGCTGCCCCTGATCCGGGACGCTCTGAGCCGGATGGAGCGGCAGGACGGCGAGGGCGAGCTCTACCTGACGGACGCGCTGGAGATCATCGGGCGGCGGGCCCGCGCCGTGACCTACCGGCTCAGGAACCTGGAGGAGGCGCACCTGGTGAACAACCGGGCGCAGCTGGCGAAGGCCGAGGAGATCCTCCGGCGCCGCATTCTGGACGCGCACATGGTCGCCGGGGTGACGGTGCGCGATCCCGTCTCCACCCATATAGAGGCTTCGGTAGAGATCGGGCCGGACACCATCATCCTGCCCGGGACGCTTCTGCGGGGCAGCACGAAGATAGGCTCTGACTGCGTCATCGGCCCGTCCACGGACCTGGTGGACACGGTCGTGGAGGACGGGGCCGTGGTGGAGCATTCGGTCGGCCGCGGGGCCCGCATCGGCGCGGGAGCGACCGTAGGACCCTTCTCCTACCTGCGGCCGGGCACGGTGCTGGGCCGGGGGGCGAAGGTGGGGTCCTACTGCGAGATCAAGAACAGCCGGGTAGGGGCCGGGAGCAAGATCCCGCACCTCAGCTACGTGGGGGACGCCGAGATCGGGGAGGGTGTCAACCTCGGTGCGGGCACGATAACCGCCAACTACGACGGCAGGAACAAGAACCGCACCGTCATAGAGGACGGCGTGTTCACGGGCGTAAATACGAATTTGATCGCGCCTGTTACAATAGGGCGTGGAGCCTATCTCGGAGCCGGAAGCGTTGTGAACAAGGACATCCCGCCGGGCAAGCTGGCCGTCGGCATGCCCGCGCGGGTTATCCGGGACATCTCCGGCGGCGAAAGAGATTGAGGGGGGGACGGTCAGCGGAATATGGAGGCGGAGATAGAGATGCGCAACGGGTATCTGTCGCAGGCCGCCGAGCGGAGACTTATGCTCTTCTCCGGGCGCGGATACCCCGAACTCGCGGAGAAGATAGCCGACCGGCTGGACATTCATCTGGGCGAGGTCGAGCTGAGGCAGTTCGCCAACGGGGAGATGTACGCCCGGTATCTGGAGAGCATCCGCGGCTCGGACGTCTTCATCGTCCAGAGCCTCTGCGACCCCGTCAACCAGAACCTGATGGAGCTGCTCATCATGATAGACGCCGCCAAGCGCGCTTCGGCGGCTAACATCGTGGCGGTGATCCCGTGGTACGCCTACTCCCGTCAGGACCGCAAGACCAAGCCGCGCGAACCGATA
Organism: Rubrobacter taiwanensis; assembly: GCF_004337705.1. GTDB lineage: Bacteria > Actinomycetota > Rubrobacteria > Rubrobacterales > Rubrobacteraceae > Rubrobacter_C > Rubrobacter_C taiwanensis. Next base: position 33,165 of record NZ_SKBU01000004.1, read on the forward strand.
ACGGCCCGGCTGGTTGCGAACATGATCCAGACCGCCGGGGCGGACCGCGTGATGACCATGGACCTGCACGTGGGACAGATCGAGGGCTTCTTCAACTTCCCGGTCGATCACCTGACCGCGATGCACACCTTCGTGGACTACTACATCGACCAGGGTTTCAAGGGAGCCGGGGATGCCGTGGTCGTCGCTCCGGATACGGGAGAGGTGAAGCAGGCCAAGCTGCTGGCCGACCATCTGGGGCTGCCGTGGGCTATCCTGAGCAAGACGCGCCGCGGACCCGGGGAGTCGGAGATCACGCACGTCATAGGCGAGGTCGAGGGCCGGCGCGCCATCCTGATAGACGACATAATCGCCACCGGGGGGACGCTCTGCAACGCGGCGGAGCGGCTGATCCGGGAGGGGGCGACCGAGATCTACGCCGCCGCCACCCACGGCGAGTTCTCCGGCAGTGCCTACGAGAGGCTGGAGGAGTCCGTGATCCGCGAGATCGTGGTGACCGACACGCTGCCCTTGAAGGCCGACCGCCCGACGTCTAAGATACGGACGCTTACGATCGCTCCCATTCTGGCGAATACGATACGGAACGTATTTCTGGGTGAGTCCGTGAGCGCGGTGTTCATGGGCGAGAACCAGCTCTTCTGAACGGAAAAGGTTTGGTGATCGGTTATGGCGAACGTTCATCTGGAGGCTCTGGACCGCAACGAGAGCGGCAAGAACGCCGCCCGCCGCCTGCGGCGCAGCGGATTCGTGCCCGCGATCCTCTACCGGAAAGGGGAGCACAGCGCGAAGCTGGCGGTGAAGGCGAAGACGGTGGACCAGACGCTCTATCGCCTGGGCGACAACGCCATCTACGAGATTGAGGACGAGCGCGGCAAGTCGGTGACGGCCCGGATCATAGACCTGCAGCGGGACCCGATCACCGACCGGTTGCTGCACGTGGACTTCGTGCCGGTCATCATGACCGAGCGCATCGAGGTCACCGTCCCGATCACGATCGTAGGCGAGGCTCCGGGCGTGCAGGAGGGCGGCGTTCTGAACCAGGTCGTCTACGAGGTGCAGGTCGAGACGCTGCCGGGGAACATACCGCAGGAGCTGGAGCTGGATGTCTCCGGGCTGGGGATGAACGAGAACCTGACGCTCGCCGACCTGAAGCTCCCCGAGGGCGTGACCCTGCTCTCCGATCCGGAAGAGGTTGCGGTGACCATCAGCCCGCCGACCGAGATCACCGAGGAGGAGATGGAGGCCGCGGGCGTCGTCGAGGAGCCGGCCGAGGAGGAGCCGGCCCCCGAGGCCGAAGAGGAGGCCGCCGAAGGGGAAGAGGAGGAGTAGACCGCAACCGTGGCAGCGGATGCTCCTTCTGCGGGCGGGGGGCCTCTCCGGCCCCCCGTCGTCGTCGGGCTGGGCAACCCCGGACCCCGGTATGCCGGAACCCGGCACAACGCGGGCTTCCTGGTCGCCGACGAACTCGCCGGGCGCCACGGCGGCCGCTGGAAGCGCGTGAAGCAAGCCGAGGCAGCCTCGGTGATGATCGAAGGCCGGCCGGCCGAGCTCCTGAAGCCCCGAACCTACATGAACGAGTCCGGCCGGGCTCTGGGCGGCTACCGGGCGGATGAGCTCATCGTCGTGCACGACGATCTGGACCTGGATGCCGGGGTCGTGCGGGTCAAGGTCGGGGGCGGTGCCGGCGGGCATAACGGGCTGCGCTCAATCATCGCCCGGCTCGGCCGCGACTTCGTGCGCGTGCGGATCGGGGTCGGACGGCCGCCCGCGGGAGTAGACCCGCGGGACTACGTGCTCTCGAAGATGGACCCCGCCCTGCGGGAGGCGATCCCGCGCGCGGCCGACGCGGTCGAGGCCGTGATCCTGGAGGGGCCGGAGGCCGCGATGAACCGCTTCAACGTCCGGGTCCGCGGGTAGCGAGCGCCCTTACGGCGAGGGCCCCGATCCCGATCAGCGCCACAATCCCCGCCGGCAGGAGCGGGGAGATGCCGCCGGTTTCGTGCAGCGTCTCCTCACCGCCCGGTGTACGGATCGGGATGAGATCCGCGCAGGCGATCCCGGGCGGCACCTCGTCTCCCCGCGCAGCGTGGACGTCGACGTAGCGCGTGGTCTCACCGGCGAAGAGGCCGGCGAGCTCCACTCCCTCAAGCATGGTCGTGCCGGCCCCGGCGCCGTCCTCCCCAGCTACTACGGGCTCCAGGGAATGCTCGACCGGTCCCTCCTGACCGGCGCGGCCGGCGGTGCAGGTTGCGTCCCGGTGGATGTGCGCGGGGTACTCCGCCCCGCTCTCCGGCAGGTTCGCCACCTCCAAGGTCACCTCGACGCCGCCTTCGACGGCGGTGAAGGTGACGGTCCCGCTCACTTCCTGCCCGTCGACCGGTGTCAGCTCCAGCGTCCTGCTGCCTGTATCCTCCTGCGCGCCTCCGGTGCCGGCCACCGCTCCTGCGGCGAACACCAGCAATGCCACCAGGGCCGGAAGAACACCCGCCGGAACGATTCTGGACGCATAAACCAATCTCTCACCCCCCAGTCTCCGAGAACCCCGCCCCCGCTATTGCACCTCCCGCAGCAGCCTCTCCGCCGCGGTAATGGGGTCCAGCTCGCGGGAGTACACCCGGTTCATGAGCTCGGAGTTCTCACGCGAGAGCCGGCTCTGAAGCTCTTCCTCCAGCCGGGAAGAGGCCCAGGAGATGACGGTGCCCTTAAGAGACTCGCGGCGGCGGGTCTTGAGCTCGCCGCTCTCCTCCAGAAAGGCGCGGTGCTCCTCGATCTTCTCCTTGAGCTCCTCTACGCCCTCGCCGCTGTCCCCCCGGGTCATGACGATGGGGGGGACCCACGGCCGCGGGTTGAGCTCCTGCCCGATCTCCAGGATCGAGCGCACCTGCGCCGCCGTGCCGCGGGCCTGCGGATGGTCGGCCTTGTTGACACAGAAGATGTCCGCGACCTCCATCACGCCCGCCTTGAGCGCCTGCACCGCATCGCCGGAACCGGGCTGAAGCGCTACGACCACGGTGTCCGCGGCCGAGGCTATCTCAACCTCCCCCTGCCCGACCCCGACCGTCTCGTAGAGGACGAGGTCCACGCCATAAGCCTCCATCGCCAGAGCGCCGAGCTTTGAGGTGGCCGCCAAGCCGCCCAGATGCCCCCGGCTGCCCATCGAGCGGATGTAGACTCCCCTGTCCAGAAAGTGTTCGGCGAGCCGGATGCGGTCGCCCAGGATCGCACCCTGCGAAAACGGACTGGAAGGGTCTACCGAAACCACCCCGATCTTAAGCCCCTCCCGCCGGTACAGCTTTATGAGCTGGCCGATCAAACTGCTCTTCCCAACCCCCGGCGGACCGGTGAACCCCAGACTGTACGCCCCCCCCGTGCTCGGATAGAGCTCGGAGATTATCTCCGGCGTCTCCGGAGAACCGTCCTCGATCTTGGATATGACCCGCGCCAGCGCCCGCCGGTCGCCGCTCCTCAAACGCTCGATCAAACCGTTCTCCACCAATTCCTACCGCCCGCTCCCAGAGAGTCGCAGCCTGCAAAACCATAGTCTACCCAAAACCATCCCCCGGTTTCCCGCACAAACGATCCGGGAAATTTCTAAATAAATGAATCCTAACCCTTGACAGCTTGGTATATATATGTAGAATGCACATAGACTGAGTATGGCTGAGAAGGACGACAAGGACAAGAAGGCTCGGGAAGAGGAGCTTCGGGAGAAGGCCGGCAAGGCCAATGCCCGGCCGAAGAACTGGATGGTTCCCTTTCTGTTGCTCTGTTTGAGGGAGTGGAACTCCTACGGGTACGAGCTGATGGAGCGGATGACGGCCTTTGGGTTTGGTGCGATGAACCCGGGCACCCTTTACAGGGTGTTGCGTCAGATGGAGAGGGATGGGATGGTCAGTTCGCGGTGGGAGACTTCCGGGGATGGTCCGGCGCGGAGGGTGTACTCGATCACGGACGTGGGCGAGGCTTACCTGAGGTTCTGGGCCGACTCTCTGGAGCAGTACCGGAGGATGACCGACACGTTCTTCAGGCTGTACACGGGCCGGTCGCCGGAGCGAGAGGAAGAGTAGGGCGACCGGCGGCTTTTCGGGCAGCGAGTTCTGCGGGAGACCGCAAGAAAGGAGAAGTAATGGCCGACAAGAAGACCGAGCAGAAGGCGGAGAAGATGAACCGGGCCGCTGAGGATCTGGCCGTGGCGACGCGCGACTCTTACAAGATGGTCGTGGACAACCTTGTGGCTCTGCAGGAGCGGAACGTGAAGTTCGCCCAGAGCTGGGTGGAGAACGCTCTTGAGGAGTATCGCAATCAGGCCGAGGCCAATCGGGCTACCGCGCAGGCTCTGGTCGAGCACACCCGGAAGCAGCGGGACGCCTTTCAGGCTCTGGTTCAGGAGTCGGTGGACGCCTACATGGACTATCTCTATGCCCCGCTCGCCTATTATGAGGAGGGGCTGAAGGAGGCCGGGAAGGTCACCAAGTAACGCCGGAGAGGCGGGGAGATTTGCGGGGGCCGGATGCGATCTGCGTCCGGCCCTTTTTCCATTTACGCGCTTTGGGGTATCCTTCCGGATAAGGACATCCGCAGGAAAGGAGGAGCCGAGTGAACGCTGTGAACGGCAGCGAGATCGTAGTCTCCACCCCCTTGAGGACTGCCATAGGTACCTTCGGGGGAGCTCTCAAGGACGTACCTGCCACCGAGCTTGGGGCCACCGTGGCGCGTGAGGTCGTCTCCCGCGCGGGCATAGAGCCTGAGCGCGTGGATCAGGTCATCGTAGGCAACATCCTCTCGGCGGGGCAGGGCATGAACCCCGCTCGGCAGGTCGGCATGTACGCCGGGCTTCCGGTCACGACCCCCGCCATGACCCTCAACCGGATGTGCGGCTCGGGTCTGCAGGCGATAGTCTCCGCGGCGCAGGAGGTCGCTCTGGGCGACGCCGAGGTGGTGCTTGCGGGCGGCATCGAGAACATGGACCGGGCGCCGTTCCTTCTGCCCAAGGGGCGCTACGGCTACCGGATGGGGATGCCGGGCGCCGAGATCTACGACCACATGGTCTACGACGGCCTCTGGGACATCTTCAACGACTACCACATGGGGACCACGGCCGAGAACGTCGCCGAGAAGTACGGCATCAGCCGGGAGGAGCAGGACGCCTACGCCGCGCGCAGCCACCAGCGGGCCGCGAAGGCCATGGAGGAGGGGTACTTCGCGGACCAGATCGTGCCCGTTGAGGTCAGGCAGAAGAAGGAGACGGTGCAGTTCACCACGGATGAGCACGTCCGGCCGAACGCCACCGTCAAGGGGCTCGGCAAGCTCAGGCCGGTCTTCAAGAGGGACGGGACGGTGACCGCCGGCAACGCCAGCGGTATCAACGACGGGGCGAGCTTCACGCTCGTCACCACGGCCCGGAAGGCCGAGGAGCTGGGCCTTCCGGTCGATGGGAGGCTGGTCTCCGCCGCGGTGGCCGGGGTGGACCCCTCGATCATGGGGACGGGCATGATCCCGGCCTCGCAGGCCGCCCTGAAGAAGGCCGGGCTTACGGTGGACGATCTGGACATCGTGGAGGCCAACGAGGCTTTCGCCTCCATCGCGGTCGCCGTCGGGCGCGAGCTGGAGGTCCCGGAGGAGAAGCTCAACCCGCTCGGCGGCGCGGTCGCTCTCGGGCATCCCATCGGGGCCACGGGCGCCATCCTGACGACCAAGATCCTGCACGAGCTGAAGCGCCGCAACGGCCGCTACGGTCTCGTGACCCTCTGCATCGGCGGCGGCATGGGCATCGCCGCCATCTTCGAGCGGGCCGCTTAGTAGAGGAGCGTCACAGAGGTAACCGGAGGGGGGGCGGGAGGCCGCCCCCCTCCCGCCGCGCGTTCTCTTACTGGGCGGGGATCTTCTCTCCGGCGGTGTGCCCGGCCTCCTCCTGCAGCAGGGAGCGGGCTATGATCTGGCGGTTGATCTCGCTCGTTCCCTCGCCGATCTCGTTGATCTTCACCTGCCGCCAGTAGCGGGCCACGGCGTTCGTCTCCATGAATCCCTCGCCGCCCCAGATCTGGACCGCCCGGTCCGCGGCTCTTTTGGCCGTCTCGGAGGCGAAGACCTTAGCCATGCTGGCCTCGCGCGAGAAGGGCCGGCCTTGATCCTTGAGCCAGGCGGCCTTCAAGACCATGTTGCGTGCCAGCTCGATCTCCATCGCCATGTCGGCGAGCTTGAACTGGATGGCCTGAAACTCGGAGATCGGGCGCCCGAACTGCCGGCGGGATCTGGCCCGCCTGAGGGCCTCGTCGAAACACGCCTGCGCCAGCCCGACGGAGAGGGCGCCGACCGCGACCCGGCCGCCGTCCAGCGTGCTCAGGAACTGGCGGAAGCCCCGGCCGCGTTCGCCCAAAGTGTTCTCCTCCGGCACCCGGCAATCCCGGAAGTAGAGGGGGCGCTGATCCGAGGCGCGCCAGCCGGTCTTCTCGTAGCCGGGGCCGCGGGTGTAGCCGGGCGTGTCCTGCGGCACTATGATCGCCGTCAGCTCCGGCCGGCCGTCCCCGCGCGTGCCGGTCCGGGCGATTATCGTTACGCCGGCGGTGATGTCCGTGCCGCCGTTGGTGATCCACTTCTTCGAGCCGTTGATGACCCACTCGCCGCCCTGGAGCTCGGCGGTCGTCTCGGTGCCGCCCGCGTCGGTCCCGGCGTTCTCCTCGGTGAGCCCGAAGGCCCAGAGCCGCCGCCCGCCCTGGATGATCTCGCCCAGATAGCGCTCCTTCTGCTGCTGCGTGCCGAAGTTGAGGAGCGGAGCGCAGCCCAGAGAGATGTGAGCCTCCATGGTTATGCCGACCGAGGTGTCGGCCCGGCTGATCTCCTCCAGCGCCAGGTTGTAGCCTACGAAGTCTCCCCCGCTGCCGCCGTACTCCTCGGGGATGGTCAGGCCCATGAGCCCCAGATCCGCCATCTTCTCGATTATGTCGTAGGGGAATCTCTGCTCTCTGTCCAGCCGGGCGGCCCGGGGGGCTATCTCGTCCCGGGCGAACTCGCGGGCGAGTTCCCGCCACTTGCGCTGCTCCGGGGTTGTGTCGAAGTTCATCCGCTCCTCCTGACCGGTAAGCCGCGTTCGCGGAGCCTATCTCTCTTCTGAAGGATTATGCCGGGTGTCCCGAACTCCCGCTACGGGCACCGGCAGCCGCTCCTCCCGGGCCGCGAGCGTCAGCAGCACGACCGCACCGGTCCAGCCGAGCGGCGCTACCGAGACGGGCCGGCCGTCCGCCGCGACCTTCTCCGGGAAGCTGCCGGTAGGTGCGCGGTGCTCTGCCAACCACCTCAACCAGCGCCCGGCGGCAACCTCGTCGCCACCAGCGGCGGCCGAGAGGGCGAAGAAGGCCGTCTCGGGCGTCCAGGCTTCGTTGAAGCGCCAGTTCTCGCCGGGCCGGAGACCGCCGTTGGTGGCCGCGAGCCCGGAGATGGCTGCCTCTATGGACCGCCGGACCTGCGGGTCTTCCGGTGCGAACGGCGGCCCTAGCCACGCCACTGCCGAGTCGGCGCCACTCTCCGGGTCGGGGGTGCGGGAGTAGCCGTTCGGGGCGAAGCTGCGCTCTATGGCTGCGTCCAGCTCCACCGCAGCCGCCGCGTACCGCTCCGCGGCCCGTCCTTCACCGAGCCGCCGGGCGAGGTCCGATGCGGCCCTGAGGCCGGTCAGCAGGGGCGCTGCGGTCCCGAGGTTCGGCTCCTCCGTGGGCGTCTCCCAGTAGTCCGGACCGGGGGGCGGGAGGCCGTCCCGTCCGAGCGAAGCAGCGGCGGCGCCGGCCGCCTTCCGGGCGGCGGGCCACAGCTCTCTCCCGATCTCCCACTCGCCCATCTTAGAGCAGAACCATACCGACCATAAGAACCAGCCGTTGCCGTCTAACTGCGGGGCCCGGCCGTCGGCCACGGGCTCGCCGGTGATGTGGTAGCGGGCCTCCCAGGTGCCGTCTTCACGCTGCACGCTGGCGAGGAAGTGCAGGATGCTGCGCGCCTCCTCCCGGTGACCGGTGACGGCGAAAGCGGCCGCCGCCCAGCTCGCATCCCGGGGCCAGACGTAGTTCCAGCCCGGATGTGGGGCCGCGATCGAGGCCCCGTTGGGCCGGGTCAGGAGCCGCAGGTCCAGCAACGCCCGCTCGGCCAGCGCGCGTTCGGCCTCGTTCGCGCCGGGAATGTTGCCGCTCCGTAGCCAGGCCCGGCTCTCCCGGATGGCCTCCCGCGCGCCCGGATCGGAGGCCGGTACGCGGACGAGGCCGCTCTCTCCGGACGGCAGGTAGAGGAGGTCGCCGCCCGGCAGCCGCAGCACGCTGCTGCCCGGCAGGTATCGGGCTCCCTCAGCCTCGGAGGGATAGACCGGTGCGAAAGATTCGAGCGAAGAGTGATCGCCGGTGATCCCTACCGGCTTCGGAGGGGCGTGGTCGCGCTGGAGAGCCCCGGTGCCTAGGAGCAGCAGGAGGAAGATCAAGGCCCCTCCCGTAGCCCGGCGTACCAGATGCCGCACCCGGCTCCTGCTACTCAGGCATCGAGCACCACGTCGGAGAGGGGGCTGCTGGTGCATATGAGGCGGCAGCCCCGCTCGAGCTCTTCGTCCGGGATGGTGAGATTCGTTCAGTCTCCGGGGAAAGAGGTCAGGAAGTCTCTAAGGGTGGTAATAGATATTCCCTGGAACGACCCGAGAGGTAGTAAGTGCTTTTTGTCTCCGGTCACGACGAGTTCTGCACCGGCGGCAAGAGCGCACTCCAGAACTCTATTGTCCGCCGGATCGTCTTCGACCATGTCCACCGAATCTTCCGGCTCATGTACCCTGCCGGAGATCCTGCGGATCTGATCCACCGCCCGCCCGATCTTGTCCTCCTCCCAATCGAACTTCTCGCGCAGGATTCGCCCGACCTCGTCCAGAATGAACGTACTTACGTGCAGCTCTACCACCCCTCTTCTCACCAGGGAGTAGGCATGGTCCGCTGTACCACCGGGCCAGTTGTACGCCGCTACCAAAATGTTGGAGTCGAAGACAACCTTGGGAACCCTCCTGCTTTGCTCGTGGCTCGTAGACAGAGGCCGCTACCTCTCCGAATACAGAAACTCGAACAGCTCCTCCTCGCTCTCGAACCTGCCCCGCGATTGGATGGTCCCATACCTCTGTAACCGCCGGAACTCTTTCTCCTCCCGGTAGTCCTCGTAGACTCGTACCATCTCCCGGAACAGCTCGCTCGCTCCCATACTTTGCTCTTCCGCCAGCTTCTTGAACTCTCTCTTCGTCTCCGGCGGTACTGAGAAGCTCATAACTTCCGTCTTCCTTCGGCTCATCCTGATGAGCTCCCTTCTATCCGATCACGAAGTGTAATACTAAGTATTACACAAAATCCCGGCTTGTCTGTGGCAGAGTTACGCTTGACGGCGCGGGCTTCGAAAGGAATGTATACGGTTGTCCGCTCTCCGGTGCCGGTTAGCTACGGATAGAGGATCGGGAGTGATTATCCATCAGGCATCGAGCACCACGTCGGAGAGGGGGCTGCCGATGCATATGAGGCGGTAGCCCTGCTCGAGCTCTTCGTCCGAGATGGCGAAGGCCAGATCCTGGTCTATCTCTCCCTCCAGGCACTTCTGCATGCAGGTTGTGCAGGTACCGCTGCGGCAGTCGTACGGAAGATCCAGTCCCTCCTCCTCTGCGCGCTCCAGGATGTACTCGTCCTCACCGCACTCGAAGCTTACACCGCTCCGCTTGAATATCACCGTGTGCTTCTTCGCCATTTCCTTCCTCCGCGCCCGAGAAGGCCCCGGCGCCTGGGGGGCGGGCCGGGGCCTCCGGTCTTACGCCTTTGCCTCTTCTCTATACCTGCTTGACCTCGAAGTCCTCGGCCGGTGCTCCGCACACCTCGCACTCTTCGGGCGGCTGGATTCCCTCCGACTCCTCGCCACAGACGGTGCAGACCATCGTCACGGTGAGCGTCGGGTGTGGGGCCTCGCCCTCCTCGGAGGAGATGGTCTCCCCGGTGTCACGTGCCAGCTCGGCGATGGAGATCTTACCCGTTATAACGTCCTCCATCGTGTTGCGCGCCCCCTCGAGCGCCTCCTCGATGAGCGGCAGGTCTATCTGCCGCACGCCCTTCTCACGCGCCAGGTTCTCGGTCATGTTGCGCGAGATGTTGCGCATGAAGCCCTTGGGGACGCGCTCCAGACGCGCTACGGCGTCCTCCGTCCAGGCGAACTGCTTCGAGCCGCCCTCCGGAACCTTCTCTCCGGCTTGCTTGAAGGCCTTGTGATCTACCGGGCACTTCTCGCCGGTCTCCTGCTCCACCTTCTGCCTGGCGTGGCTGACCGGGCAGCCGCCGGACTCGCGCTGCGGGTAGACGCGGTTCCCTTCGGTGTTGAGCCGTACCTCGGTCTCGTAGTAGTCGCGGCCGGTCTCCTCCCGGTAGCACTGCTCGACGTACTCGCGGGTGACGGTGGTGTAGCCCTTCTTGAGCGCGCTCTTCTCGGCCCGCGCCCGGACCCGGCGCTTGACCTGCCACTCGTCGAGCGTATCCAGCAGGCGCTTGGCATCGTCCGTCCACAGCAGCTCCCGCCCGTCGTATACCTCAGAGCGGTTCAGGTTCTCGTCGTCGGAGGCCCGGGCTATCTCCCGATCGACCGGGCGGAACTTTATGGCCTCAGCGCCGCAGACCGGGCACTTAACCGGCTTGCCCTTGGCCACGTAGTTGCAGACCTCGCACTCGTAGCGGTCTTTCCCCTGCGCGGCACGGTCTATCTCGCTGCGCACCTCTTCGGAGATACCCGCTATGTCGCCCTGATCCTCGGCCTTCCCGAAGCCTCCGCGGCCGCTGTTTAGGATCTCGTCCTTCTCGGAGGCGCCGTTCTCCCGATGGCCGTTTCCGCCACTTGCGGTACGCTCGGTGAAGTCCTGGAAGAGCGAGTCTACCGAGGCGTCCTCACCGGCGGCTTCCCTCCGGCGCATCTCCTCCCCGACGGCGCGCATGGACTCCATGGCACCGGGTGGCAGGATGTTCTCGATGACCTCGTCGATCACGCTCTCGGTGATGACCGTGTAGCCCTTCTCGATCGCGTAGCGCAGAATGGCGCCGGTCGCCATGCCGACCACGAAGCCCGGCACCCGGTCCATGCGCTCCAGGGCCTCTTTGGTCCAGGTCATGTGCTCCGCGGCAGTGTAGAGGTCCGGAGCCTGATACTCGTAGTTGCCGACCATTACGTTGGTCGGCAAGTACCGCATCATGTTCTCGGCATTGGACCCGATGTCCATGTCGTCGTCGGAGTGGTAGCCGATGCGGCCCATCATGACCAGCGTGGGTTCGACCTCGCGGGTGTACTTCAGAACCTGCTCGAAGGGCTTGCCCGCCAGCAGCGTAGTCTTCAGCTCGACGCCCTCGTCCGCGGCGACCTTCCTGGCGACCTCCAGGTGGGCGGTGTAGATCTTCGCGAGCCCCGAGTCTATGATCTCCTCGTGCAGCTTCTCCTGCTCCTTGAACCTGAAGACTTTCTGCGCCTTGGCAGAGAGCACGCCCGCGATGGAATGGAACATCGCGTAGTGGAAGTACGGGTCGAAGACGCTCACGGCCTCCACGTAACCGTCAAACGCCTTGGCCAGCTCGATGGCCCGCTTGAGCGCCCCCAGAGACTTGGCCGAACCGTCTATGGTGACCAGGATGTGATCGAAGGGCATCCGGTCCAGATCCTTGACGATCAGGAGATCGGCCTTCTTCAGGCGCCGGGCCACCCGCTCGGTCACCGAGCCGAGCACGGTGTCTTTGACGGCGGCCATGCCCATCGCTCCCATGACCACCAGGTCGTAGGGACCGTTGTTCACGTCCTCGACGATGACCTTGAAGTTCTTGCCCTCCAGCGAGCGGCGTACCAGCTCAATGTCGTACTTCTCGCAGAGGGGCTCCAGAACATCTATGTAGGAATCGGTTATTATCTCCAGCCCCTTGGTGATGAGCTGGTCGTGGATCTTGCGCTGGCGCTTCATCTCTTCCTCGTCCCGGAACTCCTCCGGGAGCCCGCTCTCCATCTGCCGGAAGCGGACGTCGTGCATCTTCGCCGCGTAGGCGTGACACCCGGCTACCCGACCCCCGAACCTGCGGGCGACCTCTACCCCGATGACGCTCGCCTGATTGGAGTAGTCCGAGTTGTCTACCGGGACGTAGATCTCTCTGTACATATCGAACCCACTCTCCAGTCTCTAGAGAACGCTGAGACAAGATCCTGACGCCTACCTAGCATACGCACCTACTTTACAGCCAGAGCTCTGCTCCCGCAAATAAAATCGTTCACAGAGGAAAACCCCGGGCGGAACGGACCCGCCCGGGGTGCATGAGAGCCTGCCGCTCGCCGCTTTAATAAGTGGCGGCGTAAGGCTGCTGGCCGACGACCTGCGCGTCCACCACGGCGACACCAGGGCCGGTGAGACCGATGGCCTGCGCCGCAGCCTGCGAGAGATCGAGCCCCCGCCCGCCGACGAACGGACCGCGGTCGTTGACCGTCACAACAACACAGCCCTGGTAACAGACCTGCAGCTGCGTCCCGAACGGCAGATAGGGGTGGGCCGCCGTGTAGGCATACGGGTTGAACGGCTCGCCGCTCGCCGTAAGCGCCCCCTCAAACCCCGGCCCATACCAGCTGGCCACCACCGGCTCAGCCTGAGCCTCGTTGCTGAAAGCAGCCAGCGAAAACACCATCAGGCCGGCCACCATTGCAGCCTTCAGAAAAGACCTCAAAAGTCCCTCCCTCCAGACTTGCCTGCAGTTACAGGCGCGAGAGGCTAGCACAACCCCAGCCGGGTTTCAAACTTTTACAAGTAAATAACAAGTCTGTAACAAAGTTGTCTGACCCGTTATGCTGGGGCGGGGCGTTAGTTTCCCGGGAGGCGAGGGTAGTTAGAATGGGGTGATCTCTGGGTAGGATCTGGACGGGAGTGAGGTATGAAGAGCGCGGGACTGGCGGCGGTTCTGAGTTTTCTGATCCCCGGTTTGGGGCAGATATACAACGGGCAGATTCTGAAGGGTTTGGTGGTCTTTATCATCGGGGCGATCAACGCGTCTTTGACGTCCGTTCTGATAGGTTTTGTTACCTATCCGGTAGTGGTGATCTATGCCACCTACGACGCATACCGCACGGCGAGCCGGATAAACGAGACCTACGCCGGCCCTGGGACTCCGCCGCGGTACTAAGCTGATGGCGAACGAGAGCGTCACTTCGCTGCAGAGCGCCATGACCGCCATCGAGGAGGCGGCCGAGGCCGTCCGCCGGGAGGTTGAGAGTGGGCGGCTGGGGGATTCGGCTGTGGCCCGGCTCTCGGCGACCGAGGCGGATCTCCGGCGCAGCCGGCTCGTGTTGGAGAAGATAGTTCGGGAGGTCTCGGAGGAGAGGTAGGGCTCTCTACGCCGCGCAGGGGCCGGTATCTGCCGGTTCGGGGTTCTGGAGGGCTGTGGCTATCAGGTCCTCCACGATTGGGGAGGGGATGCCGTAGCCCACGCGCTCGCCGTCGGCGCGGCTGGCGAAGACCGTGGCTACCACTTCGCCGCGGGCGTTCACCACGGGGCCGCCGGAGTTGCCCTGCCGCACGAGCCCGCGGATGCTGGTGACCTGGCGCTGTACGGGGCCGCGCCCGTAGAAATCGCTGGAGATAACGGCGTGGGTGTTGCCCAGACGGCCGGGGCGCACGTCGAAGGGGCCGTTGCCGGGGTAGCCCAGGATCGCGACGGGCTCTCCGGGGATGGGAGAGGCGGTCGGCAGGGAGGGGAGATCCAGGCCCGGGACGCGCAGGACGGCTATATCGTTACGGACGTCGAAGAGCACCACCTCGGCGTCCAGCCGCTGGCCCGCGCCGCCGGGCTGGACGGAGGTGTACTCCTCGCCGGCGACCACGTGGGCGTTGGTGACGACGAGTCCGGGGGCTGCGACCCAGCCCGAGCCCTCCACGCCGACCCCGCAGGCGATGCCGGAGACGCGGACCACGCTCGGGCCGAGGGTCTGCAGGTCCAGGTCCTGCAGGATGGCGGCGTCCGGCGGGGCCACATCGGCATCCGGCCCGTCCAGTTCCGGGAGTGGGTCGAGGCGGGCGAAGGTCTGAAGCAGGGTCTGGGAGGGGAGGCGTTCGTCCAGCCGCTGGAAGATCTCCGAGCGCTGCACCGGGTTGTGGAGCAGGGGAGACAGGGGGGCTTGCAGGATCAGGACCCCGGCGATCCAGGCGAAGATCAGGGCCATTGCGGCTCCGAAGAGCGCTCCGCCGAGGCCGTCCAGGGCGGCAACGAGGCCGCCGTCCTTCAGGCGCCGGCGCAGCCGGTCACCCAGGGAGCGGGCGGCGGCCTCCCCGATCGCGGCGAAGATCAGCGCCCCGGCGATGCTGATGAGCGGGCCGTAGGGGGCGAGCGTCTCGCCGGAGAGGAGCGCCGGGGCCAGCCGCGAGCCCAGGAAGGCCCCGGCGACCACGCCCGCCAGCGAGAGGAGGCTCGCCAGGAAGCCTGCGCTCAGTCCGCGCATGGCGAGCAGCACCGCGAACGCAACTATCAGCCAGTCGAGAATGTTGAGTTCGCCGAGCATGCTCCTGAGTTATACATTCTGCGGGGGCTTTTCCTAAGGGCCGCTTCTTCGCGGCGGACCCCGATTTTACCCTGAGAAGGCTTTGCCCGGGCTATATAATCAGCCCTGTTGTGAAGAAGGGGCCGAACGTAGAGGAGTACCTGCCGGAGGTTGCCGCGCTGCTCGAGCGGCGTGGCGAGCCCGGGTTCCGGCTGCAGCAGGTCTACGAGGCCCTCGCCGTCCGGCGCGTGGGGGGCTGGGAAGAGGCAACGAGCCTGCCGGCGGACCTGCGGGCGGAGCTGGAGGCGCAGGTTCCGGTCTCTTCGCTGGAGCTCCAGCGCGTCTCCGAGGGGCGGGACGGGACGCGCAAGTACCTCTTCGTCACCCGCGACGGGCACGCCATCGAGACGGTCATGATCCCGGAGAAAGAGCGCCGGACGGTCTGTATCTCCACGCAGGTCGGCTGCCCGATGGCCTGCACCTTCTGCGCCACGGGGCTGCTCGGGATCAAGCGCAACCTCAAGGCGCGGGAGATCTCCGAGCAGGTGTTCGCCGTTGCCCGGGACATAGCACCCGAGCGGGTCTCCAACGTTGTGGTCATGGGAATGGGGGAGCCGTTCCTGAACTACCGGCGGCTCCTGGCCGCGCTGCGGGTGCTCAACGACGGGCGCGGGCTGAACCTGGCGGCCCGGTCAATCGCGGTCTCGACCAGCGGGCTGGTAGAGAAGATACGGCGCTTCGCCGACGAGCCGGAGCAGTTCCATCTCGCCATCTCGCTGCATACACCGTTCGAGGAGCAGCGCCGGGAGCTGATGCCGGTCGCGGCGAGGCACACCATCCCGGAGCTCATGTCCGCCGCCCGCTACTACGTGGAGAGGACGCGCCGCAAGCTCTTCTTCGAGTACACCCTGCTCGCCGGGGTAAACGATACGCCCGAGCACGCCGCCGCGCTGGCCGAGCTGCTCGACCACCGGCTCTACCACCTGAATCTGCTGCGCTTCAACTGGACGGAGACCGGGTACACCGCCACCTCGAAGCCGGCCGCGAAGGAGTTCCTGCGGCGCGCCCGCGAGAGAGGGCTCTCGGCCACGCTGCGCCCGAGCCGGGGCCAGGACATAGACGCCGCCTGCGGACAGCTCGCCGCCAGAGAAGGCGGCGAGAGGGTCGGGGCCGGCCGGTGAGCAGCGTCCGGGAAGAGGGCGGGCTCAAGGCGGAGCCGAAGGAGCGGCTAGACCCCCGGGCGAAGGCGCTCTGGCGCATCGTCGGCTCCTTCTGGGCACTCTTTCTGCTGGCACTGGGGAGTGCGGGGACGGTGGTTCTCACGCTCGCCGGGGCTCCGGTTTACGTGGGTCTCCTGCCCGTACTGGGGGCTCTCGCTCTCGGGGTGCTCATCGTGGGGGTGATCCCGGCCGTGCTCTGGCGCCGGTGGCGCTACGAGGTGCGGGAGACCGAGATAGATCTTCAGCGGGGGTTGTTAAAGGTGCGGCGCACGCTCGTGCCGATGGCGCGGGTGCAGCACGTGGACACCCAGCACGGTCCGTTGCAGCGGGCGCTGGGGCTCTCTACCGTCATCTTCTACACGGCCGCCGGGCCGAACCAGATCCCGCAGCTCGCCGCACCCGTCGCGGCCGCCGTCCGGGACCGCATCGCCGAGCTTACCAAGACCCAAGATGAGCTCTGAGCCCCGGGAGTTCCTGGAGCGTCCCGAGGCCTTCGGAAAGCCGACGGCCGAGCGGGAGCCGCCGCTTCTGGACCGGCACCTGCATCCGGTAGGCATGCTGCTGGACGCTCTGGGCACGATCCGGCAATGGATCGGCATCGCCGCCTTTCCCAGTCTCGCCGCCCTCTTCGGGGGCGGACTGCGGCCCGGCACGCTCGTCCTGATCGGCTTCTTCGCGGTGCTGCTGGTGGTGGGAGCGGCCGTGTGGGGCGTGCTCTCCTGGCGGGCTACGACCTACAGCGTGGCCGGGGACACCTTCACCCTGCGGCGCGGCGTGGTGCAGAAGAGCGAGCGCTCGCTGCGGCTGGAGCGCATCCAGTCGGTGGATACCGTGCAGGGGGTCATACAGCGCCTCTTCGGCGTGGTGGAGCTGCGAATAGAGACGGCCGGCGGCGGCTCCGAGCCGGACGTCCGGCTGCCGGCGCTCTCCCGGGAGACGGCGGAGGCGCTGCGGGAGCGGCTGACCCGGGTGCACCGGGAGACAGGGGGCGGAGAGGAGCCGGAGCGGGAGGTGCTCCGGACGCTGGGCGTCCGGGAGCTGCTGGTGGCCGGGGCGACTTCGGGCCAGGTCGGGGTCGCGGCTTCGCTGCTGGCCGGGGCCACGCAGTTCGTGCAGCAGGTTCTGCCGGAGACCCTGGCCGCCCGCCTCTTCGAGGCTATCCTGCCACGGGACGCCGGGACCGCGGTGCTCTACGTTGCGGCGCTGCTCGTCTTCGCGTGGCTGCTCGCCATCGGGGGGACTTTCCTCGCCTACTACGGATTTACGCTCTCCAGGTCCGGGGACCACCTGCACATCCGGCGCGGGCTGCTGAACCGCTACGAGGCCACCATCCCGCTGGCCCGCATCCAGGCGATCCGGGTCGTGGAGGGCGTGCTCCGGCAGCCGTTCGGGCTTGCTTACCTCCGGGTGGACAGCGCCGGGTACGGGGCGGAGGAGGGGACCTCTACCACGCTCTATCCACTGCTGCCGGTCAAGGAGGTCCCGGGGCTGCTGGAGGCAGCCGCACCCGAGTTCGCCGCGCCGGTGCAGGAGGTTGGGCCCGTGCCGCGGCGCGCACTGCGCCGGTACCTGATCCGGGCCGTCGTGCCGGTCTTGCTTTTGGCTGCTCCCCTCTCCTACTTCTTCTACCCGTGGGGGATGCTCGCCCTGCTGCTGGTCCTGCCGGCGGCGGTCCTCGGCTGGCTCAGGTTCCGGGCGGCGGGCTGGAACTACGCTTCCGAGCGGCTGACGGTCCGGTTCCGCAACCTGGCCCGCACGACGGTCGTGGTCCCGCGCCGGCGGTTGCAGTCACGCACCGTCTCGCAGACGCCCTTCCAGCGTCGGCTGCACCTGGCCAGTCTGGAGGTGCAGGTGGCCTCCGGCTCCACCGGGGCCGGGTTCTCGGTGCTGGATATGGATGCGGACGACGCACTGAAGCTGCTCGCCCGGCTCTAGAGTATCCGCTCCAGATCGCTCTTTCCGGGCTTTAGAACGCGGGTGCGGCTCTTGTTCTCCCCGTCCTCCTCGACGAGCCAGATCTCGTCCAGGAGCGCCGATTCCTGCACGTCTACGACGTGGGAGATGATGAAGATCTGGCCGAAGGCCCGCTTGAGCCGGTCGAGGGCCAGGAGCACGTTGTGCCGCCGGTCGGAGTCCAGCGCGCCGAAGACCTCATCCAGCACGATAAATCCCAGAGCCTCCGAGTTGCGGGCCGAGATCATCTTGGAGAGGGAGACCCGCGCCGCCAGGCTCACGATGTCCGCCTCGCCGCCGGAGAACCGCTCTATGCCGTAGGCGTCCGAGAGGCCGTCGAAGAGCCGGAGCCCGTAGTTCTCGTCGAACTCGACCCGCTCGTACTTGCCGTCGGTGAGCATGCGGACGAGTTCGCTGGCCTCCCGCTCCAGCGCCGGGCGTGCGCGGCTGCTCAGCTCTACGTAGAACTCCTTGAAGAGCCGGTTCATCCGCTCCAGGCGCCCGGCCCGGGCGGCCTGCTCGTCGGCCCTCTTCCGGTCCGCGTCGTATTCCCGGAGCCTACCGGCGACGCTCTCCAGACGGTGTTCCAGGCGGGTGTGCTCCCGCTCCAGCTCGTGCAACCGCTCGCCGAGGGCATCGCGCTGGAGCTCGGCCGCTCGCAGCCTCTCTCCGGCGGCCCGGTACTCCGCCTCGTTGAAGGCCAGTCCGGCCAGCCGGGCCTTCAGACTGGAGGCCCGTTCCCGGCAGCTCTTTCCGGCGGTCTCGGCCTCATCGAGCTCCCGCTCGATCCCGCCCCGGCGGGAGAGGTCGGCACGCAGGACCTCGACCCGGCCCCGGACCCCCTCCAGGTGCGCCCTCTCCGCTTCGAGCCGCCGGTGCTCCTCCGCGTCGTAGGCGAGGTCCGCGAGCTGCCGGATCTCGTCCCGCAGCTCCGCGACGGATTCCTCGGCGTCCCGGAAGGCCTGAATGCAGCTCGAGATCCCGGCCCCAGCTTCCCGCAGCCGGGTCAGCCACGCCACCCGGTCGGTGGCCCGCCGGATCTCCTCCTCCGCCGGAGGAGCGGCCGGAAGCTGCGCGCGCAGCTCCTCGACCCGCCGGCGGTCCCGGGCGAGGCTCTCCTCGGCGCTCTTGAGCCGGGCGGCGGTCTGCGTCCGCCGCTCCTTCAGGAGGGTGAGCTCGCGCAGCCTGCCCGCGACGCTCCGGAGGCGTCCGGAGACGGCGTCGGCCTCTTCCCGGAGGCGCCCGGCCTCCGCCAGGGCTTCGGCCGCCCGGTCGCGCAGTATCTTCGCCTGACGCTTCTGGGTCTCCACGACCGCCCGGTAGTCGTCGCCATCGAACGGCCGGCGGCAGGTGGGGCACTCTCCCTCTGAGCCCGCCGCCTCCACGATCTCCCGGGCCCGGTCCAGGTTCGCCGCCTCCCGCCCGGCGGCCGCTGCCTCGCCCTCCAGAGCGGCGATCTTCTGCCGGAGATCCTCCTTGCGGCCGCGCAGCCTCTCCGAGAGAGCCTCCAGATCCTCTCCGCCCGAGACCTCCCGGATCTCCTCCTCCACCGCGGACAGATCTTCCGCGAGCCCGGCCAGCGCCTCTTCCGCCCGCCGCAGCCCGGCCTCTTCCCGCTCGAGCTCCGCGTGGCGCCGTCCCAGGTCTTTAAGGCGGTGGAGGCGCTCCTCGGCGGCCCGCAGCGCGTCCGGAGCATGCCGGAGTACCCTGACGGCTTCGTGCATCTGTTCGGTCTCGTCCTCGATCCGGAGGACCGCCGCCCAGCCCGGCAGCGGCTCCTCGTCGAAGCCGTCCAGGTCCTCCAGCAGCCGGGAGGACCTCACCACGGCCTCCGCCGCCCGGCGGCGGGCGCGGCCGAGCTCCCGTTTTGCGCGCTCCCGGTCCTCGATCTGGCGGCGGGTCTCGTCCAGTCTCTTCAGCTCCCGCCCCACCCGGGGCAGGCGCTCCAGGGCGGGCCGGAGGCGCTCCAGTTCGCGCTCCGCTTCGTCCAGCTCCCGCAGGCGCTCCCGCAGCGCCTGTGCCCGGTCCGCCGCACGCTGCTCTCCGGCGCGCGCCTCCCGGAGCTCCGAGCTCAGGCGGTTGTGCTCCCGGTAGAGCTCCTCCAGCCGCTCCCGCTCCTGGCGGGCGGCGGCAAGCTCCGAGCTTGCGGCCTCGTGCTCCTTTCGAGCGGCGGCAAGGCGGAGCTGGAGCTCCGCCTTCTCCTCCCGGACGGCGGCGAGCTCCTCCTCCAGCCCTTCGCGATCTCTTCCCGCCAGCCGCGCTTCCAGGAACTCGGCGCGCTCCCTGACCTTCCGGCGCTCCTCGTTCAGCAGCTCCCGGGCGCGCTCGATCCGGCTGATACCGAGCAGCCGCGCTACCTCCCGCTGGCGGCTGATGCCGGTCACGCCGGAGAAGAACTCCAGCTCCTTCTGGCGGGCGAAGAAGGTGGACTCGAACGCCTTCTGATCCATGCCCAGCAGGTGGTTCTGCACCCAGTCGGAGACTTCCCGCGGGCCGCTCAAGATCTCGCCCCCCATTCCGCTCAGCACCCGGGCCTGGGCCCGGCCGCTCTGCAGGGTCCGCTCGACGGTGTAGCGGCCGCCGCCGGTATCCAGCGTCACCCGCACGGCGGTCCTGTCCCGGCTGGAGCCGCCGCTCCAGGGGATCATGTCGTTCTTGAACCGCTCGCCGCCGGCCTGCGGGCCGAAGAAGGCCCAGAGGATGCTCTCGAAGAGCGTGGTCTTCCCGGCCCCGTTGGCACCCACAACCCCGATGGCTCCCTCCGGGGGCTCCAGCTCCAGCGGGTCGCGGAACTGCTTGTAGTTCTCCAGATACAGGCGCTCCAGGATCACGACGCCGCCCGCTCCTCTTCTGCGGCGCTCCGCAGGTACTCCACGCCGCGCTCCAGAAACTCGGCGGCGAACTCCTTCTCCAGCTCGCCGCGCTCCCGCCGGATCTCTACGAAGCTCCGCAGCTCCTCCTCCAGCGGGCCGAAGGCGGTCGCGGCCGGTTCGCCGGCGGCTTCCGGAGCGGTCTCAGCAGCGCTGATCTCCAGGCTGAAGTTGAGGCATCGGCTCCGGAGCTCCCGCAGCAGCTCGCGGTCCACCTCGCTGCCGGCCGGGGCGTTTACGACCTTCAGGCGCACGATGGCCCCGTTCAGCTCGACGGACTCCGCGCGCCGCCGGATCTCCTCGGTCAGCTCCGGACCGGAGAGCCCGCGGGCGTCTATCTTGGGGAGGTCCAGCATGGGGCGGGCGGGGAGCGGGACGTGCTCCACCCGCACCTCGCCGCCGGAGAAGTCCAGGATCACGAACCCGGTCTCGAAGTCCGCCTCGGCGAAGCTGAAGCGCTCGGTGGCCCCGGCGTAGTATGAGTTGTGGTTGTGCCGGTGGTGCTTGTGGTAGTGGCCCAGGGCCACGTAGTCGAAGCCCTGGTCCAGCACGCCCGGCGTCAGGTCCACGTCGCCGAGCTCGTGGCCGTGGATCCTGAGCCCCGGCACCGTCCCGTGCGTAACCATGATGTTTATCTCCGCCGCCGGGTCCGGGCTCACGACGAGATCCCGGTCCAGCACCGCGCCGTGGGGGACGAGGGCGAGCCCCACGGTCGTCTCTCCGGCCTGCGTGGAGTCGTACACCGGCTCGTAGCCGTGGGCGAAGCGGGCACCGAGCATGTTGGCGTACTCCAGCGCGGCAGTGGTGGAGCGCAGGCGCGGGGTTTCGTGGTTGCCGGCGATGCCGTAGTACGGGATGCCTTCCCGGAGGATGCGGTCCGTCTGCCGGAGGAAGTCTATGATCACGTGGGTGGCCGGGCGGATGGTGTCGAACACGTCGCCGGAGTGGACGACGAGGTCCACCTCACGCCTCAGGATCTCCTCTACCGCCCGCCGGTAGGCTTCCCTGACGTCCACCTCCCGCTGGTTGCGGCTGGTCTCCGGGCAGAGCTTCGCGTACCGGCTGTAGCCCAGGTGCGTATCCGAGATGTGTGCGACCCTAACCACGGCCCCGGTCGTCCTCCGGCGGACCGAAGCCGCGGCGGAAGGGAGAGTCTCCGAAGCCGAACCCGCTCTCGCGTCCGAGCTCACGCTTGAGCATCCTGTAGGGGTCTCTCGTCCCGCCGTTGCGGCAGACAGCGGAGATCTTGTCCAGCAGCTCCAGGATCTGCTCCTCGGACGCTCCGGCTATGTCCTCCCGGATCTTGGGCAGGGGCGGGGGGCGGTGGTTGAGGCCGCGGAGGGTGCTCTGCACCGCTTCGGCCAGATCCCCGCTCTTCGTTCCGAAGATGTCGGTGCCCTGCTTGCCCATCAGGACCGGCGGGCGCGGGAAGCGGCCGAAGACCGGCACGGCATAGTGGGCGTGGCGCAGCAAGAGGCGCCCCTTCTCCAACTGCAGCAGCTCATCGCGCGTGGTCTGGGAGAAGGAGCGGTAGCTGGCGTTCGTGATCTCCTCGTCTCCTATCCTGCCGTAGAGGCTGGTCGCGGCGTTGCCGATGACCTCCTCGTCCACCTTGCTGCGGAACTGCTGTGCCCCAAAGAGGGTGAGCCTGAGGTGGCGGCCCCGGGCTGAGATGTCTACGAGCGTGTCCTTGAGCGAGGAGCTCTTCGCCCCGGAGGGGGCGTACTTGTTCAGCTCGTCCACGAAGATTATGAGCTTGTCCACGTTCAATTCGCCCTTCTCGGCCTTCTCCCAGATGCTGCGGATCACGCTCGTCACGATGAGATCCTGGGGCACGCCGGAGAGCCGGGAGATGTCCACGACGCGCATCTCCCGGTCTTCGAAGGGATCGTCCACCCGCGGGGCGTCGCCGTACTCCACCCGGCCGTGCACCAGCAGCCCGGCGCACTTGCTGGGCAGGTTGGAGAAGCGGTTGTAGGCCTTGGCTATGGTAGCCGTGTGGTGTCCCCTCCAGCCGGTGGCCTCCTTCTCGGCCATCTCCTCCTGGGCCCGGTCTATCTCGTCGAAGAGCTCGCTCATGGTCCGGACCCTCTGGGACCTCAGGTACTCCACAAACCCGCGGAACTTGTCGTCGTAGTCTGCGGGGTCGAAGACGTAGCCGGCGTAGGGCAGCACGTCGCCCAGCTCCCAGACGATGGGGTAGACGCACAGGCTCTCTCCGGGCGTGTTGCGCAGGGTGTTAAGGCGCCGGGGGGAGATCTCAGACACCCGCACCTCCCGCTCTTTGGGGTCCATCCCGGGCCTTAGAGGGGCGAAGATCTTGAGGTTCTCGAACGGTTCCACGCGCAGGCCGAGGTCCTCATACATCCTCCGCTCCTCGTCGGAGAGCCCCCTGACCCCGGCCTCCTCGTACCGGGCGGCGAGGGCGGGGTCGTCGGCGGGGGGCTCCACGGGTTTGTCCAGAAAGAGCAGGTCTGCGCCCTTGACGTTGAACATGAGCGCGGCCACCTTCTTCTTACCGGCGTTCTGGAAGATGCTCGCGATGGTGAAGAGCGCGTGGCTGGTCTTGGTGGAGAGGCCGCTCATGCCGGTTATGTTCATGTGGCCGGCCTCGGGGCCGAGCAGGTAATCCTCATCCACGTACAGCGGGGTGCGCTGCGGCGCGCCGCCCGCCTGGTTGCCGTTCTCGTGCAGGAGCATCGGGATCGGGGTTCCGGAGAAGTCTTCCCGGCCGAGGGCGAACTCTATGGCGGAGCGGGTGGCGAAGTATACCGGACCGCTGCGCACCGGACGCCGGGACTTCCCGTGCCCCGAGCGGTGCCGGGTAGCGAGTACACGGGCGCGGAAGACCAGGATCTCCACCCGCTCGGAGAGGGCTTCGAGGGCGGCGTCGCCGTCGCGGGCGTAGAAGTCGTCCAGGAAGCTGGCGAGGTCCGAGTAGCGCCGGGGGTCGTCCAGAACGGCGACGGCCGTTGCATCCTCGGACTCGGCAGCGACGATGTGCCCGATGTCCAGCTTTCGGGCGGCCTCGGACTCCGCCGTCCAGAAGTAGAACTCGTGGGCGGTGGCTGGATACTCCTCGCTGGTCACGACCCGGCCCACGGGACCGGCGTCCAGATCCAGAAACTCCCTGTGCAGCACTCTCCTCTATCCTCCCTGCAAGTTGGCTATCAGGCGTTCGAGCCGCGCCCGGGTGCGCCGCTGGTCCGCGACCAGGGGCTTGAGCATCTTCTCGACGTGGTGGATGGGGTAGATCATGGAGGCCCAGCGCGGATCGGGCCGGGCGAGCGGCACGCGCTCGGCCAGGAGCCAGCGCGTAATCTCGTCCATCTCCTCCGGCCGGGGATCCCGGCTGACCGCGAAGGTGCGCCGGATCTCCAGCCGGACGAGCCCTTCCATGGCGTCCGCTCCGTCCGGGGCGGGCATGAGCCGCACGTACCACGAGGCGCGTTCGTCTTCGGGGTGCCCGGCCGCGGCCCGCGCGACCTGCCACGGCGGGACGAAGGCGGTCGTGCGGCGGCCTGCTCCGAGCTCGAGTAGCATCCGGGCCTGCTCGCCGCCGAAGAAGAGCTTGCCGGAGCTCTTGGCGATCCCCACGGCCCGTTCTGCGGGTAGCGGGAGCTGTCCGTCGACCGCGATCCAGTCCCCGCCCGTCTCCAGAGCCGACCAGCGCTCCAGCAGCAGCCGCTCCAGACCCTCCCGTAGCGAGCGGACCTTGGCCCGGGCCTGCTGCTTGAGCCCGGCGTAGTCTGCCGGGTCTGCTCCGGTGCCTTGCTGCGGGGTTGAGTCTGCGAGGACCATGGGGGCGCCGGCCGGGATCCGGCCGGGATCGCCGGGGAGAAGCGGTATGCCCGCCTCCAGCACCGCTTCGAAGAGCCGGCGGGCCCCGGA
Organism: Rubrobacter taiwanensis; assembly: GCF_004337705.1. Classification (GTDB taxonomy): domain Bacteria; phylum Actinomycetota; class Rubrobacteria; order Rubrobacterales; family Rubrobacteraceae; genus Rubrobacter_C; species Rubrobacter_C taiwanensis. Next base: position 57,625 of record NZ_SKBU01000004.1, read on the forward strand.
GCGGGGCAGCACGAGCGCCCGCAGGATCTGCGGCGCGCCGTCCAGCTCCATCCGGTGCAGCCGGCGCTCCCGCCGCTGCGCGACGGCTGCGGCGACGGTGGCCAGAACGATCGGGACGGTTCCCGCCCGGCCGAGTTCGTAGGTCACCTGCACCCCGTCCAGAAAGTAAGCCAGCCGGGAGGAGCCGTCCGGATCTCCCGGGTGACGCTCGGTGACCGGGTCTGCCTCGAACGCTTCCACGGCGTCCCCCCCGCGGGGGTGCTCGGTCTCTCCCGGGAGCTCCGGCTCCAGCTGCCCGCCGCCCGCGCTCAGGCGCACCCCGCTCCGGCGGGCTGCCTGAAATGCCTCTTTCAGCCGGTCTACGAAGTCGGCCGTCGATCCTCCGCTGCGCATTACCAGAGAGTATACGCAGCGGGTGGTCGGAATTCAGCGGCTCAGGGCTTCGGGGGAGCGTCCGGAGCTCGTTCCGGCGGCGGTACCGGCAGCTCGAACTGCCGCCCGGCCAGCGCGACTGCGCGCCGGAAGCTGCGCCGCTCCGCGGGGGTCTCCCCGTATGCCCCGCGGGCCATCCTGAGGATTCTGCGGGCCTCGCCGCGCTGCTTTTCGTCGTTGGAGAGCTGTTTGGAGAACTCGTAGACGAGGTCGCCGCTCTCCGCCCGGTAGAAGTGGAGGTAGAGGTCCTTCTGTTTGCCGAGACCGGTGAGGACGGCATCCCCGCTTACCTGCGCGACGTCCAGCACGGCGGCGGCGCTCAGGGGCTCGCCGTCCGGCGGGTAGGCGCTGAGTGCCAGGCGTACCACGGGGCCGTAGGAGGTCTTGTAGAGCTCGAGGCGCCGCACGAGCGAGACTCTCCCCCGGATGCGCTCTATGTCTCTCCTCTCCGCCGCGACCACGACGTGCGCCTGCGGCGGCCGCATGGAGGTGCGCGTCTGGGCAGCTACCACCCGCGCCTGCGGCCCCTGCTCCGCCGCCGCGGCGGCGATGCTCTGCCGGACGCGGTCGGGCAGCCTTAGTCCGCCGGTCTTCTCGCTCACCGCTCTCCGAACTTCCTGAAGAGGGTGGCGAAGTATTCCACGGTCTCGAAGTAATCTTCGAGCCGCGTGGACTCGTTGGGGGAATGGATGCGACTCCCCGCCCAGGCCACGCTCCCGGTCATCACGGTCGGGATGCCGAGGTCGGTGGCGATGAACGAGGTGGGACCGCTGCCGCCGACGGTAGGGTAGACCACGGCGTCGTCCCGCCCGATCTCCCGCCAGCTCTCGACCGCCAGCCGCACCACCGGGCTGTCCACCGGGGTCTTGGCAGGCTCCAGACCGCCGAGGTCCACTATCTCCACATCCTCGAACCCGCGGCGGTCCAGATGTTCGCGCAGGAGCTGCATCACCCGTCGCGGGCTCTGGCCGCTGACGAGCCGGAAGTCCATCTTTACGAAGGCCTCGGAGGGCACTATCGTCTTGGAGCCAGGACCGGTGTAGCCGGAGTGCATCCCGGCGATGTTCGCCGTCGGGCGCAGCAGCAGCTCGCGCAGCAGGGCGTCGCCGGTGAGGCCGCGGTCGAAGGCTTCGACGTTCCAGGAGGCCCTAAGAGCTTCTTCGTCGAAGGGTATCTCCTCTATGGCGCGCAGGTCTAGCTCGGTCGGCGGATCGGCGAGCTCGTGCAGGCCGTCGAGCGTGATCTCGCCCGTCTCGTCCTTGATGGTCCTCAGGGCCTGCACCAGCCGCCAGGCCGGATTGGGCGCTATGCCACCGTACATGCTGTGCAGGTCGTGGGAGGCTCCCTTCGCCCGCAGCTCCACGTAGAGCATCCCCTTGGTGCCGCAGAAGATCAGGGGCCGTCCGGACTCGTCCTGCATCGAGCCCTCCCACAGGCAGGCGTCGGCGCGCAGCAGGTCGGCGTTCTCGCGCACGAACTTCCCTAGCGAGGGGCTGCCGACCTCCTCCTCGCCTTCTATGAGGAACTTCAGCCGGAACGGGGGCTCGCCGAACACCTCCCGGTAGAGCCTGAGGGCCTGGATGCGGGCCAGCACATCACCCTTGTCATCGGCCACTCCCCGGGCGAAGAGCTTGCTGTCCCTCACTTCCGGCTCGAACGGGTCGCTCTCCCAGAGCTCCAGCGGCTCGGGGGGCTGCACGTCGTAGTGACCGTAGGAGAGGAGCGTCCTCTCGCCTTGCCCGATCTCGGCGTAGACCACCGGATGTCCGGCGGTCTCCATCAGGCGCGCCTCGGCTCCGGCCTCGCGCAGCTTGCGGGCCACCCACTCTGCGCACTCGCGGAACCGGGCGCCGCCCTGCGCGGAGACCGAGGGGATGCGCAGGAACTCCTTTAGCTCCTCCAGAAGATCCTCCCGGGATCTCTCTATCTTATCCTTCAGCTCTTGCGCCATTTCCACACCTCCGCTTCGCTCTTCTGAAGGGTAGCATCCCCGGGTTTCGAGGCTAGCCGCCACACGTGATTACTGTTATATTTAAACGGGATCATGAGGCGCCACGGGCTTCCAGAACATCCTTCCGGCAGAGACCTTCCGGGTGGCGGGAAGGGAGCCGCCGGGAGCGAGGCCGGAAAGCTCCTATCCGATATTGGGATAGACGTCGAGGGGATGAGCCCGAAGGCTCGGGCGGCCACAGGGCTGGTCGTGGGAGGGGTTATCCTCATCGCCGCCGCTTACGTTCTGGCCACCGGGTTTTGGTGGATGATCTTCATCTTCGGCTGGACGTTGTTACCGGCGCTGGGGCTCTTCGCGAAGGGGGTGGCCGAGATGATAGATCCCGGAGAGAGGGCTGCTCCGGCGGCAGACACCAGGGAGAGGGAGCTGCTGGAGGTCATCGAGCGCCGCGGAGAGGTCACCGCCGCCCGGGCCGCGATGGAGACGACGCTCACGGTCTCTGAGGCGGACGCGATGCTCTCCGGGCTCGCGGAGAAGGGGCATCTGAGGGTGAGCGTGCGGGGCGGGAGCCTCGTCTATTCGTTCTGGGATCCGGACCGGGAGGGACTTCCGGGTTAGCCGCGTATTCCCGGTGGTATCATAGGGGTAGGAGAAGATTTGCCATCCGGAGACGGAGAGACCAGGGGTCCGGCCGCAGATATCTATGGAAGAGAGGAAGATCCCAAGAACTCTTGAAGAAGCCTACCGGCTCAGGGATGAAGCCGAGACTATCGAGGAGCGCGACTTCTATCAGGAGCACGTCTACCGGCTGAGGCGCGAGGAGTACCGGGCGCGCGGGATAAGGACCGAGATCTCCGCCCGCCGCCGCGAGCGCCAGAGCCAGATCGAGTTCTCCCGCGAGATGTTCTTCCTGGAGGTCAACGAGATAGTAAGCAACCGGCCCCACTGCACTCCCGAAGAGGAGGCAGAGGCCCGCCGGTTTGCGACCCGCCTGGACAACCACGCTTTCTTGAAGCAGCTGGCCTCCCCGCACTCGAACGCGGTGGACCTGTACAGGCGCAACTACCTGGAGCTTCTGCGGCTGGGCAAACCCCCCGCCGAGGCGTACTATATCTCGCGCGTCATGGGGCTGGCCGGGGAGGAGGAGTTCCGGCGCACGCTGGAGAACGTGCGCAACAGCGGCTACCCCAAGGGGGGTAGGCTCTCATACCTTATAGAGCGGTCGGCGATCCAGATCAGGGACCTGCCCGGGGGCATGATCCTGATCCTGCTGACCTTCTTCGCCTCGCTGTTTGCCTTTGTGTGGGTCTCGGGCGGCGAATGGCAGACGGCCAGCCTGGAGACGACCATCCTGGTGGGGCTGGGCCTGATCGCAGCCGGAGTGCTGATGGTGATCTCGGCCGTCTTTATCTTCACCTTCATCCGCTCGATGAACAAATGAGCCCCGGCCGGACCGGGCGCGTTTGACACACGCTCCCCCTCTGCTAAAGTATCCCCGGTCTGGCACCGATAAAGCCGTATACACGGCTCTACACAAGATACGCTCTGGAGGGGGGACGTGAAATACGCGCTGATCTTCCTCACCGCCGCGGCGACGAGCCTCGCCGCCTTCGGTGCCGCGTCTCTGACCGGCCCGGAACCGGCCCAGGCCGCCTCCGGCAAGCAGGTGCGTACCTGTGGCGGCGGTACCATGATCCTCAATAACGCCGAGCACCGCATGCTGGTTCTGCACAACCAGGCCCGGCGCAACCACGGCCTGCGCCCGCTCTGCATCCATCCCCGGCTGCAAAGAGCCGCCCGCTACCACTCCAGAGATATGATCCAGAACAACTACTTCTCCCATACCTCCCGAAACGGCCAGTCCTTCCAACAGCGGCTCAAGCGCTTCGGATACCCGCCTAACAGCTGCCGCGCCTCCGGCGTCGGAGAGAACATAGCCTGGGGACGGGGCCAGCAGGGATGGCCCGGCCCCATCTTCCAAAACTGGATGAATAGCTCCGGCCACCGGGCCAATATCCTCGCCCGGCAATTCCGCCACGTCGGAATAGGCGTCGCCGGCGGTACCTACCGGGGAATGAACAACGTCCGTATGTACACCGTGGATTTCGGCTACTGCCGGCGTTAAATTAAGAAAAATTAAGAAAAATTGAAAAAAACCCCGATTCAATGTTGACACGCGGGAGATACATTGAGAGAATGCGGTCCGACGGTAACTTCCGCCTAGAAGGAGGTGTTAGAGTTGAGGAAGTTGATGTTGGTTGGGGCTATGCTGGCCATGATGCTGGCTGCGGCTTCGCCGGCTCTCGCTGAGGCGCACGCCGGTGCTGAGGCCACCACTCTGAACGTGCAGGAGTGCATCGCCATCTTCGGCGATCAGGATGCTGCTCAGTATCAGGTCGACACCCAGTACTCTGCGCAGGATCTGACGCAGGCTCAGGTCCAGTACTGCCAGCAGCTGATTCAGAACATCACTGCGGCTGGCGCTGTCCAGTACGGGGATGATGGCGAGGTGATCATCGAGGAAGGCGTGGCCGGTGAGGAGGGCTTCGCCCTGCTGCCGGACACGGGCGGTGCCTCCATGCTGATGCTGGGCGCTGGTGCTCTGCTGGTTGCCGGTGGTCTTCTGGCTCGCCGGATCGCCCGGTAGTTAGCCTCTAGCGGCTAGCGAAGTAAAGAGGGGCAGACCCTTCGGGGTCTGTCTCTCTTTCTTGTATTCGGGGAGCTTTTCAGATATATCTTGGCGGGTGGTGAGTGGAGCAATCTTCAGAATCGCCGTGGGGTTCGTCACGGCGGCCGTTATGTTGCTGGGCGGGGGCATCTATTTCTCCGACCGCTACACCGCCGAGCAGCAACGGCTCGCCGCGGCCGGGGATACGGAGGCTGCGCTGGAGCATCTGGAGCTGGCGGCGCGCCTGAACCCTTTCAGCGCGCGGCCGCTGGTGTATGAGTCTGCGCTCTACCGGCAGCAGGGCCGGCCGCAGGAGGCGCTGCGTGCGATAGAGGTGGCTATAGAGCGCGAGCCGCGCAACTACGCGCACTACGTTTCGCTGGCCGAGCTGCAGGCCGGGGAGCTGAACGAGCCGCGGGCGGCTGTGGAGAGCTACAGGCGGGCGCTGGAGCTGAACCCCAACTCCATTCCGACCCGGCACCAGCTCGCAGCGCTGTACATTCGGCTCGGGGAGCTGGAGGAGGCCCGGGACGTGTACATCGGGCTCATGCACATAAACCGGCTCTCGCTGGAGGGGCGCTACGATCTGGGCCGGATCTACGTACGCACCGGCGCGCCCGCGCTGGGCGAGGTGAGACTGCGGGAGACCAGGGAGCGGGCGGAGCGCGAGCTGGAGGGCATGGCGGGTCCGCAGCGAGTGCAGCGGGAGAGCTTCATAGACTCGGTCGAGCTCGCCATAGCGGACGCGCTCGTGGTTCAGAGGCGGTATGAGGAGGCGCGCGAGATAATCCAGGAGAGCGAGGCCGAGCAGGCTCCCGCCATACTTCAGCTTCTGAACGCCGATCCGGAGGCTTACCGCGAGACGGTGCTGGAGAGTGCGATCTACTAGCCGGCAGGCAGGAGGGCGGGAGGACTTCGTCCTCTCGGAGATACTCTACATCCTCTGGCAGAGGGTGTTTCTGGTCGGTGGGATCGCGGCGCTCATGGCGCTCGGGGCTCTGGGTTTCGGTCTCCTCCGGGAGCCGGCGTATACTGCCGGAGCTGCGGTCACCATTCGGCCCGAGATAAATCTCGGGGAGGAGGCTCCGGAGGCGCTGGCGCAGGAGGTGCTGGGCTCGGTGGCCAATCGGGAGCTAGTTGAGGAGGCCATCCGGCGCTCGGGCTGGGAGGGGAGGGGCGAGGAGTTCAATGAGCGTCTGGAGGTGAGCGCGGCGAGTTCTGGGGAGATCTCGGTCCGCTTCTCGGCTCCCGATCCGGAGCGAGCCGCGGCGGCTGCTAACGCCTATGCCGGGGCGCTGGCGGATCGGGTGAACGAGCTGAGCGAGGGCGGGCTCGTTGGCGGTACGCTGGCCGTTAATGCGGCGGTGGAGCGGCCGGCGGAGGTGCCCGAGCGTAGATCCGGGCCGCGTCCGCTCTTCAACGGCGCGCTGGCCGGGGGGCTGGGGATCGTGCTGGGCGGTGCGCTGGCTCTGGTGCTGGAGGCGCGGGCGCGCGACTGGCGCGGGGCCCGGGATGTGGAGCTCACTCTGCGCGCGCCGGTGCTGGGCGTCATCCCCGAGTACCGCGAGGAGGAACGAACCTGAGTCTGGAGGCTGCCGAAGAGCGGGCGTTCTTGAGGCTCCTCGAGCCGGCGGGCGCTTTGGAGATCCACTTCAGGGACCTAGCCCGCAACCTCACCGCGCTGGCCGGGGAGGTGAAGAGCGTGGTGGTCACCAGTCCGGAGCCCGGGGCCGGGAGGACCAGCGTGTGCGTGGGGCTGGGGGTGGCGCTGGCGCGTGATGGGCGGCGGGCGGCGATCGTGGACTGCAATCTCGGCCGGCCCCGGCTGCACCGCATCTTCGGCGAGCCCAACTTCGTAGGACTCACCAGCGCGCTGGAGGGCGGGTTGCCGCTGGAGCGGTGCGGGTTTCGCGCCGGGGAGGAGGGGCTTCTGGCCGTACCCACGGGCCCGGTTATGCCCGGCTCGTCCGCTCTGATAGAATCCCGGGAGCTGGTTCAGGCCGTGGAGGGGCTGAAGGAGAGCCGGGAGGTGGTGCTCCTGGACGCGCCGGTGGCCGAGCAGGTTCTGAGGTCCGAGGTCTTCTGCACGGGATTCGACGGGGTCCTGCTGGTCGTGCACGCGGCCCGGACGCCCAAGACCCTCGCCCGGCGGGTGACGGACGAGCTGCTGCAGGCCGGGGCGAATCTCTTCGGCGCCGTGCTGAACGGAGGTGATCCGGGTGTCCGCTAGAAGTCGACTGTGAGGTCCGGTGATATCGTTTTGACCGAGACCGCGAGAAAGCCCGGCCCGGTCGAAGAGACCCGGGCCTCCGGCATGACCCGGGGCATGCTCTGGGTCAAGATCTTCCTCTTCTTCGCGCTGGTGTCCATAACGGGCTACGGCGTCTGGAATCAGGGGCTCTTCCTGGTCCAGCGCTGGGTTCCGGTGGCGGTGCTGGTGCTGGGGATCCTGTTCATAACGCTCTTCGTGGCCCGCTACTACGGCGACGTGCCGCGGGCGGGCTGGGTTTTGATCGGGCTCTTGTCCACCTTGGTACTGGTGAAGGCGCTCTCTCTTATCTGGAGCGTAGGGCCGGGGGAGACGGTGCAGGAGATCCTGCGCTCGGCGATGTACCTGGCGATCTTCGTCGTGTCTTTAGCCTCGCTGCCGAACCGGCGGCAGATCCCCTGGCTGCTGGACGGCTCCGTAATCATAGTGGTGCTGGTCAGTGGCTACGTCCTGCTGCAGAAGGTAGATCCCGTCACCTTCCCCCTGACCTCGCTCGATACGGTGCGGGCTTCCTCGCAGCTCGGTTATCCCAACACGGCGGCGCTCATGATCGGGATGGGCATCGTGCTGGCGCTCGCGCGGATGACGGAGCTGGAGAACCTCTTCGTGCGGGCTCTGCATGCCGGGATGATCTTCGGATCTCTGGTCGCGCTCTACTACACCTTCTCCCGCGGGGGCATGCTCACGCTCGCGGTGGGGCTGGCGGTGCTCTTCGCTCTCGGGCGCAACCGGCTGCAGATGTTCGCCAACCTGGCGCTCGCAGCTCTTCCGGCCGGGGCGGTGCTCTTCGCCGTCAGGAATCTCGAAGGGCTCACGGCCAGCGGGGTGCCGCTGGAGCAGCGGGTCGCCGACGGTTCCCGGTTGCAGGCAGCTCTGCTCTTCGGGCTGGTGGCCGCCTTCCTGCTGCAGGCCTTCTACGCCGCCCTGAAGAGCCGCTACGAGCTCGTGCCGCGCATCCACCGGCTGCTCGGTGCGGCGGTGCTTGCGGGTGTTCTGCTCGCCGGAGCGACCGGAGCCGGGATGGTAGTGTACCAGCACGGAGGGCCCGGCGGCGTGTGGGAGTCGTTCACCGGGAGCGTGGGCCGGGATACCGAACCCGAGGAGCGGCTCACCTCGCTCAGCGCCAACCAGCGGACGGCTTACTGGGCGGTGGCCCTGGAGGAGTGGCGGGAACGGCCGCTGCTGGGGACCGGAGCCGGGACCTTCCTCTACACCTGGCTTGAGAACCGAGAGGGGCTCTCCGGCGTGCGGCAGGTGCACAACCTCTATCTGGAGCAGGGGACGGAGACCGGTATCGTCGCCTTTCTGGCGCTGGCGGGCTTTGCGGTGTACCTGACCTACTACGCGGTCCGGGGGACGCTCGGCGCGACCGGCGGGCGGAGGTTCTGGATGGCGGCCCTCACCGCGGCCGTGGTCGTATATCTCGTCTCCTCCTTCCTGGAGTGGCACTGGTACATACCGCCCTCCACCATGTTCTTCTTCCTGCTGGCCGCGGCGGCCGTCAAGCTCGCCTCCCGGCCGGAGTGGAACACGCCGGAAACTTCGGGTGATCTGCCGCGAAAAGAGCGCTAGAATGCGCGGTCGTAAGCCCTTGTGATAATCCCGTCAGGAGAGGTGCAGGAGAACATGCTAACCAGGGACAGCATTACCATAGAGCCGCACGGCGGCGAGCTCGTGGACCGCCGGGTGCCGGCCGGGGAGCGGGAGGAGCGCAGACGGCAGGCAGCAGAGTACCCGAAGGTGGTGCTGGGGCCCCGGACGCTTTCGGATCTGGAGATGATCTCGACCGGCGTCTTCTCCCCGCTTACCGGATTCATGGTGCGGGAGGACTACGAGAGCGTGGTCGAGGAGATGCGGCTCAAAAACGGTCCGATCTGGAGTCTGCCCATAACGCTCTCCGTGTCGGAAGAAGAGGCTGCGGACATCCGCGAGGGGCAGGAGGTCGCGCTCGCAAACGGCGCGGGTGAGATCGTGGCCACGATGTTGGTCGAGGACCGCTACACCTATGACAAGGAGAACGAGGCGCAGAAGGTATTCCGGACGACGAACGACGAGCACCCCGGCGTCGCCACCCTCTACCGGCAGGGCGACGTGCTGCTGGGGGGTGAGGTCACGCTGCTGGAGGACGGCACCACCTCCCGGCCCTTCCCGCGCTACTACTACGAGCCGCGCGAGCTGCGGGCCATCTTCCGGCAGAAGGGCTGGAAGCGTATCGTGGGCTTTCAGACCCGCAACCCCGTCCATCGGGCGCACGAGTACATCCAGAAGAGCGCGCTGGAGACCGTCGACGGGCTGCTGCTGAACCCGCTGGTCGGCGAAACCCGTTCTGAGGACATCCCGGCGGACGTGCGGATGCGCTCCTACGAGGTGCTCCTGAACCGCTACTATCCCAAGGATCGCACCGTGCTTGCCGTCTTCCCGGCGGCGATGCGCTACGGTGGTCCGCGCGAGGCGGTCTTCCACGCCATCTGCCGCAAGAACTACGGCTGCACACACTTCATCGTCGGGCGGGATCACGCCGGGCCGGGGAAGGACTCCAGCGGCAGGCCGTTCTACGGGGACTACGACGCCCAGCACATCTTCGATGAGATAGACCTCAACGAGCTCGGGATCACCCCGCTCTTCTTCGAACACGCCTTCTTCTGCCTGAACTGCGGCGGTATGGCCACCACCAAGACCTGCCCGCACGACAAGGACTCGCACGTCTTCTTCTCTGGGACGCGCGTCCGGGAGATGCTGCGCAAGGGCGAGTACCCGCCGCCTGAGTTCTCCCGCCCGGAGGTTATCGAGGTTCTGATCGAGGGGATGAAGAACTCCTCATAGCGCCGGTCCGGGGGCGGGCTTCTCGCCCGCTCCCCCCTTCGATACCGTGTCCGTGTAGTATTTCCCGAGGAGACCGAGAAGGAGCGGAAGGTTGAGAAGAGAGCGCGGGTTTACGCTGTGGTTTACGGGCCTCTCCGGAGCCGGGAAGACCACCATAAGCGAGATCGTGGAGAAGGAGCTCAGGGAGAGGCTCGGCAAGGTTGAGGTTCTGGACGGCGACATCGTGCGCACCAACCTCTCCAAGGGGCTTGGTTTCTCCAAGGAGGACCGGGACATAAACGTGCTCAGGATCGGCTTTGTCGCAAACCTCCTCACCCGCAACGGGGTAGCGGTTATCGTATCGGCCATCTCCCCCTACAAGGAGGCCAGGGATCAGGTCCGCCGCGACATCGGTGACGGCTTCATCGAGGTGTATGTGGATGCGCCGGTGGAGGTGTGCGCGGAGAGGGATGTCAAGGGGCTCTACAAGAAGGCGTTCTCTGGGGAGATACAGC
>NZ_SKBU01000004.1:68271-69259 GCF_004337705.1 Rubrobacter taiwanensis
CGGGAACCTGAGCGCCTACCGGGAGGCTCAGAGCGACGTGCTCGCGGGCCGGATGAAGACGCGGATACCGGGCGAACAGGTACGGAAGGACCTCTGGCTGGACCGGGCCGTCGACGTTCACCCCACGGTCTCGCTCGATGGCCGGATCGTGATCCGCTCCGGCAGCATCGTCGGGCGTGGCGCAGCTCTCTCCGGAGACCTCACCGTCGGCAGCGGTTGCCAGATCCGCGCCGGAGCCACCGTAAGGCGCGGTGTCCTGTTCCCAGGAGCGGTGGTCGGAGAAGAGGCCCACCTCGAGGACTGTATCGTGGGTCCCGGCTACAGAGTGCGACCGGGCGAACGGATCTCGGGCGGAACCCTCGTATGCCCGACGCACCGGAGCCCCCGCCTCCCGCACACGCCGGCGCGGACCATGCCCGCCCCGGCACTCTACGCAGTTCCCCGGATCGACATCTCCTGAAAGGAAGGCAAGAAGAGTGCGTAACGGAGCAGACCTGGCGCTGGAGAACGGAATAAAACTCTCCCATGGCTCCCCCGGACGCGGGTTTACGCTGTGGTTTACGGGCCTCTCCGGAGCCGGGAAGACCACCATAAGCGAGATCGTGGAGAAGGAGCTCAGGGAGAGGCTCGGCAAGGTTGAGGTTCTGGACGGCGACATCGTGCGCACCAACCTCTCCAAGGGGCTTGGTTTCTCCAAGGAGGACCGGGACATAAACGTGCTCAGGATCGGCTTTGTCGCAAACCTCCTCACCCGCAACGGGGTAGCGGTTATCGTATCGGCCATCTCCCCCTACAAGGAGGCCAGGGATCAGGTAAGGAGGGAGATCGGGGAGTTTGTTGAGGTGTATGTGGATGCGCCGGTGGAGGTGTGCGCGGAGAGGGATGTCAAGGGGCTCTACAAGAAGGCGTTCTCTGGGGAGATACAGCAGTTCACTGGGGTCAGCGACCCCTACGAGCCGCCGGTTGCTCCGGAGCTGCACATAAGGAC
>NZ_SKBU01000045.1 GCF_004337705.1 Rubrobacter taiwanensis
CCTGAATTATTCATGAGCGAGTTCCGGGTCTGCTGAGGAGAGCACGTGCCAGAGGCGTTGGCCCGGGTGCCCCGAGGCCAGATGCAGGCGTACCTTCGTGAGCAGCTGGCGTACCCTGCCACCGATCTTAATGAGTGAGAGTCGAAGCGTGTCCAGCTGCATTCGCCTCACGCCCACCTCAACCAGCTTCCTACGTAAAGCGTCCATTAGCCAGTAGGCCGCCGCGTGCAAGATGAGCCGGAACTGGTTCGCCCAGAAACGATGGCAGCTCAATCGGTCGGCTTTCAGCGCTCGCTTGAAGTCCTTTATCCACCCCTCTGCTTCTCCGCGTCTGATGTACCAGTCGTAGAGCTCCTCCGGCTCATCGGAGCGGCTCGTAACCACAAAGCGGGTGTTCGTGCCCTTCTCCAAAACCTCCGCTTTGTAGATGACCCGACGGGCATGCTCCCAACTAAGAGCCCGGTATGAGCCACCAGAAACCAGCCTCACCTTCTCGCCCTCTCTCTCCTCAGACTCCCGTTTTGCCTGCTCAAGGAGATCTTGGGCGATCTCTTCGAGCCTGGGATTGGAGATGAGGCCTATGGTGTAGCCGATGCCCTCCTTCTCGCAGTAGTCGTAGATCTCTGGCACCGCGAAGCCCGCATCCGCCCTGATCTCGATCTGCACCTCTTCTCCCCACGCCTCCCTGAGTCTCCTCACGATGCGCCTTAGAACCGCCAACGCCCCACGGCTGGCATGGGTGTTGCCAGCCCTCAAAACCGCTGTGATGAGCTGACCGGTGTCCCCGTCGAAGACCAACAAGGGGTGGAGGATGTGCTCTTCGTAGTAGCCATGGTAGTAAGCACCTTCCTGATCGCCGTGGGCGGGGTCGTCGGTTGCGTCAAAGTCCAGAAGGATGCGCTCAGGAGGCGCACCGTCCTTGCTGCGCTCCCTGAGGTAGAGTTCACTCAACGCTTCGGCCATGCGCAGGCAGGCTCTGGCGTCGGGTGCGTTCTCAAGGCGAGAGATGGTGGGCTGGCTTGCCAGGTCCCCGTCTGTCTCCGGCAGAGACCCGCAGACCAACTTCAAGAGCGGATCTCTCCTCAAGGTGTCTGAGTCGTTTTGGTCCTCATAGCCGCACGCTATCTGCAAGACTCGCTGCCTGACCAGCCTCACAAGCGAGTGCCTGATGGAAGGTCCCTTTCGCCACTCGGGAACGTGAGAGGCGATCTTTTCGCACAGATTCCCGAGTTCTTCATCCGCTTTGGCCAACCAGATGAGCCCTCCGTCGGAGGTGAGCTTGCCGCCATCGAAGGCCGCCTCAAGCGCAAGCGGCGTGGTTTCAAAGCGCATCTTTTGTGTGGCACAATCACCCACGGAGGAGCCTCCTTCTTTGGTCAGTTACAGAGCAACTAGACCGTATACAGGAGTAGGCTCCTCCTCTTCAACCTCCTCTATGAATAATTCAGGCTA
>NZ_SKBU01000046.1 GCF_004337705.1 Rubrobacter taiwanensis
CCAAGTGCGCAGGCCAGGGTTATAAGGATGGCCGCTACGGGTAGCTGGGAGAGCAGCGCAAAGAGGGCGGTCTCTGCCGGAGATTGGGCTATGCCTCCTTCTCCAAAGAGCTCTGAGTGGAGTGCTGCTCCCCCAAAGATGGAGAACCACCCAAAGGAGGCTCCGGTGGGGGCAAGCAGCGTGCCTACAATGAACTGCCGGATGGTGCGCCCTCTTGAGATTCTGGCTATGAACATCCCAACAAAGGGTGCCCAGGAGATCCACCACCCCCAGTAGAAGATCGTCCAGCTTGTCTGCCAGGCTGCGGCTTCTTCGTTGAGGGTGAACATCTGAAAGGAGGTGCCGATCAGGTTCTGGAAGTAGTAGCCGACGCTACCCACGAAGGTGTTGAGGATGAAGATGGTGGGGCCTGTCAGGAAGACAAAGAGAGCCAGAGCCATCGCCAGGTACATGTTTATTACCGAAAGGCGTCTTATGCCCCGCCTTATGCCTAAGAGCACGCTGGTTGCGGTGATGGAGGTGATCAGCAAGATGATGAGCAGTTGTACCCCTATGTTCGAGGGTATCCCAAAGAGACTCTCAAGCCCGGCATTGATCTGGGTTGCTCCTATCCCCAAGGAAGTGGCCAGCCCAAAGACCGTCCCAAACACAGCCAGAATGTCTATGAGGTCGCCAACCCAACCGTTAACCCGCTCGCCTATCAGCGGGTAGAAGGCAGAAGCCGGCCTCAACGGAAGACCTCTGCGGAAAGCGAAGTATCCCAAAGAGAGCCCAAGCACTATGTAGATGGCCCACGGATGCAGCCCCCAGTGGAAAAACGAGAGGTGCATCGCCTCCTGGGCCGCCTGAGCGCTCTCAGCCTCCCCCACCGGAGGAGCGAGATAATGCGCCATGGGCTCTGCAACCCCGTAGAAGACGAGCCCGATCCCCATGCCCGCAGTAAAGAGCATAGCAAACCAAGACCAGGTAGAAAACTCAGCTCTTGAGTCATCGCCGCCGAGCCTTACCCTGCCGTAGCGGGTGAAGAGCAGTCCCAAAACGAAGATCAAAAAGAAGCTCACCGAAAGCACATAAAACCACCCAAAGTAGGTGCTTATGAACCGCTGCACCGCCGAGGCAGCCTCGCCCGTAGCGCCGGTGAAGACCGTTCCCGCCACAACGAAGGCCAGGATGACCGCCCCGCTGATCAAAAACACCGGCGGGTTGGTGTGCCGCCTGAGATGATC
>NZ_SKBU01000047.1 GCF_004337705.1 Rubrobacter taiwanensis
CCTCCTTTGGAACGTGCTCGCTAACCAGCTCCTCCACCCCGGCAAGCGGTATTACCTCGTACCTCACGTCCCCTATCTCCAGGGCCTCTTTACCGTTCGCTCTCAGATCGTTCTCCGGATGCGCGGTACGGGGCGGGCCGGAGCACCGCTCCGGCCCGCCCGCTCCGGTGCCTACTTGGCGGAGGTCAGCCTCTGCTCGGCCTTCTCGGGCTTGAAGAAGACCCGGTCTGCCACCGTGGCCGGGACCACTCCCTCGGGCCGCTCCACGTCCAGCTCCACGCCGATGGTGCTGTACTCGACCGGGACCATGGCGAACCCGATGTTCTTCTCCAGCCGCGGCGAGTAGCAGGCCGAGGTGACCTTGCCGATCCTCTCCCCCTCCTTGTTCAAAACCGGGAAGAAGTCCGGCATCGAGTTATCGTTGTAAGCGCCGAGCCTGCTGCCCCCGATCTCAACCCCGACCAGCTTACGGCTCACGCCCTCCTCAGCGACCCTCCTCAGCGCCTCCCGGCCGATGAAGTCCTGCTCCTGTTCCAGCTCGACCATCCACTTATAGCCGTAGCCGACCTCGTAGGGGTTCTCCTCGATGGTCATGTCGCAGCCGTGGGCCAGGATGCCGCCCTCGATGCGCCGGATGTGGCACGGCCCGATAGGTCTGAGCCCGTGCGGCTCGCCGGCCTGCATCACGGCGTCCCAGAGCTTCAGCCCGTCGCGGCTGGCGTTCTTGAGGTAGAGCTCGTAGCCCAGCTCGCCGGAGTAGCCGGTGCGGGAGATCACGAGCTCCATTCCGTCCAGCTCCCGATGCACCATGTAGTAGTAGGGGACCTCCAGGATCTCCTCTCCGAAGAGATCCGTCATCACCTCCTTGGACTTGGGACCCTGGATCTGCAACGGCCCCACGTCCGGCTCCTTTATCTCCACGTTCAGGTTCATGCTGTAGGCCAGTCCCTTGCACCAGAGCAGCACGTCGCTGTCGGCCAGAGAGAGCCAGAAGTGATTCTCGCCCAGCCGCAACAGGACGGGATCGTTGATGATGCCGCCCCTCTCGTCCGTGATGAACGCGTACTTGCACTGCCCCACGGCGCACTTGTTGAGATCCCGCGGCGTCAGCATGTTGGTAAACTCGAAAGCGTCGGGGCCGGTGATCTCCACCTGCCGCTCGGCTCCGCCCACATCCCAGACGGTCACGCCCTCAAGGAGCTGCCAGTACTCCTCGAACGGGTCGCCGTAGTGCCTGGGGTGGTAGTGGTGGTTGTAGACGCTGTAGAGCTGCACGCCGTACCGGCGCGAGCCGTAGTAGTAGGGGGATTTCTTGATCCGGGTGTAGAGCAGTATCCCGGGATTGGGGTTGACCTTCTCCTCCACCTCTCACCTCCTCATTTGGACGTTTCCGCCACCGGCTCTGAGAAAGACCTCTCCGACCTCACCTGCTTCGTCGCACCGCTAACCCCTCATCCGCTTCATCGCCGGGTCGAAGAGCGGCTCCCGGGCGACCGCGGCCCCGTACCGCTCCCCGAAGTACTGCACCTCGACCCGGACCCCCTCCTCCGCCAGCTCGGGCGGCAGCCAGGCGTAGGCGATGCTCTTGCCCACGCTGTGGCCGTACTCCGCGCTCGTCACGTAGCCGACCGGGCGCTCCCCGGAGAAGACCGGCTCGTTGCCCATAACCACCTGCTCGCCGTCCAGCACCAGGCAGCAGAGACTCCGGCGCGGCCCCTCTTCCCTGCGCTTCAGCAGCGCCTCCCGGCCGATGAAGTCTCCCTTCTCCGGCTTCACGGCGAAGCCCAGGCCCGCCTCGTAGGGATCGTGCTCGGTGTGCATGTCCACGCCCCAAGAGCGGTAGCCCTTCTCCAGCCTCAGGCCGTTGAAGGCCCCGCGCCCGGCGGCGATGACACCGTGCGGCTGCCCCGCCTCCCACAGCAGATCCCAGAGCCTGAGGCCGAGGTCGGAGGTGGTGTAGACCTCCCACCCCAGCTCCCCGACGTAGGAGAGCCGCAGCATCCTGACCGGGACCTCGCCCAGATGGGTCTCCTTGGCCCGGAAGAAGCCGAATGCCTCGTTCGAGAGGTCGTCCTCACAGAGGCTCTGCACAAGCTCGCGCGCCAGCGGCCCCCACACGCCCACACAGCACGTCCCGGCCGTGATGTCCCGGACCTCCACCGAGCCGTCCTCCGGCAGGTGCCGCAGCATCCAGTCTACGTCCCGCGGACCGTTCAGACCGACCTGAAAGAGCTCCTCCCCGATCCGGGCCACGGTGATGTCGCTCTTGATCCCTCCGGCATGGTCCAGCATCAGCGTGTAGGTGACGCTGCCCACGGGTCTGTCCAGCCGGTTGGTGTTCAGCCTCTGCAGGTACTCCAGAGCACCCGGACCGCTCACCTCAACCCGCTTGAGAGAGGTCATGTCGTAGAGCGCGACGCGCTCGCGCGTGATCTGGTGCTCGGCCCCAACTATCTTCGACCAGTACCGCCCGCTCCACTCGTCGCGCCCCGGAATCTCGCGCCCCTCCACGAGATGCGCGTTGGCCTCGAAATAGTGCGGCCGCTCCCACCCCGAAGCCTCCAGGAAGAAGGCCCCGAGCTCGCGCTGGCGCATATAGAAGGGGCTGGTCCTCAGGGGCCGGGGGTCCTCCATCGGCTGCTGCGGGTGGATGATGTCATAGACTTCCTGGAAGGACTGCGAGCTGCGCTTCTGTACGTATGAGGGGCTCAGAGCGTAGCTCTCGAAGCGGTGGATGTCGCACTCGCGCAGGTCTATGGACGGCCGCCCCTCCACGAGCCACTCGGCCATCGCCCGGGCGACGCCTAACGAGTGCGTGATCCAGACCGCCTCCGCGACCCAGAAGCCCCGCACCTCCCTCGAAGGCCCCAGGAGCGGCATCCCGTCCGGGGTGAAGGAGAAGAGGCCGTTGAACGGCTTCTCAAGCTCCACCCCCTCCAGCGCAGGCAGCAGCTCCACGGCGTCCCGCCAGGGCCTCTCCCAGTCCTCCGGGGTGAACGGCATGACCGAAGGCATCTCCTCCGCCTCCTCCGGCCGCAGTATGTCATCCGGATCTACCGGCATGGAGCGGTGCTGGTAGGAGCCGACCCCATACCTCTCCCCGTTCTGCCGGAAGTACAGGTCCGCGTCCTGGTGCCGCAGGATGGGGTGCACAGCCTCCCGGCTCTCGCCCTCCAGCCCCGGGATCGGACCGGTCCAGGCGAACTGGTGCTGCATGGGCAGGAGCGGTATCCTCATCCCTACCATCCGCCCGATCCTGGGCCCCCACATCCCGGCGCAGCTGAACACGATCTCGGCCCCGATCCGGCCCATCCTGTCCGTCCACACGCCCCGTACCCGGCCGCCATCGACCTCGATGCCGGTCACCTCGGTCTCACCGTAGAAGCGCGCCCCGCGCTCACCCGCCAGCCGGCGCATCGCCTCGCACGCCCACACGGCCCTGGCAAGACCGTCAGTCGGCACGTAGAAGCCGCCGTAGATCATATCCCGGTTGAGGAGCGGAACCTTCTCAACACACTCATCCGGCGAGAGCAGGTGCGCCTCCAGCCCGTACGCCGCCGCCAGTCCCCGCTTGCGGCGCAGATCCCTCCACCGCTCCGGCGTGGCCGCCACCTCCAACCCCCCCACCGGATAACAACACGAACGCCCATCCAGCTCCAGCTCACCGAACCGCCGCACGGTGTACCGGGCGAGCAACGTCATCGCCCGCGAAGGATTGGTCTGAAACATCAGCCCCGGCGCATGAAACGTCGAACCCCCGGCCCGCTCCAGCGGCCCCTGCTCCAGAACTACGACATCCGTCCAGCCCATGCGCGTCAAGTGCTCCGCAAGCCCGCACCCAACGATCCCAGCCCCGATGATCACCACCCGCGCATCCACCTGAGAAGACCCCCTGTCCCTTCCCACAGCTTGTTGCGTATTACGAAATATTATTCTTCATACAGAACAAGTAACATATGTCGGTCGTTGAGTCAAGGGGGTGAGGGCTTGGTTTCGGTTGACGCGTTGTCTCTACTCCTGGTTCTTTACTGCGCCGGGTTGCCCTGAGGGTGAAGCTGCTCCGGGACGCCTCGCGGCTCGTTCTTCCTCTGTAATCTGCAGCTCCCCGTGCTTTCTGGGATCTGGGGTCATGGCCGGCAGGCCTTCGTCCTCAAGCCCCCTAATCAGTCCCACACACATCAGCAAGAGCACCACGCAGAAGGGCAAGCCGGCCGTGATAGAGGCCGTCTGCAATGCTCCAAGGGCGTTCTCTCCGGTGGCCGTGCCCGCAGCAAGCAGCGTGGCCGCTACCGCTCCTATCAGCACCGCCCACACAAGGCGCTGCCGCCACCCGCCTACCTGCGTCTCTCCTCCGCGGGTGAGGATGTCTACTACTAGCGATCCGGAGTCGGCCGAGGTGGCAAAGAAGATGGCCACAACCGCAACCCCAAGTGCGCAGGCCAGGGTTATAAGGATGGCCGCTACGGGTAGCTGGGAGAGCAGCGCAAAGAGGGCGGTCTCTGCCGGAGATTGGG
>NZ_SKBU01000048.1 GCF_004337705.1 Rubrobacter taiwanensis
TCCCGGCCGGGCTCTCTACACGGAGGACGCCTTCGGGCGGAGAGCGCCCCTCGCGCAGGGCGTGAAACAGCTCCCACTCCCGCCGCTTGCGGGCGTTGATCGTGGCCTTGAAGTCGGTATAGGACCAGTGACTGAATTCATCTGCATCAAGCCACTTCAACTCGAAGCATACCCAATCTGGCAGCTGGACCGTGTGCTCCGCCCAGGGCCGCACGTGCTCCCAGTCGAAGCACTTGAAGAAGACGTGGTCTGGTGTGTTGCGCCAGCCGCAGAGTTCGCGATGCGGATGTGTAAGGTATACGTAGGCGGCGCGCTCGCTCTCGACGTAGACTGGTAAAAGCGCCATGCGCACTCTCCCGCCGACGCCCTCAAGTTGCCAGGAGAGATCGCGCAGCACCCGCTCGCCTTCAGGAGTGAGCACCATGTCCCCATCCCACTTCAGAGCATAGCGCGTCCTGACGTGCGAGAAAGACCAGTTGTAGAAGTAGGTGAGGCTGTGCACCGAGTCGGGGTAGGTCATAAGGTGCTCGGGGCCGCACCTGGAGACCTCAAAGGGGTAGGAGAGTACCTGAAGGCTCTCTTCAAGACCCATCTGTTCGGCGATCTCTTGGGCCAGCTCGGCTGTTCTGTCGGTGGAGTTGTTGTCTACCACGATGGTTTTCTGGACTGAGCGCAGGATGCCGGGCAGCACCCAGGGCAGGGACCTTGCCTCGTTTTTGACTCTAAGGACGGCGGTGAAGCCTGAGCTTGATGGTTCTGTGACCCAGTTCCAGCGGATAGCGTACTCCTCAAGCCCCTCCCGGTTTTCCCACTTCTCAGCTGTCCTCATATCTGCCACGCGGCCATTTCTTCCTGTATTAAGTGTAGAGAGTAGATCATCTGAGCATCTCCACCACGGCCCGCTTTACCCGGATGGGGATGAGGCGCCGCACTCTGGCCGGGACCAGCCGTTTGCTCCAGACCAGCAGGGGGTTCGCGTGCGGTCCCGGAGGAGCTCCGGCCGGTCCGGCGGAGTTCTTCCGGCGCAGCGGCCGGACCGCCGCCAGGGTGGTCGACTGGGCGACGGCCTCGGCGTAGCGGTAGAATGAGATGTACTCTTCCCGGTAGCAGTCCAGCCGGTCCAGCACCGCTTCTCTGTCGCCGTTTTCCGGGTCTGCGAGCGAGAGCAGTTCTTCCCACACCTGCCCGGCGAGGTACACCAGCCCCTTGGGCACGTCGAGGTCCTCCCAGCTCGCCTGCGAGCGGCGCAGCGAACGGTCAACGACGCTGTCCGCTGCGGCCTGCTGCTGGGCCCGGGCGTTCACCAGGGATGGTATATCCAGCTGCTCGCTGACGCTGGCTATGGACTGGGTCCAGTCTTCCAGCAGATCCTCGAACCGGACGAAGGCCCGCCGGTAGTCGCGGGTCGCCCGCTCGGTGAACAGCATCGTGTTGATCCAGCCGGCCGCGCGGTTGGCGTCGGCCATATTCATTCCCGGGTACCAGTAGAGCTTGCTCTTTACGACCTCCGCCGGGTGCCGGAGCATGGTGACTGCGCTGACGGCGGCTCCCAGCTCGTTGCCGACCCGGTGCCACAGCGGCAGGAACCACAGCAGCCGCGGGTCCTTGATTACCAATTGCTCGTGGAGAGAGAACTGGTCCTCCAGCCACCGGCGCAGCTGAGCGCTGACCTGCTCATCGAGGCAGAGCTTTGCGGCGTCCGCCCAGGCGGCCGGCCGGGCGTCGGAAGCGTGCACGTTTGCGCGTTTCAGCAGAGCCGTGTGCCAGTCCACCACCCACTGCGGCTCGCCGAACCCCCGCGGGTTGCTGTCGTCTGCAACCACCCGGGGCTTCGGGACGTGAAAACCGAGGTTGCCGACGATGTTAACGAACAGGCTGGTACCGCTCCGGCCGGAGCCGGCTACCAGCAGCAGGTGCCTACTCACGCGTAATACCCCCGTTCTGTGATGGTTCCCAAGCCGGGTCTGCATTCCGTGCGGGCAGTTGTACAGGTTCGGCGCTCCGGCTGTCAACTGCCGGGGGCGCTTCCTTGCCCGGGCCGCTGATGTCCGGTGCAGCCGGATTGTGCAAATGTAGCGCCGCATAGCTCCGCCGGAGATGGTCTATGACGTGTGTCCCGGCCGGGCTCTCTACACGGAGGACGCCTTCGGGCGGAGAGCGCCCCTCGCGCAGGGCGTGAAACAGCTCCCACTCCCGCCGCTT
>NZ_SKBU01000049.1 GCF_004337705.1 Rubrobacter taiwanensis
AGAAACCGTCCGAAAAGCCTCATTTGCGAGCCAACCGCCTCACCATCAAACGGCTCATCGCCACGTAAATGAACGCCTCCCCACTCTCTGGCAACCGCTCGTAGTCCTTGCTCATCCTTCTGTTCTGGTCTATCCACGAGAAAGTCCGCTCCACTACCCATCTTCTCGGTAAGACAATGAAGCCCGCTGGCGGCAAGATCTTCTCCCAGTCTATCTCTACTCCCTCGGGCACCCAGCGTCGGCGACTGGGGCGTTTGACGGTCTGCGCTGTCCAACCCAAAGTCTTCTCTACCCAGTCTTTGCCCTTACCCTGGCCGTTGTAGCTGGCATCGAGCCACAGATGAGACAGGCGAGAAAAGAGTTCTCGTCCTTGCTCAAGCAGTAGCTTTATCCCGTCTCGGTCCATGATGTCCGCCCCATGGACCCTGGCTTTGAGCACCAACCCCTGCGTATCGACCAGCAGATGACGCTTTCTGCCCTTTACCTTCTTGCCCCCGTCATAGCCGCGCTCTTTACCACCTACTCCAGTGCTCTTGACCGATTGCGAATCGACTATACCTGCACTGGGCTGGGGATCTCTCCCCAAGCGAATCCGTAATCTTTCGCGTAAAGCGGCATTGAGCCTCTCCCAGGTGCCGTCAAGACGCCAAGTTCTGAAGTAATGGTGAACGGTCTTCCACGGCGGGAAGTCGTGGGGCAAAAGCCTCCAGGCACAGCCGCTCCTGAGGATGTAAAAGATGGCGTTGAGGATCTCGCGGGTAGCATGAGTTCTGGGTCGGCCGGTATTGTTCTGGGCGGGTAGGTAAGGCTCGATGATCTTCCATTCGGCATCGGACAGATCGGTCTGGTATGCTCTTCTCATCATGCTCGGTAGGGTACCGAGTCACTGCCTCAAGACCACTTTTCGGACGGTTTCT
>NZ_SKBU01000005.1 GCF_004337705.1 Rubrobacter taiwanensis
GGTTGCTCTAACCCACTTTCGAGTAGGAACCACACGGTGGCCGTCTTCGTCAACGGTCTTTTCTACACACTTCCTGGGACACTACCGCTGTGAGAGGAGGTCCAGGACTTCGCTCCCGTCTACACCTGCTCCAGAACAGACCTCTTCCACTGCATCCAGCGAGAAGCCTCTGGCAAAGACCGAGAGCCGGCGGAAGAGTGCGCGCTCGGGCTTCGAGAGCAGCTCGTGGCTCCATTCGAGCGTCGCGCGCATCGTCCGGTGGCGGGGATCGAGCATCCTGGCGCCGCCGGTGAGCAGCCCGAGCGAGTTTTCGAGCCTCTGAGCAACCTGCTCGACTGCCAGAGCCCCTGTCCTTGCGGCGGCCAGCTCTATGGCCAGCGGTATACCGGCAAGCTTGCGGCAAACTGCTGCTACCGCAGCGCCGTTCTCCTCGTTCAGCTCGAAGCGGGGCAGCCGCGAGCGGGCGCGCTCCACAAAGAGCCGGACCGCTTCGGTCTGCATCAACCTCTCGGCAGTGGGTTGAGCGTCTGCATCGGGCAGGGAGAGAGGAGGGACCGTCCATACCATTTCGCCGGAGACGCCCAGAGGCTCGCGGCTGGTGGCCAGGACGCGCAGCTTCGGGCAGGCCCTCAGCAGCGCGTCTGTGAGGCGAGCTGCGGCGTCTACGAGGTGCTCGCAGTTGTCGAGGATCAGGAGCAGAGACCTGCTTTTGAGGTGATCGGCGAGCGCATCTTCTGGCGGGCGGCCCGGCTGCTCGCGTACACCCAGAGCCCCGGCGACCGCCTGGGGCACCAGTGCAACCTCTGAGAGCGGGGCGAGCTCCACCAGCCATACTCCGCCGGGGTAGGCTCCCGCGAGGTCGCGGGCCACCTCCAGAGCCAGGCGGGTCTTGCCGCACCCGCCCGTGCCGGTGAGCGTCATCAGCCGGGTCATCGAGAGGGCGCGCCGGACCTCCGGTATCTCGCGCTCCCTTCCCACGAAGCTGCTCAGGGCGGCGGGCAGGTTGTGCCGGACGGAGTCTAAGGGTTTCTTCGATGGCTTATCCTCCGGGAGCGCGGGAGCTACCGGCAGCCTCCCGGCCCGGATCTCTTCGTACAGCCGCCGGGTGCTGTCCTCGGGCTCAATGCCGAACTCTTCCGAGAGCGCCTTCCGGAGCCGCCCGTACTGCCCGAGCGATTCCGCCCGCCGTCCGCTGAGGGCATACAGGCGCATCAGGCGCTCGTGCACCTCTTCCCGGGGCGGGTCCGCGACCAACACCCGCCGCAGAGCTTCGATAGCCGGCTCGTACTCCTCGCGCTGCTCGTAGAGCCCGGCCAGCTCTACCAGTAGCTCTAGGTACAGCTGCCGCAACTCCTCCCGCTTCTCCTCCGTCCACACCTCGTAGCGGTCCTCGGGCAACAGCTCTCCGGCGTACAGCTCGATGGCCGCCCGGTACGCTGCGGGTTCTCGCGTGAGGCAGGCCGTCCTCGCAGCATCTTCGAAGACCTCCACGTCCACCCAAAGCGGACCATCCGGGCATAGGGAGAGCACGCCATCCCCAAGCGTCAGTTGCCGGGAAGCCCCACCGGCCGGGTCGAGCGCCTTGCGGGCGAAGTAGAGGGTGTGGTGGAGGTTGTTGGCCTGGGACTTCTTATCCAGCTCCGGCCAGAGGAGATCCATCACCTGCTCCCGGTGCATCCTGTGTCCCCGGGCCAGCGCCAGCAGCTTGATGAGGCTCCCCGCTTTGCGCCTGCGCCACCTGATGCTCCGGGACCCCACCGATACCCGGAAGCCGCCCAGCAGCCAGATGCGGACTGTCTCGACACCGCCGCTGCCGGAACCGCCCGGCGCTAAGCTTCGATAGCGTGCCATTCCCTTCCGTTCCCTGTCGAGGAGGGAGAGAAAACCTCGTCCCCTACCCGTATAACTCAAATATATACATTTCGAGCGGCGGTGGCTCTCAACTTTGAGGCAGTTTGATCCTGCCGCCTCCGCAACTCTCTGGCGGGTATACTCTCATGTAAAATACGAGACAAGCTTTGGATACGAGCAGGGGTGGTGAGTGCATGAGCGAGCGGCGGAGAGAAGGTTTCTGGGCCAGGCTGTTCAGCGGCTACTACAGCACGGCGCGTGAGGAGCGGGTGATCGAGTACATCATCCACCGCATGAACGAGGGTGCTCGTCTGCGGGACATCGTGGGCGAAGAGTACGTCCGGCGCAACGCTTCTCCGGACGAGGTGGAGGAGATCCTGGCCAATCCCCGGCTGGTTGAGGCGGCCCGGGAGCGCCTGGAGCTGGACTTCGAGTCGGGCGAGCTGGACTGGAGACGTCGGCCGGATCCCTCTCTACAAAGCCGCCGCCGGCAAGTATAATCCCCCTGAGGGGATATGAACTTGGTGCCGGCCAGCTAGAGGAGAGGTGCTTCAGTGTCTGAGGAACGGCAAGGGGTTCTGGCCAGGTTCTGGAACCGAATCTTCAGCAGTCGCTCCAGCACGGCGCGTGAGGAGCGGGTGATCGAGTACATCATCCACCGCATGAACGAGGGCGCTCACCTGCGGGACATCGTGGGCGAGGAGTACGTCCGGCGCAACCTCTCGCAGAGCCAGATAGAGCGGGTCCTGCAGGACCCCCGGATCGTCGAGGCCGCCCGGGAGCACATGCAAGAAGAGTTCCTCTCCGGCCGGCTGGATCCCGGCAAGCGCTAGTACAGAACTTGTACCCAGTTGTATAATTAGCCGGTGCCGAAGTAACCGTTTGATCTTGCCGGAGGGGATATGCCCGTCTACGAGTACAAGTGCGACAACTGCGATTCCAGATTCGAGGTGTTGCAGAGGATCTCCGACCCGCCGCTCACGGACTGCCCGGAGTGCGAGGGCGCTCTCAGGAAGGTGCTGCATCCGGTGGGCATATCCTTCAAGGGGTCCGGGTTCTACTCCACGGACTACAAGAGCTCTTCCGCCCGGCCCTCGGCCAACGGGGAATCCGCGCCCTCCGAGAACGGAGCTTCGGAGAAGAAGAGCTCCGAGAAGGCCGCCAGCAAAGACTGAACCGCACCGTGGAGCCCGAACCCGCCAGAGACTTCGGACCCGCGGCCGGAGGGCTGGTCGCCGGCATAACCCTGGCGGTTATTCTGGCTGCGGTTGCGTTCTCGGTCTGGCTCGTGATCTACACGGCATGGGTGCACGATGCGGGTGGGGGAGCCTTCGCCCTGGCCTTCGCCGTCCTGAGCGCCAAGGCTGCCCTGAGCTGGCTCTCCTGGCACGGTGGTTCCCGCCGGAAAAGGCTGTGAAAACCCCTGCAAATCGGGGTTCAAGCTCTACTTCAACCTAATATGGACAGGCGCTCTGCGCTCCTCTTATTATGGAGCGGGAACGCACCCGGAGGATGAGCGTGAGGGAGGGCAGAGCGGCGAATGGGACTGGTCAGGTACCGGAGGGTCGGAGAGAGCGCTGCTGAGTGGGGCTGGATGGAGGGGGATGTACTCCACGAGGTGGAGGGCGATCCTCTGGCGGGGTTTGAGACCGTCTCCCGCGCGCGGGGCGACTACACGTTGCTGGCTCCGACGCTGCCGACCAAGATCGTGGCGGTGGGCCGCAACTACGCTGCACATGCGCAGGAGCTGGGCAATCCGCTCCCTGAGCGGCCGCTGCTCTTCCTGAAGCCGCCCAGCGCGGTGATCGCGGACGGGGAGGAGATCTTCTTCCCGCCTGTGGGCGAGGAGTTTCACTACGAGGCGGAGCTGGCCGTTGTGATAGGCCGGGTGGCCAGCCGGGTCTCCGAGGAGGAGGCTGCGGGGCACATCCTGGGCTACACCTGCGCCAACGACCTCACCATCCGCGATTTGCAGCGGGATGACGGCCAGTGGGCGCGCGCCAAGGGCTTCGACGGTTCGTGTCCGCTGGGGCGGGAGATCTCGCCGGAGCTCCCCGGGGATGCCCGCGTGCGCGGGTATCTCAACGGCGAGCTCGTCCAGGACGGCGAGGTCTCTGACATGGTCTTCGGGGTCGAGCGTCTGGTCTCCTACATCTCGCAGGCGATCACGCTCCTGCCCGGCGACGTGGTGTTAACCGGCACGCCGGCCGGGGTAGGGGAGCTGAGGCCGGGCGACGAGTTCCGGGTTGAGGTGACCGGTGTTTCGGAGCTTGCGAACCCGGTAGCGGGGAGGAGGTAGGATGCCGGCTACGCCGTTCGCGCACCTGCACTGTCACTCCGAGTACTCGATGCTCGACGGGGCTACCCGGATCAAGGACCTCGTCGGGTTCGCCCGGGAGCAGAACATGCCCGGTATTGCGCTCACCGACCACGGGGCGATGTACGGGGCGGTGCGCTTCTACCAGGAGGCGCAGAAGGCCGGTGTGAAGCCTCTTATGGGTTGTGAGGTCTATGTGACCGAGTGGGGCAGGCCCGCGAGCGTCAAGGACCGGACGCCTTACTACCACCTCACCCTGCTCGCCCGCACCGCCGAGGGCTACCGGAATTTGATGAAGCTCTCTACGGCCGGGTATCTGGACGGCTTCTACTACAAGCCGCGGGTAGACCGCGAGCTCTTAAGGAGGCACGGGAAGGGGATCATCTGCCTCTCCGGGTGTCTTTCGGCCGAGGTGCCCAGGCGCATCCTGGAGGGGCGGCTGGACCGTGCCCGCGAGCTGTTGCTGGAGTACCAGGAGATCTTCGACGCCGTCTTTCTGGAGATGCAGGACCACGGCATCCCGGAGCAGAAGCGCGTCAACGAGGGCCTGATCAAGCTCCACAAGGATCTCGGGCTGGAGCTGGTGGCGGCCAACGACAGCCACTACACCTCCCGCGAGGACGCGAAGATGCACGACGTGCTGCTATGCATCGGGACCGGCAAATTCCACAACGACCCGAACCGGATGAGGTTCCACAGCGACAGCTTCTACATCAAGACCGCGGACGAGATGGAGCGCGTCTTCCCCGACCACGAGAGGTTCGGCATTCTGGAGAACACGCTCAAGGTCGTTGAGATGGTGGAAGATCCCGGCATCGAGCTCGGCAAGACCCGGCTGCCGAACTTCCCCAAGCCGCCGGGCTACACTGCCGAGCAGTATCTGCGGGAGCTGTGTGAGCGGGGGCTGGCCAGGCGGTACGGCAAGATCACGCCTGAGATCCGGCAGCGGCTGGAGTTCGAGCTTGAGACCATAAACAAGATGGGCTTCGCCGACTACTTCCTCATCGTGTGGGACTTCGTCAAGTACGCCAAGGACAACAGGATCGCGGTCGGTCCGGGCCGGGGATCGGCCGCCGGCTCGATAGTGGCCTATGCGCTGGAGATAACGGATCTCGACCCGCTGCAGTACTCCCTGCTCTTCGAGCGGTTTTTGAACCCGGACCGCATCAGCATGCCGGATGTGGACATAGACTTCTCGGTTGCGGGCCGCTCGGAGGTCATGAAGTACGTGACCGAGAAGTACGGCGGTCACGAGCACGTGGCCCAGATCATCACGTTCGGGACCATCGGGGCCCGGGCCGCCATCCGGGATGCCGGGCGCGTCTTCCAGTACCCCTACAACGATACCGACCGGCTGGCGAAGCTCGTTCCGGAGAAGCCTGTGGGCACCACGCTCAGGGACGTGCTCGCCCGGGACGAGGAGACGGGGGCTTTCGTCCCGGCGGGCGATGATCATCTGGGGGCGGCGAAGGAGATGATCTCCTTCGTCTCGCGCGATGAGGAGGCGAAGAAGGTGCTTGAGACGGCCTTCGAGATCGAGGGCTACGCCCGCCACGTCGGGACCCATGCTGCGGGGGTTGTGATCTCCGAGGAGCCGCTGACGGATATCGTGCCGCTGCAGCGCGTCGCCAGGGATGAGAACGCCGTCATGGTTCAGCACCCGATGAGCGATGTGGAGGCTCTGGGGCTGCTGAAGGTAGACTTCCTGGGCCTTCGCAACCTGGACGTCATCGAGGAGACGCTGGAGATAATCCGCAAGACCCGCGGCGAGGAAGTGAACATCCGCGAGATCCCGCTCGACGACAAAAAGACCCTGGAGCTCTTCGCCCGCGGCGACACCTTCGGCGTGTTCCAGTTCGAGTCCGAGGGCATGCAGCGCATGCTGCAGGAGGTCAGGCCGGACCGCTTCGACGACCTGGTCGCGCTCAACGCTCTGTACCGGCCCGGTCCGATGGAGCACATACCGAACTTCAAGCGCGGCAAGCAGGACCCGGAGAGCGTGGAGTACCTGGACCCGCGCCTGAAACCCATCCTGGAGCCCACCTACGGGGTTGCGGCCTACCAGGAGCAGCTGATGGAGATCTCCAAGGCTTTAGGCAACTTCACACCCGGCGAGGCAGATACGCTGCGCAAGGCCATCGGCAAGAAGAAGAAGGATCTGATGGCCACCCTCAAGGACAAGTTCATCCAGGGCTGCCGCGAGAGCGACGTGAGGGAAGAGGTCGCCGAGGAGCTGTGGGCCTGGATGGAGGCGGCGGGGGGATACTCGTTCAACAAGAGCCACAGCGCCTGCTACTCGTTTCTGGCCTTCCAGACGGCTTACCTGAAGGCTCACTACCCACGGGAATACATGGCGGCCTTGATGAGCAGCGTCATGAACACCAAGGACCGGGTGCCGCAGTACGTGGCCGAGGCGCGGTCGATGGGGATAGAGGTGCTGCCGCCCGACGTGAACGAGAGCGGCAAGCGCTTCACGGTGGTCGGGGAGACGATCAGGTTCGGTCTCGCGGCGGTCAAGAACGTGGGCGAAGGCTGTGTGGAGGCCGTGATCGAGGCTCGCAAAGAGGGCGGTCCTTTTGAGGACATCTTCGACTTCTGCGAGCGGGTGGACCCCAAAACCTACAACAAGCGGGTGTTGGAGTCGCTGATCAAGTGCGGAGCCTTCGACTCCACCGGACACTCGCGGGCCGCCATGCTGGCGGTGCATGCCGAAGCCGTAGACCGGGTGAGCAAGAGCCGAAAGGTGGCGAGCGAGGATCAGTTCTCTATGTTTGAGGAGGCCGAGATCGCGGCCCCCAGGCCCGGTATCCCGCCCGTCGAGGACGACCCCCGCCAGCGGCTGGAGTGGGAGAAGGAGACGCTGGGGCTCTACGTCACCGGTCACCCGCTCAGGCCCGTCATGGCCAAGCTCAGAAAGCACGCCGAAGTCTCCATCTCAGACCTGGAGGCCGCCGACGGGCGGGCGGTCCGGGTCGCCGGGCTGGCCACCGGCGTCCGCACCGGCGCCACGCGCAAGGGCGACATGATGGCCACCCTCCAGCTCGATGATACGCGCGGGCTGGCGGAGGTGCTGGTCTTCCCCCGCGTCTACAAGCGGTGCGCGGGCGCCATCCGGGAAGATGCGGTCCTGAAAGTGCAGGGGCGTGTAGAGCGCAGGGAGGGGGTCCCGCGCATAATCGCGATGGAGGTCGAGGAGCTGAACCTGACGCCCGGACCGGACCCGGTCTACCTGGCGCTGGAGGACTTCGTGGGATTGCCGCGCTCCAGAGCGCAAGAGGCCATATCCATCATCAAGAAGTACCCCGGCGAGAGTCCGCTCATCCTCTCCTCACGCGATGGACTAGATCTGCGCGAGAGGCTCGCTTTCAGGGTGAACGACTGCTCGGACCTGCACGCAGAGCTCAAACAGCTCCTGGGCGCGCGGTGCATCTCCAACCTGGGTTGGGAGGCGAAGGAGAGCGCACCGGAAGCCCCGGTAGAGCAGGTCTCGTAGCAGTCCATACTCCGGCGGGCGGGTTTGAACCTGTCCGGTTTGGCGAGCCGGGCCCGTTGGGCCGGTAGCGGTCTACTCTCCGGCCGGGATCGCGTACCGGTGCAGCTGTCCGTAGAGGGGACGGCACTCCTCCAGGAGTGGCTTCAGGCGTTCGGGGAAGGGATCTGTCTTGGGCCGGTACTCCCCGAAGGTGGTGGAGCGGTGTACGTTGTGGTACCAGTGCTTCGCCCAGATCCCGTCCTCGGGTTTGGGGCCGGAGGGCCAGCTCAGCATCGCTTCCTCGAACGGCAGGCCGAGCTTCGCGCAGGCGCGGCGCAGCACTCCTGCCGGGTCCAGCAGCACCTCACGCGCGTCGAGCACCACGGGTTCTGCGCCGCGCTTTAGCAGCGCCTCCAGGATCTCGACCTGCTCCCGCAGGCCGGTGTCGCGCAGGGAAGGAGCCGGGATCTGGTTGGCGAGCGACGGCAGCATCTCGCGCGGGTCCCGGATCAAGAGCAGGTTCGTGATCTCGCGCAGGAAGCTCCGGTCCAGGCCGGCCAGATGGTGCGCCATGTTCTTGAAGAAGTGTACCGGCCGCTCGCAGGGACCCAGCATCACCTCCCGCACCACCCGCTCTCCGTCGCAGTCCATGTGCTCCATGACCTCCCGGGCTCCGGGGTGGTCGGCGCCCGTGACCTTCAGGTAGTGGCCGTAGAGCGGCTCGTCTACCACCAGCGTGTCGGAGCGTTGCCTGAAGGAGTACATGAGGGCCGTGGAGACGTTGCGCGGCCCGGACCACATCGAGAGCTTCATGCACCCGGGCATCTCAGCTTCCTGCGGCTTCGGCGACGGCCTGCTTGTACAATCCGCTCAAACGGCGGGTCAGCTCGCCGGGCCGGCCGTTCCCTATGGTGCGTCCGTCAACTTCGACCACCGGCGTGAGACCCCCGAAGGTGCCCGTGACGAAGGCTTCCTCGGAGCCGTACACCTCGGTGAGCGAGAAGGGGCGCTCGAAGACCGGGATGCCGCCGGCCTTGCAGAGCTCGATCACCACCCGGCGGGTGATCCCGTTCAGGCAGTAGTGAGCGGTAGAGGTCCACACCTCGCCGCGCCGCACGATGAAGAAGTTGGTGGAGTTGCAGGTTGCGACCGCGCCGTCCGGGTCCAGCATCAGCGCCTCGTCCGCTCCGGCCCGGATCGCTTGCACCAGCGCGATCACCTCGTGCAGCTTGCTGTGGCAGTTGAGCCTCTGATCCAGCGTGTCCGGCGGCGGGCGCCGCACGGTGGAGGTGAAGAGCCGGATGCCCTCCTGCTTTATCTCCGGGTCGGGCATCTTGTGCTCGGCTATGATGACGATGTTCGGGCCGCCGGTCGTGAGCCGCGGGTCCTGAGAAGGCGTCTTTTTGTCGCCGCGCGTGACCATCAGGCGTACGTGCACGCCGCTCTCCATGCCGTTGCGCCGGACCGTCTCGTAGAGAGCCCCGGTGAGCTCCTCGCGCGTCATCCCGACGTCCAGGTCTATGGCCTTCGCCCCCTCGTAGAGCCGGTCCAGGTGGTAGTCGAGGAACGCGAACCTGCCGTCGTGCAGCCGGATACCCTCCCAGACTCCGTCCCCGACGAGGTAGCCGGAATCGAAGACGGAGATCTTCGCCTCGTCCCGGTGGTAGAACTCGCCGTTTATGTACACGAGTACGTTCTCGTTGCGCTCATCCGGGAGCGCCTCGTGCGTTCCCCGCTGCATCCGCCTCCTTCCTCTCGCTGCTGCCGGACAGTAAACCACGAATCTCCCTTTCAATTTAGGATTTCAGGTTACATAATGATGGAAAGCCGGGAGACGGTATAGAGTGCAGTTGAGGGAGGGCCAGCGAAGCGGGGGCGATCGTCTCGCGCAGAGCTGGTCCCGATGTTTTTGGGAGGGGGTGAGACGGATGCGGTTCGGTTCCAGAAGAGCCTGGTAGTTCGACTGCGTACGGCGCTGTCCGGCAGAGCTATGAGGATGAAAGGGGGTGCGAGATGCGGTTCGGTTCCAGAAGAGCCTGGTAGGGGCTGAGAAATACCCGCCAGAATTGGTTTAATGATCGCCGGCTTCTTGTGCCGGGGTGTGGTGCTGCTGTACACTTGACATATGAGGCCGGGATGGGCAGCGGATAATACACCGGGACGGAAAGTTGTCTAGCCCGCCGCGCACCGGGGCTGCCCGGCGGTATATATACAATCTCACGGCGCTGGCACTGGCCGCACTGGCCGGGTGGTTGTACCTGTACGGCATCTCCTTCGACTGGCTCGCCCTCGGGGTCGCGGGCGTGCTGGCGCTGGCGTGCGCCGTCTCCCGCCGTTTTCCGGTCAGCTTCGGCAGGGTTACGATCGAGGCCGTCGACGTTGCGATCCTGGCTGCGCTCGTGCTGCTGGGCCCCCTCTGGGCGATCCTGGTGGCCGTGCCCTCCATGTTCTACCGGGAGAAGCTGCGCGCGGTATTCACGGCCGCCACCCTCGTTCTACAGATCCTGGCCGCGGGGCTCGCTTTCGGGGCGTTTGCAGAGCCTCTGCTCTCTGCTTCCCGGTTCGATGTAGGTTTTGTAGCCGGGGTTGTGGGGGGTGGTTTCGCATTCTACGCGCTGGACTACCTTGTCAGCACGGTTCTTCTGCGCGTTAAGTACGGGGCCTCCCCGGTTCAGACGCTGCGGGAGTCTATTCTGCCGCCCGTACCCTCGGACGTTGCGGCCGTTCTGACGGCTCTGGGCGTCGCTTACGCTATGGTGGCCTTCGGTCCGGCGGCGGGACTGGTGCTGTTCGCGGGTTCTGTGGGGGCGGTGACCTCCCTGCATATGATCTGGAAGTGGCGGAACGAGAACCGGACGCTGCGGGAAGAGATCTCGCACCTTGAGGATGAACGGGCGCGGCTGGAGGAGGTTCTGCGCTCCTCGCACCTCGAGTTCGCGGCGCGCATCGTCCAGAGCCTCGGGCGCAAGGATGGCTATACGGCGTCTCACGCTGCGGCCCGTTCCGTCTACGCGGCGGATATGGCGCGGGAGCTGGGGCTTGGGGCGGACCGGGTACGGCAGGTGGAGGCCGCTGCCCTGCTACAGGATGTGGGGATGGTGAGCGTGCCGGACGAGGTGCTCTTAAGCCCTCCGGAGCGGTTGAACTCTCTGGGGCGGGAGCGTCTGCGGGAGCATCCGGTTCAAGGCGAGCGCATCCTCTCCGGAGTTCCGGAGTTTGAGGAGGCTGCGAAGTGGGTGAGATGGCACCACGAGCGGGTGGACGGGACCGGATACCCCGACCGGCTGCGCGCGGAATGGATCCCGCTCGAAGCCAGGATCCTGGCCGTGGCGGACGCTTACGTGGAGAAGATCCTGGGCGGTCCCGGCCGGCAGGCCCTCTCTGCTCTTGAGGCCCGGCGGGAACTGGCCGGGCTCGCGGACGGGGTTCTGGACCGGGATGTGGTGCGCACCTTCCTGTCGGTCCTGGACTCCCGGGGCGGGGATTACGCTGCTGCCTCGGGCGAGCGGTTCGCCTTCCCCGGCCAGACCGGGCGCTCCGCACCCGCCGCCGGGCGCTCCGGGCATCTCCGGGTTGTCGGTTAGAGCCGCGCCGCTTTCGCTCCTTGAACCGGTGTTATACTCGCCCGTAGAGGTGAGG
This sequence comes from Rubrobacter taiwanensis, assembly GCF_004337705.1. GTDB lineage: Bacteria > Actinomycetota > Rubrobacteria > Rubrobacterales > Rubrobacteraceae > Rubrobacter_C > Rubrobacter_C taiwanensis. Next base: position 11,280 of record NZ_SKBU01000005.1, read on the forward strand.
GTGCTTGAGGGTCAGGATGCTGGATCACACGGCGGACGTGGGCTTCGAGCTGGAGGCTCCGACGCTTGAGGCCCTCTTCGATGCCGCCCGGGAAGGTCTGCTGGAGATTCTCATGCAGCGTCCGCCGCGCTCCGGTAGTGAGGAACGGGTGGTGGAGCTCTCTGCCCGGGATCTGGAGGCGCTGATGGTGCGCTGGATCAACGAGCTGGTTTATCTCGTGCAGACCGCCGGGTTCGTCCCGGCCCGGGCGGATATAACCGTCTCCGGGCAGGGGGGGAAGCGATCGCTGCGGGCGCGGCTTGCCGGCGAGCCGCTCGACCCTGAGGCCCACGGCTGGTTGGGCGAGGTCAAGAGCGCGACCTTCCACGGTTTATGCGTGGAGGCCGGGGACGGCGGCTGGCGGGCCCGCGTGATACTGGACGTCTAACGAAGGGGAGCCTTGCACATGGGTGTGACGATGAACTTCGAGCAGGTGTCCGGGTACAAGTATCGTATACCGCGCACGGGCAAGATGCGGACAGACGCCGTATTCTACGCCTCGGAGGAGATACTCAAGGACCTGGCGGCCGAGAACTACGCTTCGCTGAGGCAGATCTGCAACGTGGCCACGCTGACCGGAATCGTGGAGCCCGCCCTGACCATGCCGGACATCCACTGGGGTTACGGGTTCCCGATCGGCGGGGTGGCTGCGTTCGACCCGGATGAGGGCGGTGTGGTAAGCCCCGGCGGTGTCGGCTTCGACATCAACTGCGGCGTCAGGCTGCTAACGGCGCCCCTCGGCCGGGAGGATATCGCCCGGCGCAGCAAGGAGCTGGCCGACGCGCTGTACGGAGCCGTGCCCTCCGGGGTGGGCTCCGTGCGCAAGGACGTGCGCTTCGGCCGCAAAGACCTGCGGCAGATAATGGAGCGCGGCCCCGAGTGGCTGGTAGGGCGCGGCTACGGGCGGGAAGAGGATCTGGAGTACATCGAGTCCCGCGGGCGGCTCCCGGACGCCGATCCGGACCACGTCTCCGACAGGGCCTACGAGCGGGGACTCAAGCAGCTCGGGACGCTGGGCTCCGGGAACCACTTCCTGGAGGTGCAGTATGTGGATGAGATCTACGACGAGGAGGCGGCCGGGGCCTACGGGCTCTCCGAGGGCCAGGTCACGGTCCTGATCCACACCGGCTCCCGCGGGCTCGGCCACCAGGTCTGCCAGGAGTATGTGGAGCTCTTTCTTGAGGCCGCTCCGGAGTACGGAATCGAGCTGGTGGACCGCCAGCTCGCCGCCGCCCCCATAGAGAGCCCGGAGGGCCGGGCGTATCTGGGAGCAATGTCCGCGGCGGCCAACTTCGCGTTCGCCAACCGCCAGCTCATAACGCACTTCACGCGCGAGGCGTTCGAGAGCGCCGGGCTCGGCGACGGATTGCGGGTGCTCTACGACCTGGCGCACAACAACGCGAAGTTCGAGGAGCACGGCGGCCGGAAGGTGCTGGTGCACCGCAAGGGGGCCACGCGGGCGTTCGGTCCCGGCAACCCGGAGGTCCCGGCGCGCTACCGCTCCGCGGGCCAGCCGGTGCTGGTCCCGGGAGACATGGGGCGCTACTCGTTCGTGCTCGCCGGGACGGAGGGCTCCATGCGGGAGACGTTCGGCTCCAGCGCGCACGGGGCCGGGCGCAAGCTGAGCCGCAAGAAGGCCAAGAAGGCGGCGAAGGGCCGCAACATCATCCGGGAGATGGAGCGGCTCGGCATCCTGGTGCGGGCCGCCAGCCGGGCCACGGTGGACGAGGAGATGTCCGAAGCGTACAAGGATGCCGCCGGGGTGGTCGAGGCGACGCACGCGGCCGGGATCGGGAGGAAGGTCGCCCGCCTGCGGCCCCTGATCGTGGTTAAGGGGTAGGGCCTACAGGTCCGTGATCCAGACGCTCTGGTAAGGCCCCAGCCGGAAGGTGTCTCCGGACGCTTCCGGCGGCCGCAGCTCTATGCGGTCAAATGGGGTGCGGATGCCGAACCGGCGCGCGAGGCCATCTCCGAAGCTCTGGGGCGCCTCGGTGAAGTTGTGTACCGCGAGCAGCGTTCCCAGGGGGTGGGGGCGGGTGTAGGCGAAGAGGTGCGGGTTGCCTGAGTCGACCACCCGCGCCGGGGTGGCGGCGTGCAGGTGCGGCGTGCGCTTGCGGGCCTCGATCAACCGCCGGATGCCGCCGAAGAGGCGCTGCTCCACGCTGCCGGGGGCGTTGCGGCGCTCCGCCTTCTCCCAGTCCATGAACGGTCGGTGCATCCAGCGGTTGTCGCCGCGGTGCTTGTAGGTGTAGTCGTTCAAAAGGCCGATCTCGTCTCCCATGTAGATCAGCGGTATGCCGTCGTAGCCGAAGATCAGGGCGTACCCGAGCAGGATGCGCCGGAGGCTCATCTCCAGCAGCAGGGGATCTTCCGTCTCGAGCGCGAGCTCCAGCCCGTTCAGGCTGGCGAGCGTGCCGCTGATCCTGCGGTCTGCCGTCTCCGGGTCGGGCTGGAAGACCGCCCCGCGGGCGTGGCTGCCCGGGAACCGGCCGGAGTAGTAGTCGCTCAAAAACGAGCGGTGTGCGAATCCATCCAGACCGACTGCCGCGGCATCCTCCTCGGTTATTGCCCAGCCGATGTCGTCGTGGCAGCGGAGGTAGGTCGCCCAGGCGGTGGCGGGCGGTTTTTCGGGAAACTCGCCCAAAGTATGGGTCATAAGCCGGGTGTCGCGGCTGGCCAGAGACGACCAGTAGTGCACCATCAGGCTGTTGTGGTAGGCGAGGTCCGAGACCTTGCCGTAGTGGCTGCGGGTGCCGAGGTAGTGGATCAGGTCGTCCGGCCCCACGATGGCCTCGGCCTTGAAGATCACGGCCGGCGCTGCGATCCTCGCGCAGGCTCTAAGGGCCTGCAGCAGGGCGTGCACCTCCGGCTGGTTCTGGCAGTCCGTCCCCGGCCGCTTCCACATGAAGGCCACCGCGTCGAGGCGCAGGATCTCCACGCCCCGGTTCGCCAGCTCCAGCAGGATGTCCAGCATCTCCAGGAACACCCGCGGGTTCGCCCAGTTGAGGTCCCACTGGAAGCTGTGGAAGGTGGTCCAGACCCACTCGCCGGTCTCCTCTATGCGGGTGAAGTTACCGGGGGAGGTCTGCGGGAACACCTCGGGGAGCGTGCGCTCGTAGGCGTCCGGCAGGGTGCGATCCGGGAAGATGTAGAACATGTCCCGGTACTCCTCCTCTCCCCGCCGGGCCCGTACCGCCCACTCGTGCTCGGCGGCGCAGTGGTTGAGCACCAGGTCGGTGCACGCGCTGATGCCCCGCTCTCGGAAGCGGCGGCACAGGCGCTCCAGGTCGTCAAGCGTCCCGAGGCGGGGTTCTACCGCCCGGTAGTCCGCGACGGCATAACCACCGTCGTTCTCGCCGGGGCGCGTCTTCAGGAGCGGCATCAGGTGGACGTAGCTGATCCCCAGCTCCTCCAGGTAGGCCAGGCGTTCCTCCACGCCGCGCAGATCGCCGGCGAAGCGGTCCACGTAGAAGACGTAGCCCACCTGCGTCTCCCGCTGGAACCAGTCCGGCGTCAGGGTGCGCTCCAGATCCAGGACCTTCAGCTCCTCCGGGCGGGCGGCGTACCGCCCGGCGAGCAGCCGCACCAGCTGCTCCAGTAAGGTGTCGAATGCCTCGCGCTCTCCGTAAGGCGGAATCAGGCCGTCGTAGAGATCCTGCCAGTAGCGCTCCAGGCGCAGCAGGAAGATCTGCGCGTCTCTGCGCGGCAGCTCCGCGAGTCCGGAGCGCGCGAACCCGGCGGCCCGTTCGAAGGCCGCCCGCGCCTCCGGCGTCATGTGATCTGCGTTCTGGATCTTCTCTGCGCCCTCCTCTGGGGAGGAAATTTAGCAGATCTGTTAGGATACTCGCGTGTCCCGAGCGTACCCGGAGCAGGAGAGGGGTGGCTTTTGCATTTCTGGCGCGTCATGTTAGCGGTAGTCTTCTTCATAGTTGCGGCCGGTTGTGCCGGAGATTCGCCGGAGGCGGGGGAGGATGGATCTCCGGACACCGGCACGCAGACCGTGGAGCAGCCTGCCGGAGAGCCGGAAGCCGGACCGCCCTTCGAGGCCATAACCGCTCCGCCGGGGGCCGGACCGCCGGCGGAGCGGGATCAGTACTGCCCCGGGGAGGATGCGGCGGAGGGACAGGCGGCGGGTCGGCTGGACATGTGCTCGCCGCCGGGCGGGGAGATGCTGCTGCCCGGTATCGAGGACCGCAGCGAGGGACCGCTGGGCGAGCACCGGATCGTAGCGTACTACGGTCACCCGTACTCGGATCAGATGGGGATTCTCGGGGAGCACGAGCCGGATGAGCTGGCCGAGCGGCTCCGGAGCACCGCCGAGGCCTACGCCCGGGCCGATCCCGCAACGCCCGTGATCCCGACGATAGAGCTGATCGCCTCGGTGGCGCAGCGCGACCCCGGCGAGGACGGGCTCTTCCTCTTCCGGACGCCGCCGGAGGTTATCGAGGAGTACGCGCGGCTCGCGGAGGAGAACGGGTTCTTGCTGATGCTGGACGTGCAGCTCGGGCGCAGCTCCATCGCAGAGGAGATCGAGGCCATAATGCCGTTCCTCAAGCGGCCTTACGTCCACCTGGCCATAGACACCGAGTACTCGGTCGAGGAGGGGCAGGTGCCGGGGATAAATCTCGGCACGGTGGACGGAGCGGAGGTGCAGGCGGCGATCGAGACGGTCTCCGGGCTGGTCGAGCGGGAGGGGCTGCCGCACAAGATCGTGATGGTCCACCAGTTCGAGCCCGTGATCGTTCAGAACAAGCATCTCATCCGGCCTACAGATAACGTGCAGGTGGTGCTGCACGCCGACGGCTTCGGTGCGCTGGAGGCGAAGGTGATCAAGTACGACATGCTCGTCACGCAGGAGCCGATCCAGTACGGAGGCTTCAAGGTCTTCTACCGGCAGGACACGCCGGTGATGACCCCCGAGCAGGTCTTGCGGCTCTACCCGGCTCCGGCGGTGGTTACCCACCAGTAAAACCGGCCGCATTCCCTATACGTCCGCCAGCTCCGGGTTTAAGATAGGTGCTCGATGGTTCACGAGGCGCGGCGCAAGTTCACCACCACACCCGGCACGCGGGACATCCTGCCGCCGGAGTCCACCCGGCTGCGGGCCGTACAGGCGAAAATCCGGGAGCGCTTCCGGCTGTTCGGCTTCCGGGAGGTGGTGACGCCCGTTCTGGAGTACGCGGAGGTGATCGAGGAGCCCCGGCTGCGCGACGCGGCGTTCAAGCTCTTCGACACCGACAACCAGACGCTCCTTCTGCGCCCGGAGATGACCACCCCGATAGCCCGGCTGGTCTCCCGGCGACTCAGGAACCTGCCGCCCCCCTACAAGCTCTCCTACGTGCTCCCGGCCTACCGCCGGGCCGGGGTGGGGCGGGGGCAGAACGCCGAGCTCTACCAGGCGGGGGTGGAGGTGGTCGGATCCGCCGATCCGCAGGCGGACGCGGAGGTGATCTCGCTTCTGGTGGACGTTCTGCAGAGCGCGGGGCTCGAGGATTTCGCCGTAGCGCTCGGCCAGCGGCGGTTCTACGGCGGCTACCTGAAGCGCGCGGCTCCGGAGGCGGAGGCGCGGGTCCTGCAGGCGCTCGCGGATAAGGATCTGGTGGAGGTGGACGCGCTCTCCCGCTCGCTGCCGGACGCGGCGGCCGCCGGGGTGCGCGAGATCCCGCGCCTCGTCGGTCCGGCTTCGGATGCCGCGATCCTGGAGGCGGCCGCCCGGTACGCGGTGGGGGAGGCGGAGCCCGCGCTGGAGAACCTGCGGCGCGTGCTGGAGCACCTGGAGGCACACGGCTGCCTGGAGAGGATCATCCTGGACTTCGGTCTCATCGGGCGTCTCGGGTACTATACCGGGACCGTCTTCGAAGCCTACGCCGCCGGGCTGGGCTTCACGCTGGCGGGCGGCGGGCGCTACGACGATCTCCTCTCGCGGTTCGAGCTCCCGCTTCCGGCGACGGGGTTCGCGATCTCGCTGGAGCGCCTGCTCTCCGTGCTGCCGGAACGCGGCCGGGAGCCGCTGCTGGTGCTGGCCGGCGGCGGGCTGCGCGGGACCGCTCTCGCCGGGGAGCTGCGGGGCCGGGGGGTACCCGTGCTGCACCTGGCAGAAGAGTTGGCTCCGGACCGCGCCGCGGAGTACGCCCGGTCGGTGGACGCCGGGTGGATCGCTTATCCTGCCGGAGATGAGCTGAAGCTGACCCGGACCGGCGGCGAGTTCGAGGTGGTGGACGTGGAGACGGCGGCCCGGCAGGTGCTAACAGGATGAGCGGGCTGCGGGTGGCCGTGCCCAAGGGGGCCATCTTCGAGGCCGCTCTGGCGGCGCTGGAGCGCGCCGGACTCTCCGTCGCCGGGCTGCGGGAGAACGGGCGGCGGCTAGTCCACCGCTCCGGAGACGCCGAGTTTATCATCTCGCGGCCGTCGGACGTGCCGGTCTTCGTTGAATACGGGGCGGCGGAGGTCGGGATCGTGGGCAAGGACGTGCTGGAGGAGCAGGAGCCGAACGTGATGGAGCTGCTGGACCTCGGGACCGGGGCCTGCCGGATGGTGCTGGCTGCACCCGAGGATCGGGCGGAGGAGGTGCGCGAGTCCATAGCTCACGCCGAGGTGGTGCGGGTGGCGACCAAGTTCCCCCGCACCGCCCGGCGGTACTTCGAGAGCATAGGCCGTCAGGCCGAGATTATTACGCTGCACGGCTCGATCGAGCTCGCGCCGCTCGTCGGGCTGGCCGAGTGCATCGTGGATCTGACCGCGACCGGGACAACTCTAAAAGAGAACCGCCTGGCGGTGCTGGACGAGATCTCCTCCTCCACGGCGCGCGTGATCTCCAACCGCGTGGCCTACCGGCTGCGCAACGCTGAAGTGTCCGCCCTGATAGAAGCCATGAGAGGTGAGGATTGACCCGCAAGCTGGACGCGAGAGGTATGGAGCCGGAGGCCTTCGTGCGCGAACTGCGGCCACCCGGCGGATTCTTCACCGAAGAGATCCGGAACGCAGCTCGGGAGATCGTACGGGAGGTGCGCGAGCGGGGAGATGCGGCTCTGCTGGAGTACACCGGGCGCTTCGACGGCGTCCGGCCAGACCCGCTGCGGGTCCCGCTGGAGGAGATAGACCGGGCGGTAACCGGACTGCTCCCGGACCTCCGGGAGTCCTTCCGCGTTGCCATAGAGAACGTGCGCCGCTTCCACGAGGCGGAGCTGGACGAGTCCTGGAGCATCTCGCGTAACGGCGCCACGGTCGGGCAGAGGGTGCGGCCGCTGGACCGCGTTGGGCTCTACGTCCCCGGCGGCCACGGGGCGTATCCGAGCACCCTGATCATGTCCGCGGTCCCGGCTCAGGTCGCCGGGGTGAGGGAGATAGCGGTCTGCTCTCCGCCGGACCGGGACGGCAGGGTGAGCGAGGCCGTCCTGGCCGTCGCCGGGCTGCTGGGGCTGGACGAGGTATACGCTGTGGGCGGGGCGCAGGCCGTGGCGGCGCTGGCGTACGGCACGGAGTCCATCCCGGCGGTACGCAAGATCTCAGGTCCGGGTAACGACTACGTTACGGCCGCCAAGCTGGAGGTCTTCGGCACCGTCGGGATAGACGCCCCCCAGGGACCGAGCGAGGTGGTCGTGATCGCGGACGAGGCGGCCTCCCCGGAGCGCGTGGCGTATGATCTGCTGGCCCAGGCCGAACACCTCTCCGGGGCTTCGGCGGTCCTGCTCACACCCGATGCCGGACTGATGGAGAGCGTCGGGCAGCTGCTCTCCGGCGAGCCCGCGAGACTCGTGACGCTGGTGCTGGTGCGGGACATCTCTCAGGCCGTGGAGCTCTCGAACGCCTACGCCCCGGAGCACGCGCACGTCCTCACCGGGGACGCCGCTCCCGTGACCGAAAGGCTTACGGCCGCCGGGTGCGTCATGGTCGGGGATGCAACCCCGGTCGCGCTCGGGGACTACGCGGCCGGTCCCTCCCACGCCCTGCCCACGGGCGGGACGGCGGTCTGGGCCTCGCCTTTGGGCACCCATGACTTCACCGTCCGGAGCAGCTACATCCGGTACACGCCGGAGGCCTTGCGCCGGATCGGGCCGCACGTGGCCCGGCTGGCGCGGCTCGAAGGGTTCGAGAATCACGCCCGGAGCGTGGAGGTGCGCCTGCGGGCGGGGTTTGAAGGCGGATAGAGCCGGAGGTTATGCTGTACCGGCCGAGGGAGCGACGAAGGGAGAATAGATGACGCGAAGCGCGGCGGTGCAGCGGGAGACGGGGGAGACGTTCGTCCGGGTGGAGATAGAGCTCGACGGTTCGGGGCGGGTCGAGGTCTCCACCGGGGTCGGGTTCTTCGACCACGTCCTGCACCTGCTGGCGCATCATGCGGGCTTCGATCTGGAGGCGGAGGCCCGGGGCGACACCTGGGTGGACGACCACCACACCGTGGAGGATGCCGGACTGGTTCTGGGCCGGGCTTTTGATGAGGCGCTCGGCGACCGCTCCGGGCTCGTACGCTTCGCGAGTGCGAGCGCCCCGCTCATCGAATCCCTCTCTACCGCCGTCGTGGACCTCGGCGGCCGCTCGCATCTCACCTGCAACCTCGGCCCGATGCCGGAGAAGATCGGGAGCTTCGACGTGGAGCTCTTCCCGGAGTTCCTGCGGGCCTTCACCCAGTACGGACGCTTCACCCTGCACCTCAACTGCCACTACGGGGAGAACGCCCACCACAAGGTGGAGTCGGGTGTGAAGGCGCTGGCCGTCGCCCTGCGGGAGGGCGTGTCCCTGCGCACGAGCGGGACGGCCTCGACGAAGGGGATAATAGACTAGGGCTCATGTCCGGGACCTTGCGTGTGAGCCTCGTGGACTATGGCGCAGGGAACACCCTCTCCGTGACCCGCGCTCTGAGGAAGGCGGGAGCCGACGTGGAGCTCACCCCCGACCCCGACCGCGTCGCGCGCGCCGACGCGGTGGTCCTGCCCGGCGTCGGAGCGTTCGGGGACTGCATGAGGAAGCTGCGGGAGCGGGGGATGGACGAGGCGTGCCTGGACGCCTGCCGCTCCGGAAAGCCGTTCCTGGGGGTCTGCGTGGGGCTGCAGGTGCTCTTCGAGGGCTCGGAGGAGTCTCCGGGGGTTGCGGGGCTCGGCGTTCTGCCGGGCCGGGTGGTGCGCCTCCGGGCGAAGGGCCTGAAGGTACCGCACATGGGCTGGAACCATCTGGATATCGTGCGGGAGCACCCGGTGCTCGCCGGGCTGGACGGTGAGGCCTTCTACTTCGTCCACTCCTACCACCCCGCTCCCAGGGAGGAGCGGGACCTTCTTGGCACCGCCGAGTACGGCGGACGGTTCTGCGCGGCGGCGGGCCGGGAGAACCTGGTCGCCGTCCAGTTCCACCCGGAGAAGAGCAGCCGGGCCGGGTTGAGGCTGTACGAGAACTTCCTCGACTGGGCGCGCGGCGATGGCTGATCTTACCGTCCTCCCCGCCATAGACATCCGGGGCGGGAGGTGCGTGCGGCTGGTGCAGGGAGACTTCGCCCGGCAGCGCGAGTACGGCGGGGATCCGGTGGCCCGGGCCCGGGAGTGGGAGCGGCAGGGAGCGCGGGCGATCCACGTTGTGGATCTGGACGGAGCGAAGGAGGGCTATCCGGTTCAGAGGGACGTGATCGGAGAGGTGGCGCGTTCGGTGAGCGTTCCGGTCCAGGCCGGCGGGGGCGTGCGGACGCTGGACGACCTGCGGGCGCTGCTGGACGCCGGGACCGCTCGGGTGGTGATGGGGACCGCCGCCGTGCTGGACCGCGGCCTGCGCCGGCGGGCCGTGGAGCTGGCCGGGGACGCGCTGGTTGTGGCCGTGGACGCGCGGGGCAGTGTGGTGGCCACGCACGGCTGGCAGCAGAGCAGCGGGACGGATGTGCTGGAGCTTGCGCGCGAGCTGCGGGAGGACGGCGTGGGGAGCGTGCTGTACACGGACGTGGACCGCGACGGAACGGGGGCCGGGGCGGCGCTGGAGTCCACGGCCCGGGTCGCTTCCCTCATCCCCACGATCGCCAGCGGCGGCGTGCGCAGTGCTGGAGACGTGCGCGAGCTGGCCCGCATCCCGGGCGTCGTTGGGGTGGTGGTCGGGACGGCGCTGTACGAGCGGCGCGTCACGCTCGGGGAGCTGCTGGACGCCGCGCGCGGTTAGAATTATCCTGTGCAAAAAGGGGAAGGTTTTTGCCCGGCTGGAGACCGATAGTAGACCGCCGCTCGCCCGTGCTGAAGAAGCTGAGCAGGAATATACTTCAGGACCCAGCTGCTGCCGTGGTCTGGAACGTGTTCCGCACCATAGAGCTAGCCGACCGGCTGGAGATCCTCTCCCACTCCTCCTGCATCTACCCGGAGGACGTACCCGTCGCCAAGCTGGTGGATTACGGTCCCCGCTACTACTACTGGGGCGTCTCGGGCGGCGGCGAGGTCTGGGAGCCGCTGCAGCGCGCGGGATGGGGCTACCCGCTGCGCACCCCGGAGGTCGTGATCGAGGGTGACCGCACCCTCTACTACGTGGAGCACCTCTCCACGGGGCGCATAGAGCCCTGCCCGTTCGCCGCGCGCGGCGAGTGCTTCGGCGAGGAGTGCCCGGTACTCGAGCGCATCCGGCGGAGCGAGCTGCTCCGCGAGGAGATGTTCTTCTTCGATCCCGGTTTCGTGGAGCACGCGGACTGCAATCTCTACCATCAGGTCTTCCGAGCCGTGGCCACGGCCGGCTTCCTGGCGAAGATCGTGGAGCGCCGCCCGCGCCTCGTTTTCATCCTGAACCGGGCACTGGCCGGGACCCTCGGAGAGGTCAGGACGGCCGTGGAAGAGGCGCGGAGCAGGCTCTCCTCCGATGCTGAGGTGCGGCTCACCAGCTGGCAGGATATCGGTCGGAAGGTGGAGCGGGCCATCGTACGGGGCCACCGGGACGCAACCATCCTGCACCGGCTGGAGGAGCTCTTCCTGTACCTGAACGGGCCGGAGTTCCGGCTGCCGGAGGGTGCCTAGAGCTCCAGAGCAGAGGTTCTGGGGGCTCCCTCCTCGTACTTGACGGACTGCATAGCCCGCCAGGTCAACTGCGAGAGGGCCTCCTCGGAGACGCGCCCGGCAAGATCGGGGTCTACCTCGGAGATGGCGGCCTTCGCGGCCTCCACGCCCCGGTCCAAAGATTCGTTGATCTCGAAGGCCCGCGCGGCCTGGTACCGGACCCGAACGGTCTTCGGAGACCCGCCGTCCGCCGAGTAGGTGAGCTCGTACTCCTCGGTGCGGCTCTCCAGATCTCCGATCCTGCGCGCCGTGCACTCAAGAGTGGTCATGGATGCAATCCTAGCATCCGGCCGCTTTCACGGGCAACCGCTCCTCGGGTGCGGTATCTTTTGCGGGCGGAGTGTGAATGAGAGCGGAAGGTGAGGTATGGCAGAACGCACCGACGTGCGAACCATCCGGGTAGGACACAGCCCGGATTCCGATGATGCGTTCATGTTCTACGCGCTGGCGAAGGATAAGCTGGACACCGGCAACCTGCGCTTCGAGCACGAGCTATCCGATATAGAGAGCCTGAACCGGCGGGCGATGCGGGGCGAGCTGGAGGTGACCGCCATCTCCATCCACGCCTACGCCTACCTGCACGACAGGTACGCCCTTCTGAACTCCGGCTCCTCAATGGGCGACCGCTACGGCCCCCGCATCGTCGCCCGGGAGAGCCTGGGACGCGACGGCCTGCGCGGCAGGAAGGTAGCCGTTCCCGGCGAGTGGACCACGGCATTCCTGGCGCTCAGGCTCTACCAGCCCGACGTGGAGCACGAGGTGGTGCCCTTCGATGAGATCATGGACCACGTGATCGAGGGCCGGGCCGATGCGGGGCTCCTGATCCACGAGGGCCAGATCACGCACGAAGACAAAGGGCTCGTGCTCGTCCGGGACCTGGGCGAGTGGTGGTACGGGGAGACCGGCCTGCCGCTCCCGCTCGGGGGCAACGCCGTCCGGCGCGATCTGGGCGAAGAGACCATCCGGCAGATCGCCCGGCTCCTCAGGGAGAGCATCCGCTACGCGCTGGAGAACCGCCAGGAGGCCCTCGCCTACGCTCTGGACTACGCCCGCGACCTGCCGCCCGAGCTGGCGGACAAGTTCGTCTCCATGTACGTCAACGAGTGGACGCTGGACTACGGCGAGACCGGCCGCCGGGCCGTCCGCACCCTCCTCTACCGCGGCTACGAGGCGGGTGTCATCCCGCACCGGGTGGAGGTGGAGTTCGTCGGGTAGGGCCGGATGCGCTGCGGAGGGGCCGGGCTGCGGCCCGGCTCTCCTTTTGCGATAGAATCTTCCTGCCGGGACCGTGGGTAACTTCTTTGACACCAGCGAGCGGGAGCGAGGTCCTCTCTTCTTCTTCTACGCCCTCAAGTATCTGCTGTTCGTTCTGCTCGGGGCTACTCTGGTTGCATCCCTGTTCTGGCTCGGCCTCTATCTCTACCTGAGCTACGCTTACCGTGACGGACTCGCTCAGCGCTACCCGCAGCTGCCTGAGAACTTCGCCGTCTTCGCCCGGAACGGAGAGGAGGTCGCGACCCTCCGCGCCGCCGAAGACCGGGTGACCGTCGGTCCGGAAGGGCTGGGCGAGTACCTGCCGCTGGCCGTGGTGGCCATCGAAGACCACAGGTTCTACGAGCATCCCGGAGTGGACCCCGCGGGGATAGCCCGCGCCGCCTGGACGGATCTGCGGGCCTGGGAGATCCTGGAGGGCGGCTCCACGCTCACAGAGCAGCTCGTCAAGAATACCTTCTTCCCGCCGGAGGAGCGCGACTCCGTAAGCTTCTGGCGGTGGCTCGTGCAGGCCACACTGGCCGTCGCCTACGAGCGGCATCATACAAAGGAGGAGATCCTCACCGCCTACCTGAACACAGCGTACTTCGGCCGGGGGGTCTACGGAGCCGAACGCGCCGCCGAGCGCTACTTCGGCAAGAGCGCCGCCGACCTGACCCTGCCGGAGGCCGCCACCCTCGCCGGGGTCCTGCACTCTCCCGCCAGCTACGACTCCCCGGACGAGCTGGAGGCAGCCACCGCCCGGCGCAACGAGGTTCTGGAGAGGATGCAGGAGCAGGGTATGATCTCCATGCAGCGCCTGCTGCAGGCCGAGAGCGCGCCCCTGAGGTACGCCCCGGAGGAGCGCCGGGAGAACCCGGCCGCCTCCTATGAGCCCTATCTGGACCGGGTGCGGCGGGAAGTGGAGCAGAGGCTCGGTCCGGAGGCCCTGGAACGCGGCGGCCTGCGCATCTACACCACCCTCGATACGGCCATGCAGCAGGCCGCGGTGCAGGAGACCGCCCGCCTCGAAAGCCTCCCGGACGCGCCCTCCGCTGCGCTGGTTACCGTGGAGCCGGAGACCGGCGCCATCCGGGCAGTCGCGGGTAAGAGCAGCGGCTTCAACCTGGCGCTCGACGCCCGCCGGCAGCCGGGTAGCGCCTTCAAACCGTTCGTACTGGCCGCCGCGCTGCAGCAGGGAATCTCGCCGGAGACCCTGTACGTCTCCCGGGAGCTGAGGCTCGAGCGCGAGAGCGGTACGTACTACGTCGAGAACTATGGCGGCGTCGAACGCGGCATCATCACCGTAGAAGAGGCGATGGCCGAATCCGATAACACCGTCTTCGTGCAGCTCGCGCTGGACGTGGGGCTGCGGCGTGTTGCAGAGATGGCGGAGGCGCTGGGCGTCACGAGCCCGGTAGATCCTTACCCCTCCGCGGCCATCGGCGGGCTGCGGGAGGGCGTCAGCCCGCTGGACATGGCCTCGGCCTACGCCACCTTCGCCTCCGGCGGCGTCTATCACGAGCCGTACAGCGTCGAGCGCGTGGAGCGCGAGAGCTTCGGCGAGGTCTCGGGGCTCTACACTCACCGGATCTCCGGCGAACGGGTACTCTCCGAAAACGAAGCCGCCGCTGCGACCGGGGTGCTGCGCGGCGTCGTGGAGCGCGGCACGGCCAGCCGCTACCACGACCTGGACTATGAGCTCGGGCGCCCCTCGGCCGGCAAGACCGGCACCTCGGAGGAGTACGCCGACGCCTGGTACGTCGGGTACACACCGCAGCTCTCCACCGCCGTCTGGGTCGGCTACCCGGAGGGCCGGCGTTCGATGGAGGACCTGCCGGGGCTCGGAACGGTCGGCGGGGAGACGGTGCCGCTGGACATCTGGGCCGCCTACATGGCCCGGGCCACCTTCGGCCAGCCCCCGGAGCCGTTCCCCGCACCGGATATGTCCGGGTTCGAGCGGCTGACGACCGGACACGCCGTGGATGATCCTCCCGGCATACCGGCCCGGTTCGCGCCCGACCCGCTCGAACTCCGGCAGTGGATTGATAACCTCATAGAGAACCTGCCGGTGGAGCCCCCCGCGCCCTCCGGCTGAATCTGTAACCGCTACGGAAAGGTGGGATGAGCCTTGGATCTCGACGCGCTCTTTCGCGGTTCGTTCATAAACTGGGAGGCCGTGGAGGTGTCGTGGAGCAAGAAGACCGTCTCCTCCCGACTCATGCTCTTCGCCGCCCGCGCCTACATAGCCGCCGACCCCGAGCGAGAGCCCGACCCGGTACGCCAGGCCTTCCTCAAAGAACTGCACCGGGATGTCATCCGTGCCTTCGCCACACCTCCCACCGGACCCGAAGACCCGGCCGCCGAAGCCTGGGGCGAGTTCATAGATAGAGCTCTCGCCGCCGAGCTGGAGACCATCCCCTACGGCGAGCGCCCCCC
>NZ_SKBU01000050.1 GCF_004337705.1 Rubrobacter taiwanensis
TGAGCTCAGGGCGGTGTTGGTATCCCCTAGAGCTCCACGCCACATCAGGGGAGAGCGTGGGCCTGTAGCCTCCTCTTCCTTCTTCTAGCTTCTTGCTAATGCTCCTGAGAAATTCTCCCCGCTCGGCCATCTCTCTCTTTAGACCTCCCCATCGCGCCACATCTGCCTGAAGCTCTTCCTGGCTAAGGGGGGCAGCTCCCTGTGCTCCATCCA
>NZ_SKBU01000051.1 GCF_004337705.1 Rubrobacter taiwanensis
CTTCGGGCTCGGGCTTCTCCTGAAAGCCCAGGATGTTGCCCTCCCGGTCCACCTCCACGACCCCGTACTCTGAGGTGTCCGAGACGCGCATCAAGGCTATGGTGGCGAGAGCACCCTTCTTCTCGTGAAAGGAGACGAGCTCGTTCAGGTTCACATCGGTCAGGGCGTCGCCCATGATGACGACGAAGGTCTCCTCGAAGCGGTCCTCGAGGCGCTTGACGCCCCCGGCGGTGCCCATCAGCTCCTCCTCGCGGCTCAGGTAGACGTCCATGCCGTTGATCCGGGCCCTCTCGCCGTAGGCGTTCAGCAGTGCGTCGGCCAGATAGTGGACGTTGACATGAACCTCGGCAACCCCATGGTCCGCCAGCAGCTCGAAGATGTGCTGGATTATGGGGCGGTCCACGACCGGGGCCAGGGGCTTCGGGATCTCGCCCGTGAGCGGGAAGAGCCGCGTCCCCTTCCCGGCCGCCAGTACCATAGCTTTCACAGAGTTCCTCCTGTAGATGTGTGCGAAATCTCCTCGTCGCACTGCAGCGGTTCGACTTTTACTCTATATTTCTCCCCGATGCACCGGAAGACCCTACAGCGCCTGTTCCCGCAAGCCCGCTTCGACGAACCCCTGAGCCGGTACACGGCCTGGAAGATCGGGGGTCCGGCGGACGCGCTTCTGGAACCCTCGAGCACCGGAGAGCTCCTCGAATCCATCCATCTGGCGAGAGAACATTCTATCCCAATCACGGTCCTGGGAGGAGGCACGAACGTCCTGATCCGGGACGGCGGCATCCGGGGGCTCGTCATCCGGCTGGCCCGCAACTTCCGCGGCGTGGAGGTCGACGGCACCGGGCTCGTGGCCGAAGCCGGCGCACTCTACCCGGCGCTGGCGAACGCCACCGCCGCCCGCGGGCTCACCGGCATGGAGTTCGCCACCGGCATCCCCGGCACGGCCGGAGGTGCGGTCTACATGAACGCCGGGGCCTACGGCAGCGAGACGAAGGACATCCTCGTCTGGGCGGACGTCTACCGGGATGGGGAGCTGATGCGGATGCAGAACGCTGACCTGGACCTCGGCTACCGGTACAGCCTCCTGCACGCGCACCCGGACTGGATCGTGGTGCGGGCCGCCTACCGGCTGCAGCCGGGCGACCCGGAGAGGTCGAAGCGGATGATCCGGGAGTTCCGCGCCCGGCGCATGGCGGGCTCCCCGAACCGCCCGAGCTGCGGCTCGACCTTCAAGCGCCCGCCGGGAGACTTCCCCGGCAGGGTGATAGAGGCCGCCGGCCTGAAGGGCACCCGCATCGGCCAGATAGAGGTCTCGCCGGTCCACGCCAACTACTTCGTCAACCACGGTGGCGGTTCCTCCGAAGATGCTCTGAAGCTCATAGAACTGGTTAGGGAGAAGGTCTACGAGCGGCTCGGGATCGAGCTGGAGCTGGAGGTGAGGATCCTGGGAGAACCGTGACCGCCCGCAGAGAGAAGATCGCGCCCTCCCTCTGTAGAATGTCCGCATGCCGGAAAAGCTCATGAAGAGCGGCCGCAACGCCGCGCGCTCCCTGAGGAGCGGGCTGCGGGCCCGCGCCCGCAGGAGCCCGCGGGCCCGCCGGCTCTACTACCGGTTCGTCGGCTACCGGCAGGCGGCGCTCATGCAGCTGGCGGCGCTGCGCGGCGGCCGGGGTGAGCACCGGGTGAACGCGGCGAACCTGGTCTGGATCTTCTGCGCCAGCCGCAGCGGGAGCACCTGGCTTCGCAGCATGCTGGCCGAGCTTCCCCGCTTCCGCGTCTGGGAGGAGCCGAAGGTCGGGCAACTCTTCGGGGAGTTTTACGCGAGGGCCCAGCAGGGGCAGCTCGGCTCCAAGGACTTCATCCTGGGAGACCCGATCCGGAGCGGCTGGCTCCGCTCCATCCGCAACTTCGTCCTCGACGGGGCCGGGTACTCGCACCCGCTCCTGACCCGCGAGGACTACCTGGTGGTAAAGGAGCCGGACGGGGCCATCGGAGCACCGCTCATCATGGAGGCGCTGCCGGAGAGCCGCATGATCCTGCTCGTCCGCGACCCGCGGGACGTGGCGGCCTCCGCCCTCGACGCCACCCGCGCGGGGAGCTGGATGTACGAGGGCTCCGACCGGGTTTTCTGGAAGGACACCGGCATGACCCCGGAGGAGTTCGTCAGGATCCGGGCCGAGACCTACCTGCAGAGCATCGGCAGCGCCAGGCGGGCCTTCGATGCCCACCGGGGCCGCAAGACGCTCATCCGGTACGAAGACCTGAAGGAGGACACTCTGGGCACCCTGCGCCGCGCCTGCCGGGAGCTGGAGCTCCCGGCGGATGAAGCTACCCTGGCCCGGGCGGTCGGGAAGCACGCCTGGGAGAACATCCCCGAGCGGGAGAAGGGCCGGGGTAAATTCTACCGCCGGGGCGCCGCCGGGGGGTGGAGGGAGGATCTGAGCCCCGGGCAGGCCCGGATCGTGGAGGAGATCACGGCCCCCCTGCTGCGCGAGCTCTATCCCTAACCCGGACCGAGGAAGAGCAGCACGCCGCCGAAGACGATCCCGCTCACCAGCAGCGTGATGGTCGTATAGCCCAGGATGTCCCGGATGCCCAGCCCGGCTACCGCCAGCAGCGGGATGGCCCAGAACGGCTGGATCATGTTCGTCCACTGGTCTCCGTAGGCTATCGCCATGATGACCACCTCGTGGCTCACCCCGAGCCGGTCTGCGGCATCCACGAAGATCGGGGCCTGCACCGCGAACTGCCCGCCGCCCGAAGGTACGAACATGTTTATCAGGCCGGCGAAGAGCATCGTGAAGATACCGAGCGTCTGCGGCGTGGAGATGCTGACGAAGAACGAGCTGAGCACCTCCACCAGCCCGGTCGCGGTCATCATGCCCAGGATGCCGGCGTAGAGCGGGTACTGGAGCAGGATCTGCCCCACCGTCTTGCCGGCCTCGGAGATTATCTTCACCAGCTGGGCCGAAGAACCCACGACGAGCATGATGACCGCCAGGAACGACCAGTTCACGATGTCCAGCGTGAGCGCCAGCCCCTCCTGGGCGAAGTACACGGCGAGATACGCGGCGAGCGCCAGCCCGATAGAGAGCGTGATCACCCGCGCCCCGTCGAGCCGCTGCGCCAGGGTCTTCTCACCAGGCTTGTCCTCTCCCCGGCCGTCCTCCGGGGAGTCGGCGACGGGCGCCACCTCTGCGGTCTCCCGTCCCAGAGGATCGCCGAGCGGGTTCTGCCCCTCGCCGAGTTCCACGATGGGATCGTCGCCGCGGGGCGTCAGGAGCACCATGCTCGTTATGACCGCCGCGAGCACCAGTACGATGGCGAGTATGTTCCACCACGCGAGGATCGTCTGCGTCACCGGGACGAGCGGGGCCAGATCCTCGAAGAAGCTGCCGGGGGTCGCGGCGGCCAGCGGCCCCGAGCCGGAGTAACCCATGTGCCAGACCACGAACCCGGAGTACGCACAGGCCACCAGCAGGGGATAGTGCAGCCGGATGCCCCGTTCCCGCGCGGCCTGCGCCACCTGCACCGCCATGATCCCCCCGACGATGAGCCCGATGCCCCAGGAAATAAGCGACGCTATCCCGGCGACCAGGGTAACGAACCCGTAAGCCGCCGCCGGCGATCTGGGAACGCGCGAAATCCGGCGCAGCAACCGCCGGACCGGTCCGGTGTTCGCCAGCGTGTAACCGAGCACGAGGACGATCGAGATCTGGGCTATAAACTCCAGCAGCCCCGCCAAACCGTCGCCCCAGCCGCGCAAGACCTCGACCGGTCCGCTGTCGGTCAGGGTCAGGCTCATCGCGGCGACCACGAAGGTCAGAATGATGGCGAAGACCAGGCTGTCCGGCAGCCAGCGCTCCACGATCCGGACCATGGGCCGGGCCAGAGCTCGCAGCATGAGGCACTCCCCTCTCTCCCGCCTTTCCCTCGGGGGACATGGTAGGCGCGGCGAGGATCCCGCGCAAACCCTAGGCGTCCCGGAAGACCACCAGCTCTTCCAGCGGCCGCCGGGAGCGGCGCTTCGGCGGGTCGCCGGCAGCGTACCCGAGCGTGAGCAGCGCGTGCGGGACCAGGTCCCGGCCCAGCCCCAGAGCCTCAACCACCGCCTCCGGGCAGAAGAGCGGCGCGCACATCCATCCCCCGTCCAGCCCCAGAGAGTAGGCGGCGAGCAGCGCGTTCTGCGCCGCCGCCCCCAGCGATTGTATGGCCATCGCGATCTCGTTCCTCTGGCGCGCCTCATCCGGGTAGCGGTCCAGCTCGCCCGGGTAGAGGCAGAGGAGCACCAGGACCGGAGCCTCCAGCAGCCGCCGCCGGGAGCCCTCCAGCCGCCTCCCCACGACCTCCGGCTCCTGTCCGTCCATCTCCAGGTTGCGCCGCCACTCCGCGCCCATCGCCTCCGCCAGCCTCTCTTTGGTCCCCGGCCGGCGGATAACGGCGAACCGCCACGGCTGCGCGCCGTGCGGCGAGGGCGCCCAGCGGGCGGCCTCCAGCACCCGCTCCACGAGCTCCTCCGGGACCTCTTTCTCCAGATACCGCCGCACCGAGCGCCGTCCGCGCGCGGTATCCAGGAACGAGCTTTCCTCCGGCGCGGCGTCCAGCGCCCCCCACGCCGCGGCCCTCTCCACCCGGAGCGCTATCACGGGCTGCTCCTCGAGGCGCATCCGCTCGTACTGGTGGTACTTGCCGCGCAGCAGCCGGACGGCGGCGGCGTGCTCCCCGAGCCCCGGCTCTACCAGCTCCGCGCGGCCTCGCGCCATCACGAACGCCAGCCGGCTCCAGTCCTCGGCGTACCGGTCCACGAGGAGCGCGGCGCGCGGGTTCTCCAGGATGTTGCGCACCCGCTTCAGGCGCGTTGCGGGCACGCTCTTGGGCTTCTCGTCCAGCGGAACGTAGACGGAGCCGGCACCGTCGTAAGCGAAGCAGACCGGGACGGCGTGCGGCTCTCCGGAGGCGCCGGCGGTCGCCAGCCGTCCCACCCGCCGGCGGACGAGGAAGGCGGCCTGGTCCGGAGTAAGGCTCACGCCTTCCCTGCCGCGGCCCGCACCGCCGGAGCCACCCGCTCGACGAAGAGCCGCATGGAGTTGAGGGCCTGCTCGTGGCTGAGCCCCGGCAACCGGCCCCAGAAGCAGAGATGCTCGTAGGGAGCCTGCCGGTAGAGCTCTATGAGATCCCGCGCCACCTCATCGGGACTTCCGACGAAGTACGGCTCGCGCGGCACCTCGCCGGGGCCGATGGGCTCGGGCCGGGGCTCGTCCCGGCCCGAGCCCCACTCCGCGTAGCGGTTGCGCTGGTAGGCGATGCAGGGGGCGGCCTCGGCCCAGGCCCGCTCCGGGTCCTCGTGCACGTAGACGGCCTGCGAGGCGATGAGCGGGAAGGTGGCCGGGTCCCGGCCGTGCTCCTTCAGCTTCCGCTGCAGCAGGCCGTACATCTCGGCCGCGCCCTTCCGGCCCCCGGCCATGAAACCGTCGGCGAGGCGCACCGCCCGGTCCACGGCCGGCTCGGTGTAGCCGCCGAAGTATATGGGGATCCTGCGCCCCGGCCGCGGCTCGAAGGGCAGATCCTCGAAGCGCCAGCGCCTGCCGGAGAACCCGATCCGGCCCTCCTCCCATGCCTGGCGGATCACGGCCACCCCCTCCTCCATGAGCGAGGGCCGGTGCTTCCGGTTGAAGCCCAGCACCTCGAACTCGTGCTGCACGTACCCGAGCCCCACCCCGAGCACGAACCGCCCGCCGGAGATGAGGTCCACGACCGCAGCATCCTCGGCCACCCGCAGCGGGTGGTGCATCGGCAGGAGCAGCACGTTGGTGCCGATCGTCATGTTGCGGGTACGGGCCGCGATCGCCGCCGCCGCCACCAGCGGCGAGGGCAGGTACCCGTCGTCCACGAAGTGGTGCTCCGAGAGCCAGACGCCCGAGAGCCCGAGACGCTCTCCCTCCTCGATCTCTTCCAGGCACTCGCCGTAGAAGCTGCCGTAGCTCTGCCGGAACGGCACCGGCTGCCGGAAGTCGTACCACAGCCCGAAGGTCGGACCGTCATTCATGTGCAACCCTCCCTCGTTCGCCACCCGCCTCATTTATATCCTCAGGAGGTGCGGCCGGCCACCCAATCCATGGTCTTGATCGCCAGCCGGTGCAGCGCCCGCACGCTCATCTCGACATCCTCCACCGGGGTGTCCTCTTCTTTGGTGTGGCTCAGCCCCCGCAGGCTCCTGACGAAGAGCATCACCGCCGGCATCAGGCGCGCCATCTCCGCCGCGTCGTGCAGCGGCCCCGAGGGCAGGCGGTGCGACGTCCCGGCGACCTCCCTCACCGCCTCCTCCGCGAGCTCGATGAGCCCGCCGTCGAAGGGGACCGGCTCTATCCGCCACAGCCGCTCCCACTCCACCTCGCAGCCCTCCTCTTCGGCTATCCTCCCGCTGTTCTCCTTCGCCACCTCCAGCATGTCCGCGAGCACGTCGGCGCGGAGCGCCCGCTGGTCGAGGGACATCTCGCACCACCCGTTGAATGCGGTGACTATTCCCGGGCGCACGTTCACGAACCCGGTGGTGGCCCGCACGTCGTCCCGCCGCGCGGCATCGTCCCGGAAGGCCACGGCCGAGCGGGCCGCCGCGATGAAGGCGTCGCGCCGCGCGTCCATCGGCGTGGCCCCGGAGTGCGCGTGCCGGCCCGTAAAGCGCACCGCGTGCCGCTCCACGCCGAAGGTGCCGAGCACGACCCCGAGCGGCAGGCCCAGCCGGTCGAGCACCGGTCCCTGCTCGATATGCAGCTCCAGGTAGGCGGCGGCGTTCTCCAGCTGCCGGTGCGACTCGTTCATCCGGTCCAGTTCCACCCCGTGCTCGCGCAGGGCATCGGGCAGCGCAACGCCGTCCCGGTCCCTGAGCCCCCGCACCTCGTCCGGGTTCAGCGTGCCCGCGCAGGCGCTGGAGCCGAGCAGGCTGCGCCCGAAGCGGGCCCCCTCCTCGTCGGCCCAGTCCACCAGGCGCAGGGTGACGGGCCGCCGCCGCGGAGCGAGAACCCGGAAGGACTCCAGAGCGGCGATGATGTTCAGGCACCCGTCGAGCCAGCCGCCGTTCGGCACGGAGTCCAGGTGTCCGCCCAGGATCACGGCTCGCTCCGAGTCGCCGGGAGCGGTGGCCCAGAGGTTCCCGGCCTCGTCCACCTCTACCTCGCACTCGATCTCGTCCAGCAGCCCGCGCAACCACTCGCGCGCCCGCGCCCACTCCTCCGTCCAGCAGACCCGGCGAGCCCCCTCCGGGCCGCCGGTCAGGCGGTCGAGCTCCCGCAGCTCCTCGACGGCCCGGCGGCAGTCTACGGCCTCCTCCACGTTCATCGGCCTCCCTCCCCGATCCCGGCTATGGCGCTCTCCAGGACCCCGGCCGCCTCCTCCGCGGCCTCGCGGGTGACGGTCAGCGGCGGCGAGATGCGGATCGCACTCCCCCTCAGCCCACCCTTGCCGAAGAGCACGCCCCGCTCCCGGCACAGCTCCAGCACGCGGTTCACCGCCACCGCATCCCCGAGTTCGACCCCCAGCATGAGCCCCCGGCCGCGCACCTCGGCGACGATCTCGTGCTCGTTTGCGATCCCCTCCAGCCGCCGCTTCAGGTAGCCTCCGACCTCCCGCGCGTTGTGTTGCAGCCCGTTCTCCAGGATGAAGTTCAGGTTGGCGAAAGCCCCGGCGGTCGCGAGGTGGTTGCCGCCGAAGGTAGAGATGTGCAGCTTGGGCGAGAGGGAGTCCATGATCTCGGCCCGGCCCATCACCGCTCCCATGGCGAGCCCGTTGCCGATACCCTTCGCCATGGTTATAAGGTCGGGCTCCACACCGTGGGCCTCGATGCCCCAGAAATGATCCCCGGTGCGCCCGAAGGCGGTCTGCACCTCGTCGGAGATAAACAGGATGCCGGTCTCGTCCAGGATCTCCTTCACCCGCCTGAAGTAGCCCGGCGGCGGCTCGATAAACCCCCCAACGCCCTGGATCGGCTCCGCGATAAACGCCGCGACGTGGCCGGTGGTAGCCGTCTCGATGAGGTTACGCACGTCGCCGGCGGCCTCCTCCGGACCGAGCGGGCCGTAGGCCGGGTGCGGGTTGATGGCGTAGGAGACGTCCAGCGCCGAGCGGGAGGTGGCACGCCAGGGGGCCTGCCCGGTGACGCTCATCGCGCCGTAAGATCCGCCGTGGTAAGAGCCCCGGAGCGCGATGACCTCGCCGGAGTTGCGGTAGGTGGTGGCGAAGAGCAGGGCCGCCTCGTTCGCCTCGCTCCCGCTGCCGACGAAGAAGACCTTGTTCTCGCCGGAGATGGGCGAGAGCTCCACCAGCTTCTCGGCCAGCAGGATCTGGTTGCGGATCAGGTACAGCGTGGAGGAGTGGAAGATCCTCTCCGCCTGCGACCTGACCACCTCCACGATCTCCGGCACCGCGTGCCCGCTGATCGTTGTCACGATGCCGCCGAAGAAGTCCAGGTACTCGTTGCCCTCCGAGTCCCAGACCTTGAAACCCTCCCCGCGGACCAGCTCTATGGGCCTCTCGTAGTAGAGCGCGATCCACCCGGGCATGACCGCCCGGTGGCGCCGAAGCAACTCATCCGGGTTCATACAGCAGCTCCTCTCGACGAACCTTCCGGTCAGTATAACGGAGCCGCCCCCGCGGAGGAGAGCAGCGATATCACCCCTCCGGCCAGCGGAGCTCGGGGGCGACGCGCTCCCCGTAGGCCCGGATGAACTCCTCCTGGTTGCGCCCCACGTTGTGGACGTAGACCTCGTCGAAGCCCAGATCTATGTAGTGCTGGATGTGCTCCAGGTGTTCGTCCAGATCGGCGCTTATGAGAACCCGGTTCTTGAAGTCCTCGACGGTGACCCGCCGGGCCATCGCCTGGAAGTCCTCGGGGTTGCGGATGTCGGCCTTGGGGAAGGGCATCCCGCCGTTGGGCCACTCGCGCACGGCCTGCTCTTCAGCCTCGCGCTGCGACCCGGCCCAAGAGACGTGGAGCTGGACCATCTTCGGCATCGCCGCCGGGTCCTTCCCCGCCTCGCGCGCCCCCTCCTCGAAGCGCCCCAGGAGCATCCTTATCTTCTCGTCTGCCGCTCCCACGGTGATGATCCCATCGCAGAACTTGCCGGTGCGCTTGCTCTGGATGGGGCCGGCGGTGGCGACGTAGATCGGGGGCGGGTTCTCGGGCAGCGTGTAGAGCCGCGCGCTCTCCAGCCGGATGTGCCCGCCGGAGTACTTCACCTTCTTGCCGGTGAACAGCTTCCTGATGACCTCGATGGACTCCATCAGGATGCGCAGCCGCACCGGGGCCTCCGGCCAGTAGCGGCCGACGATGTGCTCGTTGAGGGCCTCGCCCGCGCCCAGGCCCAGCCAGAACCGTCCCGGATACATCGCCTCCAGCGTCGCCGCACCCTGGGCGATGATCGCCGGGTGGTAGCGGAATCCGGGCGGGGTGACCCCGGTGCCGAAGCGCAGAGAGGTAGTCGCCCCCAGAGCGCCGAGCCAGCTCCACACGAACGCGCTCTGGCCCTGCTCGGGGGTCCAGGGGTGGAAGTGATCCGAGGCCATGACCGAGGTAAAGCCGTTCTCCTCCGCGATCCGGCTCCACCGCAGCAGGTCCGTGGGATGGAACTGCTCGAACATCGCCGCGTAACCCAGAGTCCCCATCAGTCCTCCCTAGCCGATCAGCATCCTCAGTCCGATGAAGGTGATCATACCAGCCAGGACGATCTTGAGCGGCGTGCCGGGAACCCTGCTCGCCGCCACGCTGCCCAGAACCACGCCGGGAACGCTCCCGAGCAGGAGCATCCCGGCCATCGCGAAGTCCACGTTGCCGTAGAGGATGTGAGCCGCCCCGGTCGTCAGGGAGAGCACCGTGGCGTGCGCCAGATCCGTGCCCACGACCACGGCCGGAGCGAGCGGGTAGAGCAGGAGCAGGATGATGGCCATGATGCTCCCGGACCCGACGGAGGTGAGCCCGACGAGATACCCCCCGAAGGCCCCGAAGAGGACCGTGAAGCCCCGCCGCCGGAGGCTCATGCGCCCTTTGCCCCTCCAACCGCCCCGCCGCTCCGGCACCCTCATGAACAGGGTGCGATAGATGAGCGAGCCTCCGGCCAGCACCAGCACGCAGCCGATGATCGTGATCATGATCGCATCCACCCGCGCCGGGTCGAAGGTGTGCTTGATCCACTCCAGGGTCTGCACCCCGAAGAGGCTGGCCGGGATGCTCCCGAGAGCCAAAAAACCCGCCACCTCCAGATTCACCGAACTCTGCCGGTAGTGCTGAACGGAGCCCACGATCTTGGTGACGGTGGCGTAGACCATGTCCGTCCCGATGGCGGTCGGAGCGGGCATCCCGATCGTGATTAGAAACGGCGTCATGAGAGCCCCGCCGCCCATGCCGGTCAGGCCGACCAGGAAACCGACCAGCAAGCCGAAGGCTACGGGAAGGGGCTCGATCAAGCCCGGCTGTACTCCCTGACCCCGGCGGGCTCCAGATACCCGAGCTCCTCCAGCTTCTCGATCACCCTCCTCGCACTCTCCTCAGGCTCCTCCCTGTCGGTCCTTATGTGCAGCTCCGGAGCAACCGGCG
>NZ_SKBU01000052.1 GCF_004337705.1 Rubrobacter taiwanensis
GGTATGGCGTCGTCAGCATCAGGCCGTAGCCAGGCGTTGCCATTACAAGCGCAGAGGCGTGCTGCTGGCATGAATTACAACTGTAGTACTAGGGTGAATCGACAATTGGATCACATCCATAACAGAGAAGCTGCCAGGTAGAGAAAAGAGCGAAAGTACAGCGCCTTCCGGTCGTAACGGGTGGCGATGCGCCTGAAGCTCTTGAGCTTGTTGAAGGTCCTCTCGATCAGGTTACGCTCTTTGTAAAGCTCCTTGTCGTACTCTCTTTGCTCTCTGCGGTTGGATTTCGGCGGGATGACGGCGATGGCGCCAAGCCCCTCGATCTTTTCGAGCACCCCGTCGCTATCGTAACCTCTGTCGGCTATCACATGAGCGGTCTCGACGCCATCGAGCAAACGCTCGGCTTGGGTTGAGTCGTTGACCTGACCTCCCGTAAGAACGAAGTGTAAAGGGCGGCCCAAAGCATCGCAGAGCATGTGGATCTTGGTGCTCAAACCTCCTCTGGAACGCCCCAGAGCCTCGTTCTGGTGCCCCCTTTTCCGGAGGCCGCCTGCTGGTGAGCTCTCACTATGGTCGTGTCGATCATAAGGTACTCGTTATCCGGATCGCTCGTTAGAACCTCGAAGACCCCTTCCCACACACCGGCCCTTGCCCAGCGGGTAAAACGCTTGTGAACGCTTTTCCAGTTGCCGTAACGCTCTGGTAGATGGCACCAGTAGGCACCACTGCGAAGCACCCACAACACACCGTTTACGAAGGTGCGGTTATCTCGGGCCGTACGTCCCCGATCTCCGGGTTTGCCCGGAAGCAAATCTTTGATCTTTCGCCATTGAGTTTCCGTGAGTTCGTAGCGTGCGGGCATATCTCCACCTCGGTCGTTGGCTTGCCCTCCGAGTGAAGCAGACATTTGCCTATATGTCGATTCGCCCTAG
>NZ_SKBU01000006.1 GCF_004337705.1 Rubrobacter taiwanensis
ATGGCGTCGTCAGCATCAGGCCGTAGCCAGGCGTTGCCATTACAAGCGCAGAGGCGTGCTGCTGGCATGAATTACAACTGTAGTATTAGGGCTGGGCTTCGAGCAGTACCTGGAGGTAGTTGCGGTGCGGGTGGCGGTGCTGCACGCTGCGGCCGGGACGCTCGTTCCGCTGTTCATGGTGTGCATGCTGACCGGGTTCTTCGGGCGCAACCGCAGCTTCGGCGAGGGGCTCGGGGTTTGGAAGTTCGCGTTGTTCGCCGCCTTCGCGATGACCATCCCGTACGTTACGGTGGCCGCGCTTCTGGGGCCCGAGTTCCCCTCGCTCCTGGGCGGCCTGATCGGGCTGATCATAGTGGTGTTCGCCGCTCAGCGCGGCTTTCTCGTCCCGCGCGAACCGTGGGACTTCGGGCCGCGCTCTGAGTGGGAAGAGGACTGGATGGGCAACGTGGACCCCGAGGAGGAGCTGGCCATCGACCGGCCCAACATGGGGCTCCTGCGGGCCTGGACGCCCTACCTGCTGGTGGCGCTCATCCTGGTCCTGACCCGTGTGCCGCAGCTCCCGCTGCAGGAGTTCCTCTCCGGCATAGCCATCGAGTGGAACAACATCTTCGGGACCGAGATCTCCGAAGGACTTCAGCCCTTCTACCTGCCGGGCTTCGTGTTTCTGGTGGTCATAGTCTCCACATACTTTATCCACCGCATGACCCGCCAGCAGATAGCCGCCTCCTGGCGGATAGCCGGGGGCCAGATCCTGGGCGCCGGCATAGCGCTCTTGTTCGCGCTGCCGCTGGTGCGGGTCTTTATCAACTCGGGACCGGAGTTCAACACCACCGGCCTGGAGAGCATGCCGATCACGCTCGCCGAAGGAGCCGCAGCGCTCGCCGGCAACGAGTGGCCGTTCTTCGCGCCCTGGATCGGGGCTCTGGGAGCCTTCATCGCCGGGAGCAACACCGTAAGCAACCTCACCTTCGCCCTCTTCCAGTTCGCCACGGCCGAGCGCATAGGAGCCATACCCGAGATAGTAGTGGCCGTGCAGGCCGTCGGCGGGGCAGCGGGGAACATGATCACGGTACACAACGTCGTGGCCGCCTCCGCGACCGTGGGGCTTCTGGGACGCGAGGGCGCCCTGCTGCGCAAGACGATCATCCCCATGACCTATTACTGCCTGATCTCGGGCTCCCTGGCATACATCTGGGTCAACGGCATCGGCCTCAACCTCGGCACGATAGCCTTCCTGCTGCTGGCCGCCGTGCTCGTCGTCGCGGTGCTCGCCATCCGCCGCTCCGCAGCCCGCGCCCCGGCCCCGGAATCCGAGACCACCCGGTAAGTCGACCTCGACGGAGCCCCCGGCCGGGGGCTCCGTCAGCTCTCCCCGTTGAGATCCAGGGCCGCCAGCTCCCGCCAGTAGTCGTCCTCCCGGAGCGCCGCCGCCCGCGCCCAGCGGCCGCACTCCTCGTGACACGGCGGATGTACCGCCCGCCCCCTCACCGAAAGCTCCGCCAGCTCCCGGAAGACCTCCCCGTAATCCGCTCCGCACCGGCAGGGCTCCGCAGAACCGGTGAAGACCCGCCGCTCCCCGCAATCGCACTCGATCACAACGCTCCCCGGACGCCACCGGTAGACCGTCCCGTGAGGCACCCTGTACACCTCATAGCGCCCCTCGATGCGTTCCAGAATCCGCACCATCCCCCGACCTCCTTCCCCGCAACAAAAGTCGCAAACCCCCGGGGACTACAGGATAACTCTGACGGGCGCGGGAGTCCATGCCGCCGGCGCTCTGCCGGGTTTTCTTAAAGATTCTTAAACCGGGGAGAGGGGTGTGTTCGCTCCCGGCTACCGGGCGGCGCCGGGGGTGGGCGTGTGTTAGTTTTATGAGGCTATGGATAACGTCAGAGTTAGGTATGCTCCGAGTCCCACGGGGCGGTTGCACGTCGGAGGGGTGCGCACGGCGCTCTTCAACTGGTTGTTCGCCCGCAAGCACGGAGGGGTCTTCGTACTGCGCATAGAGGACACGGACCTGGAGCGCTCGACCGAGGAGTCGGTGGAGCAGCTCAAGAGCTCTCTGCGCTGGATCGGCCTGGAGTGGGACGAGGGGCCGGAGGTCGGCGGGCCGCACGCCCCCTACCGCCAGACCGAGCGGCTGGATTTGTACCGGGAGGCCGCGCGGAGGCTAGTGGACTCCGGCGCGGCCTACTACGACTTCGCAACTCCGGAGGAGCTTGCGGCCTTCCGCGAGCGGGAACGGGCCGCGAAGCGGCAGCCGGTCTACCGCGGTGGGGAGTACCGGGAGATGCCACCGGAGGAGGCGCGCGAGCGGGTGGAGGCCGGCGAGCCCTACACGGTCCGCTTCAGG
The DNA here is from genome assembly GCF_004337705.1 of Rubrobacter taiwanensis. Classification (GTDB taxonomy): domain Bacteria; phylum Actinomycetota; class Rubrobacteria; order Rubrobacterales; family Rubrobacteraceae; genus Rubrobacter_C; species Rubrobacter_C taiwanensis. Next base: position 2,354 of record NZ_SKBU01000006.1, read on the forward strand.
ACCCCGCGCGGGGGAGAGACGGTGTTCGAGGACATGATCCGGGGCCCGGTCAGGTTCGACAACGCCAGCATCGAGGACTTCGTGCTCATGAAGTCCTCCGGCACGCCGACCTACAACTTCGCGGCCGCGGTGGACGACGCGGAGATGGAGATCTCGCACGTCATCCGGGGCGACGACCACATCTCGAACACTCCGCGCCAGATCCTCATCTACGAGGCTCTGGGGTATGAGCTTCCGGCGTTCGCCCACGTACCGCAGGTGCTCGGGCCGGACAGGAAGAAGCTCTCCAAGCGCCACGGAGCCGCGAGCGTCGAGGAGTTCGCCGCGCAGGGCTATCTGCCGGAGGCGCTCTTCAACTACCTGGCGCTGCTCGGGGCCGGGTACGCGGCGGATGAGGAGATCTTCACCCCCGAGGAGCTTGCCGCTCGTTTCCGCATCGAGAAGGTCAGCGGCAACCCGGCGGTCTTCGACCTGCAGAAGCTCACGGCCATAAACCAGGTCTACATCCGCAAGAAGAGCCCGGAGGAGCTGGCCATGATCGCCGCTCCCATGCTGGTCGAGTCCGGGGTGGCGAGCCGGGACGAGATAGAGGGCGGCATGCCGCGCCTCACGAAGATCATGGCGCTGATGCGGGAGCGCATCAGCCGCCTCACCGAGATCCCAGCCGCCATCGGCTACTTCTACGGCGGCGCGCTGGAGTACGACCCGCAGGAGTTCGAGAAGCAGTTCGGCAAGGAGTTCGTGCGCGAGGCCTTCCCCGAGCTGGTCGAGCGGCTCAAGCAGCTGCCGGAGTGGACGGAGGAGTCCACCGAGCGGTGCATCCGGGGTCTGGCCGCCGAGAAGGAGAAGGGCGCGCGGCATCTGATCCACCCCACCCGCTTCGCGACCACCGGGCGCACGGTGAGCGCCGGGCTCTTCGAGACGCTGGAGCTCCTGGGCCGGGAGCGCTGCATCGAGCGCCTGGAGCGGGCCGTCGAGAGGATGCGGCGGCTCTGATCTGCGTGCCGTGGCACATCCGGACGGGTAAGAAGCGGGTATGCACACCGGGACGAGAGGGCGGATACATAAGCGGGAGGGTGTGGTGTGAACCGGATCCCCGGGCTGAGACTCTTGAGAAGGGCGGAACGCAGGGGCAACGAGATCGGGGTGCCGATGACCCGGGGCCTCGGGATCGTGGACCTGCTGAAGCAGTCTTTCCGGCAGGCGGGCCGGGACCACCTCGACGCGTTCGCCGGGAACCTCACGTACAAGGGGCTCTTCGCCATATTCCCGTTCCTGGTCTTCCTGCTCTCGCTGCTCGGGCTCTTCGGAGCCGCCGGCCTGGTGGAGACGCTGCTGGAGCAGGCCCGGACCGCGATGCCGCAGGAGGCCGTGGTCCTGATCGAGGACCAGATCCTGGGGCTGGTCGAGGCCCGGGCAACCGGGGCCTTCACGGTGGGTGCGATCGTCGCGATCCTCGCCGCCCTCTGGGGCGTCTCGGGTGCCTTCCGGGCCATAATGGAGGCGATGAACGTCATGTACGGAGTCGAGGAGGGACGCCCGCTCTGGAAGAGGTATCTGATCTCGATCCTCCTCTCGCTCGGCGTCACCGCCCTGCTGCTCGCCGCGCTCGTGCTGGTGGTCTTCGGGCCTTCGATCGGCGGCGCGGTAGCGGACCTCGCCGGGCTCGGAGCCGTCTTCCAGTGGGTGTGGAACATCCTGCAGTGGCCGGTGCTGGCCGCCTTCGTCCTCTTCTCCTTCGCGCTCATCTACTACTTCGCACCCGACGCGGAGCAGAGCTTCCGCTGGATCAGCCCCGGCTCGGTCTTCGCCTTCACGCTGTGGCTGGTGTTCTCGCTGCTCTTCTCGTTCTACGTCAACAACTTCGCCACCTACAACGCAACCTACGGAGCGCTGGCCGGCGTCGCGATCCTCATGCTCTACATCTACTACTCCGCCTACATCCTGCTGTTCGGGGCCGAGATGAACCAGGTCATAGAGGAGCACATCCCCGGGGGTAAGGACCCGGGCGAGAAGGCGCCCGATACGGGATAGCAGCCGCCGCGCACTTTGACGGAGCAGGAGTTATACGCTAAACTATGCTCCCGACTCGGCCCCATCGTCTAGCGGCCTAGGACATCGCCCTCTCACGGCGAAAACCGGGGTTCGAATCCCCGTGGGGTCACCGCAGGAGAGCCCGCCCCCGGCGGGCTCTCTCCGTCTATCATGCCGGGCATGCCGGACAACCTCGCAGACCTGAGGCGGGAGATCACGGCCTGCCGCCACTGCCCGCGGCTGGTGGAGTGGCGCGAGCGCACCGCCCGCGAGAAGCGGGCCGCCTACAGGAACGAGACCTACTGGGGACGCCCCGTCCCCGGCTTCGGAGATCCGGCAGCCCGGGTGCTGCTGCTCGGTCTGGCCCCCGGAGCTCACGGAGCGAACCGCACCGGCCGCCCGTTCACCGGCGACGGCACCGGGTTCCTCTTCGACGCCCTGTACCGGGCCGGCCTGGCCGACCGGCGGGAGTCCCGCCGTGCCGGCGACGGTTTGCAACTGTACGGGCTCTGGATCTCGAACGCCGTCCGCTGCGCGCCGCCGCAGAACCGCCCCACCCCCTCCGAGCGCGACGCCTGCCTGCCCTACCTCGGACGGGAGATCGCGCTGCTGCGCAACCTGCGGGTCGCGGTCTGCCTGGGAGCGTTCGCCTGGGGGGCAGCGCTGCGCACCTTCGGAGTGCGCCCGAAGCCGAAGTTCGAACACGGAGCGGAACACCCCGTACCCGGCCGGGGAATAACGCTCCTCGGCTGCTACCACACCTCCCGGCAGAACACCTTCACCGGAAGGCTCACGCCGGAGATGCTGGACGCCGTACTGATGCGAGCCCGCAACCTGGGAGGTAGCTGAGAAAGTTGAAGAGGCCGGGGTGAGAACACCCCGGCCTCTTCGAGATCCGGCCCTTCTCTACCGCGAGACCACCTTGCGGGCCAGGAGACCGCCGGCCATCAGCAGAACGCCTCCGGCCAGCGCGAGCCACGGAGCACCGCCCGTGTCCGGCAGCAGGGCGAACCCCTCGGTCCCGGCGATGCCGGTGTTCTCCACACCGCCGGCGGCGGCCGCGCCGTTTGCATGAGCGTCGCCGTGAACGATCCCGTCACCGGCACCCGCCGCACCGGCCACGGTGACGTTCTCGATCAGCTGCAGGCAGTACTGCACCTGCGCCTGGGTGAGCTCCTGCAAGGAACCCTCAACCCCGACCTGATACTGAGCGGCGCTCTGGTCGCCGAAGACGGCGATGCACTGCTGCAGGTTCAGGGTCGCAGCCCCGGCACCAGCCCCGTCACCCGGAATGCCGTCGTCCACGCCGTCACCGGGCGGCGCAACGCCGTCCGCCGGAGCACCCTCGTTTATGTTGTTGATGATCTGGTAGCAGTACTGGACGATCGTCGCGTCGTACTGTATCCCGGTGTTGTTGATTATCGCGAGGCACTGACCGGCGGTTATGTCACCGATGGAGATGTCGCCGGTGTCGCCGCCGATCTGACCATCGCCCGGCCCCGGAACGCCGTTGTCGTCGTCGGGAGGCGCAACACCGTCATCGGGGCACTCGGGGACCACGATCTGCTCGGTAGAAGTCAGCAGGCTGGCCTCGAGATCTATCCCCACCCCCGGCGGCAACACCGCTTCCAACGCACCGATGAGCGCCTCGGCATTGACCACAGAAGTGGTGACCGTGTAGGTCCCGGGCGGCAGACAATCGGTCTCACCCGGTGAATAAGTGCCAACGAGGTTGCCCTCGGCGTCGGTGACCTCGAACTGGATGACCGCCACCTCCGCAAGAACGTTCAGAATCTCCTGAGGAATCTCAACCCCGATGCCGAGACTGGCCCCAAGAACCGCATCGAAGCTGACGTTCCGGCAAGTCCCCTCAGCGTCACACTCCTCAGAGACGGTTATGTCCGTCGTCAGCGTGATGACCAGGTCCGTAAGCTCCTGAGCCTGAGCCTGCTTGGCCGTAGCCCCAACCGACAGCGAAAACGCCGTCACCAAAGCCAGAGCAACCAGAAATAACTGTCTCAACCGTTACCTCTCCCTTCCTTCCCCGCCGCATAACGGAGGGGAGAATGGCATCGCAACTCCTCAAATACATGAATGCCAAAGATCCCTAACCTCAGCTCATATATACCCCTCCCTTATTTAGCCTGAGTACTTTAATGTAAGTATTTCACGCCAGGTATTCAGACGCAAGTGTTTATCAGTAGATGAGCTAAAAATTTTTTGCGAGGGTGTAGAAAAGTTAAGGTATTTGCGGAGCGCCGGGTGCGGGTCAGAGGAGAAGCAGGAGGGCTGCCGCACCTCCGAGGGAGGCGCCTGCTACGGTTTGGGCGGGGGTATGGGCGCCGGCTGCCACCCGGGCCCACAGGACGGGCGGCAGCAGCAGCGTGAAGAGGAGGCCGTACGGGAGGAGCAGTCCTCCGGCCACGGCGGCGTGGCCTGCGACCGCGGAGTGAGCGCTGATCTTCCAGCGCAGGGTCAGCGCTGCGGCGAGGATGCTGGCGAGTCCCATAGAGAGGGTGGTCCTGAAGAGTTCGGAGGGAGCGTCCAGCAGGGCGAGGAAGGCGAGCAGGGTGGCGAAGCATCCGAGCAGCACCAGGGCGGGCAGTGGTCTCTCGGTTCGTTCGGAGAGCCAGAAGTCTCCGGCGTGCCTTCGGCGGCGCAGGAGGAGCACGCAGAGGGCTACGGTCCCTGCGGCCAGCAGCTCCGCGGCCGTGTAGAGGGCGGCATCCGGTGCGGGACTGCCGTGGAAAGCCACGCCTGCGTAGAGTGCCGTGAAGACGGTGAAGGGGTTCAGGGCATTGGTTACGGCGCGGGCGGGAGGCGAGCTCTTCATAGGGAGTTAAAATCTAGCACGTGCTCTCACCGGGAACCAGTGGAGCGGACGGGAGGCTGGAGCTCTGGCACGAGTTGGACCGGCTCTCGGTCCGGGCGCGGGGTGGCGGCTTCAGGGTGTACGCCGCCGGGCTCGCTGCGGCGTGTGTCTCAGGCTCGGGAGTGCTCACCTCCGGGTACTTCTTCGGGACCGCCTGGGCCGGTTCGTGGGCCGCTGCGATACCGGTGGGTGTGGGGCTCGTGGCGGGAGCGGCTGTATATGCGGCCGAGCGCCTCCGGACCACCCGGCGGGTCGGCTCCCTCAGGCGGGCGCTCGCGGCCGCGGGGGACGACCCCGACCGCCCCACCGCTTCGGGGCTGGGGATGTACTACGATCCGCAGCTCATCCTGCTCCGCTCGGAGTACGAGCTCGTCCGGGAGCGCGGCGCCCGGTCTGCGGCCCGCTTCTTCGAGGACACCTTCGGGTTCACACCGGAGGACGGTTTTGAGACCGGTCCGCTGAACGTGACGCCGGAGAGTGAGGCGCTGCGCGGCCTCCGCCGCCGCTGGGAGGGCCGGCTGGCGCTCCGGCGCGAGATAGCCGGGCAGCCCGCCGTGAGCTTCCGCCGGGCTGTGGACTACCAGCTCTATCCCAAGGAGATGACCGTTCCGGCCGAGCTGGCGGTACGTCAGGCGTATCTGGAGATCTCGCGCAGGATGCTCAGGGCGCGCTACGGGAACGACCGGGAGCGCTGGGAGGAGATCCTGTCCGGAGATCTCTACCGCCGGGCGGTGCGTGATCTACGCGAGCTGGAGGAGATCACCCGTGAGCCCAGCCGGCCAGCACCAGGTAGAAGAACATGAGTGCCGTGGCGACCGGCACGAAGCCCACCAGCGCCGTTATGAGGGCCGTCATCAGCGAGGTACGGTAGACGCCGCGCACGGCCAGCACCATGAGCGCCATCGCGCCGTAGCCGAAGGCCAGCGCGCCCACGCCCGGGATGCCGAAGAGGATCATCGGCCCGTAGGCGTGGGCCAGGATACGGTAGACCTGCCGGAAGTCCGTGACGGGTCCGACGAAGGTCCGAATCGAGAGCCAGTAGCAGGCAGCGGCAGCCGCCACCAGCAACGGCGAGAGCACAACGAACCCGGCCGCCTGGAGCAGCAGTATCCAGAACGTGCCCCGCTCCCCCAGCCCCAGTGCGGGCCCGAGGATGCTGAGGACGAGCCCGGTGACGGCGGCCACGGCGGTTACGAGCATCACGAAGAGGGCGGGGTCCCGCACCTCTCCTTCGGGCGAGAAGTTCAGGAAGAACCGGCGGGGCCTTAGGAAGAGCTCCCGCAGCACCGCTGCGGCGCTCTCCAGCGGGCGGCCGCCGTCGAACTCCGGGCTGTGTACCTTCTCCGGCATGGAGTACCTGATTATACAGGGAGGCGGCCGGAGCGGCGGAGAACCCGGTCGCAATCTTGCTTGCAAAACGGGGGGTGGAAATTTAGACTAAGAGGTGGCGGCGATCTACGTTTCCGATCTCTCTTCAGCGGGAACGTAGACCCCGAAACCCTTCAGAAGCGTACGGGGGCGAGCAGAGATAGCTCAGGGAGTCTACATAGCGATGCTGGCGACCGCTCTGGCGGTGGCCGCGGCCTTTCTCCTGAACCGCCTGCTCAGGCAGCCCCGCTACTCGGCCCGGCGGCTCTCGCCGGAGACGATCGTGAACTACGAGCCTCCGGAGGAGGACGAGGAGCCCTCGCCCGAGCAGCTCTCGCGCTTCATCGTGGAGCGGGCCGAGGAGATCCACAGGACCCTTCTGGAGTCCCCGGACGAGCTGCAAGTCGAGATGTGCGCCCTCGGCTACCGGGCCTGCGTGGAGGACATGATCACGCTCACCCACCGGGTGAACGAGGAGCTGAGAGAGGCCGGTCCGCTGCGCCGCGCCCGGCTGAACGCCTCCAAGCGCCGGGCGGCCGACGCCCTCTACCGCGTGCGGCAGGAGCTGCCCCCGAGTGCTCTGAGGGCCACCCGCCAGCAGCAGTAGGAGCGGGAGCCGCTAGGCCGTCCGGATCTCTCTGACGTCCGGGACCTCTTGCCGGATCAGGCGCTCCAACCCGTAGACGAAATCCAGCTGGGAGAGCGGGCAGCCCCGGCAGGCTCCGACCATCGCGATGCGCACCAGGCCGCGGCGTTCGTCGCACTCCACGACTCTGGCGTCCCCGCCGTCGGCCCTCAGGGCCGGGCGTACCTTATCCAGAGCCGCCTCTATGCGGCTGCGCATGGGCTCCCTCGCCTCCATGGTGCCCGGATTATATACCAACGCCCGACCCCGCCCCTTCCCTAGTAGAATGGAGCGTCAGAGAAGAAGGGAGCCGCATGAGCGCAGACGAGAATCTGCTGGTAATAGGAGACACCGAGACCGGGGCCGACGGCTACCGCCTCTGCGGGTTTCTGGCACCGGACCCCGTAATCTGCGCCCGTGTGGGCGGAAGGACGTACCTGGCGGTCTCCGCTCTGGAGTATGGCCGTGCGCGCAGACAGGCCCGGGTAGACGAGCTGCTCAGCTTCGAGGAGCTAGATGTCCTGAAGCTCTCCCGCGAGCTCGGGGACGGCAGCCGGGGTCTGGCTGCCGCTGCGGCCCGGCTGCTGCGGGAGCGTGGAGCGGATTCGGTCGCCGTGCCCCCTGCATTCGGGGTAGCCTACGCCGACGAGCTGCGCGCCCGGGGGGTGGAGGTCAGGCCCGACGGCGGGCTCTTCTCCCGGCTCCGGCGCACCAAGACGGAGGAGGAGATCTCGCACATCGAGCGCGCCCAGCGGGCGGTGGAGCGCAGCTGCGAGCGGGCCGTGGAGATCTTGCGCGAGGCGCGCACCGGTCCCGGAGGCGGGCTATTCTGGAACGGGGAGACACTCACGAGCGAGATTCTGCGCAGCGAGATAGAGATCTCGCTGCTGAGGCATGGGTGCTCCGCGAAGGGGACCATCGTGGCCGGGGGCGCGCAGGCGGCGGACCCGCACGAGACGGGCAGCGGTCCGTTGCGGGCCGGGGAGACCATCATCCTCGACATCTTCCCGCTGGATCGCGAGAGCCGCTACCACGCCGACATGACGCGCACCTTCGTCAAGGGCGAGCCGCAGAGCGCGGAGATCGGACGCGCCTACCGGGCGGTGCTGGAGGCTCAGGAGGCAGCGCTCGGCATGATCCGGGCCGGCGCCAACGGCCGGGACGTGCACCGGAGGGTCTCTGACATCCTGCACGAGGCCGGGTACGAGACCACCGTGCATGACCAGAAGGAGGGTAAGCCGCTCACACGGGGATTCTTCCACGGTACCGGACACGGGCTGGGCCTCGAGGTGCATGAGAGCCCGCGCATCTCGCTGGCAGACGAGGAGCTCCGGGAAGGGGATGTGGTCACGGTCGAGCCCGGCGTCTACGATCCGGCCTTCGGGGGCGTGCGCATCGAGGATCTCGTCGTGGTCACCGCGGAGGGGTGCCGCAACCTCACGCGCTTCCCCAAGGAGGAGTTCAGGATACCGTAGTACCGCCGCAGTTATAGTTTGTGGTGCGCAAGATATAATTGGTCGGCAGAGGCTCTTCGAGCGCAGCGGGAGGTGGTGGAGCCTGAGGGCCCCGATCGGGACGGTCCTCGGAGACCGGTACAGGATTCAGAGCACGCTCGGCGAGGGGGGGATGGCCTCCGTATACAAAGCCGAAGACACGGTGCTCGGCCGCACCGTCGCCATCAAGGTCCTGCACCCCAGATACGCCTCTGACGAGGCCTTCCGCAGGCGTTTCAAGCAGGAGGCCCGGGCGATGGCCTCCCTCGACCACGAGAACATCGTCAAGGTCTACGATATCTCCCAGGACGACGGCACGCCCTTTATAGTGGCGGAGTACGTCGAGGGCCGGGATGTGGGGGCCCTGCTCAAGACCAACGGAAGGTTCAACGAGCGGTTCACCCGGCGGATCGCCATCCAGCTTTTACGGGCGCTGGCCTACGCCCACCGGCGCGGCGTCATCCACCGCGACATCAAGCCCTCCAACATCCTCATAACGCAGGACGGGACGGTCAAGGTGGCAGACTTCGGCATCGCCCGGCTGGTCGAGGACGAGGACGTGGGCCGTCCCGGCGAGATTATCGGCAGCGCCCGTTACATGTCGCCCGAGCAGCTCACCGGTGAGGAGACCACGCCCCGCAGCGACATCTACTCTGTTGGGGTCTTCCTCTACCACTGCCTGACCGGTGCTACGCCCTTCAATGGCGACACCCGCAGCGTGGCCCGCCAGCAGATACACGACGAGCCGCGCTCGCCCCGCCTGATAAACCCCGAGATCTCGCCCCGGATGGAACACATCATCTTGCGGGCGCTCGCAAAGCAGCCCGCCGCCCGCTACCCGACGGCCACCGCCATGCTGGATGCCATCCGCCTCCCGGCCCCCTCCGAACCGGCACCGGAGGCCCGGAAGGCGGCCGCACCGACGACGCGCCGCAGCCCGCCGCGCCGGCGGCGCGGGAGGCTGGCGCCGATGCTCCTCGTGGTCTTGCTGCTCCTGGTGGGCGGCGGAGCGGCGGCCGGGCTCACATATCTGACCCGCGAGAACCCGCCCCCCGTCGGGCAGCTGGAGCGTCCCGACGGGGGGCGGGAGACACCCGCTCCTCCGGCGGGCGGGGTGCCGGAGGAGAACCCGGCAGCCCCCGAGGAGGCGCAGGTCGTAATCCCCGATACCGACCTGTACTTCGACTGCTGGGCGCAAGAGTTCCTGCAGCGGGAGGGATTCGAGGTGGTGATCCGCTACCAGCCCCGGGAAGGGTATGCCAACAACGGCGTCACCTGGGCCACGGACCCGCCGGCGGGCGAGACGGCGCCGGAGGGTTCGACGGTCACCGTCTACGCCACTCCTGTGGACAACCCTGCCGCGCGGCAGTGCCCGGCGGGCTAGCGCCTTTCGACCATGTCCGCTATCCAGGGATAGCGGAACTCCTCTCCCTGGTACACCCTGTACGCACCGTAGGCGGCGTGCACGAACGGCACGAGCGAGATGGGGATCATGATCAGCGCCAGCAAGAACCCGATGAGAACGAGCATCAGGATCACACTGACCATCCACCCCACGGTCAGGATGACGAGCCAGGCGATCTGGTACCAGAGTGACTGCAGCGCGTGGAAGGACACCTTCTGCGAGCGGTCCTTGTAGACCAGCCAGATCAGGAGCGCCACCACCGGTCCGAACACGCCGGTCAGCAGGTTCACAAAGATGCTCAGGTGCGCCAGCATGGACCACGTGCGCTCGTCCTGCGGGCTCAGGGCATCCGGTGCGGCGGTGCGGGGCGCCTCGCGCTGGGTGCCGTAGTTGTACGGGTCCTGCGTCATGGGGGCTCCTCTCTCTGCTTCTCTTTCTGAAAGGGTATCCGACGGGACCACCACTCACAACCGGCCGGTCAGGTACGCCCGGCGCTGCAGGGCGATGATCTGGTACACGGCGAAGATCACGACCGGCATCGCCCCCGGCGAGTTGAGAGAGATCTCGTAGCTCCTTCCGGCCGATCTGCCCGAGATCCGGGCGATCTCCTCGCCGGATGCAGAAGACACCGAAGCCTCCCGCTTCAGGAGGCCGGGGCGGATCCGGTACCCCCGTCCCAGATACTCCGCCCGCCAGATGCCGCTCAGAAACCGCTCCGTCCCGGCGCGCAGGATCTCCTCGCCGTCCGAGGTCATGCCGTAGCGCAGGCGCCATATCCCCCGCCGGGCTATCCCGGCCTCCAGATCCCCGGCCCGGAAGCGGGCCCCTTTCAGGCCGTGCAGCTCCAGCCGTCCGAATTCGCCCCCCCCCACCGCTGCGAGCTGGTAGCCGTGCAGCCCGGAGGGGCGGGCCTCGAAACGGCTCCCGGCCCGCTCTCCTAGCGCGCGCCAGCGCTCACTCTGTGCGGCGGACATCTTCTCTATTCTATATGCCGACACCCAGCAGGACTCGTGGACGAACCGGGAACCCCTTCTCCGCCGGCCGACCCACACGAACTCATATTACCCGTCCGGGAAGAACACACCTCGCCCGAAGACCGGCCGCACAGCCTCTCCCAGCCGGTAGCGGGCGTCTGCGGGGGCCTGCACCCGCAACTCGTGGCCCCGCCACCCGACGACGACTTCCTGGGTGTCACCCATAAAGAGCACCGCCCGGACCCGGCCCTCCCCGCCCGGCTCCAGCCGGATGTCCTGAGGCCGGACGGCGAGCGTCCCGGGACCGGAACCTCCGTGCTCCGGAATGTTCTCCACCTCGAACTCGTTGCCCCCCTCCAGAGCGAACCGCCCGGCCCCTCGCGCCCGGACCCGCAGCAGGGCCGCGTCGGAGACGAAGCGCGCCACGAACGGCGTAGCGGGCGCGGAGTAGAGCCGCCGGGGCTCGTCCACCTGCACCAGCCGCCCCTCATGCAGCACGGCGACGCGGTCGGCGAGCGCCAGGGCCTCGGTGCGGTCGTGGGTTACGTGTACGACGGTCACGCCGGTGCGCCGGACCAGCGCGCTCAGCTCGGCACGCAGGCGGGCTCTGAGGGCGGCGTCCAGGCTGGCGAACGGCTCGTCCAGCAGGAGGGCGGCCGGCTGCATCACCAGCGCCCGGGCCAGCGCTACCCGCTGGCGCTGGCCGCCGGAGAGCGTCTCCGGAGCGCGGTGCTCAAACCCTTCCAGGCCCACCAGAGAGAGCGCCTCCCGGACCCGCTCCTCGCGCTCGCTCCGGCCGACCTTCGCCAGCCGGAGCGGGTACTCCACGTTGCTCGCGACCGAGCGGTGCGGCCACACGGCGTGGTACTGGAAGACCATTCCGAGCCGCCGCTTCTCCGGCGGGACCCAGGCTTTGGGGCCGGCCACGGGCTCGCCGCCGATGAGCACGGCCCCCCGGTCCGGGCGCAGGAAGCCGCCGACGAGGCGCAGGAGGGTGGTCTTGCCCGAGCCGCTGGGACCGAGCAGGGCGACGAACTCGCCGTCCTCCACGGTCAGGTCCACGCCGGTTACGCCGCCTCCGCCGCCGTAGGCGAGGCTCACGTCCTGGAACTCAATCTGCGCCATACACCCCCCTTCCGCGGGTCGCGAGGGCCATCGCGCCGACACCCAGCAGCCCGCCGAGGGCCACGACCAGGGCCAGCGCCGTGGAGGCGTTGAAGGCCCCGGCCTGGTGGAGGTTGAAGATCACGACCCCCAGCGTCTCGGTGCCGGGGGCGACGAGCAGCGCCGAGACGGTCAGCTCCCGGATGGCGGTGAAGAAGACCAGCCCGGACCCCACGACGACGGCCGGGGCGGCGAGCGGCAGGGTCACGTCGCGCAGGGCCCGCAGGGGGGAGGCTCCGGAGAGCTGGGCCGCCTCCTCCAGCACCACCGGCACGCCGGCGACGGAGCCCCGCACCGCCTGCACCACCAGCGCGACGAAAGCCATGACGTAGGCGAAAAGGATTATGGAGCGGGTGTTATAGATACCCAGGGGTATGCCGGTCAGGATCCAGGCCACCGCCACCACGGTCCCCGGCAGGGCCTGCGGGATCAGGGCCAGCGTGTCTATGGAGCCGTTGAGGCGGTTGCGCGTGCGCACCACGAGGGTCGCCACCAGGGCCCCGATCACGCCGCACAGGAGCGCCGCTCCCGTGGCGAGCACGAAGCTGTTCACGAAGCCCCGCACCGTCGCCGGAGCGAGAACCGCCCGCTCGATGTTCGCCAGCGTCAGGTTCTCCGGCGTGAGCGGCACGCCCGGAGCCCGCAGCAGCGCCCCCACGAGCAGCGCCAGTACCGGGGCGACGGCGAACAGGAAGGCTACTGCGCCGAGCATCGCCGTGACCGGGTAGCGCGAGCGGCCGAGCGCTACCGGCTGCGCCCGGCCTTCGGCGTCCGAGGAGACCCGCCGGAAGAGGTGCCGCTGCAGCAGGAACGCCGCGGCCCCCACGGCCAGGAGCACCGTTCCCAGCGCCGAGGCCGCCCCCAGCGGGTTCTCCGTCGTGCCGCCCACGAGGTAGCTGTAGATCAGGGTGGGCAGCACCTGGTACTGCACCGGCAGCCCGAGCAGGGCCGGAATGCCGAAGTCCGAGAGGTTGGAGACGAAGAGCAGGATGAACCCGGCCAGGAGCGCCGGGTAGATGTAGGGCAGGGTGACGTCGCGCACCATTCGCAGCCGCCCGGCCCCGCTCGCCCGCGCCGCCTCCTCCAGCGAGCCCGGCACGCCGCGCAGCGCCGCGGCGGTCATCAGGTAGGTTATGGGGTAGGCGTGCAGGGCCAGCAACGCGATTATCCCGCCCGGCCCGTAGAGGTTTACGAGACCCTCCGAGGAGCCGGTCGCGTTGTTGTAGAGGACGTTGACGTATCCCACGGGGCCGAAGACCGCGAGCCACCCGATAGCCCCGATAAACGGCGGGATCAGGAACGGCAGGAAGAACGCCGCCCGGAAGAAGTTGCGCGCCGGGACGTCGGTGCGTTCGATCAGCAGCGCCAGCCCGGCCCCGAAGGCGGTCGCCACCAGCGCGCTGATACCGGAGGTGACGAGGCTGTTCACCGTCGCCTCGCGCACCTGCGGCGAGTTCAGTCCGGCCAGGAGCTCCGGCCGCGCTCCGCGCCAGAGCAGCGCCAGCACCGGGACCGCGACCAGTCCCAGCAGGACCGCGAGGACCAGGTAGCGGGCGGCACGGAACCCGCCGGGCTCCGGCTGGTAGCTCTCGCCCACCGGGGGTTAGTTCCTCAACAGCTCGTTGAAGCGCTCCCTGGCCGCGTCCTGCTCGGCGGTGAGCCGCTCCAGGTCGCCTTCGAGGATCTCGATCTCGTCCAGCTGCGGGGCACCCTCCGGGCTCTCGATGTCGGAGCGGATGGGGACGTAGTTCTGCTCCACGGAGAGCCGCTGGCCCTCCTCGGAGATCAGGAAGTCCACGAACCTTTCGGCCGCCTCCCGGTTATCGGTGTTCTCGAAGATCGCGGCGGGCTGGAAGATGGCCGGGACCCCCTCCTCCGGGAACACGCCGGAGACGGGCGAGCCCTGCTCTTCGAGGTCGCGCACCATGTAGTCTATGAGGATGCCGACGGCGAACTGGCCGCTGGCGAGCCCCTGTTGCACCTGGCCGTTGCCTTCGACGACGGTGGGCTCGTTGGCTACGAGGGCCTCGATCCACTCCCAGCCCAGCTCCGGCCGGGAGGCCCAGAGGGCGGTGTTGTACGCGGCGGCCCCGGAGTAGTCGGGGCTGGGCATCCCGATCCTGCCCCGGTACTCGAGGTCCGTGAGCTCCTGCCAGCTCTGCGGCGGGTCGTCCACCTGGTTGGTGTTGTAGCCGATGATCGTGGAGATCAGGCGCGTCCCCACGTAGTAGCCGTCCGGGTCCTTAAACTGCTCGTCTATCTGCTCCGCCCCCTCGGGCGTGTACTGGAGGAAGAGCCCCTCCTCCTTGAGGCTCTCGAAGGTCGGGGCGTCGGCGGCGACCAGCACGTCGGCCTGCACCCCGCTGGCCTCCCGCTCGGACTCTATCCGGGTGACCAGCTCCCCGGTCCCCGAGCGGAAGACCGTCACCTCGATGTTCGGGTACTGCTCGTTGAACGCGGCGACGAGCGCGTCGGCGTTCTCCTGCGGCTCGGAGGTGTATAGCGTGATCTCCCCCGCCGGGCCATCCCCCCGGCCGCCGCTCCGCCACAACCGGCGAGCAGCACGAGCAAAGCAAAAGGTGCGAAACGACAGATATTCATCCAACCCCTCTTTCTTCTACCAGGCTCCGAAAAAATTATGCCAGCGGGGTTCGCAGCCGACGTTAAACCGGCGTAAGAGATGCGTAAAATCCGGGTTAACCGCGTTCCTTGCGAGCGAGAACCCTCCCGCCATACCGGATAGAATTGGGCGGGTAAGCATCGAGAGGAGTTGTGTGGAGCTAAAGAACAAGGATCAGATAAGGAACGAGATCCTGCAGTCCTGGGTCAAAGACGCCTGGATGACTCCGGTGCGCGGGCCGAACAACCAGGTGTTCCTGCGTCTCACGCCCGGTGGGAGGCTGAAGGTGCGCCGCCGGATAAAGGAGCTGGAGGAGCGGCTCGGCGTGAGCGGGAGCGAGCTGGCGAAGCAGGACGAGGAGAACACCATCCCGGTCGAGCGCGAGAAGCTGGAGCTGGCGATGATGGTGCGTGCCTACACCTCGGAGCGCAAGCTCATGGAAGCTCAGGGCATAACGCTAGGCCCGGCCGCGGTCTCGCTAGAGGAAGAGCAGGAGTAAGAAGAGGCCGGGAGCGGCCTGTGGAAGCCGCTCCCGGTGTGCGCGTTAACCTTCCGGCTCAGGTGAGGCGGCGGCGCAGGAGCAGAATCCCCGCAGCAGCGGCGGAGAAAAAGAGGAGCGAACCGGCCAGCAGAACGCCTCCGGGAGAGAGTCCACCGGTATCGGGCATGGCCATGCTGTCCTCGGTCAGGATGACATCCAGCGAGCCGTCCTCGGCCAGTCCGACGGCGAAGGCGCTGTAGACGACGCCGGCGTTCAGCGCGACGTCCGGAACGGTGAGGGCCACCTGGTCCGTCCCGGCGGCCTTCACCTCGATGGTGTAGGTGCCGGCGGGGACCTCGGCGTAGTCCGAGGCGTTGGGGAACTCCAGGCCCTCGACCAGGTTGCCTCCTCCCTGCGCTCCTACGTCCACCGGTCCGGCGTCCGGCGAGGCGTGCACGACGCGCAGCCTGGCGTTATCTCCGGCCGGCGGGGTGTTGTCGTCTTGGTAGACCTGGGCGGTCAGGGAGCCGTCCTCTACCAGCCCCACGGCCCCGACCGTGTAGTCCGCCCCGGCGGCGAGATCCACATCGGCCTCGATCACGGGCTCCGAGGTGTCGCCCGCCGCGTAGACCTTAACGTTCTGGGTCCCGGCGGGGACCGGCAGGTAGGGTGAGATGGTACCGTAGGGCACGCCCTGGAGCTCGGCCACCGGTTCGTCGTTCAGGTAGACGTCTACATTAGGGGCGTCCGGCGAGAGGTGCGCGACCCGCAACATCGCGTTCTCTCCGCCGCTCTGGGCGAGCGCCGGAACGGCCAGCGCGAGCGCCACCAGCCCGGCCGCTCCGAGCGTCAGCAACCTTGCAAAGGTTCTCAAGAACTTCCTCCTTCGCTAAGCCTCCTTACACCGGACACAACGAAGCTCCCCGCGTCCCGGATTCATGGTTGAGGTAGAATCCACTTGCGCGCGCATGAGCGGATCTTTCGACACACCGTCCGGAGACCGGTGAACTACGAGCGCCTGAGCGACGAAGAACTTCTAGGGCGAATCGTCGAGGGAGAGGGCGACGCTCTGGAGGCTCTGTACGACCGCCACGCGGGCCTCGTCTTCTCCCTGGCCCGGCGCATAACCGGGGACCGGGAGGCTGCAGAAGAAGTGGTGCAGGATACCTTTCTGACCGTCTGGCGACAGGCCGCCAGCTACAGCCCGAGCAGGGGCCGTCCCTACTCCTGGCTGGTCAGGATCGCCCGCAACCGCTCCATAGACGAGCTCCGGCGCATGGACTCCAGAGAGCGGCGGCAACGCCGGAGCCGGGAGGTTCTCGACGCCTACACTCCGGACCCGGCGCTCAAAGCGGTCGAGGACGCCCGGGAGGCCGAGCTGCGGCGGCTGGTGAGTGAGGCTCTGCAGGATCTGCCCGAGCCCCAGCGGGAGGTTGTGGAGCTCTCGTACTTCCGGGGCTGGAGCCAGGTCGAGATCTCGCGCCGCACCGGGCTCCCTCTGGGGACGGTCAAGACGCGCATGCGGCTCGCCCTGAGCAAGCTGCGGAACGCCCTGAGGCGGGAAGCGAAAGGCACTCCGGAACGAGATGGCATCTAGAGGACACGTAGAAGAGCTGCTCCCCGACTACCACCTCGGGCACCTTCTGCCGGAGGAGGCCGGGGCAGTCGAGGAGCACCTGCGCGAGTGCGAGCGCTGCCGCCGCTCGCTGGAGGAGGTCTCCGAGACGCTGGACGCGCTGCCCTATGCCGCTCCCCAGGCTGCGCCACCGGAGCGCGTCAGGGAGCGCCTCATGGCCGAGGTCCGGAAGCCGGAAGAGGCCGGCAGGACGGGCCGGTGGGACCGGATACCTGCGATCGTCGCCGCGGCAGCGCTGCTGGCGGCCGCGGTCCTCGGTTGGGCCTATCTCGAGGTGCGCGACGAGAACCGGCAGCTGCGGGCCGAGATCCAGGAGCTGCGGGAGAGGAGCCCGCAGCCGGGCGATCTGCTGGTCGCGATCGCGACCGGGACGGACGAGGCGCCCGAAGCCCGGGGAACGGCGGTGATGGCCCCGCAGGCCGGCGAGCTGGCGCTCGGCGTCTACAACCTGCCGGCCCCACCGCAGGGCCACACCTACCAAGCCTGGCTCATCCGGGAGGACGGCGAGGCCGTCCCGCTCGGACAGATGCAGCTGGACGAGCATGGCGACGGCCACATGACGGGCGCCATGCCGGGACCTCCGGGCGCTTACGAGCGCCTGGAGATCACGGCGGAGCCCCGCGGAGCGGCGGAGAAGACCGGCCCCGTCTACCTGCGGGCGGCGCTGTAGCCGCTCAAGCCACGCGGCGGTTCAGACGGCGGTCCAGGGCGTTGGCGAGGTAGATCAGGGGCACGCAGACCGCCAGGTACAGCAGGGCTGCCGCGATCAGCGGGGTCCCGTTGAACGTCGCCGACTGCAGCACCCGTGCCGCCCGCAGCAGCTCGGCGAGCCCGATCACGGAGACCAGCGAGGTGTCCTTCACCAGCGCCACGAACTCGTTGGTCAGCGGCGGGATCACGCGCCGGAAAGCCTGCGGGATTATCACGTAGCGCATCGCCTGCACGTAGCTGAGCCCCGAGGCCCGGGCCGCCTCCATCTGCCCCTTGTCTATGCTCTGGATGCCGGCCCGGAAGATCTCGGCCACGTACGCCGCCCCGTTCAGGCTCAGGGCCGCTAGCCCCGCGAAGAAGAGGCTCGTGAACCGGATGCCGATCAGGGGCAGCGTGAAGTAGAGGATCGTGATCTGCACCAGAAGCGGCGAGCCCCGGAAGACGTCCACGTAGGCCTGCGAGAGGAGCTGCAGCGCCTTCGGCGCGGAGACCCGGATCAGGGCCAGGACCAGCCCGATGACTATCCCGATCACCTCCGCCAGCAGCGCCAGCGAGATGGTCACCAGAAACGCCGCGAAGATGACGTCCATGTTCTGGAAGACCAGCTGGAAGTTCAGGTAGTTCTCGACGATCCGCTGCGGGTTGAAGGCCCCGGGATCTATCTCCACCTGGAGCAGCGCCGGCGGTATGTACACCTAAAGGCTCCTTATGGGATCTCTTCCGGCTCCTGGCCGAACCACTTCTCGTAGATCTCGGCGTAGGTTCCGTCTTCCTTGATCTCCGCAAGCGCCTGGTTTACCGGTTCGCGCAGCTCGCTGTCCGGCGGGAAGGCGATTCCATACTGCTCGCCGGTCGGGAAGGTCTCCACGATCTCCAGGTCGGCGCCGCTGGTCTCGACCCGGTCCGCCGAGACGGGGAAGTCGTTGATCACGGCGTCCACCTGCCCGTTCTCCAGCGCCAGGAAGGCGTCCTCTATGGTGTCGAAGGTCGTGAGCTCCCCTATCCGGCCCTCGCTCTGGAACTCGGTCGCCAGCATCGCGCCGGTCGTGCCGAGCTGCACGCCCACGTTCGCATCGGCGAGATCGTCTACGCTCTCTATGTCGGAGCCGGCGCGCACCAGGAGCGACTGGTCGGCGTTGAAGTACGGATCGGAGAAGTCTACCTGCTGCTCGCGCTCCTCGGTGATCGTCATGGCCGAGATGGCCATGTCGTAGGTCCCGGACTGGAGCCCCGGTATGATGCCGTCGAACGTGACGTTCTGGATATCCGGCTCGAAACCGGCCCGCTCGGCGATCTCGTTGATGAGGTCTATGTCGAACCCGACGGGCTCGCCGCCCTCCATGAACTCGAACGGCCGGTAGGCGATGTCCGAAGCTATGGTCACGGTCCGGCCCTCAAGACCGGCCCCGTCCTCCGGCTGCTCCGCGCCGTTCTCTCCCCCGGCGTCCCCTCCCCCGCCGCAGGCCGCCAGCGCGAAGGCGCACACCGCCACCAGCAGCAATGCCCTGAATCTACCCACCAATACGGCTCCTTTCTAGAAACCCTTGCCCGGAATGGGAGGATAGTTGCTTAGCACCTGTATTATCTCCGAGCCGCCCGGCGGAACGCAACCTCTCACGAGCCGGCGGGCCAGACCTCCGGGGTGAAGGGTTCCTCCCCCTCGAACCATTCCCGGTAGATCTCCTCGTAGCGCCCCTCCTCCACCAGCTCCATGAGCGCGAAGTTGACGGCGTCCCGCAACGCCGAGTCGTTCTGCCGCACCCCGATGCCGTAGGGCTCGTCGCTGAAGGGCCCGCCCACGATCTTTACCGCGGCACCCTCCTCTTCCGCAATCTCCTTGAGCCCCATCAGGATGGCCCCGTCGGTCGTGACGGCCTCGGCTTCCCCCCGGAGCAGCGCGTCCAGCGCTTTGCGATGGGTCTCGTAGGTCAGCACCTCGGCCTCCGGGGCCTTCCGTCGGATGTTCACCTCGCTCGTCGAGCCGCCCGCGGTAGCCACGGTCCGCCCGGCGAGGTCCTCAACGCTCTCTATCTCCGAACCTGCCGGGACCAGGATCCGCTGCCCGTCCCGGAAGTAGGTAACGGAGAAGTCTATTATCTCGTCCCGGGCGCGCGTGTGCGTCATGGTCGCTATTACCAGGTCTACCTCACCGCTCTGCAGCATCTCCACGCGGTCGCCGGTCGTTACCCGAACGAACTGCGGCTCCACATCCAGCTTCTTCGCGATAGCGCGCCCCAGATCCACCTCGAAACCGACCGGCCCCTCCCCCTCTTCCGCCACGTAGCCGAACGGCGGCTGGTCGAACTTCACCCCAATCCTTATCTCACCCCGCTGCTGCGCCTCAAACAGCGTGCCGATCCCGGAACGGGATGGGGCGTCCTCACCCCGCGGCTCATCGCCGGAGCCGCATCCGGAGAGAACCGCCAGAAGCAGCAGAGCGACCAGAACCGGCACGATCGGAGCGCGTGCGTGCATGGTAGAGATGAGCGAAGTCCTCCCCTAGTGCAGTATCCGGCTCAGGAAGCGCCTGGTGCGCTCGTTCTCGGGGTTCCGGAAGAAGTGCTCCGGAGACCCCACCTCGATTATACGGCCCTCGTCCATGAAGACCACCCGGTCGGCCACCTTGCGGGCGAAGCCCATCTCGTGCGTGACGACGACCATCGTCATCCCACCCCGCGCCAGATCCACCATCACATCCAGGACCTCGTTGATCATCTCCGGGTCCAGAGCGCTGGTGGGCTCGTCGAAGAGCATGATCTTCGGCTCCATGGCCAGCCCGCGCGCGATCGCGACCCGCTGTTGCTGGCCGCCCGAGAGACTCTCGGGGTACTTGTTCGCCTGCTCCGGGATACCGACGCGCTCCAGCAGCCGGGTGGCCCGCCGCACGGCTTCCTCCCGGGGCACCTTCTTCACCTTCATCGGCGCCAGGATGATGTTCTCCAGCGCCGTCATGTGCGGGTAGAGGTTGAACTGCTGGAAGACGAACCCGATCTCGGTCCGCACCCTGTTCAGGTTGGTCTTGCTATCGTGGACCTTGATGCCGTCGACTATCAGCTCGCCGGAATCTATGGTCTCCAGAGCGTTTATGCACCGGAGCAGCGTGCTCTTTCCGGAGCCCGAAGGCCCGATGATAACGACGACCTCTCCCTCGCCTACGGCGAAGTCTATCTCCTTGAGGACGTGAAAGTCGCCAAACCACTTGTTCACGCCCCTGAACTCTATGATGCTCATCCTGCGCCTCTGCTAGCGGGCCCGTCCGCGAAATATTCGCCCGAACGTCTGCATCCTGTCAAGTCATGACGCAGCCGGCTCCTTGCCGACCCGGCCCCGGACGTACTGGAACACCCCGACGGCGACCATGAGCGCGAGCCCCGGCAGCGAGACGAAGATCTCCGGGTAGACGAGCATGAGCCCCGCGGCTACCAGCAGCAGCCGCTCCAGGAAGTTCGCCCGCCGTACGAAGTACCCGACGACCCCGGCGCTGATCGCGCCCATCCCGACGAGGGCCGTCACGATGGCGAGCGCCAGAGGGAAGGGCTCCGCATCCACCAGCAGGAGCATCGGGTTGGTCACGAAGATGTACGGGATTATGAAGGCGGCTATGGCCAGCTTGACCGCGTTCACCCCGGACTTGAGCGGGTTGGCCCCGGCGAGCCCGGCCCCGGCGTAGGCCGCCAGACAGACCGGCGGCGTGATGTCCGCCACGATGCCGAAATAGAAGACGAAGAAGTGGGCCGCGATCACGGGCACCCCGAACTCCAGCAGCGCCGGGGCCGCGATGGTCGCCGTGACCACGTAGTTGGCCGTGGTCGGCAGCCCCATCCCCAGGATGATGCAGGCGATCATGGTAAAGAACATCAGCAGGAAGAACTGCCCGAGCGCCAGCTCCAGCAGCCCCCCGGCGACTATGGCCCCCAGCCCCGTCGTGGTCACGATCCCCACCACGATGCCCGCGCTGGCACAGGCCGCGATCACCGGCAGCGCGGTCCGCGCCCCGTCCTCCAGCAACTTGAGCAGCTCCTTCGGGGAGAGCCGGGTGTCGCGCCTGAGGAAGCTGAGGGCGAGCGCCGTCCCGATGCCGTAGAGGGCGGCGGAAGAGGGCGTCCTCCCGGCGAGCAAGAGCCCGATTATCACGGCGAGCGGCAGCAGGAGGTCGATCCGCTTCAGGAGTCCGGCGAGCGCCGGGAGTTGCTCTCTGGGGAGCCCCAGGATGCCCTCCCGCTTGGCCGTAAAATGCACGCCCATGAATACCCCAGAGAAGTAGAGAACGGCCGGGATGAAGGCGATGATGATGATCTCGTTGTACGGCACCCCGGTGTATTCCGCCATGATGAAGGCCGCCGCGCCCATGAGGGGAGGCATGATCTGCCCCCCGGTGGAGGCCGAAGCCTCCGAGGCGGCGGCGAACTCCGGCCTGAAGCCCGCGCGCTTCATCATCGGGATGGTGAACGCGCCTGAGGTAACCGTGTTGGCCACCGAGCTGCCCGAGACCATGCCCTGAAGCCCGCTCGCGGTGACCGCGGCCTTCGCCGTGCCGCCCGTGAAGCGCCCCGTGGCCCCGAAGGCCAGGTCGGTGAAGAACTGCCCGATCCTGGTCTTCATCAGGACCACGCCGAAGAAGAGGAAGAGGTAGATGAAGGTGGAGGAGACCTGGATGGGCGTGCCGAAGATGGCGGCCGAGCTGTAGAAGATGTTGGTGGAGAGCCGGGGCCAGCTGAAGCCCGCGTGCGCGAAGATGGGGATGTACGGTCCGAAGAGCCCGTACAGAAGCGCCGCGACCGCGATGAGGACTATCGGGAGCCCGATGCAGCGGCGGGTGGCCTCCAGGACGAGTATGATCCCGGCCGAAGCTATCAGGACGTCGACGGTGGTGAAGCCGAAGACTATGGCCTCGGTGACCAGATACTCGTAGTTGAAGACAATGTAGTAGTTGCAGCCCATGGCCGCAACGGCCAGAACCGCGTCGTAGAACGGCACCCCTGCCCGATCGGCCCACGCCTTGCGCGCGGGATAGAGCAGGAAGATGAGGCCGAGCGCCGTCCCGAGGTGGAAGGCGCCCTGGATGAGCGAGGGGTAGGGGCCCCGGAACGCCGTGTAGAGCTGGAAGATGGTGAGCACCGCCCCTATGGCGAGCGTGATCCAGCCCCACTTCCCCAACCGGGTCCGGTAGGCGGTCTCGGCGCTGTACTTCCGGAGCAGCTCCCGCTGCCTCCCCTCCGGCGGCTGCCCTGCTACCCTGCCCGCGCTCTCGCTCATCGCTGCCCCTCTCTGCTTCTCCGGAAGGGCCTAACTCCTCCCGGTCCCGGTCAGTCCAGCATCCCCTCTTCCCGGTAGTAGCGCTCGGCACCGGGATGGAGCGGCAGATCCAGCCGGCCCAGCAGCGCGTTCTCCTTGGTCATGTTCTCGGCCTGCGGGTGAGAGATCTCCTCCGCGGCCCGCTCCGCGAGAACCTTGGTGATCTGGTAGCCGGTCTCCTCGTCGATCTGGTTGGTCGAGCCGACGAGGATGGCGTAGGCCGAAACGGTGCTGACCGGCTCCTCCAGCCACGCGTAGTGGTCCGCCGGTATCTCGTAGGGCTCGTAGAAGGTCTCGCCGGTGAACCGCTCCAGAGCATCGCCCTCGATCTCCAGGTACCGCACCTGACCGGTGGTGGCCTGCAGCTCGTCCACGCTGGAGGCAGGGGAACCCAGTATCGCGAACGAAGCATCCAGGTTGCCGTCCTGCAGCCGGCCCGCAGCATCGCCGAAGCCCTCCTCGAAGGCCTGGTAGTCGCCGTCCTCTATGCCGTAGGCGGCGAGAATCCCGCGGGTCGCGCTCTGCGTCGCACTCCCGGGAGGCCCGATCGCAACGCGCTTGCCCTCAAGGTCCGCGATGGACTCGATGCCGGTCCTCTCCAGGGTCACCACGTGCATGACCTCGGGGTAGATCTGGATCATGAACCCGAAGTTCTCGACCGGCCGCCCCTCGAATTCTCCCTCGCCGTTCATGGCATCCTGAGCAGTCCCGTTGACGGTCATGCCGAGCTGGAACTCACCGGTGCCGATCTTGGCCAGATTCTCCACCGAAGCCCCCGACTCGACCGAGCTGACGTTGAACCCCTCGATGTCCACCTCATCGGAGAGAAGGGTTGCCATCTCACCCCCGAGCGGGAAGTAGGTGCCCCCGACGCTCCCCGTGCCTAGCTGGATATCGGTCCTGAAGTCCTCCTCCTGCGGCTCCCCGGTCGGTCCCGTGCCGCAGGCGGCCAGAACGGCCGCGAGCAGAAATGCTACCGCTACCGTGAGAAAACTTTTCTTCAACTGCCCTCCTTCCTGTAAGGCCATAACATGACAAACGCTTGCAAAGACCGCCCGACGCATGTATGTCAGAGATCGCCCACCGACCCTCCTTCCCTCCACACCCCCCGCCATTCTACCCTACCCCGCACTCCCAGGGAGCCCCCTCCTCAGCATAGCGCGCAAGGCCCGCCAATCCCAGCTCCGCAAACCGGACCGGCCCGCCGTCCCGCTCGGCCCGCACGAGCGCGAGCGCCATGTCGGCGAAGCGGGCCGAGATCTCCTCTATCGATAACCCACCCTCCGGTGAGTACCACTGCGCCACACCCGTGCACATCTGCAACAGCGCAAACCCCGCAAGCCGGACGTCGTCCACCCGGAACACCCCCTCCACTACTCCCCGCCGGATAACCTCCCGCCAGTAAGCCTCGTACTCGTCGCGGCGGGCCCCGATCCGAGCGCGGTTCTCCCCGCCGAGCACCCGAAACTCCGTGTCGTTGACGAGGTGCAAGAGCCGCCGCCGACCATGAGAGAGCACGTGCAGATAAGCCAGAGCCGCCAACCGCTCCTCGGGAGATTCCAGATCTTCCAACGCCCTCCGCGCCGCAGAGATCAACCGCTCCAACCCCCGCTCCATCAACGCGAGCAGAATCTCCTCCTTGGACGCCGCATAGTGATAGAGCCCAGCCGGCGTAATGCCCACCCCGGCCGCTATGCTCCGGATCCCCGTCGCCTCATAACCCCGCTCGGCGAATAACCGTAACGCCACCCCTAATACCCTCTCCCGCGTCCCCTCCTCACCCCGGGAGCTCCCCGTGACACAGCGATGCTCCATGAGTTACTATGTTATCGATCGCTCGGTAAGGTGTCAAACGGGAGGGGCGATGAAGGGCGCGAGCGTGGTGGAGTACGAGGTTGTCGGCGGGGTGGCGCGCATCCATCTGAACCGGCCGCGCCGGTTGAACGCGGTGGTTCCGGAGCTGGTGGAGGGGTTGAATGCGGCGTTGGACCGGGCGCTGGAGGAAGAGGTTGGGGCGGCGGTTCTGGCGGGGCGGGGCCGTGCGTTCTGTTCTGGGGCGGATCTGAAGCGCCGGGAGCCGCCGGTTTCGGAGGCTGAGCTGCGGCGCCGGATGCAGCGTGTGCAAGATGTGACGCGCAGGGTCCGGCGGGTTCCTTTCCCCGTGATCTCGGCCGTTCACGGCTACGCGCTGGGAGCGGGTTGCGAGTTCGCTCTCGCCTGCGATCTGGTGGTGGCCGCGCGCGACGCGGTCTTCGGCTTTCCGGAGGTCAGTGTTGGACGCGGTGTCACCGGCGGCATCTCGCACCTACTCCCCCTTGCGGTCGGGCCGGCACGGGCCAAGGAGTTGGTGCTGCTCGGGGAGCGGTTCGGTGCGGAGCGGGCCGCCGAGCTGGGGCTGGTGAACCGGGTTGTGGAGTCCGGGAAGCACGAAGCGGCGGCGCTGGAGCTGGCCCGGAGGCTCAGCGGTCTGCCGCGCGGGGCCGTGGCGCGGGCCAAGTACGCGCTCGACCGCGGGGCGCAGTCGGGCATTGAGACCGCCTTCGAGGTAGAGGTGGACTATGCCGTGGCCGCCCGGCTCTCGGAGGAGTCGGAGCGGGCCGCCGAGGAATTCCGGAACCGGAAGAAGGAGGAGGACTGATGGAGAGCGTGGCCAGGCTAGGGCTGGACCGTATCCCGGATCTGGGGACCCTGACCGCCCGCGCTGCGGCCCGGTGGGCCGGACGCACCGCCCTGACGTTCGACGAGACCGGGGAGAGCCTGACTTACGGCGAGGTAGAGGGGCGGTCGAACCGGATCGCGCACGTCCTGGGCGAGCTCGGTGTGGGCTTCGGGGACCGGGTCGGCGTGATGCTGCGCAACCGGCCGGAGTTCCCGTTGACGTGGCTGGCGCTGGCCAAGCTCGGGGCGGTCATGGTCCCGATCAACGTCTACTACCGGGAGCTCGACGCCCGTTACGTGTTGGAGCACTCCGGGGCGAAGCTGGTTGTGACCTCTTCGGAGTTTGTCCCGCTGCTGGAGGAGATCCGGGCTCGGTCCGGTGCTCTGGAGCGTGTGGTGTCGGTGGACGGCGGGTTCAAGTCGCTGCTGGAAGCCGCGGCCGGAGAGCCGCCGGGGGTGAGAGTTTACCCGGAGAACCTGGCCAGCATCCAGTACACCTCCGGTACGACGGGACCTCCGAAGGGCTGCATGCTCTCGCACGGCTTCTGGGTTCACAAGTTCCGCAAGCACATCGAGCAGCCCGAACCGCCCGTAAACGAGAGCGACGTGCTGCTCACCGCCCAGCCCTACCACTACATAGACCCGCAGTGGAACACGCTCGTCTCGCTGGCCTCCGGCGCTCCACTCGTGGTACTCGACCGGTTCCATCCCTCCACCTTCTGGGAGAAGGTGCGCCGCTACGGCATCACCTTCTTCTTCTGCATCGGGGCCATGCCGACGCTGATGCTCAAGATGCCGTCCACGCCGGAGGACAGGGACCACCGGGTACGGCACATCATCTGTTCCGGCATTCCGAAGAACATCCACCGGGAGCTGGAGGAGCGCTGGGGAGCGCCCTGGCACGAGTGGTTCGGGATGACCGAGACCGGCGGTGATATCTCGGTCCGGCAGGACGAGCACGACGAGCTCGTCGGGACCGGCTGCATCGGGCGGCCCCACTACACCCGGGAGGCGCGCATCGTGGACGACTCGGACAGGCCCGTGCCGCGGGGCGAGACGGGCGAGCTGGCGTTGCGCGGCCCGGGCATGATGGACGGCTACTACAGGATGCCGGAGGAGACTGCGGAGGCATTCCGGAACGGCTGGTTCCACACCGGAGACCTGGCCCGGATGGACGAGGAGGGCCGCATCTACTACGTTGGCCGCAAGAAGGCCAGGATCCGGCGCAGCGGGGAGAACGTCTCCGCCGAGGAGGTCGAAGGAGCGCTGGAGAGCCACCCGGAGGTGCGGTCGGCCGCCTGCATCCCGGTTCCGGACGAGATCCGGGGCGAGGAGATCAAGGCCTACATCGTGCTCCGGCCCGGCGCCTCGCCGGAGAGCGTGCCGCCGCAGGAGCTTGCTGAGTTCTGCTCGGAGAAGCTGGCGTACTTCAAGGTACCCCGCTACTGGGAGTACCGAGAGGAGCTGCCCCGCACGCCCTCTGAAAGAGTAGCCCGGCACCTCTTGCAGCGCGAGAAGGAGGATCTGCGCGCCGGGTCCTACGACCGGGTGGACGGCGTGTGGCGCTAGCGGGGGGCGCGTGTAAAATGGGCGGGAGAGCGAGGCTCCGGAGGAGGGTTTGGACAGCCTCTTCGACGTTCTGGAAGAGGAGAACCGGGAAGAGCGCCTGGCGGAGGTGGCGCGGCAGGTCTCGGTCTGCACCAGGTGCGATCTGGCGCGCACCCGGACCAACACGGTCTTCGGCACCGGCGACCCCTACTCCCCGCTCATGCTCATCGGGGAGGGGCCGGGAGAGAACGAGGACGCCTCGGGGCTGCCGTTCGTGGGCCGGGCGGGCAAGCTGCTGGACGACATCCTGGCGGCGGTGAACCTGACGCGGGAGCAGATCTACCTCACCAACGTCGTCAAGTGCCGGGCCTCGGAGGAGCTGAACGGCCGCATCCGCAACCGCCAGCCGAACGCGAAGGAGATCCGGGCCTGCAACCCCTACCTGCAGGCGCAGCTGGAGACGATCAAGCCGAAGGTGATCCTGTGCCTGGGGGCCCCGGCGGCACGCACCGTGATAGATCCGAACTTCAAGATCACGCGCGACAGAGGCAAGTGGTACCGGGCGCACGGGGCGCAGGCGATGGCGACCTTCCATCCCGCCTACATCCTGCGCCAGCGCGGTGAGGAGCTGCGCCAGACGAAGCTCCAGGTCTGGCAGGACATCCAGAACGTCTACGCCGAATACGAGAAAGTGCTGGAGAGCTAGGCCAAAGGAGAGCATGCGACCGCTCTATCCCCTGATCCTCTTCGCCCTGTTCACCCTCGCCGCCTGTGGCGGCGAGGAGCGAGAACCCGCGGTGATCGACGATAGGATAGGCGGAGCGGAGGAACCGGCCCCCGAGGCGCAGCCGGAGGATGCCGTTCCCGTCGTAGAGGAGGTCATAACCGGCCTGAATACGCCGTGGGAGGTCGTCTTCGCGCCGGACGGGCGCGTCTTCATAACCGAGCGTCCGGGGCGAATCCTGGTCGTCGAGAGCGGAGCGGTGCGGGCCGAGCCCTACGCCGAGCTGGACGTGGACGAGGTCGGGGAAGGGGGTCAGCTCGGGCTCGCGCTCGACCCGGCCTTCGGGGAGAACGGCTACCTCTACACCTACTACACCGCCCCGGACGGGGAGGGCGGGCTCGTCAACCGGATCTCCCGGCTCGTGGATGAGGGCGGCTCGGCGACCGAGGACCGGGTGCTGCTGGAGGCCCCGGCGTACAGCATCCACAACGGGGGCCGGGTGGCCTTCGGTCCCGACGGCAAGCTCTATGCGACTTTGGGCGACGTGGGAGAGGAGGGTCTGGCGCAGGAGCGGGATACGCTGGCCGGCAAGATCGTGCGCCTCAACCCCGACGGCTCCGTGCCCGAAGACAACCCCTTCCCCGGCTCTCACGTCTACAACGAGGGGCACCGCAACCCGCAGGGGCTCGCCTGGCACCCGGAGACCGGCGAGCTCTACGCCCCCGAGCACGGTCCCACCGGGCACGACGAGCTGAACTGGATCCGGCCCGGCGAGAACTACGGCTGGCCCGAGGTGGCGGGAGCGGGCGGCGAGCCGGAGTACCGGGACCCCGTGATCGAGAGCGGAGCGGAGACCTGGGCCCCCTCCGGGGCCGCGTTCGCTACCGGAGGGCCCTTCGCGAACAACCTCTTCTTTACCGGCCTCAGGGGCAGCGCCCTCTACCGCGTCGCGCTCAGCGCAGACGACCCGTCGCGGGTGGAAGAGTTCGAGCCGCTCCTGGAGGGCGAGCACGGGCGCCTGCGCACCGTCGTGGAGGGGCCGGACGGCGCGCTGTACGTCCTCACCAGCAACACCGACGGCCGCGGCGACCCGCGGGAGGGCGACGACAGGCTTCTGCGCGTCACGTTCGAGGATGAGTAAACATTTTCCCTACCCGGCGGTCAGCGTCCTGCTATCATGTTCTTTCAGGGTAGGTCTGAAGTCTAGCTTATCAGGAAGAGTTGCAACGTGGTTCAGTCGGCTACGAAACCCGAGATAATGGACGCGCTGGACAAGGAGATCCTCAACCTAATCCAGCGCAACATACCGCTGGAACGCGAGCCGTTCGAGGAGATCGGCCGCGCGGTAGGCACGACCGGGGATGAGGTGATCCGCCGGATAGAGGCGCTCAAACGCGGGCGGGTCATACGCCAGATCAGCGCCATCTTCGACACCCGCGTGCTGGGCTACGAGTCCAGCCTGGTGGCGGCGAAATTCGCTCCGGAGAAGCTCCACTCCGGGGCCCGGGCCATAAACTCGCATCCCGGCGTCTCGCACAACTACGAGCGCAACAACGAGTTCAACCTCTGGTACACGGTCGCCGTCCCGCCGGACTCCCGGCTGGGTCTGGAGCGGACGGTGGAGGTGCTGCGGGAGATCTCCGGCGCGGAGAAGATGCGCATCCTGCCGACCCTGAAGCTCTTCAAGATCGGGGTCACCCTGGACATGAAAGAGGGTGCGACCGCCCGCAAGGAGGCCCCGCAGTACGGCGAGCGGGATCGCAGCCGGGCCGACCGCAACATCTCCGAGGCAGACAAGGCGGCGATCCGGGTCCTGCAGGAGGACATCCCCCTCACCCAGCGGCCCTTCGATCTCTGGGCCGAGCAGGCCGGGCTGGAGCCCGGAGAGCTGATCGGGAAGGCCCGGGAGCTGCAGGCCCGCAAGATCATGCGCCGCTTCTCCGCCGTACTCTACCACCGCAAGGCGGGCTTCCGCGCCAACGCCATGGGCGTCTGGAAGGTGCCGCCGGAACGGACGGACGAGGTCGGCCAGATGTTCGCCCAGTACCAGGCCGTCTCCCACTGTTACGAGCGCCCGACCTACGAGGACTGGCCGTACTCGATCTTCAGCATGGTCCACGGCCGCAGCGAGGAGGAGTGTGAGCGGGTACTCTCCGCCATGTCCGAGGAGAGCGGCATCACCGAGTACGACTCACTCTACTCCACCCGGGAGTACAAGAAGACCCGCGTCCGGTACTTCACGCCGGAGATGGAGGCCTGGGAGCGGCTCTACTCGGGCAGGGTGCGTTAGCGGGTCTCGCCCGGCGGCCACCGGAGCGCAGCCCGGTATTCGATGGCTGAGAGCTACGCGGTTGCGCTTCTCGCCATGCTCCTGGCGGGGGGCGTGGCGGGCCTGACCGGGTTCGGCTTCGCGCTGGTATCATCCCCCCTGCTCCTGCTCGTCTTCGACCCGCCGACGGTGGTAGCGGTGATGCTGGTCCTCTCTCTGCTCATCAACTCCGCCATCGCGCTGGACTCCTGGCGGCAGGTGCGGGTCCGCCCCGTGCTCTCGCTGCTGCCCTGGGCTCTCGCCGGTCTCCTGCTGGGCGCCGAGGTCCTGCAGGTGCTCGGGGCCGGGCAGATCCGTCTGCTGGCCGGGGTCACGGTGGTGGTGTTCGCGCTGCTCATGATCTGGGGCGTGGAGATACCGGGCCTGGGCAGCCGCTGGGGAACGGCGGCTGCCGGGGGTGCGAGCGGGGCGCTCTCCACCTCCACCGGGCTCGCCGGCCCGCCCGTGGTGATGCTCTTCGCGGCGCGCGGGTTTCCGAAGGAGAGTTTCCGGGCCAGTAACGCCGCCTACTTTCTGTGCATCAGCCTCGCCGGGCTCGCGCTCTTCTTCCTGCGGGATCTCCTGAGCGCCTCGCACCTCTATCTCGCCGCGGCTCTCCTCCCCGCGGTCCTGCTCGGCAAGACGGCCGGTACGCGCCTGCTGCTGCGCGTCTCCGACGAGCTCTTCCGCAGGATCACGCTGGCTCTGGTGCTCGTAGCCGGCCTCGCCGCCGTCGCGAGCGGGCTCTACGCTCTCGTGCCGTAAATCTCCGCCTTCCGTCACCCGCGGCCACCGGATAGAGTTACAGGGACCGTGGCCAGACCCTTCATCATAGTAGCGCTCTCCACGCTCGCGCTGGCCGGGCTGTTTCTGGCGCTGCGGCCGGAGATTCCCTCCGGCGGGGCTCCGGAGCAGCGCAGCTTCAAGCTCGAGATCCGCAACGGCTCCATGACACCGGATGAGCTCGTCGTGCGTGAGGGCGACCGGGTGACGCTCAGGATAGAGTCGGACCGGCCGGTCGAGCTCCACGTGCACGGCTACGATCTCCGGGCAGATGTGGCGCCGGGGGAGACGGCCGAGATCTCGTTCGACGCGGACTTCTCCGGACGGTTCGAGATAGAGAACCACCACGACCACTCGAACGGAGATGAACACTCGCACTCCGCTACCGGCACGCTGGTCGTGCAGCCCCGCTAGGATATGCGAGCCCTGCGCTTCCTGACCGTCGCGGCAGCCGCCTTTATTATCTCTCCGGCCCCGGCCTACGCTCACGGGTTCGGCCGCAGCCAGGCGCTGCCGCTCCCCTACTGGCTCTACATCTTCGGCATCAACGCCGTCATACTCGCCACCTTCGTCATGATCGCGCTCTCCATGGAGCACCGCCCCACCGGCGGGACGTACCCCAGGCTCGACCTGCTGAGCGTCCGGCCCCTGCGCGTGCTGCTGACCGGCCGCTGGCTGCCGGCAGCCCTGCGTCTGCTATCGGTGGCGCTGCTCGTGCTCATCGTGCTCTGCGGGCTCCTCGGGAACCAGGACCCGGCCTCCAACCTCGCCCCGGTCTTCGTCTGGATCTCCTGGTGGGTCGGGTTCAGCTTCTTCACCGCGCTGGTGGGGAACATCTGGCCGCTCGTGAACCCCTGGGAGATCCTCTTCGAGCGGGCATCCGGACCCGCCCGGCGGCTCGGGCTCCGGAGCCCGGAGCTTCGCGTCCCGTACCCCGCCGCACTCGGCGTCTGGCCCGCTCTGGTCCTGTTTGCGGCCTTCGCGTGGGTCGAGACCGTCTACGAAGGATCCTCCAACCCCTTCAATCTCGCTCTGCTCATACTGCTCTACTCCGCGATCACCTGGACCGGGATGGCCGTCTTCGGCAGGGAGGTCTGGCTCCGGCGCGGTGAGGCCTTCTCGGTCTTCTTCGGCATCCTCGCCCGCTTCGCTCCGACCGAGGTGCGCACCGCGGGCGCCTGCAAGGGCTGCGACGCCTGCCGGATATCCGGGGAGTGCGTCAACTGCTACGAGTGCTTCGCCCGGGCGGCTCCGGGGCACCGGGAGATCAACCTGCGCCCCCCGGCGGTCGGGCTCGGGCTGCCGGAGCGGGTGCCGCCGGGCCAGATGACCTTCGTCCTCTTCATGCTGGCCATCGTTACCTACGACAGCCTCCGGGAGACCCCGCTGTGGACGGCCTCCGGCATCCCGCCGACGGCCGGGCTCCTCGCGCTGCCGCTGGTCTTCCTCGGACTGTACCTGGGGTTCGTGCGGCTCAGCCGGCGCGTGAGCCGCAGCCGGGTTCCTCCCGGCCGGCTCGCCACCGCCTACGTCTACTCGCTGGTGCCCATCGCCGTCGCCTACCAGGTGGCGCACTACCTCTCGTACCTGCTCGTCCAGGGGCAGGCCGCGATCGCCCTGATCTCAGACCCGTTCGGGTGGGGCTGGAACCTCTTCGGCACGGCGGGCTACCGGGTGCACGCCGTCCTGGACGCCTCACTCGTGTGGTATCTGCAGGTGGCCCTGATCCTGGCCGGCCACATCCTGGCCGTCTACCTGGCGCACGCGGTGGCGCTGCGAACCTTCAAGGACCCCCTCCCGGCGGCCCGGAGCCAGTACCCGATGATGGCCCTGATGGTCTTCTACACCGTCTTCAGCCTCTGGATCCTCTCCCAGCCGGTAGCCGGGTAGTGCCGCGGAAAATCTATTGCCCCCGGGCAACCAACTGGATAGAGTCGAAGCAGAAGTTACAGATAACCGGACATGAAAGCGAGACGGCGATGCGAAGGCGACTACCCATTCTCCCGTTGCTGGTGCTTCTGTTTCTATTGCCGGGAGGATGCCTCTCGGGCGCACAGCCGGAGAACAACGCCCCGGGCGAGAACGGCGGGACCACGAACGAGGAGCAGAGCAGCAACGCCGTCACCTCGTTAGAAAACGTAGAAGACGCAACCCTCTACATCGAGGCCCGGGGCGGTGAGGCCGACATGGGCCGCCAGTTCGGCGAGATCTCCTTCGGCAGCGGCTCGGGCTTCATAATCAGCGAGGACGGGCTCGCGGTCACCAACAACCACGTGGTCGCCGGTTCGGGATTCCTGCAGGTATACATCGCGGGCGAGGACGAGCCGGTGGATGCCACGGTTCTGGGCACCTCGGAGTGCTCGGACCTGGCGGTCATCAAGCTCAACGCGGGCGGCCTGCCCTACCTGGAGTGGCGCGAGGGCGAGATAAGCTCGACCCTCGAAGTGTACACCGCCGGCTTCCCGGCCGACGACGTGGAAGGCGAGGAGATCCCGGACTATACCACCACCAGAGGCAGCGTAAACTCCACGGAAGCCAGCGGCGAGACAGCCTTCGCCTCGGTCGACTCGGTCATCGAGCACGACGCGGTGATCCGGCCCGGCAGTTCGGGCGGCCCGCTGGTGGACTCCGAAGGCCGGGTCGTGGGCATCAACTACGCCGCACGGATCGACAGCAATGGCAACCCCACTCCCCCGTACTTCGCCATCGGCCGCGACGAAGCGCAGGGCATCCTGTCGCAGCTCGAAAACGGCGATGTAGACTCCATCGGGATCAGCGGCGAAGCCTTCGTGAACGAAGAGGTAGGTTTCTCCGGCATCGTCGTCACCTCGGTCGAGACCGGCTCGCCGGCGAGCAACGCGGGCATCGAGGGCTTCGACCCCAACGGGGGAACCGTCGACATAATCACCGAACTGGAAGGCACCCGCCTCGCCGAGGACGGCACCAAGAGCGTATACTGCAGCGTCCTGCGCCAGCGCGGCGACGACGCCCCGATGAAGATCCGGGTCGAACGCTACCAGCTCGATGCGAACGGCAATCCCACTGGCGAGTTCCAGGTGCTTGAGGGCGAGCTGAACAGCGACAGAGAGCTGGAGGTGGTCGAGGAGTTCGGCGGAACCGGCGGCTCGGACACCTCCGGCGGCTCCACCGAGATCACCGACGACTCAGGGGCCATCATGGTGGAGGTCCCATCCAGCTGGAGCGACGTAAACGGGAGCCCGGCTGCGATCCTCGACGGCCTCCCGGAGGGCCCGGCGCTCGCCGCTTCGCCGGATCTAAACGGTCTCTTCGAGACGTTCGAAACGCCGGGAGTCGCGATCTACGCCTCCGCCGAGGCCGTCCAGACGTACACCCCGGACACCCTGCTGGACAACTTCGACTTCTCCAGCAGCTGCGAGCTGGACGGCTCGCGCGAGAGTTACGACGACGGTCTCTACGTAGGAGTCTCCGAGGTCTGGACCAACTGCGGCGGGGTTAGCTCTCAGGAGCTGATCTCCATCGCAGCAACGCCGGAAGACGGCTCCTTCATCATATACACCTTCATCCAGACCACCGGTCCGGAGGATGTGGAGGCGGCTCAGAGGGTGATCGAGACCTTCACGGTGGACGGCGGCGCCCTGTAGAGCCCGGAGCAGTGCCGGCGTCCGCCGTTTAGATGCGGAAGACCTCGCCCGGCCCGGCGTGTTCGGCCGGGCCGCCGAACTCCGCGCGGGCTGCAGCTACCGAGGGAGCTTCCGGCCCGGGGATGTGGGTCAGCAGCAGCCGCCGCGCGCCCGCCATCCGGGCCAGCAGGCCGGCCTCGGCGGCGGAGAGGTGCATGCCCTCGGCCGATCTCCCGTCCGTGCCCCACCCTGCTTCGCACAGGAAGAGATCGGCCCCGGTGGCGAATCCTGCCAGCGAGGGGTCCCAACCGGTGTCCGCCGAGTAGACGAGCGCCGCACCGCCAAGAGAGATCCGGAACGCGTACGTGTCGACCGGGTGGAGGGTCTTGTGAAAAGAGATTCGGACCTTGCCCAGCCGCAGCGTGCTGTCCGGATCGTACTCTGAGACCCGGAACGCATCCTTGAAGAAGCCGGGAGAGGGTTCTACGGGTTCGACGACGCGCCGCAGCCGCTCCGCTGCGCCGGGCGGCAGGAAGAGGGGAAGCGATGCCCGGCGTCCGGAACCAAAGAGCAGGTAGTAGCGAAAAGGCATCAGGTCCGCGAAGTGGTCGAAGTGGAGATGGGATATGATAACCGCCGAGAGGTCTTCCGGCGGCATCACGGCCCGCAGCCGCTCGAAGACTCCGGTGCCGCAGTCCAGCAGCACCCGGAGCTCGCCCGTCTCGATCAGGAAACCCGTACAGGCCCGGCCTGGGGAGGGCCAGGCCGGTCCGCTGCCGAGGACCCGGAGCCGGAGGCTCACGGCTTCCGGCTGACGGTCACGCTCACAGGCTGGTTCGGGAGGGACATGCTGCCCGCGGCGGGGATCTGGGAAACGATCTGCCCCGCTGGGGCGGCCGCGTCCGGATCTTCGCGCACGTTGCCAAGGTTGAGCCCGGAGCCGTTAAGCCTGCCGCGAGCCTCCTCCATCGTAAGCCCTGCGAGATCGGGGACGGTAACCAGCCGCTGGTTGCTGCTGCCCAGCGAGACGGAGATCTCGGAGCCCGGCTCCGCCGCCGCGCCGCTCGGCGGGTCCTGGCTGATAACGATATCCTCCGGGTCCGGGCTGGACTCGCTGGCCACGACTTCGAAGCCGCCTGCGGATGCCCGGGCCTCCTCCAGCGTCTGCCCCACCAGATCCGGGACGGTGGACTCTCCGGCCCCGCCGCCCGGAGAAGATCCGCCGGGTCCGAAGACCGTCCATATCAGGCCGCCCAGCACCACGGCCGCCGCAAACGCTCCGGCGACCAGCACTCCACCCCTCCGCCCGCCTCTCTCCGGCGGAGGGAGCGGTGTCTGGACCTGCTGTTCGATCTTCTGGTCTTCGCCTCCCCGCTCACGCTCTTCCAGTTCCTGCTCGATCAGGGTCAGGTCTCCGACTTCCCGCTCGCGCTCCAGCTCTTCCCTCGACTCCACTATCGTGTCCCCGCTCACACGCATATCGAGCATCCTTTCGAGGTCCGTTATCAGAGCCGCTGCCGACGGATAACGCTTTTCGGGGTCTTTAGACAGCAGGCGCAGGGTTATTCCGTTCAGCTCCTCAGGAATATCCGGCCTCACCTCCCGGGGCGGGCTGCAATCCCCCCTCAGGTGGCACATCATGATCGCCGCCGGGGTATCGGCCTTGTAGGGGACCTCACCGGTAAGCATCTCGTACAGGACTATGCCTAAAGAGTACAGGTCGCTCCGGGCTGTGGCTTCCTCACCCCTGACCTGCTCAGGCGAGATATACTGGGCCGTACCCATCACTGAGCCCTCCTGGGTGATCGAGGCCCCAGACGAGGCACGGGCGATGCCGAAGTCTGCCACCTTAGCCTCTCCACCCTCGGTTATGAGTATGTTCTGCGGTTTTATGTCCCGGTGGATGATGCCGTGCTGGTGAGCGTAGTCCAGAGCCCTGGCTATCTGCATCGTGTATCTCGCCGCTCTTTCGGGTTCGAGCGGCCCCTCGCGCTCGATAACACCCTTGAGGGTCCCGCCTGGGAGGTACTCCATTACTATGTAGTAGGCGCCCTCCCTGGTCTCGCCCCAGTCGTGCACGGGGACAATGTGCGAGTGTGATAGCGAAGCTGCGCTCTGCGCCTCTCGCCGGAAGCGCTCCAGAAACGGTTCGTCAGAAGCATACTGCGGCCGGAGCGCCTTGAGCGCCACCTTCCGCCCCAAAACCTGATCGTATGCCAGATACACCTCCGCCATCCCACCCCCGCCGATGGGGTACTCGATCTGGTAGCGGTCGCCGCCCGACCTCCCCCCGGCATCCTCTTTCCCGGGCAGCACGGGCCCGGCCGTCTTGATCGGGGGGAAGTCCGCCGGCAGGTCCGGGACGACGAGCTGGTAGATGTCCTCCGTGTAGCGCAGATCCCGCAGCCGGTGCTCGCCCAGCGGCCTCAGCTCGGCCTCCGGCTCCACATGCACCAGGTGATCGCGCATCAGGTAGTACGCCGCGCCGGAGACCAGGATCTGCCCCCCATGCCCGGCGCTCATCAGGCGCGCAACGCGGTTTACCGGCGGCCCGAAGTAGTCGCCGCCACGCTCGGTCGCCGCGCCGCTGTGCAGAGCCATGCGGACCCGGATCACGCATCTTGGATCCCACGGCTCGGCGAAGAGCGCCCGTTGGGCCGCCAGCGCCGCCATGAAAGCCTGCCGGGCCGAGTTGAACGCCACGCAGTAAGCGTCGCCGACGGTCTTGAATATATAACCCTCGTTCGCCTCCATGGCGGCAGCGAGTATCTCATTGTGCCGCACGACGGCCACGTCCATCTCCACCGGGCAGCTCTCGTAGAGAGCCGTCGAGCCCTCGATGTCCGTGAACAGGAACGTTACCGTGCCGCTGGGAAGACGATCCGATCCATCACGGGAAGCCATCTCTCCAGCTCAACTCCTCTTTGCCACCCCTTCTTCGTAAGTAAGGCGGGCCTCTAGACCATCTCAATCCTGACTCTATCAAGTGCGCCAGCCGCAGCGGACAATTCTTCGAGATTTTTCTCTCAAACCAGAAATTTCACATACCCCACAGCAATCCCGGTTGGATAGAGTTGGGTTGTAACGCGTGTTGTGAGTTCCGGAAAGAAAGGGGGACTCTTGCAAGATGGGGAATACCCGGTGGTGGAGAGAAGGATCGGCCGTATCTACCTGTCTGCGGTTATCGCGGTAGCGCTGGTTCTCCTGCTGGCGGCCGGAGGGCCTGCTCTGGCGCAGGAGACCCAGACCCCGCAGACGCTGGGCGGGGGCGAGATCGGCTACCTCGACTGGCTGTACCACCTTCCGCTGGCGCTGGGCTGCGCACTGCTGGTGGTAGCGGTAGACGCGTTCGTGATCCTCCGGTACATCCGCGGGAAGGAAGCCTGAGAATGGGCGCCACGCTGGAACGCTTCGTCTCGCTGCGGCGCGTCCCGATGAAGGCGGTTCTGGCGACCGCGCTGGTCTCCTGGGCTTTGCAGGCCTACGCCTTCGCGACGGGGCAGCCGTTCTACCTGATAGTCATCCTGGCCGTGATCCCCTGGATACCGCTGGCCCTCTTCGAGGGGCTCTGGAAGTACCAGCACTACAGCTGGATGGCGGTCTTCGCCGTGGTCACCGCCCTGCAGGTGCTGCACATGGGCGAGCACTTCCTGCAGGTGACGCAGCTCAGCGTGCTCAACGGGACGCTCGCCTGCCCGCCGCCCTCGGAGGGAGCCACCTTCGCAACCCGCATCGTCATGCCGGACGCGGCAGGCCAGCCCACAGACGTGGTCGGACCGGCTGCCTGCGGCGTGCTGGGGTTTCTGGACTTTGAGCTGGTGCACCTTGTGTGGGATACGGCGGTCTGGCTCGGGGCGCTGTGGCTGCTGACCAAGTTCCCGCGCAACGCCTGGCTGTGGGTGGCCATGATCTTCGCCAGCATCCACGAGGTCGAGCACCTCTTCCTCGGCTACATCTACTACGTCGAGACGGCGGCCATCTACACGTACCCCAAACAGATGTGGGACCTCGTCCGCGACGGCAACATCCTCACCGCGGTGCCGGCCGGTATAGAGGTCGTTCCGGCCACCTTCTACGAGGCTGGGGGCAAGACGGGCATCCTGGGCCGCGGCGGGCTGGTAGAGGTTCTGCTCTTCGGGGAAGGTTCGCAGAGCTTCCTGCTGCGTCCCTACCTGCACTTCGGGTACAACTCGCTGGTCGTCATCCCGACGGTTATAGCGTTCCTGGTTCAGGCCCGCAAAGTGCGCGACGAGTACCTGGCAAAGGCGCTGCCCACGCTGACCGAGGAGCAGATGATCCAGGCCACACCCCTGCTCGAGCGCGAGGCGTTCGATGCCGGCGAGGTCATCATCCGTCAGGGCGACATAGCCGACAAGTTCTACATCATCACCAGGGGCGACGTCGAGGTGCTGCGTGAGCAGCCCGGCGGCCGGGAGCTGGTCATCACCCGGCTGGGTCCCGGCCAGTACTTCGGCGAGATCGGGCTGCTCCACGGCGGCAAGCGCACGGCCACCGTACGCGCAGCCGGAGACGTGGAGGTCATGTCGCTGGACCGCAACACGTTCGCCAGCCTGATGGACAGTTCGGAGCTGAGCAAGGCCGAAGTAGAGCGCCTCGTGCGCCAGCGGGTGAGGCAGTTGCACGCGATGAAGACCGGTGGGTGATCCCCGTGGCCCCGCAGAAGACCCGCGTCCTGATCCTCGGCGGCGGGTTCGGCGGCATAGCCACGGCCCAGGGGCTCTCGAAGGCGTTCAAGCGCGACCCGGCGGTGGAGATCACGCTCATCAACCGGGACAACTACTTCGTCTTCGTGCCCCTGCTGGCCTCGGCCGCCGCGGGATCGGTAGAGACGATGCACGTGGTGGCCCCGATCCGGCGCCTGATCCCGGGCGTCCGGTTCCGGGCCGAAGAGATAACCGGGATAGATCCCAGCTCAGGGACGGTGACGACCTCCTCGCCGGTCACCGGGCGCGAGCACCGGCTCTCCTACGACCACCTGGTGCTCGCGCTGGGGAACCGCATCAACCTCTCCCGCCTGCCGGGCGTGGCGCAGCACGGCAAGACGATCAAGACCCTAGGCGACGCCATCTCCATCCGCAACCACGTGCTCCAGATGCTGGAGGCCGCGGACATCGAGACCGACCCGGCGATCCGGCGCGCGATGCTCACGTTCGTGGTGGCGGGCGGCGGGTTCTCCGGCGTCGAGATGGTCGGCGAGCTGAACGACCTGGTGCGCGAGGCGATCGAGTACTACCCCTCGATCTCCCGGGAGCAATTGCGGGTAGTCCTGCTGCACTCCGGGGACCGGATTCTGCCGGAGATGGGAGCGGAGATAGCGGGCTACGCCCTGAAGCAGCTCCGCAAGCGCGGCGTGGAGGTACGCCTCCGGGCGCGTCTGGCCGGAGCCACCCCCCGGGAGACGCTGCTGGAGGGCGGCGCGCGGATAGCCACCCGCACCCTGATCGTAGCGGTCGGCAACGCCCCGCCCACCGTCCTGGAGGATCTGGACGTGCCGAAGGAGCGCGGCCGGATCGCGGTGGACGACTTCATGCAGGTGCTGGGACACCCCGGCCTGTGGGCGCTCGGCGATAACGCCGTCGTTCCCAATCGGGCCACCAAGGACGGTTCCCCGAGCCCGCCCACGGCCCAGTACGCGCTGCGCCAGGGGAAGGCGCTGGCGCACAACATCGGGGCCGCGATCCGCGGCGGGCGCGCACGGCCGTTCGCGTTCGGCGGGCTGGGACTCCTGTGCACGGTGGGCCACGGGGCCGGGGTCGGCGAGCTGCCGCTCGGCATCAAGACCCGGGGGATGCTCGGCTGGCTTTTGTGGCGGAGCGTCTACTGGTCCAAAGCGCCCAGCCTCGGGCGCAAGCTCCAGATCGGGGCGGACTGGTTCCTGGACCTCTTCCTCAAGCGGGATATAGCGCAGATCAACCTCTCAAGAACCCAGACCGTCGGCCGCGCCCATTACGAAGCTGGAGAGTACATCTTCCGCCAGGGCGACCCCGGAGATCATTTCTACATGATCGCCTCCGGCGAGGTGGAGGTAATCCGGGAGCGCTCCTCCGGCGCAAAAGAGGTGCTGGCCCGCCTGAGCCAGGGTGAATACTTCGGCGAGACGGCGCTGCTCACCCGCGCCCGCCGCAACGCCTCGGTCCGCTGCGCCACGCCGGTGGACGTGATCACCATCGGCCGCGACGACTTCGCAACGCTCGCCGGAGCCTGGCAGCAGCTCGCCAGCAGCCTCAAGGAGACCTCCGAGCAGCGGGTCTCTGCCGCCCCCCTGACCGCCTTCCTGCCCGTGGTGAGCGTCCCGGACATCCCCGAGACCTCCCCCGCCCGATCCCTGGAGGAACCAGCCGTGCGCCGCATCGCTCAGCTGCGCCGGGACTCTGGCGCAGAGATAGATCTGGACCGGGACCTCATCACCATCGGCCGCACCCCGGACAACCACATAGTCGTCCCCGACCCCCAGGCCTCGCGCCGGCACGCGCTTATCCAGCGCGACGGAGACGCTTACCGGATAGACGACCTGGAGTCCACCAACGGCACCTGGGTCAACGGCGAGCGGATAACCGAACCCCGCCCACTGCGTAACGGCGACGAGATCCTGGTCGGGCAGACCCGGTTCACCTTCCAGGCAACGGCAGCCGGGAGCGCGCCTTCCGGCGGCCAGAGGCCGGGGTCTGTCACGGCCGAAATCCACCGCCTCGACGAGCTGCAGCGGGAGCAGGAGGCCGGCCCCGTCACCGGCGCCCTGAAGAGCCTGGGCGAAGCGGAAGAGCAGGAGGAGCCCCGGAATCCCGCCGCGCCGCCCGCGGCCCGGGCGGCGCTCCACACCGCCGGCGGGCGAACCTTCGAGCTGGGCCCGGGAGGAGCCACCATCGGCCGCATGCCCGATAACTCCATCCGGCTCGACGACGGCAAGCTCTCACGCCGGCACGCCCGGATAGAGTTCAGGGACGGCGGCTACTGGCTGAGCGACCTCGGCAGCAGCAACGGCACGTTCGTCAACGGAATTCGTCTGGGTGCCCCGTACCTGCTGAGGCCCGGCGACACAATAACCTGCGGCGACACGCAGCTCGTCTTCCGGCCTGCGGCGGAAGGCGAGTCCCCGGAGCGGGGCTCGATCACGGACATGCTCAAGGCTCTCGATGCTCCAGATCGGCAGGGAAGCGGCGAGCGGCCGTCATGAACCGGACGTTTACGGCCCCTCCGGACCGACGGCAGGAGAGAAGGCCGTATGGGAAGACCTGATGCTTGAAACATTTTCTAAACCCGCTCCCGCTCCTCGTCGTAGGGCCAGCCCCAGATGCCGCCCTCCAGCGCCCGCACGTCCCGGGCGCCGGCCTCCCGGAGCTTCAGCGCGGCCTCATAAGAGCACCGGCCGTTGCCGCAGTAGACGACGATGGGCGCGCCGAGATCCAGCTCCGGGATGCGGTCGTCCAGCTCCTCGAGCGGGATGCGGATCGCGCCCTTTATCCGGTGGGTCGCCGTGCCGGCAGGCTGCACGTCCACCAGCTGCACCTCCGGCAGCGCCGCGCGGACTTCGGGGGCTCTGATCTCCCGGATGCCGGCTTCGATCCGGTTCTCCAGCACCCCCGCCGCCGTGATAACCGGGCTCAGGGTAGGTCCGAACGGCGGCGCGTAGGCCAGGTCCAGGTTCATCAGGTCCCGGTACGTGAGCCCGCCCCAGATCGCGGTCGCGCAGACGTCTATGAGCTTGTCCGCGTTCCCGCCGACGGCCTCCGCCCCGAGCACACGCCCGCTCTCCCGGTCGGCGACCAGCTTGAGGAAGACCTCCCGCCCGCCG
Organism: Rubrobacter taiwanensis; assembly: GCF_004337705.1. GTDB lineage: Bacteria > Actinomycetota > Rubrobacteria > Rubrobacterales > Rubrobacteraceae > Rubrobacter_C > Rubrobacter_C taiwanensis. The sequence goes on from NZ_SKBU01000006.1 coordinate 44,468, forward strand.
GGGTAGTACCCGGCCGTGCTGCGCGCCTCGATGGTGGCGCAGACGGCATCGAAGCCCGCTTCCTCGGCCTCTTCCAGCGCGAGCCCGGTCTTCGCCACCCCGAGCTCGAAGACCTTAAAGACCCCGGTCCCGAGCACGCCCGGGAACGTATCCGAGCCGCCGGCCAGGTTCGTCCCGGCGACCCGCCCCATCTGGTTCGCCGTATCCCCCAGCGGCATCCATACGGGGCGCCCGCTCACCAAGTGCCGGCTCTCCACGCAGTCTCCGGCGGCCCACACGTCCGGGGCGCTCGTGCGGAGCTGCCCGTCCACCCGGATGGCCCCGGTCTCCCCGAGCTCTATCCCGGCGGCCTCCGCCAGCCCCACCTCGGGCCTCACCCCGACGCCGGCTATGGCGAGGGAGGCCGGGATCTCCCCGCCGCCCACCCGGACGGCCCGCACCCGCCCGTCGCCCAGGATCTCCTCGACCCCCGCTCCGGTGATCGTGCGCACACCCTTCTCGCGCAGGTGGCGCTCCACGTTCCTGGAGATCTCTTCGTCGTAGCCGGGCAGAATGCGGTCGGCGAGCTCGACCATACAGATTTCAAGCCCCCGCTCCACCAGATTCTCCGCGAGCTCCAGCCCGATGTACCCGGCCCCGATCAGGACCGCCCGCTCCGGCCGGTGGCGCTCCATATACGCCAGTATTTCGTCCGCATCCGAGAGGAAGCGCAGCGTGAAGACCCCATCCAGCTCCGCGCCGGGGACGGGCGGCAGGTTAGCCTTCGCCCCCGTGGCGAGCAGGAGCCGGTCGTAGGAGTCCTCGAACTCCTCGCCGGTCTGCAGGTTGCGGACGGTGAGGCGCTTGCCGGAGACGTCCAGCTCCGTCACCCGGTGGCGCACGAGCGCGCGGATGCCTTGCCTGCCGAACTGCTCCGGGGTGCGGGCGATGAGCCGGTCCCGGCTCTTTACGGTGCCGGAGATGTAGTACGGCAGGCCGCACGCGCCGATCGAGGTCTCAGGTTCGGCCTGGTAGAGCGTGATCTCCATCTCCGGGTCCAGGCGGCGGGCACGGGCGGCGGCCTTCGTACCGGCGGCCACCCCGCCGACGACCACGAGCTTCATCGCAGCGACTCCTCTCTCCAGCGGGCACCGGCCTCTAGAATGTATACCCCGGAAGACACGAACGGAGGTGAAGTGTGCCGCAGACCGCGTTGAAGCTCTACCCCCCGCCGGGCGGGGAGCTGGCGCCGGAGGAGATCTACGCCACCCTGGAGCTGCCCGGAGGCAAGCCCTACACCGCTATAAACATGGTCAGCACCGCCGACGGGCGGGCCGCCATCGGCGGGAGGGCCGGCCGGATCGGCAGCGCCACCGACCGGGGGAACATGAACCGCATCCGCGCCGCCGCGGACGCGGTGATGAGCGGGGCCGGGACCCTGCGAAAAGAGGGCGTGAACTTCGAGCTGCCGGACGAACTGGTGCGTCTCCGCAGGCGGCGCGGCCTCCCCGGACAGCCGCTGGCCGTGATCCTCACCGGCAGCGGGGAGCTTCCCGCCGGCCGGAGCGTCTTCCGGCGGAGCAGGGAGAGCGTGGTCGTGATGGTACCGGAAACCCTGCCGGAGAAGAAGGAAGCAGAGATCTCCCGCTTCGCCACCGTAAGGCGGGCGGGCGGCGACCGATTTCCAGACCTGCGGCGCGCGCTGGAGATCCTGCACGGAGAGTTCGGCGTCCGGCGGCTGCTCTCCGAGGGCGGCCCGAGCGTCAACCACGCCCTGCTCCGGGCAGGACTTGCCGACGAGCTCTTCCTCACCCTCGCCCCCAAGCTCTCCGGAAACGCCGCCGGTCCGGGCATCGTCTCCGGAGAGGAGCTCAACCCCGAAGCGCGGCAGAATCTAAGGCTCGAAACCCTCTACGCCCACGGCTCGGAGCTCTATCTGCGCTACAGGATCCTGAAATAAAGGCTCTCCGTCCGTTTACCCGGCCCCGCTTCGGGGAAAGCAATACCTACTTGAGGGCGAACAGCGAGAGATTGGAGAGACCTATGGCTCAGAGGGTGGAAGGCTCGGTAGAGATAGAGGCCCCGGTTGAGAAGGTCTACGACTACTGGAAGAACCTAGAGAACCTGCCGCAGTTCATGTCCAACGTCGAAGAGGTGCGCGTGACCGGAGAGAACACGACGCACTGGCGGGTCAAGGGGCCGTTCGGCAAGACGGTGGAGTGGGAGGCCCGCACCACCTAGCGGGAGGAGAACCGGGCCATCGGCTGGAACAGTTTGGACGGCGAGGTCGGAACCTCCGGCCAGGTGCGCTTCACCCAGGTCACGCCCAACCGCACCCGGGTCGAGGTGCAGATGAACTACGCCGACCCGCCGGGCGGCAAGCTCGGCGAGGTAGCGGCCCGGGCCGTCGCCGACCCGAAGGTGATGCTGGAGCAGGACCTCCGGAACCTGAAGGACATCCTGGAGGGCCGGGCCACACCGGAGGAGATCCGGCAGCGCCCCGCAGCCGCGACCGCGCAGAGCGGTATCGTGGCCTTCCTGACCTCCGGCACGGGGCTGGCGACGGTGGCGGTGCTCGTGGTGCTGTTCCTGCTCCTGCGGCGGCGGAACCGGCCGAGCGGCGAGCGCCGGATAATCTTCGAATTTTAAAGCGGCGACACAGATCCGGGAAAGGGGGCCGGCACCGGCTCCCTTTCGCGTACCCGGTGAGAGAGGCCTCTCTCACCGCCGGGAAGGTCCGGTTAGAATAAGATTCACGCAGTAGATCGGCAGGAGGAGGCAGTCGTGACGGAGCAGCGCAGCAACTACAGGGTGGAGGACAGCGTGGTGACCAAGATCGCGGGCCTCGCGGTGCAGGAGACGGAGGGCCTGCGCCCGAACACCGACGCGCCGGATCTCGTAGAGGGAACTCTAGACCAGGTGAGCGGCTCCCAGAGCCGGCCGCAGGGCGTCTCGGCCGATATCGGGGACTCCGGGGCGACCATAGACCTCACGGTGGCCGTCGAGTACGGCCGGAAGATACCGCAGATCACAGAGGCCGCCCGCCAGAACGTCATCCGGCAGGTGGAGCAGCTCGCCGGGGTGAGCGTCCGGGAGGTCAACATCCGGGTCAACGACGTCTACGACCCGGCCGGGGAGCGCCGCCGCGAGGGGTGACCGCCATGAGCTGGGAAGAGCTGGAACCGTACGTCGAGGAGGCGTTCGCGGGCACGGCCGAGCTCGCCGTGACGGTCGCGCCCGAGGAGGCGGGGGTCTCCCGGGACGACCTCCTCTTCGCCGCGCGCGAGAACGACGCCCCGGACGAGGTGCTGGAGCTGCTGGAGCAGATCGGTCCGAAGGAGACCTTCGCCGACCCGGAAGACCTGCGCGAGTACCTCCTCGGTGAGGGCCTCATAGAGGAGTAGGCTTCCCCCCGGGACAACCCCTCAGAGAAAGGAGCTGCATGCCGGAAAGCCGGTTCGCGAACCTGAACCCGACCGACGGCTACCTCCCGCTGGAGGACTTCGGCCTGATCGGGGACGGCAGCACGTCCGCGCTGGTGGGGCGGGACGGGGCCGTCTCCTGGCTCTGCATCCCCCGCTTCGACTCCGAGCCGCCCTTCTGCAAGATCCTGGACGCCCGGAGCGGCGGCGCGTTTACCGTGGCCCCGGAAGACCTGGTGGAGTCCCGGCAGTTCTACGAGCCGGACAGCGGCGTGCTCATAACCGAGCTGCGGGGGCGCTCCAGCCTGGTGCGGGTGACGGACGCGCTCACGCTGCGCTCCGGAGCCGACCTGAACGAGGACGCTCCGGCCTGCCGCAGCGAGCTGCTGCGGATGGTCGAGGTGCTGCGGGGTCCCGTACGCCTGCGCGTGGAGGTAGAGCCCCGCGGCGGCGCGGAGGCCGAGCGCCGGGGCGACGGGCTGCACCTGCGCTGCAAGAGGTATGCCGGCCTGGACCTCCAGCTCTGGTCCTCTAAGCCCCTGCGGGGGACGAGAAACGTACTGGAGCTCGGCGAAGGCGAGCGGATGCATCTCACGCTGCGCTGGGGAGGAGGCCCCTACAGACACCACCCCGTCCCCCCGCAGAAGGTGCTAGAGTCCACGGTCTCGATCTGGCAGCGCTGGGCGCAGCAGATCACCTACGAGGGGCCGCAGAAGGACCTGGTACGGCGCTCGGCGATCACGCTCAAGCTCCTCGACTACTTCCAGACCGGGGCCATCGTGGCCGCTCCCACCTCCTCGCTGCCGGAGGCCCTGGGAGGACCGCGCAACTGGGACTACCGGTACGCCTGGATCCGGGACGCCGCCTTCTCCGTGTACGCGCTGCGGCGCATCGGGCTGCCGGGCGAGGCGGCGGGCTTCCTGGGCTGGGTGCTGGACGCGGTGGAGCGCCACGGCCGCCCGAAGGTCCTCTACGACATGGACGGCGAGATCCCGCCCCCCGAACGCACGGACGAGGAGCTGGAAGGTTACCGGAAGTCGCCCCCGGTGCGCTGGGGCAACGCGGCGGCCGACCAGCGCCAGCACGACGTGTTCGGCGAGATCCTGGACTGCGCCTACCAGTGGGCGCGGCACGACGGCGTGCTGGACGAGCCTCTCTGGAGGAGGCTCACCGAGCTCGTCGAGGCCGCAGGGAGGGAGTGGCACGACCCGGACCACGGTATCTGGGAGGTGCGCACCCCGGGCCGGCCGTTCACCTACTCCGCCGCGCTCTGCCAGGTCGCGCTGGACCGCGGGGCCCGGCTCGCGGAGCAGTTCGGGCTCCCGGGAGATGTCAAGGGCTGGCGCGCCGAGGCGGAGAGGATCCGGGCCGCCATCCTGGAGGAGGCCTGGGACGAGGGGGCAGGAGCCATCACCGAACACCTGGGCGGCGGCGGGCTGGACGCGGGCCTGCTGGCGCTGCCGCTGCGGCGCGTGGTCCCGGCCGATCATCCCAAAATGGTCGCGACTACAGAAGCCATCGTTGACCGCCTGGGCGCGGGCGAGGGCCTTCTCTACCGCTACCTGCCGGACGAGTCTCCCGACGGGCTGCCCGGTCACGAGGGAGCCTTCCTGCTGTGCAGCTTCTGGCTCGTGGACAACCTGGCGGGTCAGGGCCGGGTGGAGGAGGCGGCCGAGCTCTACGAGTCGCTCTGCGGCCGGGCCAATCCTCTGGGGCTGCTCCCGGAGCAGATAGACCCCGGCAGCGGAGCCTTCCTGGGCAACTACCCGCAGGCCTTCAGCCACGTGGGCGTGATCTCCAGCGGCGTGAACCTGGCCCGCCGGCTGGAGGGAGCGCGCGCGTGATCCGGCGCCTGGCCATCTTCGGGGCCGCGGGAGACCTCACGGCCCGGTACCTGCTCCCCGCGCTCGTCAAGCTGCACGAGACGGGCCGCCTCCCCGGAGGATTCCAGATCCTTGGGATCGGGCGCAATGAATGGGACACGGAGAGCTACCGGAGAGAGATAGAAGGGCGGGTGGCGGAGCTAGCACCGGAGCTGCCCGAAGCATCCCGCAAGGCCGTGGCAGGGATGCTGGAGTACCGCCGGGCCGACGCCACAAGAGGCGAAGAGGTGGCGCAGGCTCTGAGACCGCTGGACGAACCCGTGGCCGCCTACCTGGCGCTGCCCCCCGCCATCTTCGCCCCGGTCGTGGAAGCCCTGGCGGATGCCGGGCTCCCGGAGGGCAGCCGCGTCGTCATAGAGAAGCCGTTCGGGGAAGACCTGGAGTCCGCGCAGAGGCTGAACCGGCTCTTGCACGATACGTTCTCCGAGAGCGCAGTCTTCCGGGTGGATCACTTCCTGGCCATGCAGACGGTGCAGAACCTCCTGGGCCTGCGGTTCGCCAACCGCGTCTTCGAGCCGCTGTGGAACCGGGAGCACATAGACAAAGTCGAGATCGTCTGGGAAGAGACGCTGGCGCTGGAGGGCCGGGCCTCCTACTACGACTCCGCCGGAGCGCTGAAGGACATGATTCAGAACCACCTCCTCCAGCTCTTGTGCCTCGTCGGGATGGAACCTCCCCACACCCTGAACGAGCGGGACCTGCGCGACCGCAAGGTGGAGCTGCTGCGGGCCGTCCGCAGGCTCTCCCCGGAGGAGGTGGAGCGGAACACCGTTCGCGCCCGCTACTCCGCGGGCCGCATCGGAGACCGGGAGATTCCGGCCTACGCAGATGAGGAGGGCGTAGACCCGGAGAACGGGACGGAGACCTTCGCGCAGGTGACGCTCGGAGTGGAGAACTGGCGCTGGAAGGGCGTCCCGTTCGTGCTGCGCACCGGGAAGGCTCTAAGCGCGGACCGGCGGGAGATCCTGATCCGGTTCCGCCCCGTCCCGCACCTGGCCTTCGGTCAGGAGGGCGAACCGCTTCCCGACGCGCTGCGCATCCTGCTCACCCCCGAGCGCATCGAGCTGGAGATCAACGTCAACGGCCCCGGAGACCCCTTCGAGCTGGAGCGGACGACGCTGGAGGCCGGGCTCGCCCCGCACGAGCTGCCGGCCTACGGACACGTCCTGCTCGCCGCGCTGGAGGGCGACTCCACCCTCTCCATCCGCGCCGACGAGGCCGAGGAGTCCTGGCGCATCGTGGAGCCGATACTGCAGAGCTGGGCGAAAGGCCGTCCGCAGCTCCTGGAGTACCCCGCGGGCTCCGGCGGCCCCTAATCCCCGAGGAACCTCTCGAACCAGCCGGCCATCCTCCGCAGGAGGTCGAGCTGGTGTTTGCGCTCCTCTATGCGGTGCCCCTCGCGCGGGTAGGTCACCAGCTGCGTCTCGATCCCCAGGCTGCGCAGGGCGACGTAGAGCTGGATGCTCTCGGCTACCGAGACGCGCTCGTCCTCCTCGCCGTGCAGGATGAGGGTCGGGGTCTTCACGTTCCCGACGTACCGGATGGGCGACCGCTCGTAGTACGGGTCGGGGTCATCATAAGGCGTGCGCTCGAAGAACGAGAGGTTCGCGCTCGGAATGTCGCCGAGCGAGTTGTCGCTGATGAGGTTGGACGGTCCCGCACCCACCACCGCCGCCCGGAATCTCTCCGTCTGCGTGATGGCCCAGGCGGCCAGGTACCCGCCCCAGCTCCAGCCGCAGATGCCGAGCCTGTCCGGGTCGGCGAGGCCGCGCCCGACCATGGCGTCCACCCCGGACATGATGTCCCGGAGCTCGCCGCCGCCCACGTCCATGAAGTTGGCGTTCGTGAACTCCGGGCCGTACCCGGTGCTCCCGCGCGGGTTGGGCAGCAGCACGGCGTAGCCGCGGGAGGCCAGTACCTGCGCCCAGTCGTGCCAGCCGGCGCAGAACTGGTCCTGCCAGAGCCAGTTCGGCCCGCCGTGCGCCTGCACCACGAGCGGGTAGCGCCGCCCCTCCTCATACCCGGCGGGCTGCACCAGCAGCCCTTCGACCTCCACCCCCGCATCGCTCTCCCACCGCACGGGCTCCGCAGCCCCGAGCCCGGCGGCCTCCAGTTCCGGGTTCAGGCGGGTGCGCCGGAGTAGCCCGCTCCCCCCGATCCCACCCGCATATACATCCGGCGGGTGCGCGGCGTCCTGCCGGATGGCGGCGATGCGCTTCCCCTCCCGGTCGGCGGTAACGGGCGCAACGACCTTCCCGCGCACCCCCTTAAGCATCCGCTCCATCCGGCCGTCCCAGCCCAGGCGGTAGAAGGCCGCGTGCAGTCCTTCGTGAGCCAGCAGGAGCAGCGAGTCCCCGAGCCGGGAGAGGTGTGCCCCGGTCCCCCGGTAGTCGGGGGTCAGGCACTCCGGATCGCCGCCGCCGGCCGGGACCCGGTGCACGTAGTCCCCGTTCACGACCCGCCCGGCCCGGGCGCGGTAGGCCAGATACCTTCCGTCCGGCGACCAGACGAGGTCGCGGGCCGCTCCCACCAGCCGGAAGACGGGCTCCGGCCCGCCGCCGCTCCGCGGCACCACCGAGACCTCCGTCTCCTCGAACAAGCCGTTGGCGAGCGGCGCAGGCGAGGTGTTGATCGCCAGGCGCTCTGAGTCCGGAGCCCAGGCATACCCCCACACCTGCCGCCCCTCCGGCGAGACCGGGCTCGCCGCCCGGGACTCCGCATCCACCACCCAGAGGCGGGTGTACTTGTAGTCTGCGTCCCGGACGCGCGCGTCGTCGCGCTCTTCCTTACGCCGCTTCTCCTCTTCGGTCTCGGGGTCGGTGTAGAGGAAGGCGAGATACCTTCCGTCCGGCGACCAGGCGGGCTCGCTCACCTTCCCGCGCCGCTCGAAGAGGCGCAGGGCCTCGCCGCCGCCCGCGGGCATCGCGTACAGGGTCCTCTCGCCCCGCCTGCCCCGGTCGGAGATGAAGGCCAGCCGCGCGCCGTCCGGCGACCAGCGGGGCGCGGCGTCGTACCACTCTCCGCCGCCCGTGAATTGGCGCGCCTCGCCGCCACCTGCCTCCACGACCCAGATCGCGGCGGCGGGGTGCTCGCCCTCCCGGCTCACCGGGGCCAGCGTGAAGGCTATCCGGTCGCCCTCCGGCGAGATCTGCGGGTCGGAGGGCCTGCTGTGCGACGTAAGTAAATCAAGGGCGAGAAGCTTCCTCTGCAAGCGGCTCCTTTCTCGCGGGACCGGCCCGCATCTTACCGTAGCCCGAACCCCGATGATGTAGAATGATTCTGCTAACGTACGGGGAAAGGAGCGGCGAGATGGCAGACCGCGAAACCATCTTCACCATGGAGGCCACCCCGATAAAGTTCGGGCCCGGAGCCTCGGAGGAGACCGGCTGGGAGCTAAAACGCCTCGGGGTAGGCCGGGTGATGCTCGTCTCGGACCCTGGGGTCGTGGAGGCCGGGATCACGGACCGCATCCGGGAGCGGATCGAGGCCGAAAACATCGAGGTGGAGGTCTTCGCCCGCACCCGCGTCGAGCCCACGCTCGACTCGCTGCAGGAGGCGGCGGACTTCGCCGTGGAGGGGAACTTCGACGGCTTCGTGGCCGTCGGCGGCGGCTCCAGCATAGACACCGCCAAGGCGGCGAACCTGGCCGCGACCCACCCGGCCCCGCTCATGGAGTACGTGAACCCGCCGGTGGGCGGCGGGAAGAAGCCTCCTTCGCCCCTGAAGCCCCTGCTCGCCGTCCCGACGACCGCCGGCACCGGCTCCGAGGCGACCACCGTCGTCGTGCTGGACATCCCCGAGCAGCGGGTGAAGACCGGCATCTCGCACCAGTACCTGCGCCCGACGCGGGGCGTCGTGGACCCCGAGCTCACCCTGACGCTGGGCCCGGAGGTCAGCTCCTCCTGTGGGCTGGACGTGGTCTGCCACGCGGCGGAGTCCTACCTCTCCAGGCCGTACAACGAGCGCCCGAAGCCCGCCTCCCCCGACGACCGGCCGCCCTACCAGGGCTCGAACCCCATCGCGGACATCTGGTCGGCCAAGGCGCTGGAGTACGGCGGCAGGTACCTGCGCCGGGCGGTGGCCGACGGCCGGGACGTGGAGGCCCGCGGCTTCATGATGCTCGGCGCCACGCTCGCAGGGATCGGCTTCGGCTCCGCCGGGGTACACATCCCCCACGCCTGCGCCTACCCCATCGCGGGGCTCAAGCACGAGTACCAGCCGCCCGGCTACCCCAAGGACCATCCCTTCGTACCGCACGGGTGGTCCGTGATCGTCACGGCCCCGGCCGCGTTCCGCTTCACCTACGACGCCATGCCCGAGAAGCACCGGCAGGTCGCCGAGCTGCTGGCGGGCAGACCGGTCGGGAAGGCCGACGAGAACACCCTGCCCGAGATCATCATCCGGCTCATGCAGGACGTGGGCGCGCCGCGCGGCATCCGGGAGCTCGGCTACGGCGAGGAGGACATCCCGGATCTCGTAGCGGGTGCGATGAAACAGCAGCGCCTGCTCGTGGGCTCCCCCAAAAAGGTGACGGAGGAGGATCTCGCGAACATCTTGCGCGAGTCCATGCAGAACTGGTAGGCCGGAGGGCTCCGGGCAGGTCAGAGGCGATGCCCGAAGCCCCGTGAGGAAAGGAGTGGGATAATGTCCGATCTCCGGCTGTACTTCCTGGAGTGCGGCAGCCTGAAGACCCAGGTGCAGTTCATCAAGATGAACCAGGGCCTCGGAGAGCCGTACGAGATTCCGGTGCCCTTCTTCCTGATCACGCACCCCCGGGGCAACGTACTCTACGACGGCGGCAACGCGCTGGAGGTGGCGCAGGACGCGGTCGGTCACTGGGGTCAGGGAGTCGTGGACGCCTATACGCCGGTGATGAGCGAGGATCAGTTCGTCGTGAACCAGCTCCAGGGCCTGGACGTAGACCCGGCCTCGGTAAGGTACGTCATCCAGTCGCACCTGCACCTGGACCACACCGGGGCCATCGGGCACTTCCCCAACGCCCAATACATCGTGCAGCGGCGCGAGCTGCAGTACGCCTACACGCCGGACTGGTTCCAGAAGCCCGCCTACATCCGGCCCGACTTCGACAGGGACGTGGACTGGCTCCTGCTGGACGGCCGGCACGACGACGAATATGACGTGTTCGGCGACGGCACCATAAAGACGCTCTTCACCCCGGGTCACGCCCCGGGCCACATGTCCGTGGTGGTCAACCTGGAGAACACCGGTGCGATGGTGCTCACCGCAGACGCCTGCTATACGCTGGACCACTACGAGAACCAGGCCCTGCCCGGGCTCATCCACTCCGCGGCGGACGTGGCCGAGTCGGTGAGCAGGATCCGGCGCACCGTGGAGAGGCTCGAAGCGCAGGTGGTGACCGGCCACGACCCGGAGGCCTGGCCCGGCTTCAAGAAGGCCCCCGAGTACTACGATTAGCCTTCGGCCCCGGCCACTCCCGGCCGGTGGCGGCGGGCCGCCCGCGGGCGGCCCGCCGTGCCGCTCGAGATCCCGTATCATGGGGTGGTATGAGCACCGGCTGCATCATCGGGGTGGACCTCGGGACCACGAACGTCAAGGCCACGGCCTACGACCGGCGAGGCACCATCCTCTCCCGCGCCTCGCGCGAGTGCCCGCTGGAGTCTCCGGCCCCGGGCCGGGCCGAGCAGGATGCGGACGGGATCTTCTCCGCCACGCTGGACGTCATCTCCCGCGCCGCCCGGGAGTCCGGCACGGAGGCCGAGGGCGTCGCCTTCAGCTCCGCCATGCACAGCCTGCTGGCGCTGGACGGGCGCGGAGAGCCCCTCACACCCGTCATCACCTGGGCGGACAACCGGGCCTCAGATCAGGCCCGCAGGCTCCGGCGTGACGCCTTCGATATCTACCACCGCACCGGCACCCCGATACACCCCATGTCGCCCCTGGCGAAGCTCCTGTGGTTCCGGGAGGAGGACCCGGAGACGTTCCGGCGCGCGCGGCATTGGGTCTCGATCAAGGAGTACATTCTCCACCGGCTCTTCGGCGAGTTCGTCGTGGACCACTCCGTGGCCTCTGCCACCGGCCTCTTCAACCTGAAGGAGCTGCGCTGGGACCGGGGAGCCCTGGAACTGCTCGGGCTGCCGGAGGAGAAGCTCTCCCGCCCCGTCCCGGCGACGCACGCGCTGCGGGGCCTGAAGCGCGAGACGGCCGCCGGACTCGGGCTGGAGCCGGAGACCCCCTTCGTACTCGGGGCGAGCGACGGGACGCTGGCGAACCTGGGGGTGGGAGCCACGGAGCCGGGCGTGGCGGCGCTCACCATCGGGACGAGCGGCGCGGTGCGAATGATGGTCCCGGAACCGCGGACGCATCCTGAGGGACGCACCTTCTGCTACGCGCTCGCGCCGGGCCGGTGGGTGGCGGGAGGCCCGATTAACAACGGCGGGATAGCGCTGCAGTGGGCGCGGGACCGGATGTTCCCCGACCTGCGCGAGCCAGACCGGGAGACCTACGATCTCATGGAGGAGCTGGCCTCAGAGGTCCCGCCGGGCTCGGAGGGGCTCGTCTTCCTGCCCTACCTCACCGGGGAGCGCGCCCCGAATTGGAACCCGGACGTGCGGGCGGTCCTCTTCGGGCTGACGCTGGAGCACGGGCGGGAGCACGTGATCCGGGCCGTAATGGAGGGAGTGGCCTGCCAGCTCCACGCCGTCGCCCGCACGCTCCCGGAAGAGCCCCGCGAGTACCGCGCTACCGGCGGCTTCGCGCGGTCGCAGCTCTGGCGCCAGATCCTCTCCGACGTGTTCGGGTGCGAGATCCTCTACCCCGAGAGCCCGGAGAGCTCCTGCTTCGGAGCCGCCCTGATCGGGATGCAGGCCCTCGGCCACCTCGACTCCCTCGAAGAGGCCCGGGAGCTGGTAGAGGTGTCCCACCGCCAGCGCCCGCTCCCGGAGAACCTGCCGGTCTACAGAGAGCTCAGCACGAGGTTCGCCCGGCTCTACGAGCGCCTGGAGCCGGAGTTCTAGCCCCGGGCAGGATTGAACCATGTGATGCGCATGCGATACTATCTTTCACATGCCGAAGATGATCCAGATCCGCAACGTCCCGGATGAGCTGCACCGGACGCTCAAGGTTCGGGCTGCGAAGGCGGGCATGACCCTTTCGGACTACCTGCTCTCCGAGATCGAGCAGATCGCCGGGAAGCCGACGCTGCGCGAGTGGTTGGAGCAGGTAAGCCGCGACGAACCGGTCGAGCTGGATGAGCTGCCGGAAGTGACGATCCGCCGGATGCGGGATGCCGGCGGTCCTCGCGATCTCGAGTAACCGTCCGTGATAGTCCTCGACGCATCGGCGGCGATCACCGTGCTGCTGAACCTCGGGGCGAGCGCGGCGCGCCTCCAGGAGAGGATGGGCCGGGAGAATGAAAGCCTGGACGCCCGGCTCGCCCGGGCTTCCGGCATCCACACCGCAGCCGAGGTCTACGGAGGTAGCGGTGCCCCCTAAAGTTGGCAAGCGGGAGCCGGTGGCGAGGCGAAACGGTTAAAATGCCGGGCATGGAGCGTCCAAAACCAGAAATTCGCCGGCAGTATCCTCACTTCCTGAAGATAACCACCCGCTGGATGGACAACGACGTCTACGGCCACGTCAACAACGTCGTCTACTACTCCTACTTCGACACGGTGGTGAACGGGTACCTGATCGAGCGCGGCGCGCTGGACATCGAGCGGAGCCCGGTCATCGGGCTGGTAGTCGAGACCCAGTGCCGGTACTTCAAGCCCCTCGCCTTCCCGGATACCGTGCACGCCGGGCTCAGGGTCGCCCGGCTCGGCAACAGCAGCGTGCGGTACGAGATCGGGCTCTTCAAGAACGGCGAAGAGGAGGCCGCAGCCCAAGGTCACTTCGTGCACGTCTATGTGGATAGAGAGACCCGCCGCCCGGCCGGGCTGCCGCCGGAGCTGCGCCGGGCGCTGGAGCCGCTGGTGGCCCCCAGAGAATAGCCGCTACCCCTCCGGCCGGAACTCCCGGCGGCTCTGAATGATCTCCTGCAGATCCCTCCAGGATAACGTCTCCCGCTTGCCGGAGACCCGTCGCGGTATTTGAACAAGGAGTTCAAGCCTCACCTATCCTGATCTTCCACCCGGGCGTCTTTGAGCGGGGAGAATGCGACCCACAGCACGCCCATAAAGCTTCCTAAGGCCGCCACCAGGATCGTCGGCGCGAGACCCACAGCTTCGCCCAGAAATCCGCCCAAAAGCGCTCCCACGGGCATCGAGCCCTGGATGAAGAAGCGCCGGGTGGCGTGCACGCGCCCCAGCAGCCGGGAAGGCGTTATGGCCTGGATGAGGCTTATGCCGTTGACACCATAGGTTATGGCTCCCACGCCAAAGATGAACTTGGAGAACAAGAGTACTGCGGCTGCTACTATCTCGGGTCCGGGCAGGACTCCTGCGAGCGGGATCAGCAGGTAAGAGATACTGTCCAATATGTAGGCCCACAGGAGGGTTCTGCCCTCTCCGTAGCGCCGAGCTGCTTTAGCGGCCAGCGCGGCGCCCAAGAGGCCGCCAATGGCACCCGCTCCCAAGATGATCCCTAAAAGAGCCGGGGAGATACTGACCTCCCGAGTGACGTAGAGCACGAAGATGGCATCCTGGATGGCCCAGAAGAGGGTTATGACGATCCCACTGCCGGCGATGGTTCTTTGGATGGGAGCGCGAACCACAAAGTTCATCCCCTCCATTACGTCCTTCCATATCTTCCGTCGCTCCGGGGTCGACTCTGGCGGCGGTTCTTCGCGCCGGATCGCACCGAAGAGCGCGGCTGAGACCACCATCGAGACGGCTTGAAACGCCACGGCTATAGGAGCCGTCAGGAGCTGCACCAGCACCCCGCCGGCAGAGGGACCCGCGATCTGGGCCAGCGAGCGGCTCGCCTCCAGCCGGGAGTTGGCCGCAGGAAGCCACCCGCGCGGCACGAGCGAGGGCAGATACGACTGGTAGGCCACATAGAAGAAGACCAGAAGCGTCCCGGTAAGGAACCCGACGACATAAAGCTGCCAGAGACTCAGGAATCCCAGCAAGGCCGCAGCCGGTATCGAACTCAGGAGCAACGCCGAACCGAGAGCGGTGACTATCATTACGGGCCGGCGGCGCAGGCGGTCCACCCACGCCCCCGCAAACAGCCCTACCACAAGCCACGGAGCTTGCTGAACGGCTGCCAGAAGCCCCATCTGCGCCGCCGAAGCATCGAGGGTTATGACGGCCGTGAGCGGGATGGCCAGCAAAGAAACCTGCATCCCCAGCATCCAAATGCTCTGTCCGGCCCAGAGCTTGAGGAAGTCTCGCTTCTCCTCCGAATCGCCGGATTCGGGAGGGGACAAAGCCTGCAAGAATCGCAGGCGATTCATCGACACTAGGACGCTGATGTTCCCGCGCGTACCATCTACGCCTTCATACACCACGATGAGCAGAGAATGCAAGTTCTTGTTTAGCAGTCCCCGCTCCTGGGTATGCGATTTTTGGGTAACCGTGTAGGCCACAACGAAGGAAAGGAGGGCCTAGTATGGAGGCAAAGAACTCGGCACTCCTCACTGAAGCTGAAACGCGGTGGGAGAAGCTGTTGTGTCCGCAAAACTGCAGCTTTCGGATGCAAACCATCGAGCCAGAGACCTGGAGCGGCCTTTGGAAGTTCGACCTCAAGGGAATACCTGCCTTTATCTCCGCGTATAAGAATGTGCTTGAGATGGTGCGCTGGCTCGCCATCTATGAGCCGGAGAAGGCCATTCCGCTCGGTGAGGACGCACTTGCAGATCTCGAAGAACTCCTGCGGGTGGCCAGGGAGAAACTTTCCTACGAGATGAGCCGTGATGACGTACCCGACTCTTACGAGTGGGCCACGAGCGAGTGCATCCAGCGTCTCGAAGCCATCCACGCGGCACTGGCAGCCCTGATCGACAAGGTTGAGACAGGAACGGAGAAGATCGAGAAGGCCGAGGTCTACTCGTTACTTGAGAGGCTGCATCAGCATACAGTCAATCCACCTGGCTGGACGGATTACAAGCCGGCATAAGAGCCCGGCAAACCTGTCCTTCGTAGCGCGGGAGAAGGTGATTTATCTCTTCTCCCGCTTCTTTAGCCTTGGTGTTGCGAGAACATATCTCCCGTGCAGGCAGAGCAGAAAGGGTTCAGATACATGAGTGAACAAGGACTCGAAGCCCGGCATGTGATCGCGATAGGAAGCGGCAAGGGCGGCGTGGGGAAATCCACGGTGAGCCTGAACCTGGCCCTGGCTCTGGCGCAGGAGGGCGCATCGGTAGGCTTGCTGGACGCGGATTTCTACGGGCCGAACATCCCCGTGATGGTAGGGCTGACCAGGACGCAGGAGGCGCAGAAGTGGTCGTTCTGGCGGCATCCGGGAGCAGGCGGGCTTGGTATGGACCCCATCGAGCGCTTCGGGGTGAAGATCATGTCCGTCGGGTTCCTGCTCGGCGAGCGCCAGCAGGTCTTCTCCTGGGGGCCGCTGGTCGGACAGATCGGCTACCAGATGCTCCACCACGTGCGCTGGGGCAGGCTGGATTACCTGATCATCGACCTCCCGCCGGGTGCCGCAGAGGTCCAGCAGGAGCTGCTGCGCTCGCTCTCCCTCTCCGGCACGGTCGTGGTGGTCGGCCCTCAGGATGTGGCTCACCTGGACGCCAAGAAGATCATTGAGATGCTCAAGAAGCTTGAGATCCGGGTTCTTGGAGGCGTTGAGAACATGAGCAGAGTCCGCTGCCCCTGCTGCGGCGAGCAGTTCGAGGTGTTCCCGCACGTCCGCACCGACCGCTCGATCTGGTCGCTTGGTGTCCCGCTTTTGGGAAGCGTGCCGCTCGGCCCTGCAGTCGCGCACGAGGCCAACCGAGGCAAACCGATTGTCGTCTCCCAACCCGATAGTGCAGAGGCCCGCGCTTTCCGAAAGATAGCAACCTCCGTTGTGCGTAGGCTCCACTCAACGGAAGACGGAGAGAGCAGCCCCTCGTAGCAGACGCTGGTCCTGGTTTTCATGCAGTGGAGATCGAGCGCCTGTGTTGGGCTCCTACCTCAGCTCCTCCCCGCACCGATCGATCCACACCCGCTTGCACTTATAACCTTCCCCTTCGAGACCGAACTTGCGACATAGATCGGCACTTCCAAACTAACCGCCAGCGCAATCGCATCGCCACGCTCCGCACCTCAAGCCCCACCGCTTCCAGGAGCCGCTGCGTAAAGTCGTGGGCCAGCAGCCGGGACATACGCCTGCCGCTGACCGCCTGCCAGATATCCAGGGCGGCGTCCAGGGGCACCCGAACAGGCAGCACCCGTTCGCCGTACGCCTCGCGCAACACCAACACGGCGGGGAGTCTCTGGTGGGCGTAGAGTTCGAGCAGGCTGCGCAACTCGTCCATGGACCCGGCCGCTTTCAGCAGCTTGCGTACCTCACCAATCCCGAGCTTTACGACCTCGTCGACCACGACCTCGACCGTCTCCGCCGGTGCTCTCGCGCCCACGGGGATACTCCTCCACTCTCAGCCCATCTCCTGTATGAACGCCGCCATGAGGATCAGGCAGCGTGTATATCCATAAGTCTCTTTGAGAGGTAAAAAGGTTACCGGCAGCTTACCCCCTCAGCCACACTTGTCGAAGGCCAGTTCGTATGCTGCCGGAGGGGATCACCGTGCGCGGTGCAGCAGGTACGCCTGCAGGGTCTCGTCGGGATGCCGCACCCGAGGAAGTCTCCGTCGTTGGTCTAGATGGCGCAGCGCCCCTGGTCGTCTCCGAGGGCCAGGGCGAGCGCAACGGTGGGAATGTCGTCGGGATCCCGGGGGACGCGGCAGGCGGCGCGTTCCAGGTGTTCAGAGTAAACCGCCTCCGGGACAACGAGCGCTTCCTCTTCTCTAAGAACGAGGTGCGCGTTCAGGAGATTCCCGCCGGCGAGCCTCAGATGGGGGAGGCGGCTTTGAGAGATCGAAGTATTCGGCCAGCTCCTCCTCGCTCATGCCACTCTCCTTAAGGGCGCGAGAGACGGCAGCCCCCAGCTGCCTGAGAGCCTCCCTCAGCCTTGCCTCCCGATCCGGCTCCTTAGGCTCTACAGGTATGTAAAAGCCGATCAACCTGCCGTGCCGCTCCACCGCAATGGGCTCAGCCTCCTTGAGGTGGCCCGATCCCTAACACTCCCTGACGCCAACGCGCTTAACGATGCCTTCCCCTCCTCAGCAGTCTCTGTGGTCACTTATATGATGTAGGGGTATGATCCGCAAGCAGCTCTACATAAGCGAGGCGCACGAGCGGGCGATCAAGAAGCGGGCCAGAGAGCTGGGCATCTCCGAAGCGGAGCTGGCGCGGCGGCTTCTGGACAGGCTGCTCTTGGAGGGAGACGACGGCGACGTGCTGGCTTTGGGGCGGGCGGAGGCGGCTTTGGGCTTGTTTGAGGAAGCTTAAGCCGCCGCTGGCTCCGGCGCGCATAGCGTGGGAGGTGGAGCGGCTCTCTCTGGCATTTCCGGTGCTCTCGCTTACCGCCCCGGTTGGTGATGGAAGCGTTGCGGGGGGTCAGGGAGCACGCCTTCCCCTGCTACGACGCGCAGGTGTGGGCGGCGGCGCGGTTGGGGCAGGTACCGGTAATTCTGGGCGAGGACTTCAACCCTGGGGCGGTCATTGAGGGCGTGCGCTTCCTGGACCCCTTCGACCCGAGCTTGGATCTAGCCGCGCTGCAGGCCAGGGTCTGGCGGAATATCGGTGGCGGGCGAGCGGGGCTTTACATGCGTCAGGGCCGGATCAGGCACTCTTCTCCTACCTTTCGGGCCTGCTCAAGCGTGCGTTCGCCCACCTTCGCCGGGACGGCCCCGTACCGCTCCTGTGCCTCGGCCGCAAATGCTTCTATAACATCGGTCACCTCTACCCTCGCTCCGGCCCGGCGCAGGCTGCCGACGCTCTCCGGCCGGAAGGGCAGGCTCATAGCCGCATACACGCGCTCCAGCACGCGCGCCAGCTCCTTCTCGCCGGAGACGAGCACGATCCCGCCCACGCTCGTCGCCCGCCGGGTTATCCGCTGCGCGATCCCCACCAGCTTCATCCCGCTCTCGTAGCTCCCGAACCGGATGCTGTGGTCACCGGGACAGAACTCCTCCCTTACCTCGCCCACCTCCGCGCCGGAGAAGCCGAGCCGCTTGAAAGCGGCCAGCACGAAGTCCGACGCCTCGTCGTAGCGCTCGTCTATGCCCTGCTTCCCATCTTCTTCAGGCCGGATGATCGAGAAGCCGAAGGTGCCGGTGTCTGCCGCGATGGCTCCCCCGCCCGAGGCGCGCACCAGCACCGGGTACCCGAGCCCGTTCGCGGCCCGCACCGCACCCGCAAACCCCTCCCGGCGGGTGTCCCGGCGCGTCACCCCCACGTGCCGGGTCGAGGGAGTGATGGAGACCGCCGGCGGCCGCGCGCCGGAGGCTACCTGTTCGAACACGGTGCGGAAGTAGCCGTAGGCGGCGACCGGGCTCTCGAAGCGTCTGGCGACCAGCAACTCCATCACGTGCCGCTAGCTCCAGGAGCCCGGCCCCACGGTGTCCTCCACGATCTCGCGCGCCTCGGGCTCGGCCCAGGCAGGGACCAGGATCTCGCGCGGACCGGCGGCCAGAAACTCCGGCACGTCGAAGCCCTGGGAGCGCCGGATCAGGACCGGGATGTGCTGCCCCTTCAGCAGACCCTCGATCATGAGCGCCAGGCTCTCGTTCGGCGCGCTGCCGACCTTCACCCAACGGTTATCGTCCATCGGGATGAATATACCAGCTTCGGGAGAGAGTGGGTCCTAGCTCCACCGGCGCCCCGTCCTCCGGGCTGCCTGAGCCGCCTCCCCGCCGAAGCGCTCCGGATCCCGTTGGTCGGTCTCCTGCTGAGGTAGCGGAGGGCAGGGTACAGGCTACCCGCCCGGAGGAATAAGCAGCCGCAGCCCCTACCCTTCGACCGTAACGTTTACCGTATGGTAGCCGGTCGCTCCGGCGGGAGCGGGAGCGGAGCGTTCGGCGGTCTGGGTCTCTCCGGTGCCGTCCGTGGCGCGCACCTGGAGCGTGTGCTCGCCGGGTTCGGCCTCCCAGCGGTAGAGCCACTGGCGCCAGGTGTTCTCGCTCAGCTCGGCGGCGAGCTCGGCCTCGTCCCAGGTGTTGCCGCCGTCGGTGGAGACCTCGACCCGCTCGATCCCGCGGGTGGGGGCCCAGGCCACGCCGCCGACGTCTACCGGACCGGCGGGCAGGGTATCGCCGCTCGTCAGGGTGTCTATGCGGGACTGAGTCTTTATGGGCCCCTCCTTGGCCCAGCCGCGCACGGTCCAGTACGCATCAAACTCCCGCCAGCCGGTGAGCTCTATCTCCGAGAGCCACTTGGTCGCCGAGACGTAGCCGTAGAGCCCCGGGACCACGAGCCGGGCCGGGTAGCCGTGCTCGATGGGGAGCGTCTCGCCGTTCATCCCGTAGGCGACGAGCGCCTCTCGGCCGTCCAGGGCGAGCCCGGTCCGGAAGCCCGCCGTCCAGCCGTCCACAGCCCGGCCGACGAGCTGGTCCGAAGCGCCGTCCAGCTCCCCGCGCCGCAGGCCGGCCTCCTCCAGGATGTCCGAGAGCAGGACCCCGGTCCAGCGGCCGTTGGAGACCAGACCGCCCCCGACCTCGTTGGAGACGCAGGCTATAGTAATGTCCACCTCCCGCGCGGGCAGCGAGAGCAGGTCCCGGTAGGTCAGCGCGAACGGGTTGCGGACCGCCCCCGAGATCTTCAGCTGCCACTCCTCGGCGTTCACGCGGGGCGCGTAGATCGCGGTATCTATCAGGTAGAAGTCCTCCTTCGGCGTGATGAGCGGCGGCATACCCTCCACGGCGAACGAGGCTCCGGCGGGCGGCGGGGGCAGCTTCTTAACCCCGGCCGGGGAGACGGGCAGCTTCGCGCTCACCGCCGTGGCCGCCCGCCGGTCGGAGAGCATGCGCCCCGCGGCGGCCCCCGAGAGCCCGAGCAGCGCCGCCCCGCCAGCCAGCGCGAGGAAGCGCCGCCGGTTCATCGCCGCAGCCCGCCGGTACTCCGGGACGGCGTCTCCTTCGGCGGGTCCGCGCAGCATCAGGCGCACCACTCCGGCGCCCGCCGCAAGCGCGACGAGCCCGGTAGAGATAACGGCCGGGGGGCTTGCGCCCGGTTCGAAGAGCGCGGCAGCGATCCCGGCCGCCACCAGCGCCCCCGCTCCGGCGAGCGCGGCCCCGGGCCGCCGCCGGGAGAGCTCCCCAATCCGGGCGCAGATAAACAGAGCGGCGAGCACGACGATCGAGACCAGAAGCGGCGTCGCGGAAGACCCCAGAACCCCGATAATCGCGGTGGCTATGCCGCCCGGGGCGAGCTCGACCGCGCGCTGCGAGACGGCGAGCGCGAACGAGGGTACAGCCTCGCTCAGCCCGCGCGCCAGCTCCGTTATGCCGAGCGCCACCCCGGCGCCGGCGGCACCGGCGATAGTCTCCCGCCGTCTGAGGTCCATAGGACCGCCCTTCGGAGGATACTGCCACCTTACAAGTATACGGCTCCGGGAGCCCGGCGGTTTACCCCTCCAGCTGCCGGGCGAGCTCCTCCGGGTCGGTGGTGGGGTTCTGGCAGGCGTAGCGTACGCAGACGTAGGCGGTAGCCTTCCCCTCAAGCAGCGGGCGGTCTTTAAGGAGCGGCACCTCTCTTGCGGCCTCCTCGTCATCCGGGGCGCGGCCCGCGATCACGCGGTTGGGCAGGTAGCGGGCGTAGACGGTGTCCATCAGCGCTTTTGTGCCCCCGTCCCCCGGGTCGCCGATGATCGCGATCTCGCGCGCCTCCGAGAGCTCGAAGTCCAGAGCGCCCAGCAGGTGCCCGAACCCGCCGGGTACCTGGGCCATGCCGCCGCTCAGATCCTCCAGCACCTCCCGGGCCCGGTCCCCGTACTCCCGCCGGTCCAGCAGCAGCTCCAGCCGCAGCAGCACGTCCACCGCCACCGAGTTGCCGGAGGGTGTGGCGTTGTCGTAGATGTCGCGCGGGCGGGTGACGAGCTCCTCGTGGTCGGCGGGAGTGTCGAAGAACGCCCGGCGCTCTTCATCCCAGAAGAGCTTCAGGATGGAGTCGGCGAGCGAGCGGGCCTCCCGCAGCCACCGCAGCTCGAACGTCGCCTCATACAGGGCCAGGAGGCCGTCGGCGACCAGCGCGTAGTCCTCCAGGTAGCCGTTCAGGCGGGCCTCGCCGTCCTTGTACGAGCGGCGCAGCCGGCCGTTCACCCGCATCCTCTGCAGCAGGAACTCCGCGTTGCGCCGGGCGGCGTTCAGGTAGTCCTCGCGGTCGAGAACGCGGGCGGCGAATGCGAAGGAGCGCAGCATCATGCCGTTCCAGGCGGCGAGTATCTTATCGTCGCGGCCCGGCCGCACCCGCCGCTCGCGCGCCTCGAAGAGCTTCTCCCGGATCGCGGCGATGCGCCGCTGCAGCTCCCCGGCCGAGAGGCCGAATTCATCCGCGACCGTCTCCGGCGGGCGCGGGACGTGGAGGATGTTCTTGCCCTCGAAGTTGCCGCGCTCCGTTACGTCCCAGTAACGCAGGGCCAGCTCGGCCTCGTCCGGCTCCAGGGCCGAGCGGATCTCCTCCGGCGTCCAGACGTAGAACCTGCCCTCCTCGCCCTCGGAGTCTGCGTCCTCGGCCGAGTAGAAGCCGCCTTCGGGAGAGGTCATGTCGCGGACGACGTAGTCGAGCGTCTCCTGTGCGATCCGGCGGTAGAAGCCGTCGCCGGTGACCTGGTACGCCTCCAGGTACATCCGGGCGAGGAGCGCGTTGTCGTAGAGCATCTTCTCGAAGTGCGGCACGAGCCAGTACTCGTCCACCGAGTAGCGGGCGAAGCCGCCGCCGAGCTGGTCGTAGATGCCTCCGTTGGCCATCGCCCGCAGCGTCGTCTCCACGTGGGAGAGCGCGGAGCGCTCCCCGGTGCGGCGGTAGTGCCTGAGCAGCAGCTCCAGGTTCATCGGCTGCGGGAACTTGGGAGCCCCGCCGAAGCCCCCGAACCGGGCGTCGGCCTGCTCCAGCAGGGCGCGGGCGGCCGCGTCCAGCAGCACCCCCGAAGTCTGCGTACGCGGCAGCGCGGCGGTCGTGGCCTGCTGCAGGAACTCCCGCACGCTCCCGGCGCTCCGCTCCACCTCCTCCCGGCGATTCTTGTAGGCGTCGGCGATCGTCAGCAGAAGCTGCTTGAAGCCCGGCATCCCGCCCCGGGGCTCCGGCGGGAAGTACGTGCCGCCGTAGAACGGGGCTCCATCCGGGGTGAGGAAGACCGTCATCGGCCAGCCGCCGTGCCGGGTGAGAGCCTGCACGGCGGCCATGTAGATGGAGTCGAGGTCCGGCCGCTCCTCCCGGTCCACCTTGATGTTCACGAAGTGCTCGTTCATGATGCGCGCGATCTCCTCGTCCTCGAAGGACTCGCGCTCCATCACGTGGCACCAGTGACAGGCGGAGTACCCGATGGAGAGCAGGATGGGCTTGTCCTCCCTTCGGGCCTTCTCCAGAGCCTCCTCACCCCACGGGTACCAGTCCACCGGGTTGTCCTTGTGCTGCAGGAGGTACGGGCTCGTCTCCTGCGCCAGCCGGTTAGCCATGATTTCCTTTCGGGTAGCCGCCCTCCCCCGATTCTACCTCAGAGCGGCGGCTACTCCTCTGTGCGGTAGTCCCGCGACCACTGCCGCTTCATGCCGCCGCTCGCAGCCCCGCCGGCCTCTTTGTCTCCCGCAGCGGCGTCCGAACCCAGCCGGCCCACAAGCAGCTCCTTGGCCCGCTCCGAGCGCCGCCGGTTCTCCTCCTGCACCGCCCGGAAGAACTCCGCGGCCTCCCGGTCTTCCTCGCGCTCGGCGTCCCGGATGTACTGCTCGCAGGTCTCCGCCTCCTGCAGGGCGTGGTAGAGCACGCTCACCAGATTGTAGTGCCTGTCACGGGTACCCGTGATGCGCGCCTCGTCTGCCACGGCGACCCCCTGTTCGGTTGCCTGCGTAACGGAGTCTTGCCACCCTTTGATACCCGCATCCGGACCCGAGCTAAACGGCTTCCCCGGTATAAGATGAGGCTGCATCGCGAGCGTCGCGGAGGTATCCCGCCGTGCGTTTCTCCAGAAGAAGGCGCGTTACGAGACACCCGGTCTGGCTGACCGCGCCGCTGGCCCTGGTGGTCGGTGTCGCGTTCCTGAGCTTCGCGCTCGCCTTCCCCCGGACCGCCTTCCTGCTCTCCCTGGCCGCTCTGGCGGCGCTCCTCGCGTCGCGCGGCCGGCGGGGGCTGCGGGGACTCCTCCGGTGGCGGGGTTCGGAGCCCGTGTACGCGGCGCTGGTCTGCGCGCTGCTCTCCGGCGGCGCTCTGGCGGGGCAACAGTTCATATCCGGGGGGCACGAAGGGACGGTCACGGTGACCCGGGTCGTGGACGGTGACACGATAGAGGTGGCGCCTCCCGTAGACGGCATCCGGACCGTGCGCCTGATCGGGGTGGACGCGCCGGAGACGGACCACCCCCGGTGCGGCGAGCAGCCCTACGGGCGGGAGGCCGCAAACTTCGCCGCCGGGCGGCTCGAAGGCGAGCGGGTAGAGCTGGAGTTCGACGTGGAGCGCGTGGACCGCTACGGGCGGCTGCTGGCCTACGTCCGGACGGAGGACGGGGAGCTGTTCAACGAAACGCTGGTGCGCGAGGGCTACGCGCAGGTCGCCACCTTCCCGCCCAACGTCCGCTACGAGAGCCTCTTCCTCATGCACCAGCGGGAGGCCCGCGGCGCGGAGCGCGGCCTCTGGGGCCTCTCCGAGGAGGAGCTGGCGCTCCAGACCGACCGCGGCAACGGCATCGGCGGGGAGTGCTGAAGCGCCGCCGGGCGGCGCCCTACCCCCGGTAGGGTTTTAGCGCCCGCTCGTCGAACCTCATCCCCGTGCCCGGCGTCTCCGCCGGGCGCACGTGCCCGTTTACGACCCGCTGCGGCTCCTCAAGATACGCATCCAGCGCGAAGGCGTGTTTCTCCAGGTAGACGGGGTTCTCCGAGGCGCAGAGCAGGTGAGCGCTCAGCTCGTCGGTATAGTGGCTGCTGGTCGCAAGCCCGGCTTTATCGGCTAGCCGGAGCGCTTCGAGCGAAGCGGTTATCCCGCCGTTGGTAATGGGGTCTATCTGCACCACCCCAACGGCCCCCTCCTCCACGTAGCGCCTGAACTCATGCGGGGAGTGCAGGCTCTCTCCGGCGGCTATCGGGACGTCCAGCTCGCGGACCAGCCGGGCGTATCCGGACACGTCCTCGGGGATGGTCGGCTCCTCGTACCAGTAGAGGTTGTACTGCTCCAGCCGCCGACCGCGCTCCAGCGCCTCTTTGGCGCTCCAGGCCATGTTGGCGTCTACCATCAGGTCGGTATCGTCGCCGATGAGCTTGCGGACGGCTTTGATGCGCGCTTCGTCTTCTTTGGGATCTTCGCGCCCCACCTTCACCTTCACTCCAGGAAACCCCCGCTCCAAAAAGCCCTCCGTCTGCGCGAGCAGCTCGTCGAGGGATTTCGGCAGGTCCACGCCCGAACCGTAGGCCGGGATCTCGCGCGACTCCGCGCCAAACAGCGCGTACAGCGGCTTCTCCTCGCGCAGCCCGTAAAGATCCCACAGAGCGACATCCACAGCGGCGGCGGCGAAGGAGGCGAGCCCGCCACGCCCCACATACAGCAGGCGTTGCCACATCAGGTCCCAGAGTCCCCGGATATCCGTGGCGTCCCGTCCCAGAAGCAGCGGCACCAGGTCGTAGTCGACCAGAGCCTTAATCGCCCGCCCGCCGCGGCCTATGGTGTAGGCGTAACCGTGACCGGTCAGTCCCCCGGCGTGGAGCTTCAGCGTGATCAGCTCTTCTGAGTCTATGGCACCGTGGCCCGCATCTCCCATCGTCTCCAGCGGCAGGCGGTAGTAGGCGGTCTCTATGTGCTCGATCTCCATCCATCCCCCTTCCATCTTCCTCCGGGCAGACATCCTCCACCGGACAATCTCCGCATCCCCACAGCGCCTGAGCATCTCGATCAGCTCCGTGATGAGCCGCGCGCGCCCGCCGGCCACTGAAGGCGGCTGGAGATAAGGCTGCCCCTTGCGGTCCCGCGGTTACAGAACACCCATCCGTGCGTATTGGGGACTCCGTGAACGAGCAGGTCCCGGTGGGGAGGATGGGAGGGTACCGGAACCTGCCCAAGACATGGAACGTTGTAAGCATAGCCGGGCTGTCAGGGCGGCACATCCCCCATATGGCCTATCTTTCCGACTCTCACGGCGCTTCGCACCTTTCCAGACGGCAGAGCGCCAGACGGTTCTCAGCGCCTCCGGAACCTGCGCCAGAGGCGCACCAGCGCCCGGAAAAGGAGTAGTCTGAACAGCCATCTTATCAGCGCTCCCACCAGATTAACCTCCTCGCAAAAGCCCGGCGGGACTCATGATACCGGAAGCGTGAGAGGCTCGCCTCTGGCGAGCCGCGCACTCCCCTAGCCTCTGTCCTCAGAGAGTGCTACTTCAACTGTGCCGATCTCCGGAATGGTAGGTTTACCTACCAACGGGCGCACAGTTCTCGCTTACGCACCGCTGCCTCCTCCGGTATAGCCTGCTCATACTCATGCGGTCTCAGCCAACCAAGCGAGGAGTGCCGGCGCACCCGGTTGTAGAAGAGCTCTAAGAACTCGAAGACCGACGCCCTGGCCGGCTGGCGGGCAGGGTAGCGCCTTACCCCAATCTCACTCTTTAGAGTGGACGCGAAGCTCTCCGAGATGGCGTTGTCTAGGGACGATCCTACCCTGCTCATCGAAGGCATGATCCCGGCCCCTTCAAACTTCCCTGATCCGCTCGGCGAGGGTGTCGTTCTCCCTCTTGGAGGACGATTCCTCTCGTTCGTCGGTGGTGAGCCCTTGGCGTTCTCCGTGACTATATCTCCGCTTGTTTCACTCAGCTCCTGAGAGCGTTATCCGAGACGCCCGAGTTCTTTGGCGATCCGGGAGGTGGGTTTGTCCGGAGTGGAGCGCATGAGGCGAACGGCCTCCGCTTTGAACTCCGGTGTATAGCGCTGTAATCGGCCAGCCGCTGCAGAATCCACACCGAGAACGGCAAACCCAGGCTACGGGAACGGCGACGAACCGCGTGGATCAACTGCTCCAGGTATCTCTCCGTCGCCTTGTGCGGGGCGTCCGGTTGCGGTTGGTCGTGCAGACCCTCCACCCCCTCGGCCAGGTAGCGCTTGAGCCAGCGCCCCACCGTCTCCTCGTTGGCACGAACGATTTCCGCGATCTCCGCCGCGCTCAGGCGTCGCTCGGCGGCGAGCAAGATCATCTAGGCGCGCGTCCTCAGCCCCCTCACGTCGCGGGTCGTGCGGCACAGCTTCTCCAAAGCGTCGAGTTCCTCCGGCGTCAGAGGCGGGATACGAATGGGTCTCATGAAAACTCCCCCGGAATTAATCTGTTTGTACTTAGCTCTATATGAGACCAAACAACCACAAGATGAACACGGCCACCATAGAGAAAACACCGCCCACCAGGGTGCCTCCTCCGTAAGAGATAAGAGCGGATCGGAGAGGCATCCGCGAGAGCGAGGTGCAAACCCAGAAGTAGCTGGAATTCATGTACTTGATGATCACAGACCCCGCCGCCGCGGCCAGTACTACAGCCTCCGGGCTGAGTCCCGTCTGCGCCATCAACGGTGCGGAGAGTGAGGCTCCGGCTATTACGCCGACCGTAGTGGAGCCGGTGATCATGTTCCCAATGATCCCCAAGACGAAGGGCAGAAAGATGACCGGCACGCCTGAGGCGGCCACCGCCTGAGCGATCTGGTCAACGGTTGGAGTAGCTTGTAGTATCTCGCTCAGAGATCCCCCAAGTCCCGTCACCACTATGATCATGGCCGAAACTCTCAATGCCTCCTCCACCCAGTTCGAGGTTCGCTCCTCGCGATGCTCCTCTGCCCGAGCGTTCCTGTAAGCCAGCAGAACCCCGATACCCAACGCTACCACCGGCCAGCCTAAATAAGTCATCACGGAGTTCACGAAGTGTTCTTCTGGCAGGCTCAGAGAAGCAACACTCTGTCCCGCAATGAGCAGCAAGGGGATCAATATGGGAGCGTAAGCCCAGACCGTAGAAGGCATCTTGGCCCGACTTTCCTCATCAGCTTCGAGAAGAGACTGCCCAATGAACTCCTCCGACGGCGGAGATTCAACAAAAGGCCCAACAACCCTGGCGTAAACGTAACTTGCCAGCGCCCCGATGAAGGTCGCAATCGTGCCAAAAAGGATTACCCGACCGATGTCGGCGCCTACTACAGCTATAGCCGCGAGCGGTCCGGGTGTGGGAGGTACCATAGCGTGTGTGAGCTGCATGCTAACGACCAACCCCGTAGCCATCACGCTCATATTCGTCCCGGCAGCAACAGCGGCCGAATGTACCAATGGATTGAGCACTACGTAGCCAACATCCGAGAAAATGGCCAGACCTATCACAAATCCGGCCAGAGTAAGCGCAAGCGGCATCCTTCTCCGCCCCACGAAACTCACCATCGACATGGTTATGCGCTCGGCGCCGCCCGTGTGCTTGAGCGCCTCGGCTATCATGCATCCGAGCACGATGACGACAGCGATGCCGCCCACTGTATCGCCAAAACCAGTCTCAAAAGCATCTATAAAAACCTCGCGGTTGATACCCGGCAACACCGCAAAAAGCACGATCGGCACCAGCAGCGCTAGGAAGACGTGCCACTTGAACTTCGTGATGAACAGAAAGAGCAGCGCTATTATCGCGATGAATCCAGAAAGAGCAATCACAGGATTACTGGTTACCGCCTCGTCCATTACCCCTCCCCGAGCTTTATCGGATCAAGAAATAACCGAGCGCTGTAGCTGAACGCCCCGCCCCCGCCAACACCCAGCATCGCCCAAACCGCACTTAACGCCAAGCAAGCCTCCTCTCCCCAAACACAATCCGAGAGGATCCAGCACATTACCCCCAGTAACCCAACTCCCGGATTTGTTGTGTGCAGTATACAGAATACTTACACTGGTGCAACATCTCTGTTGTGTATTTCTTCTGACCTTCGCTGGCGGACGTTCGGTTTACTTGGCGATCTGTCAGTTCGGGAAGAGCTTAGCCGGGTTCATGATACCCTTCGGGTCCAGGGCTTCTTTGATCTGCCGCATCGCCTCCAGGGCGAGGCCGTGCTCGTGCCGCATATATGGAGAGCGAACTGCCCCCACGCCGTGCTCGCCGGTGATCGTACCGTTCATCCTGAGTGCGAGGGCGTGGATTTCGTCTGCCACCTGCAGAACACGCCGGATCTCATCCGGGTTGCTTGCGTCTATAAGGTGGCCGGGATGAAGATTACCGCCGGCGATGTGTCCATAGGTGGCGATAGGGATCCGATAACGCTTCCCTATCTCCTGTATTTCGCGTAGGGTCTCAGGGATGCGGGAGACCGGCACGCAGATATCTTCACCGCAATAAGCGCGGTTCGAGCCGGGCCGCAGAGCCCCTATCGCGGCGCCTACGAGCGAACGTGCTTCCCACAGCGCTGCGATCCTCTGCGGCTCATCCGACCACTCGACCTTGTGGGCCAGGGGCCGCACAACCCCGGCGACCTTCTCCGCATCCCAGCGCACGCCCGGTGGGTTGCCGTCCACCTCGAAGAGGAGCATGGCTTCAACTGGAGGCAGATCCATGCCGGGTCGGTAGCGGTTGATCGCCCGGATACAGCGTTCGTCGAGAATCTCGATCGCCGAGGGACTCACCCCTGCAGCGAACGTTTCCTGCACGGCTCGACCTGCGCTCTCCAGATCATCGAACAGCGCCGTCACGATAGCTCGGGCCGGCGGAATCGGCATTAGCTTGAGCCGCAGCCGGGTAATGATCCCCAGCGTCCCTTCTGCACCGACAAACAGCTTGGTAAGCTCCAGCCCGGCCGAAGACTGCTTGGCCCGCGAACCAGCCGAACCGGTCTCGATCAAACTGCCGTCGGGCAGCACGACGTCGAGTCCGAGAACCCAGGCCCCCGTCGGTCCGTACTTAACCGCACGCATCCCGGCCGCGTTAGTCGAGGCCATGCCACCGACGGTGGCCATCTTAGTGGAGCCCGGGTCAGGGGGAAATAGAATTCCCCGGGGCTTAAGGGCCGCGTTCAGCTGAGCGTGAACCACACCCGGCTCGCAGAAGACCTGCAGATTAGGCTCATCTACCTCCAGTATGCGGTTCATCGCATTGAGCGAGAGGATAATTCCTCCTTTAAACGCCACCGCACCCGCCGCCTGTCCGCTTGCTGCGCCCCGCGGTGTCACGGGAATGCCCCTTTCGTGAGCGTAACGCACGAGAGCCTGAATGTCTTCTTTCGAACCAGCTATTACGGCCACTTCGGGTGGCCTTGGATTGAGTTGGGTCTCGAAAGATGCGTCATAAGCAAAGGTTTGCAACTCACCCGGTTCATCGACCACCTGGCTCTCACTCAGCAGCCGGCGTAGATCTCGCGCCACAGCACCAGTACGTGTCGAAAACGGTCCGCCACTCTCTAATGGAGCAACTTCTTGAGTACCGGCGCTTCGTCGGTGCTCCCTCCTGAAGATTCGCATCCTAAGCTCGCACTTTCTCCTGGGCATCATCCGGTGCGGTTGCTTCATCGAGCAGCTCAACGATGTGCTTTACCCTCATCCCCCCATTCTTGGCTTGGAGTTGTATATAGCAACCAGGATTAGCGGTAACAAGAACATCGGCACCGGTCAAAGAAGCATTCTCCAGCTTACGCTGCCGGAGCTGGCGTGCCTGCTTCGGGTTGGTCAAGTTGTATACTCCTGCACTCCCGCAACAGAGATCTGACTCCCCCATCTCGCGCAGTTCCAGGCCGGGAATCGCTCGCAACAGCTCCCTAGGTTCACGCCGGATCTTCTGCGCATGCGCGAGATGACACGGATCCTGGTAAGTAACCACAAGTTCGAGAGGTCGGTAAAATCTCAGATCCTGCGGCCGCACAATTTCGACAAGATCTCTAACGCGCGCCGAGAAGGCCTGCGCACGCTCTGCCCATTCAGGATCATCACGAAAATGGTAGCCATAGTGCTTGAGCATGGCTCCACAGCCGGCTGAGTTAACCACTACCGGTACACCACCCTCTTTCTCGAAGGCCTCGATATTGCGCTTCGCCATCGCCTTCATCCCTTCCAGGTCTCCCCCGTGCGCGTTGAGGGCTCCGCAACATCCCTGTCCGCCAGTAGCCGAGACCGTCCACCCAGCCCGTCTGCAGACTCGAATGGTCGACCAGTCGATTCCCGCCAATGCAGTGGACGTTATGCAGCCGACGAAGAGACTAACCGCGCGTCCTCTGGAGCGTTCCCCGGCCGGATAGCGTTGCCCCTGCGGTATCACGAAGCCGTCCGGCAGATCTGGTGGCAGAAGCGCCTCAGCTTCTGCGAGTCCCAATAGCCGCAGCATGCCGGAACGCCGCGCCATCCACTGCAGGCCAGAGCTCTGGTAGAGTCTCAGGGCTCGCACTAGCAGCCGGAAGAAGCGCATATCGGCGAAGATCTTGCGAAAAGCAAGCCACCGCAGTGCCCGTTCACGTCTAGATCTCCGGTCTCTCAAGTGCGGCTCCACCGCCGACCTGAGCGCAACCTGAATCGGGTCCATGTCCACACCCGCCGGACACACCGCTGTGCAAGCGTCACAGACCAAGCAGTTCTGCTCGTGTTCGATCAGGTCGGGGGTGAGCCTTGCTTTATCTTCTACAAGCGCCCGAGCCATAGCCACACGCCCCCGGGGGCTCTCTGCCTCATGGCCGGAGAGTACATACGTGGGACACGAGGTTAGACAAAGTCCGCAGCGGACACAAGAGAGCATGTTTGCATGCTCTCTCCGCAGCAATCCTTTTCCCTGGGGGTTGATCTGACTTTCACTACTCCGGGAGTCATAATCTTCGGTCACGATCACACCGCCGCTCTGTCTTGATCTCCAGCGACTTCTGTCGGTTTGCGGGTGAAAAGCTGCTGGGCGGCCCTGACACCACTCCCCAACTCAACCGGGACCCCGCTCTCAATAAGCGCCATCTCTACGCCGCCCAGCGTGCCCAGTACCTCCAGTTCATTTAGAGCTCCCAGGTGACCGATCCTAAATACCCTGCCCTTGATGCGCGAGAGTCCTACTCCCAGAGCGAGGCCGAAGCGCTCGCGCGCTACACGTATAACTTCATCGCTGTCCGCACCTTCCGGCACCACTACGGCCGTTAAGGTATTGGAGTAGAACTCCGGCTTCTCACAGAGGTTGCGGAGCCCCCAAGCCTCCACTGCCGCCCGTACCCCTTCAGCCAGAGATCGATGCCGAGCGTAGACGTTGCTCAGCCCTTCCTCTTCGACTAACATTTTCAACGCCTCGCGCAGCCCGAAGAGCAACAGTGTTGCAGGAGTGTAAGGGAAAAATCCGGCTTCGTTGTCGCGGATGATAGGGCGCCAGTCAAAGAAGTTGCGCGGAGCCCCACCCTCCGTCCCGCGCTCCAGAGCCCGGGGACTCACGCACAGCAGCGCCAATCCCGGCGGCAGCATGAGCCCCTTCTGGCTACCGGTGAGAGTTACATCAGCTCTCCATTCGTCATGTTTGACCTCAATAGACGCGAGAGAGCTGACAGTATCTACTATCAGGAGAGCATCGTGACCGGCAGCGTCTATTGCATCCCTGATTGCGCCTACGTCGCTCGTTACACCAGTCGAAGTCTCATTGTGCACTACCAACACCGCCGCATACGGATTCTCCCCATCATCCGCCCGGAGATGTGCTTCTACCTCTTCCGCCGGCAGCTCCTGTCCCCAGCGTAACGGAACCTCTTCTACATCGTATCCCAAGTTTCTGGCTGTTCGCGCAAATAACTCGCTGAAATGCCCGTAGTTGAAAGCCAGGATACGCTCGCCGGGCGAGAGCACGTTCACCAGCGCCGCCTCCCATGCCCCCGTTCCCGAAGAAGGATAGATCACGACCGTACCCTCGTGCGTACCGAAAACTTCCTTCAGAAGCGGCAAGATCTCCTTCGTCAACTCCGCAAATTCCGGTCCCCGGTGATCTACCACCGGTCGATCCATAGCTCGCAGAATCCGGTCGGGTACGTTCGTCGGCCCCGGTATCTGTAGGAAATGCCGCCCGCTTATACTCATACACTCCTCCCTGATGCCATCACCACCCCCCACCAGGAAGATGGCTTCTCCACAACTCGTAGACACTCAACGAAGTTGTGTAGACAGTATACACAAATTCAAATAAGAAGTGATTTGGGATCTGAGCGGGCACGAAGTATAGCGGGGGATATAAAATAGCGGTTAGAGTCGTTCAGTATCGTGCCGGTGGGTGGATCGGGAAGACGGGGGTAGTGGTAGTAGTGGGGTGCTTTGATCCTGAAGGAGAGACACCTAAGTTATGGAGATTCAAAAAGCCCAGCCCCTTTATCAGCAAGTATACCGTCTGCTGCGCCGGAAGATTTTAAGCGGGGAGCTAGGACCTGGAGAAAGTCTGCTGGAGAACCGCATCGCTCAGGCGTTGAGCATAAGTCGTACGCCCGTGCGGGAGGCTCTACGACAGCTAGAACGAGAAGGACTGGTGGTAGGAAGGGCAGGAGATCGGGTAGTTGTAAGCCCTACCGAAGAGGAGTTCGTCAATCTATATACTTGTCGGGGAGCGCTTGAGCGCATCGTAGCCGAGCGGGCAGCCCGATTCGCCACCGAGGACGAGATTCAGACAATGGCTAAAGCTATTGAGGAAGCTCTGATCAAGATCGAAGCCGAGGACCACGAAGGAGTACTTGAGGCCAACACTCGCTTTCACGACCAGATGGTAGAGAGCGCCCGCATGCCGCAGCTGAAAATGCTAATGGAGACGATTCGGGCCCAGATCCTCGTCGCCCGGCGCCATGTACTCTCTGACTCCACTGCCGCAGAGCGAGCAATCTGTGAGGAACATGCTGCGCTGCTGAAGGCGATTCGGGATCGAGATGCTGAGAGAGCTAGGATCTTGATGGAGGCCCACATGGAGGCCGATGTGGTACGAGGCCTTAACCGCTCCGCCGACTGAGGATAGAGGACCTCCGGCCTATACCCGCCACCGAGCTTCGCCCTCAAGAGAGCGGCAACATGACAACCGCTCTATAAGCCGGCCGGGCGCACAGACGCTCGTACCAGGCCTCCAGGTGCGGCATGGCGGGCCTTTCGATGTCAAGGTTGAACCAGCGGTATGCTGTAACACCGAGTGGTATGTCGGCCATGGTAAACGAGGGGCCGCCGACGTAATCTCTGTCGGCCAGGTGCGCATCGAGTATGCTCCAGTTCTCGGCCGTCTTACGGATGGCAGCTGTGATCGAGGTTTCGTCCCTGCTTTCAGCAGGCGTACGCACCAGACCGATGAAAACCGGCCGGAAGCAGGTCCAAAGAGTGCCCATCTGCCAGTCCATCCACCGGTCTGCGTCGGCCCGCTCCTTGAGGGTCCGCGGGCACAGAGTGCCCATCCCATGCTTGGCAGCAAGGTACCGCACGATGGCGTTGGACTCCCAGAGCACGAAACCGTCATCAGCGATGGTCGGCACGAGCCCGTTAGGATTCAGTTGCAGATATTCGGGGTCTCTGTTGCGTCCGAACTTGCCCCCGGCGTCGATGCGCTCGTAGGCGAGCCCCAGCTCTCCGCAACACCACAGCACTTTCTGCACGTTTATGGAGTTCCTCCGGCCCCAGATCCGCAGCATTCTCAGCCTCTCTTAACGCTTATCGCCTGCCGCTCCTACGGTCCCAGCATCTGATTCGGCAACCACAGGACCAGATCCGGGAAAAGGATCAGGAGCACTATGCCGACCGCCAGCACTCCCACGTAGGGTATGGAGCCCACGAGGACGTCTCGTACGGGGATGTTAGGAGCGATGCCCTGCACCACGTACAAGTTGAGTCCAACCGGTGGCGTAATGAGGCCCATCTCCATGTTGAGGGTCATGACCACGCCGAACCATATCGGGTCGAAGCCGAGCTGCATGATGATCGGGAAGAGAACCGGCATGGTAACGAGGATGATGGCTACGGGCGGGATGAAGAACCCCAGGACCAGGAACACTATGTTCATTGCCAGGAAGATCAGCCAGCGGTTGACTTCAAGGCCGGCGACCCACTGCGCCAGTTCCTGGGGCACGCCGAGGAAGCTCATTACCTGGCCTAGCACCGCGGAGAAGGCGACTATCATCAGGATCATCGTGCTGGTGCGGGTCGTTTCCAGCCCCACTTCCATAACCATTTTGGGAGTCACCGAACGGTAGAAGAGAGCGACCAAGACGAAGGCGAACAGAGCACCCACGGCCGCAGCCTCGCTCGGAGTGGCGACGCCGGCGTAAAGAGCGTACAGGATACCGGCGATCAAGCCAACAAAGGGGATGACCTTGATCAGCATGACGAACCGATGCTTCCAGCTGTAAGCCTCGGCTCCGGCAACAGCGTGCAGGGCTTCGCCGGTTCCTCGCGTTGCGCCGCCGGCTTCCCGCCGGTCGAAGTCTCCTCTCCTCCTCTGCAACGACATCGCCACCGCAATCCACAGACAGAAGAGGATCGTCATCATTATCCCCGGCACGACACCACCCAAGAACAGCCGGCCGATCGACTGTTCGGTGGCTATGCCGTACAGGATCAGGGTGACACTCGGGGGTATCAGTATCCCGAGCGTTCCACCCGCGACTATGGCCCCCGTCGCGACCGTGTTCGGGTAGCCGCGCTTCGTCATCTCCGGTATGGCTATCTTCCCGATGGCCGCAGAGGTGGCGGGACTCGAACCGGTCAGAGCGGCGAACAACGAACACGCAACCACGGAGCTCATAGCCAGCCCGCCGCGCAGCCTGCCGACCCACACGTGCGCAGCCTCGAGCAGATCCCGGCTGGCCTGCGAACGTCCGAAGACGGCACCCATCAGGATGAAGAGCGGGATGGCGAGCAGAGAGAAGCTGTTGAGCGAGTCGAACACGAAGTTGGCGAAATAGCCAAATTGTGCCGGGGTAAGGAAGATCAAGATAGAGATGAGCGCCGTCAGGCCCAGCGCGAAGGCGACCGGTATGCCCAGGGCCAGCAGGAACAACAGCAGCAGGCCGATGATGGCGCCTATCAATAAACCGCTCACTGGTATTTACCTTCTCCTTTGAGGATATGCCGTTGTTTCATCCTCGCTCTCCACGAGTCCTTAAAGCCTCATTCGATGAGCGTCTCGTCCTCGGTTTCGTCCGGCGGCGGGCCGCCAGGCCGCCCGGAGACGAGTCTTTGGAAGAGTTCGGCCACTATCACCAGGTACTGAAGGGCTATCAGGGTCATGCCCAGCGGCAGGATGAAATACGGGTAAGCCAGCGGAGGGTTCCACGCGGTGCCGGAGCGCCGGCCCATCTGAACGGCCTCCCACCAAAGCTCGAATCCGATCACGGCTATGATCAAGATAAAGAAGAAGCCGAGGATAGCTGCCACGAACCGCACGAACAGCTGAACCCTTCCCGGTAGCCGGTTTACGACCACGTCGATCTTCACGTGGTCGCCGTGCTTGAGGCCATAGGCCCCTCCCACGAAGGCGGCGAAGATCAGGAAGTAGATGGCCAGCTCGGTCTGCCACACGGTAGATGCGCCGAGCACGTAGCGCAGCAGAACCGCGTAGCAGATCACCAGCATGGAAGCCAGAATCAATAAGCTGCTGGCGTAGCCCGCAAGCTCGGAGAGCCAGCCGATAAGCCTGGATAGAAAGGACTCCTGGGTCCCCGATCTATTCACACGAACGCCCTCCAACGATGTAAGGGAAGGGCGGGTGCCCTTCACCCGCCCCCCAACCCCGCTACTGAGCCGACACCTGGCTGGCGAGATCTATCAGCTCTCTGCCGCCCTCCACCTCCTCGGCGAAGCTCTCCCATACAGGCCGGGATTCTTCCTGCCACTGCCCGAAGGACTCTTCATCCATCTGAACGACGTTGACGCCGGCCTCCTCGAACTCCTTCTCGACGCGCAGATCATCATCCTCTGAGGCCGTGTAGGCGAACTCCTGCAACTCGGCCCCGACCTCCTCAAATATCTGCTGCTGTTCGGGCGTCAGCTGCTCGAACTGATCCATACCGATTATCAACGGCTCGAACATGAACCAGAACGTGTAACCCCCCGTCGGGGAAGTGTATGATCCCACCTGCTCGTAGAGCCTGTAGGAGCTGAACGAAGAAGTGGAGGTTATCGCGCAGTCCAGAACCCCGGTCTGCATGGCACTGTAGATCTCCGATGATGGCATGCTAGAGAGCCCGAACCCGACCCTCTCCAGCATCTGCTCTACCCGGGGACCCGCAGCCCGGGTAACCATGCCGGGCCTGACGTCATCCGGAGAGACTACAGGCTCCTCCCTCTTGCAACCGATAGCTCCGGCGTTCCAGACCCAGGTGAGGATCTTGACCCCGTTCTCCTGAGTTATCTCCTCGATGCGCTGGCCGATCTCCGCGTCCTGCCAGTTCCGCGCCTGAGCGTGGCTGCGCACCATGGCCGGCATCAGCGTGATGCTGAACTCGGGCACGTCACCCGAAGCGTAATCCAACGGGAAGACAGACATATCCTGCGCCCCCCGTCTTATGGCCTCATACTGCTGGGTGGGATCCTCTATAAGGGAATTCCCAGGATAGACCTCGATGGTAACCTGACCATCGGTCCTCTCATTTACCCGATCCGCAAACCTCTGGGCCAGCACCGCGCGGAAGTCGCCCTCACCCGCTTCATTCACACCGGGCCACTGATGACCCAATCGCAACGTTACCTGATCATCTGCTCCCCCACCCGTCGCGAGACCGCAAGCAGTTAAGAGAAGCGCCACCGTCGAAAAGCACACCACTAAAAGGAGTCGCCCCCGTACCACTACAATCACCCCTTGCACTCTGAGCGCCATACCTCCAAAACCCGACCTCCCTCGAATCGTAGCGTACCGCTTATCCGCCCAATCCTCGTCACCCCCATGAATATGCCGACTGTCGACGGTCGCACGTATCAAATCACACTTAAGAATCCGAGTCAACTCAGAAATTGCTGCTACTCTATGTCACTGACCCCAGAGATCGGTCTTTACTCATTCTTCGGATGTAGAAACGTCCTGCCAATCAGCCAACTTCAGTTCACGATGTACTCTGGACTTATTCAAGTAGTCATTTTTGGCAGCTTCGATCATGTTTGCGTCTGCTTCGTGAACCCGCCGGATAATCCTTGCCGGGATCCCCGCAGCGAGAGATCTTTCGGGAATTTCGGTGCCGGAAGTTACGAGCGCCCCGGCGGCGACGATTGCTCCAGAGTGTATGCGGGCACCGTTCAACAAGATAGCGCCCATCCCGATCAGGACGTCATCTTCCACGGTAGCTCCGTGTACTATGGCCCGGTGGCCGATCGTTACGCGATCCCCCACCAAGACCGGGAAGCCGGGATCGGCATGTATCAGAGAGAGATCTTGGACGTTGGAGTCCTCTCCGACTACTATTTCCTCATCATCTCCCCGGAGCACGGTGCCGTACCAGAGGCTTGAGCGGGCTCCGATACGTACCCTACCGACTACCACGGCGGTAGGTGCCACGAAGGCGTCGGGGGCGATCCGGGGCCGGTGACCTCCGAGGATACCGAAGATAGATTCTCGCATAGCGCCCCCCTATTAGCAGCCCTGCCAGTCGGGCCTGCGTTTCTCCACGAAAGCCGATACACCCTCGTGGAAATCCCTGCTTGCGTAGGTCTCAGAGATCAGGTCCTCCATGTCAGGCAGGTTGGCCAGCATAAGGCGCCGGGTAGCTTCTTTGGTAACGCGCAAGGTGATCGGGGCGTGCTCTTCGAGGGTCGCGCACAGCTCGCTCACCCGCTCATCGAGTTCGGAGCGCGGGACGATCTCGGTCGCCAGCCCGACGCTCAGGGCCTCTTCGGCAGAGAACATGCGCGCGGTAAAGAGAAGCTGCTTGGTGCGGGCGGGGCCGATCAGGGCGAGAAGCCGGGCATAGTTCTGCGCAGAGAGGCAGTTGCCTAAGGTTCGTGCTATAGGCATGCCGAATTTAGCATCCGGTGTGCAGATTCTCAGGTCGCTCACGGCGGCTATGCTCAGGCCGCCCCCGATAACGTAGCCATCGATCGCCGCGATCGTGGGCTTGCGCACAGCCTCCAGGCGGCTGATGATGCGCTCCATTCTCCTCTCGTAGGCTACGCCGTCCTCGCCCGACTCGAATTCAAGAAACTGCTTAATGTCGGTGCCTACGACGAAGGCTTTATCGCCCGCCCCCCTTAAAACGACAACACGCACACGCTCGTCGGCGTCGATCTCCTCGCAGCACTCATAGAGCGCGTCGTACATCTCCCAGGTCATCGCGTTGCGGGCCTCGGGGCGGTTGAACGTGATAAACGCCGCAGATCCCCGGCGCTCGAACAGCAGCTGGTCGGTCTCTGTCATATGATCTTCCTCCTTCTAAGATCGGCTATCTCGGACTCAGAGTAACCTAGACGCTGCAGCGTCTCTTCGGTGTGCTCCCCGAGCAGCGGCGCGGCGTGCCGGACCTTGCCCGGTGTCTCGCTGAGCTTCAGCGGGATACCCAGGCCGCGCACAACGCCTTCCACGGGGTGTTCCATCTCGACCATCATCTCCCGGGCATGGGTATGCGGATCCTCAAAGACCTGTTTGTAGTTGTAGATGGGACCGGCGGGAAAGCCGGCTTCGAGCAGGATCTCCACCCACTCGTCGGTATCCCTCTTCTTGAAGGTAGCTTCAAGCTCTTCGACCAGCTCGGTGCGGTTCTTCATCCTGTCCTCGTTCGTTGCGAAACGCCCGTCGTCGACCAGTTCCTCCCGGCCGATAGCCTGACACAGCCGCTTCCAGAGGCGCTGGTTGTTAGCTCCAACGTTGATGTACCCGTCACGGGTCTTGAGGGCCTGGTAGGGAGCGGTGAGGCGATGGGCGGAGCCAAACGGCTGGGGGATGCGGCCGGTAGCCCACAGTTCGGCAGTCTCCCACACGGAGAGTGCCAGAGCGCCTTCGAAGAGCGAGGTGTCGATAAACTGCCCGCGTCCGGTCTCCTGCCGGGCAACGTAGGCGGTCAGGATGCCGAAGGCGCAGAAGAGACCGGCGGAGAGATCCCCTATCGGAACGCCGCATTTGGCGGGCGGGCCACCCGGCTCGCCGGTCACGCTCATCACGCCAGACATGCCCTGCGCGATCAGATCATACCCTGCCCGTAGGGCGTAGGGGCCGGTCTGGCCGAAGCCCGAGATGCTTGCGTAGATCAGGCGCGGGTTCAGCTCCTTGAGGGTCTCGTAGTCCACACCAAGCTTCCCGGCGACTCCAGGCCGGTAGTTCTCCACGACCACGTCCGCCTCCCGGGCGAGCTTGTAGAAGATCTCCCGCCCCTCCTCCTCTTTGAGATTGAGTGTAACGCTCTTCTTGTTACGGTTGACGGCAAGGAAGGCCGCGGTGTCCTCTCCTTTCATCTTGAACCCCATTGCCCGGCGAGCTTGATCTCCGGTGTCTACAGGCTCGACCTTGGTTACCTCAGCCCCCATGTCGGCCAGAAGCTGGCAGCAGAACGGACCGGCCATAACCTGTGTCAGGTCGAGTACCCTGAGCTGTCGAAGTGGCAATGCCAAGAGCTATTCCTCCCTCCGTTGACGGGTCACACAAGCAACCAGGTTCATTGCTGAACTCTAGCGGTCGCCTTGCCGGCCAGCGCCTTCACCCCCCGAGCCACGAACGGCCCCAGGATGATAAGACCGGCGAGGGCGAAGAGCGCCAGAGCGATGGGTCTCTCCAGGAAGATGGCAAAACTCCCCCCTCCCATGGAGGAAGTCTGCTCCAGCGACTGCTCAAAGAGGCCGCCGAGTATGAGCCCCAGGATGACCGGCGCGGCCGGATATCCGTAGCGCTTCATGAAATATCCGATAACGCCGAATGCAAACGCCATCCACACACCCCACAGGCGGTTCTCTATCGCGTAGGCGCCGATGAAGGCCAAAAGCAGGATAAAGGGGTAAAGGAGCGTGTAGCGGAGCCGGAGTATGGACGCGAACGCCGGAGCCAGCGGCAGGTTCAACAGGAGCAAGATGAGGTTGCCGATATAGAAGGAAGCGATCAAACCCCAAACCAGCTCGGGCTGCTGTTCGAGCAGCAAGGGGCCGGGCTGCAATCCGAACAGCAAAAATGCCCCGAGCAGCACCGCGGTGGTCCCCGAGCCCGGAATGCCCAACGTGAGGGTGGGCACGAAAGCCCCGTTGACGGCCGCGTTGTTGGCCGCTTCGGGAGCGGCGACGCCCTCCATTGCCCCCTTGCCGAACCGCTCGGGGCGCTTGGAGAGCCTTCGCTCTATGTCGTAGCTGAGAAACGAAGCCAGCGTAGCGCCGGCCCCGGGCAAAACCCCGAGGAAGAACCCCACGATCCCTCCCCGCACGATGGGCATGCGAGACCGGCGCCAGTCTTCCCGGCTCAGCAGCATGTCTCTAAAGCGCGTTCGTATCGGCTCGCCTCCCCCGCGGCTCACTTGGGACATAACTTCCGCAACCGCAAACAACCCGATAATAACCGCCAAGAAGCCTATGCCGCCGAGCAGCTCCACCTGGCCGAAAGTGAACCTCGCGATACCGGTCTGTGCGTCGATGCCGACGGTGGCTATAGCGAGGCCGAGAGCGCCCATGGCCAGTCCCTTGGCCCGGGAAGTACCCGTGAATCCTATGACGCCGGCAAGCCCCAGGGTCACGAGAGCGACCGTCTCCGGCGGCCCGAAGTTGAGGGCGAAACCGGCGAACACAGGGGCAAGCGTCATCAGCAAGAGGATACTTATGGTCCCGGCCAGAAACGACGCTATGGCCGCTATTGCGAGTGCCGGCCCGGCCCGACCCTGGCGAGCGAGCTGGTAGCCGTCGATGGTGGTGACCACCGTGGCCGAGTCTCCCGGTGTGGAGACCAGCACGGAGCTTATCGTGGCCCCGTATTGCGTCCCGTAGTAGATCCCGGCCAGCATGATGAGAGCGGTCAAGGGATCGAGCATGAGCGTCAGCGGCAGCAGAATGGCAACCCCGGTGGCAGACCCCAGCCCGGGCAGGAGCCCGATAACCGTGCCGAGCAAGACGCCGATGAAGCAGTAGGCGAGGTTGGTGGGCGTGAGAGCGGCCTGGAAACCGTCGATTATCTGAGACCACAGCTCCACAGATCATATCCTCATCAACGTCTCGAAGATTCCCCGAGGCACGGGTATGTTCAAGAGCTGCGCGAAGACCAGCCACGCAAATACGGCCCCTCCAACGCCCATTGTGAGACCGAGCCGCCACCCCTCCCGCTCGACGAACGCTACGAGCACGGCTATTAGCAAACCGAAGGAGAGGAAGAAACCGAGAACGGGAATGAGCAGTATCGCGACCAACGTCAGCCCGAAGACCGTAGCTACAGGCCCACTCGGAACTTCTTGCCGCCCGCGCGATATCTCCGTCACCCCCGCCGGTCGCTCTCGCCTCCGCACCCGGCGCACCGCCGCCTCAACGGCTATCAGGGTGCCAAAGAACGCGAGCAAGACTCCGGAGAGGAATGGCATAAACCCCGGCCCTATGCGCCCACCTTCTATCACGCCGTACTGCAACGACCCAAGGGCGAACGCAGCGCCGAGGGCCACTAGCAAACCCGAGCCGATGAAGTCAGGAGTCTCCTCTTTCATCGTCTTGTAGAGCCCTTAACCGCCAGACTCACCGAGGACGCCTTCCAGCGTAGTCTCGTACTCTCTCAGGTACTCTTCGAACTCCTGTCCGGCCCGAATCTCCGATATCAGGTAGTTCCTCTCTATGTACTCATCGTAGCTCTGCGTCTCCGCCCACTCGAGAATGGCCTCCTCCCAGTAAGACCTCTCCTCAGGACTGATGTCTCCGGCCGCGAACAACCCCCGGTACTGGGTGAACGTGACGTCTACACCTTCCTCCTGCGCAGTCGGAATGTCCGCCAGCTGTTCGCCCTCGTAGCGCTCGTCCGCGAACACCACGAGTGCCCGCATGTCCCCTGCCTCTAGCTGGCCTATAACCTCCCCGGGGTTCAGCATGGCGATGTCGATATCGCCGCCAAGCAGCGCGGCTACTATCTCCCCGCCGGACTCGAAGACCACCCGCTCGAACTCAACCCCCTGGTCCTCCTCCATCAGCGAGGTGACTATGGTGTCTAACCCGGTAGCACCCGCCACCCCCACCAGGACTCGCTCAGCTCCCGCTGCCTCTATAACCTCGGGCAGCGACTGGTAAGGAGCATCCTGACGCACCACCAAAAGCGTCGCGTCCTCGGCAATCTGAGCTACCGGCGTGTAGTCCGTCCAGTGGAACGGGGTCTCGGTGGTAATGGGTAGGGCAACCCCGGCCGTCTCTGAGGCCAGCAGAAAGTGGGGATCGCCCCGCTGCTCCAGCAGGTAAGAGTACCCGACCGCGCCCGATCCTCCCGACCGGTTCTCCACGTTTATGTTCAACCCCGGCCTGACCTCTTCAAGCCCGGCCGCCATGGCTCGACCGAGAATGTCGCTGCCCCCGCCGGGATCGAAGGGCACAATCATGACAACGCTTCGAGAAGGCTCCCATTCAGCGCCATCCTCCCCCTCCGATGCCCGCCCCCCACAGCTCG
Source organism: Rubrobacter taiwanensis (assembly GCF_004337705.1). Classification (GTDB taxonomy): domain Bacteria; phylum Actinomycetota; class Rubrobacteria; order Rubrobacterales; family Rubrobacteraceae; genus Rubrobacter_C; species Rubrobacter_C taiwanensis. The sequence goes on from NZ_SKBU01000006.1 coordinate 87,341, forward strand.
CAAGCCCCAACGCATACATGCTCAGGAGTACCCCTCCACCCCTCTTCAGGAAATCCCTTCGCGAAAGCAATTCCTCCATGTCGGTCCTTCCCCTCGATTGCCCGGATTCAGTATACTGTATACGCAGGCGTCAAGCGATGCAAGTTTGGATGGGAGCAAATCCGGACTTTTTACTCCGAGTGTTATCTCACCAGGAGTTATAGTCTGCTGACAACCATTGGCCGAGGACTCGCCAAGTTCTCAGGAAGGAGGCGATAGTGGAACTTCAGAGGTCGGATCCTCTGTACCGGCAGGTGTACCGGCTGCTCCGGCAGCAGATACTGGACGGGAAGTACGCTCCGGGAGAGACTGTACAAGAGAGCCGCACGGCTGAGACGCTGAAGGTGAGTCGCACACCGGTGCGGGAAGCGTTACGGCAACTGGAGCGGGAGGGCCTGCTCGTCCCCCATGGAACGGAGCTGGTTGTAGCAGATCCCTCGCAGGAAGAGTTTGTAGATCTGTACACCTGCCGGGCGGCGCTGGAGCGTCTTGTGGCGGAGCGAGCGGCCCTGCTTGCTACTCCGTCAGAGATCGAGGCCATGGACGGGGCACTGGAGGCCGCCCGGGCGGCGAGCGTCGCCGGAGATGCTGCCGGGGTGTTCGACGCAAACACCCGCTTCCATGATGTGATGGTGAAGAGTACCCGGATGCCCTCTCTGCACCAGCTCATGGACACCATCCGCGGCCGGATCCTGGTCGCTCGGCGCCGCGTGCTCTCCTATTCGAAGGAGACTCAGGATGATATCTACAGAGAGCACTGTGTCTTGCTGGATGCGATCCGGCGGCGAGACGTGCAAGCGGCGCAGGAGTGTATGGAGGCCCACATGAGAAACGATATCGAGCGGGGGCGTGAGATCTTCGAGAAGCAAGCCAGAGGAGAGTAGGGTCCGGGAATCTCCGGCGCGAGCACCCGACTTCCCAAACCTACGTTGTTTTCTTGCTTTCTGTGCCGCCCGCCAAGCGTCCAAGCTCCTCTTCGGTGTGCTGTCCCAGGAGAGGGGGAGCGCTCGCGGCGCGCCTGCCGGAGCGGCCATACTGCAGCGGAGAGCCCGGCAGCCGTATCCGGCCCAGAGTGGGATGGTCGACCTCATCGATGAGCTTCAGGTGCTCCAGTTGGGGTGAGGCGTAGACCTGGTCGAGGGTCCGGACGCGCCCGGCCGGCACACCGGCCTCCCCAAGACGCTCCATCCACTCGTCTACGCCGGCGGACTTCAGAGCCGGAGCCATCGCCTCTTCAAGCTCCTTCACCCCTCTGACCCGGTCTCCATTGGTCGCAAAGCGCTCGTCGTTCGGATCGAGGCCGACGAGCGGAGCGAACCTCTGCCAGATCCCTTCGGACCCCACAGCTATGTTAATAACCCCGTCGGCGCATTCGTAGGCTCCGTATGGAGCAATGGTGGGATGCCGGTTGCCGGTCCGCTCGGGAACCTCTCCGGCCACCAGCCAGCGCGTGCCCTGGAAGGTGTGGATCGCCACAACGCTGGCGAGCAGCGAGGTCTGCACCCGCTGTCCCCGGCCGCTGCGCTCCCGTTCCATCAGCGCCGAGCTCACCCCGAAGGCTCCGAACATGCCGGCGAGTATGTCAGCTATTGGGACGCCCACCTTTATCGGCGGTCCGTCGGGTAGGCCCGTGATGCTCATCAGCCCGGCCTCACCCTGAACTATCTGGTCGAAACCGGGCTTGTGGCCCTCCGGTCCGCCTTCCCCAAAACCGGTGATCGAGAGCACAACCAGGCGAGGGTTGAGCGCCTCCAGTTCAGCTTCTCCCAGGCCAATCCTTTCCATGACCCCGGGCCTGAAGTTCTCGACCAGCACGTCGGCGCCGCAGATCAATTCCTTAAGCTCCTGCAGGTCTTTTGGATCCTTGAAGTCGAGCACTACAGACTTCTTGCTCCGGTTTACAGAGAGAAAATAGGTAGACTCCTCAGCCCCCGGGCCTCCGACGAACGGAGGCCCCCAGCCACGGCTGTCGTCGCCCTTGCCCGGACGCTCGACCTTTATGACTTCGGCGCCGGCATCGGCCAGCATCATTGTGGCGTACGGGCCGGCCAGAGCGCGACTGAGATCAATGACCTTCACTCCGCTCAGCGGACCTGAATTACGCTCCATCACAGTAACTTGCCTCTCCTTTATAGATTCCCAAAATTGTTCAAAGTGCAGTCCCTATCAGAGGGGCAACCGCGGTGTTCGTAGAGTGTTCGTAGAGACTAAGAAGGATCGTAAAACCGTGGAGATCTCCGCTCCAGGAAGGCGGCTACCCCCTCCGGAAAGTCCCTCGGATCCACGTGAGTGTAGGCCGCCGGCGCTCGCCGCGAGCCGGATCCCCCCCACCTCTTGGCGGCCCGTACGGAAGCCTCCGACTGCCGGCGAATCGTCCGGGCTATATTCAAGGTCTCATGGAGTACAGACTTATCCGGCGGTACCAGCCGGTCTACCAGACCCAGGCGGAAAGCTTCCTCCGCGTCGACCAGGCGCCCCGTATATACCAGATCCTTCATCTTTGACGGCCCCGTCAGGAGCACCAAACGCCGGACGAACGCCTCGCTGAGTGTTATGCCCAGGCGTGCAATAGGCATGCCCAGGGTAGCGTTATGCTCAGCTATGCGCATATCGCAGGCCAGGGCCATGAGCAGCCCCGTGCCAAGAGCGTAGCCTCGGATACACGCTATCGTGGGTAGCGGACTCTCTTCGATGGCAGCCGCACACTCCTCGGCTTGGTGAAAGATCTCCTCCACCCGTACCAAATCAGAGTCGCTAAGCTCTTTGAGGTCCGAACCGGCCGAGAAGTGCGGCCCCTCACCGCGAAGCACGAGAACGCGGACCCCCGGCCGCTTGGAAACCTCGTGCACCATCTTCACCAGAGTAACCCACATGTGGGAGTTGATGGCATTCAGTTTCTGCGGTCGCCGCAACGTGATCACCGCCACCCCACCTCCCACGTGCAAACTCACCGGACTCCGGTCCTCCGACCCTCCACCCTCGGTGCCGTCGCGCAGTCTATCCGCCCTCCTGTAAGCCCCCCTGGGAATGGAGCCGGCAATCGCGGAAAACACCCTGCGAGCCCGACCAGACGTCTGTCCCGGCTCTCTCGGACGGCGCCTCAACACTAGCGGAGTCGTCCCGCCGCCGACCAGCGCAGCTATTGCAGCTCCCGTACAGATTGCCCGAGGACCGACCTTCTCCCCAGAAGACCACAGAGGCCCACCCGAAGCAAGCCTCAAAAGGCTCAGTCTCGCCGGATACAAACTAGTAACCGACCTCCCCTCCCCCTGAAACCCCAAGAGACCCTCCCACGCTCTCCATAAACGACTCGCGATGCGCTTCGCCATCAGCTCCACCCCATTAGTCGATTGTCGACAGCATTTTGCATCGATCATTGCATCATTTTCGCGTTCATATGTCAAGTGCTGAGTTTAACTCGGCTACCGGTCTTTCACGGTTTGCCCGCATTTGCCTGAAGCGATGGCACGACGCATCCCGTCTTCATCGTGTTTTTCAAGTATACGACGGGCTTCCTCTACGTTCTCCTCTCTAATGGCAGCGAGCAGTTGCAGGTGTTCTCCGAAGGATTTAGGCACTGCGCCGGCTGTAGAGAACGAGAGTCGGAGGAATATCTTCAGCGGGCCTTCGATCTGGGCATAGAGGCGACGGATTAGCTGGCTGCGCGAGAGTAAGATGATCGTTTTGTGGAACGCGAAGTTTAACTCGTGATAGCGTTTGGGATCGCTCTCCGTCCGCTCCATATCACGAATGATGGGCTCGAGCGTAGCCACGCACACCTCGATCATCTCCGGCTCCTCGCAGATATGCTCTAGGGCGAAGCCTTCGAGCACACTACGGATCCGGTAGAGCTCCTCTATCTCCCTGCGGCTGTACTCTCGCACTACTGCCCCCCGGCGTGGGGCTCGTTCCACCAAACCCTCCTGGTCTAGAAGATAGAGAGCTTCCCGGATTGGGGCGCGACTGGTTCCAAACCTTTCGGCCAGAGTAGGTTCCGGTAGCTTGCTACCGGGTGGTAGCTTACCCTCAATAATCTCTGATGAGAGTACGTCCGCGATCTGTTCTGGAAGCGAGAGCCCGAACTCTACTCCACCCTCCGCTTGATAACTGCTTGCCTGTCCGGTGGGATTGTTGAAGAATTGCTCCACAGAGCTCCTTCCCTCTCGCTTCGCCAAATATCAATGAGCCTAGTTCTGCCCCTCATTTTATAATCCACCCGGCCCTAGGCGAGCAAGCACCGTGAAGCGGAAGATGAGATGAGCAATATCGGCGAGGCGCTTAGACGAATCCTGGTAGCCGTAGACGGACGTTCAGTTCGGGATAAGGCTCTGCAACAAGCCATTTATCTTGCCCGCTCCCTCGGATCGGAGTTATACGTCATAATCGTTCGCCAGAGACAGCCATGGTACGAGGTCTTAGCGATGGATGTATCCTTCCCGCGCCCCGATATTGAGGCGAACATAGAAGAGACCAAGCACCAAGCTCTCCGGTTAGCAGCAGAATCTGGTGTGGCGCTCTCTTCGATCGTGGTAGCCAAAGGCCGCCCGGCCGCTGAGATAGTACGTCACTCGAAGAAGCTCGGGTGCGATCTCACGGTAGTGGGGCAGCGCACAAGGAGCCTCAAACGTCTCCGAACCTCTCATACTGTTCGTGAGGTAGTGTCCCGCTCGCCATGCCCGGTTCTGGTGGTACCCGTGTAAGGGGAAGATCTAGCTCAAAATGTTCCGTCCAATCCCCCAGTCCTAAAAGCAGATAGATGGCGACGAAGACCATATAGATACCAAAGCCGATTCTCAGTGCCGCATCGGGCGCCCAGTTACGTACGCGTACACTAAGCCAGGCACCCAAGATAGAACCCGCGACCAAAAGCGGCAGGCTGGAAAACTCCCGGAAGCCCGTAGCCACGTAACCCGCTGCCCCCACTACGCCCGTGAAGAAGGCCACAGCCAGGCTGGTGGCTATAGCCACCTTCGGTCTCAAATTCAGGCCCAAGATCATGAGCGGCACCATCAGGATGCCGCCACCCACTCCTACGAGCCCGGAGAGCGCTCCTATGCATATTCCCGCTCCAATTACCAGCAGTGTGGGAATCTCTACCTTGGCATCCATCGCTCCCACACTTCCCCGGGCGGTCGGGTAAGCCAGAGCCAGTAGCAGAAGTGCGAAGACGGCCTCCACAATATAGTCTGGAGCAAGACGGCTTATAGCCACGCCGATCAATGCCGAAGGTGAGACGGTCAGGGAGAGTAGCATGGCAGCCCGTTTGTCGATGGGGTTGCCGCTGCGATAGCTGCGCAGGGTGCCCGAGAGGGAGCTAAAGATAATGATCACCAGGCTGGCAGCCACCGCCTCGGTAATACCCCAGCCCATAAACATCAACGCAGGCACGAAAAACACCCCACCGCCCACTCCGATCAGACCAGCCAGCACTCCGCCGACTAGGCCCAGGATGAAAAGGATCGTGAGTTGGGTGATGTCCATCGAAACAGAAGTTTAACCTAATTGCAGAAATTTAGGACAGGGGGAGCCGTATCTCAATCAATGTGTCGCTGAGTGATGTCGCCAACGAACCATTCATCTCGCTGAAGCCAGGCTACGATCTGAGGGAGATGCCAGATGCGGTAATGCGGCAGGCGGGATTAAACTTTCGCTTCGTTTTCGAGGGCGATAATCTGGCGGTCATTCCCAACTTGATACGTGCAGGGCTCGGAATCGGTTTTGTCCCAGCTATTACCTGGAGTACAGCTATGGAATCCTTCCGCCGGAGTTAAGCTCTAGCGCTCACTTGGTTTGTCTTGGCGAGAGGACCGCTATACCTCACAGGCGAAGCAACTCTTTATAGACACTTTGTGATCAGTTACTTCTTGAACCCGTCTCAAAAACACCGAACGCGATTACAACCTGCCCATGGGACGGTATACGGCATCTCAGCAGATCTCACGGCAGTATTCGGCCACGATGCTGCGCCGGCTTGCCGGAAGCAAGGACAGCTCCCTGATACCGGCGGCCCGGCGTTACTGCCGCTCGGGCTCCTGCTGGCGCCCATGCTCGACCCTGTTCACCGGCACCTTCCTGGGCAGGTGAGCCGCCTCGCCGGGCCTGCTCGTGGGTTCCCCGGTCTTCGCGGCCGGGCCGGTCTGGCTCGGGTACGCGCTCTGGAGAGAGGCGCCCTCGACAGACCGCCGCCACCGGGACAGGTAGGGCACGCCGCACAGAAGACGTCCCCTCCCTCGTCGGCACGTAGACGTCTCATGCGGGTTCCCGTAGATCCGGGGGAGCGCGCCGGGCGTCGGTTGACGGCGCTCGCCCGGAGGGGGTGCGCTTACCGCCTCTTGCCGAGGCGTATCGTGTTCCAGGAGAGCCTGGGCAGCGCGGCCCGCAGCCTGCCGTCCCGCACGGCGGCATCGCCTCGCGAGTGCGGGGTCACGGCGTCGGGATGCTTGGCGGTGTTCCTCGCCTTGACGTCGTCGCTCTCCAGCACGAGGTGCTCGAGCACCTCGTAGCCCTCCATGCCGCGCAGGTCGCCGTCCAGCAGCAGGGGCTCCTCCTGGTCCCTGTTCACCGCGAAGACGGTGAGTCGCTCGGCCTCCTCGTCCACGGTGGCCACCGCCTCCAGGAAAGGCACCGCCCCGAACTCCTTGGTCTCGTACCGGGGCGACTCGATCCGGAGAGCCAGCGCGCTTCCCCTGCCGTAAGAAGAGGCGTGCAAGAAGGGGTAGAAGATGGTCTGCCGCCAGGCGGGTCCGCCGTTCTCCGTCATTATGGGGGCGATGACGTTCACCAGTTGAGCCAGGCAGGCGATCTTCACCCGGTCGGCATGCTTGAGCAGGGAGATGAGCATGCAGCCGACGAGCAGAGCATCCTCGAATGTGTAGACGTCCTCGAGCTGCGGAGGCGCGACAGACCAGGGTTCGATCCGCTCGTCCGACTCCCTGGAGTGGAACCAGACGTTCCACTCGTCGAAAGACAGGTCTATGGTCTTCTTGGCCCGCTTCTTGGCCCGCACGTGATCGCAGGTTGCTATTACCGACTCGATAAAGGCGTCCATGTCGAGCGACTTGGCCAGGTAGGTGCCCAGGTCGTTGTCCGGGTTCCCGTAGTAGGTGTGCAGGGAGATGTATTCGACGTGCTCGTAGGTGTGCTCCAGCACCGTCTCCTCCCACGCGGCGAAGGTCGGCATGCCCCTGTTGGAGGAGCCGCAGACAACCAGCTCTATGGATGGGTCCACCCACTTCATGGCCTTGGCCGTCTCCTGCGCCAGACGCCCGTACTCCTCGGCGGTCTTGTGCCCGATCTGCCAGGGTCCGTCCATCTCGTTGCCGAGGCACCACGTCTTTATGGCGTGCGGCCTCTTCACGCCGTGGGAGGCTCTGAGATCGCTGTAATAGGTACCGCCGGGATGGTTGCAGTACTCGACCAGGTGGCGGGCAGCGTCTATACCCCTGGTCCCGAGGTTCACCGCCATCATCACTTCAGCGTCTGCTCGTCTCGCCCACTCGGCGAACTCGTTGGTGCCCACCTGGTTGGTCTCGATGGTGCGCCAGGCGAGGTCCAGGCGCCGGGGTCTGCCCTCCTTCGGCCCCACACCATCCTCCCAGTTATAGCCGCTGACGAAGTTGCCGCCCGGGTAGCGGACGATGGGGACCCGCAGCTCCCTCACAAGCTCTAGAACGTCCCGGCGGAATCCCATGTCGTCCGCGGCGGGGTGGTCCGGTTCGTAGATGCCGCCGTACACCGCCCGTCCGAGGTGCTCAATAAACGAGCCGTACAGGCGAGGGTCCACCCTCCCGATGCGAAACTCCGGATCTACCACTATCTTCGCGGTTTTCATGCATACTCCCTTCATCGAGGTTCGTTCACTTGCCCACGAAAGGCCGCCGCTATCAGGGTCCTACCCGGGGCTAGCCCTTCAGACCGGTGCTCGCGATGCCCTGCACGATCTGGCGCTGGAAGAACAGGAAGACCACCAGCAACGGGAGCCCGCCCAGCACGGCCGAGGCCATTATGTCGGCGTAGCGCAGGCCGTAGGAGCTCTGCACCGTCGCCAGGCCCACGGGGATGGTCATCATGTCCGTGTTGGTCACCACGACGAACGGCCAGATGAAGTTGTTCCACGAAAGAACGAACGTGAAGATGCCCACCGCCGCTATGACCGGTCTGGCGAGCGGCATCCAGATCTGCCAGTAGATCCGGAAACGGCTGGCGCCGTCCACAATAGCCGCCTCCTCGAGCTCGTGCGGGATGCCGTCGAAGAACTGCTTGAAGATAAACACGCCCAGCGGCGAGGCGATCTGCGGCAGGATGATCCCCTGGTAAGTGTCCACGAACCCCAGGGCATCCATCTCCATGAACAGAGGAATGATGAGTATCTGCGGGGGCACTATCAGGCCGGCGATTATCAGCCAGAACACGACGGTGCGCCCGCGGAACGGAACACGCGAGAGCCCGAAGCCCGCGAGGCTGGTCAGCAGCAGTACCGCGACGGTGATCACCGTGGAGGTCAGCGCGCTGTTGAAGTACCAGCGCAGCAGCCCTCCCGCGGACAACACCTGCCAGAAGGACTCGAAGGTGAACGCGGAGATCCCTCCCTCCGGGATCCAGGTGATCGGAACGGTCGTGGTCTGGCTCTCGGGCTTCAGCGCCGTAACCACGGCCCACAGGAGCGGTATCAGCCATAGTATCGCCGCCACGAGCAGTACACCGAAGGCCAGCCAGCTGAGGAGCGAGTCCCAGCGGTAGGTCCTAGACTTGTTTGTGGTCTCCGGAACCCCGGCTTCGGAGGTCATCAGGCCTCCCTCCTGCGGTTGCTGAACACGAACCCCGTGATACTGACCACGAGCACGAGCACGAAGAACACGTACGTCATGGCCGCAGCGTAGCCCACCCGGTACAGGGTGAAGCCCTGCTCGTAGACGTACATGATGAGCGAGCGTGTGGACTGGTAGTCAAGTCCCCCGGAGGTGCTCATGATGTATATCTGGTCGAAGACGTTGAGCGATGCGAACACCGCCAGGGTGACGACGAGAATGGTGGTGCGCTTGAGGAGGGGTATCGTGATGAAACGGGTAGTCTCCAGTGAACTCGCTCCGTCGACGGCCGCGGCGTCGTAGAGTTCCCTCGGGATCTCCTGCAGCCCCGCCAGGTAGAGGACGAAGCTAAAGCCCAGCTGCCACCAGACGGTCGCGATGACCACCGAGATCATGGCCACCTGCGGGTCCGTAAGCCACGAGACCTCCGACAGGCCGAGCTGTGTGAGGTAGCTGTTGATCAGCCCGAATCCCGGCTGGTACATCCAGATCCAGATAAGCGCCATGACCGACGAGGGCAAGACGTAGGGCGCGAAGAAGGAGAGCCGGAAGAACCACCGCGCCGGGATCGCCCTGTTCGCGAGCAGAGCAAACCCTAAAGAGAGCAGCGTCAACAGGGGAACGGTGAGCAGGGTGAACAGGATCGAATGCCACAGCGAGCTCCAGAAGTCCGGGTCGGTAAAGAGCTCTCCGTAGTTGGAGACACCGAGAAACTGTCCGGTGCCCGTACCCACCAGGCTCCAGTTGAAGAAGCTCATCCGTAGCCCCAGTATCACGGGCCAGACGAGGAAGGCGACGTAGAAGACGAGAAACGGCAGGACGAAGAGGAAGCCGGCTAGGTCTATGCGCCGTTGCGCCTCCGGCTTGGTGCTGTACTTGGTCTGTCTGGCTCCCCCTAGCGCTACCATCACTTCCCCCCTCCGAGGACTCCGCTTCCCGCTATATCGGCTTCGGTATGTTGACCAGCTCCTGCAGTATCGTTCGGAGCCGGACAACGGCCTGCCTCGGGCTGATCCCGCCCGCCATCGCCGACTGGAAGGCCGCCGACGCCCGCTGCTCCATCGTGGACCCCGAGCCGCTGAACCAGGCGATGGGATCTATCACGACGTTGTCCGCCACACCGGCGTAGTTGGACTGTGGTTTCAGCTCCCGGTACTCGTCGCTGTTCGCCACGGGCAGGTAGGCCGGGATGTGCCCGCCTTTGGCCCAGATGAGGCTGCTCTTGAGCATGGAGCTGATGAACTCGAGCGCAGCTTCCATGCTGCGGGGGTCCCGCGAGCTCTGCGTGGGGATAACGAAGGTGTGCCGGTCGGCTTGCGAGACGTGGTTCTCGCCGAACACGTTCGGGAACGGGAGCATGCTGAAAGGCAGGTCCGCCTCCAGGTAGGTGGTGACCTCCCACTCGCCGTTCCAGTGGAACCCGGCTCTACCGCTCAGGAACTGCGCCACCGAGCCCCCGTAGTCTATGTTGGCTCGAACGACCTCGGCATCCTGGGCGAGAGCGACCATGAACTCCACCGCCCGCAAGGCCTTCTCCTCGTCCAGGGTTACCTCGCGCGCATCGGGCGACAGGATCGCCTCGCCGTCGAGCTGGCCGTAGAGCGTGTACCACAGGCGCCACGGTCCGGCGTCGTCAGCCGGATAGAACGAGAGCCCCAGGTCTCCCGTAACCTCCTTGGCCCTTTTGAGCGCATCTATGACCGCGTCCGGTCCTTCGAGCGGCTTAAGTTCTCCATCCGGTCCTAGCAGCCCGGCCTCCTTGCAGATATCCGTGTTGTAGTACTGCACGAAGGGGTGCGTATCCAGGGGGATGGCGTAGATCTCGCCCTCGTACCTGGAAGCCTCCAAGACCTCGGGCAAGAAGCTATCCGGGCCCATGTCAAACTCCGAGAGCAACTGCGGATCCAGAGGCTCGAGCAGGCCTGCCGGCGCGTAGGCAGCCAGCCGCGACTGGTGCAGTATCGCCACATCGGGCGGTCGCCCCCCAACCGCCGACATCGCAAGCTTCGTGTAGTAGGGGGCTCCCCACGCGAGCGTGGTGGAGTTGAGCCTCACCTCGGGGCGGCTCTCGCGAAAGGCTCTCTCCATCTCGTCCAGACGCGCCCCATCTCCACCCCCGAACAGGTTCCAGAAGTCGACGACCAGCCTCTCAGCGGCTAGCGAAGTGACGCCACAACCACCGAGCATCAGCCCGCCCAGCGCCGCCGCCACTCCCCCCAGAAAGCTTCGTCTGCTGATGAGGCTCGCCCCCGATCCAGCGTATGCCCTCCTCCTAGGCATGACCCCCTTCCTCCTAAGCAGATTATCATCATCTTATCGTACCAATATGCCGGTTGCAAGGGCGAGAGGTGTGGTCGCAGGCCCGCGGCGTGAGCGCCTGGTGGCCGTGCTCGAGGGGAGGCCGTGGCGGGCGTCGTTCGCGGCGGCTGCCGCTCGACGGGCCGGCTAGCCCCTTGTGGCCGGCGCGTCGCCGGGGGCTGCTCCGAACTTGCCGCGCAGCTCCCAGCCCTCCGCGAAGAGGTTGAAGTGCACGTCCCGCTTGGGATGCGCCTCCACCACGTCCTCGTCGAGCTCTACGCCCAGACCCGGGCCCTGCGGCAAGGAGAAGTAACCGTCCACTACCTCGGGCAGGCCCCTGGCCGTCTCCTTCACCCAGTCGTCGGCAAAATCGTTGAAGTACGCCTGGATGCGGAAGTTGGTGGTGCAGGCCGCGAGGTGCAGCGCGGCGGCCGTGTTGATCTGGCCGCCGACGTTGTGCGGCGCGGCCGTCACGTAGTAGGCGTCGGCCACGCGGCGAGCTTCCTGGTCTCCAGCAGGCCTCAGATGTGGCCTATGTCCGGCTGTATCACGTCGGCGGCCTGGAGCTCGAAGAGCTCCCGGTACTCGCCCCTCTGGTGGATGCGCTCCCCGGTCGCCACCGGGACGCCCGCCGGGATGCCTTCGGCCGCCTTCTTGAGCACCTTGAGGTTCACCGGCGGCACCGGCTAATCGGTCCCCCCGAGGCCGTAGGGCTCCAGCATCCGCATCATCCCCAGCGCCGCGGCCGGGGAGAAGCGCCCGTGCATCTCCAGCAGGTCCGCTACTTCACCGGCCACTCCCTGCCGGGCACGACCGGATAACGGTAATAGCCCGGGTCCCGGATGCCCGAGATCATCTCGAGGTCCGAGCCACAGATACCCGCGGCCTCAACCCTTACGAGCACCTCACCGGGCCCCGGGGCGGGTCTCAGACGCTCCTCCAGCCGGAACCGCCCGGGCCCCTCGACGACGAAGGCCTTCAACCCCGCGCCACCCGCCGGTTGTGCGCCGCCGAGGGCACCTATCCCGCCGCTTCGGGCCGCTCGCCCGTCTCGCCCTTGCCCCCGAGCGTCGCCTTGATGTCGCGCTCCGTGGTCATCATGTGCTCGCGCATCTCTCTGCGCGCCCCTTCGGCATCTCCGGCCTCCACCCGCTCCAGGATCGCCTCGTGCGCCCGCAGGGCCCTCCTTGCGTTGTCCGCCTGGGCACCGGTCATCCGCCGGCTCGCCAACAGGAGGTGGGCGACGGGCTCAATCATCATCAGGAACACGCGATTGTGGGCGCTGCGCGCCAGGAGGTCGTGGAACTCCACGTCGGCGTCCACGTAGCCCTCAGGCGCGTGGATCTTCTCTCTCATCCTCTCCAGCGCGGCGCGCATCGCGGCGATGTCTTCCTCAGAGGCACGCTCGGCCGCAAGACCCGCCACCTCGACCTCGAGAGCCTTGCGCATCTCCATGAGCTCCCACAGCGTCCCGGGTTGCGTCCGGAGCAGGAAGCCCAGGTTCTCGTGCACGGCGCGGGCCCCGTTGGCCGAGACAACCGCCCCCCTGCCGTGCTCCACCTGCACCAGCCCTCGGTTCTCCAGCAGGTTCAACGCCTCCCGAACCACCGTGCGGCTCACCCCCATCTGCTCCACCAGAACACGCTCCGGCGGCAGACGGTCCCCCACCTCGTAATCGCCGGACGAGATCATCTCCAGCAGCCTCTCCGCTACCTGGTCCCTCAACTTCACTCGTCGGATCCGCGCCGGCATAAGATAATATTATCGTACCAATACACGGCGGGCAACGCCGCGGCGGGCGGCGAGGCGGGGGAGCGGTCGTCCGGTCCGATGGCGGACGGTTGTGGCTCGGGGAGCGCTTCCGGCGCTCTCGCCGCGGCTCGGGCCCATCGAGCACGGTTGTGGGGAACGAAGGAGGGAGAGAGAGCATGGCTGGCTCGGCACGGCATCTCGGGGTGGTAGTGGACACCTCGCGGAGCCCGTACGTTCGTCTTCGGCCCGTTTCTCTCGCCCGAGTGCGTCTCTCGGACGACTTCTGGAGGCCCAGGAGAAGGATCAACCGCGAAGCCACCCTGCCGGCGCAGTACGCTCGGCTCGAGCAGACGGGCCGCCTGGACAACTTCCGCCGGGCAGCCGGCAAGATAGACGCGCCCTTCAGCGGCGTCTACTTCAACGACTCCGACGTGTACAAGTGGCTCGAAGCGGCGTCCTGGACGCTCTGCACGGACCGCGATCCTGACCTCGAACGGATGGTGGAGGCCGCCATCGACGAGATCGAGGCCGCCCAACGGCCGGACGGGTATCTGAACACCTATTTCGCGCTCGAGAGGGCGTCCGAGCGCTGGACGGACCTCACGCACAAGCACGAGCTGTACTGCGCGGGGCACCTGATCCAGGCCGCCGTCTCCCACCACCGCGCGACCGGAGGAGATCACCTGCTGCGGGTGGCGCGAAGGTTTGCAGACCACATCTGCGACACCTTCGGCCCTGAGGAGGAGGGCAAGCGTCCCGGCACCGACGGCCACGAAGAGATCGAGATGGCCCTCGTCGAGCTCTACCGGGACACCGGGGACCGCAGGTACCTCGACCAGGCGCGGTACTTCCTCGATGTGCGCGGAAGAGGACTCCTCGGCGGCAGGGAGTACCACCAGGACCACAGACCGTTCAGGGAGATGGACAGGATGGTCGGCCACGCGGTGCGCGCCGTCTACCTGAATGCCGGAGCGGCGGACCTCTACGCGGAGACCGGGGACCCCACGCTGCTGGCGGCCCTGGAGCGCCTGTGGCACGACATGACCACGCGCAGGATGTACGTGAGCGGGGGGATCGGCTCCCGCTACGAGGATGAGGCTTTCGGCGAGGATTACGAGCTGCCGAACGACCGCGCTTACGCCGAGACCTGCGCCGCCATAGGCAGCGTGATGTGGAACTGGCGCATGCTGAGCATAAGCGGCGATGCCCGCTACGCGGACATCCTCGAGCACGTCCTCTTCAACGCCGTACTGCCGGGCCTCTCGCTCGACGGCCAGAGCTACTTCTACCAGAACCCCCTCTCCGATGGCGGGTCACACCGCCGCAGCCCGTGGTTCGGGGTCGCCTGCTGCCCGCCCAACGTCGCCCGCCTCCTGGCGTCGCTGCCGGGATACTTCTACGGCGTCTGCGAAGACGAGATCCGGGTGCACCTCTACGCCGAGGGAGACGCGGAGATCCCGCTCGAAGGCAGAACCGTTGGCCTGCGGCAACGAACGCGGTACCCGTGGGACGGGAGCATCGAGATCGAGGTCGCCGGGGAGGGAGAATTCGGCCTCGCGTTACGGGTGCCGGCCTGGTGCCAGGACGGATCCGCCAGGATCGAGGTAAACGGCGAGACGTTCCACGGAGAGGCAGTATCCGGGGATTATGCCAGGATCCGGCGCCCGTGGCGCCCCGGCGACAGGGTGCGCCTCACGCTGCCGATGACGGTCCGGCCCGTCGAGAGCCACCCCTACGTGGCGGAGAACGCGGGCCGCGTGGCGCTCATGCGCGGTCCGCTCCTGTACTGCCTGGAGCAAGCGGACAACCCCGGCCTCGACCTGCGAGACGTCGTCGTGCCCATCGACGGCCCGTTCTCGGCCGAGTACCGCCCCGATTCGCTCGGCGGGATAGTCGCGCTGAGAACCCCGGCGGAGGTCGCCCGGCCCGACGAAGGGTGGGAAGGGCGCCTCTATCGAGAGGCACGTCCCCGTACGGGTGAGCCACGACGCCCTACGGCAGGAGTGACCGCCGTGCCGTACTATGCCTGGGCCAACCGCGAGCCCGGCCGCATGCTGGTCTGGCTGCGCGCTCGATGACCTCCGCCGGTGGTCTCCGGGCACGCCTGAACTGGTTGGCGATGAACCGACAGCAGATCAAGTAGTCGGCTTTTGTGTGGAGCTTGAAGTCTTTTATCCGGTTCTCGCCCTCCCCGCAGCGGCATAGAACTCGTAAAGGTCTTTGGGGGCGTCGATTCTGGTAGTCACCACGAAGCGCCGGGTGGTCCTCCGCTTCATCGCCTCGGCTTTGTAGATGACGCTCCGTGACCTTTCCCGGCTTCCCGCCCGGTAGAGATCCTCCAAGAAGAGTCTCTGCTTGGTCTGATCGCCCTCGTAGCAGCGCATGGCTTCATCGAGCAGATCCGGAAGCCATCTTTCTTGAGGCGTGCGTTGGTTTCATGGGGGCGATGTGTAAGCTCCCTACTGGCGCCCCCTTGAAGAGTACAAACCGTACGCCGTACAAAACATCCCGACACAAATCACCGGCCCGGAAGATTGAACGTTCCCCGTTGCGGTCAAAGACGGGCGTCGCCGCTTCGAGCAAGAAGAAACCCCGCCGCGCTTTACCTGCAAACGGCGGGGTTTCTCTCTAGCTGCCGGGCCTGGATTCGAACCAGGACTAACTGATCCAGAGTCAGTCGTGCTGCCGTTACACCACCCGGCAATATGCCGCAGGGGCAGAGTATAACCTCTATCCGACCGGTCGTCCAGTGGCTCTAGCCGGTGCTCTGCGGGACGCCGCCGGCCTCCATGGCGCGCAGGATGCGGATCCTGTCTTCTATGGGAGGATGGGTGGAGAAGAGGGCGAGCGAGCGGCGCTTCTCCCGCTTCCTGAGGGGGTTGGCGATGTAGAGGTGGGCCGTGGCCCGGTTGGCGACCTTCAGCGGCTTGGGGTCGCGCGAGATCTTCTCCAGGGCGTCTGCCAGGCCCTTGGGGTTGCGGGTGAGCTTGACGGCCGTGGCGTCGGCCAGGTACTCGCGCTGGCGCGAGATCGAGAGCTGCAGGAGCCTGGCGAAGATGGGGGCCAGGATGGCGAGCGCTATCGCGATCAGGATCATGACGAGCTGCAGCTGGTTCCCGCCGCCCCGTCGGGTCCGGCCGCCTCCGAACCACAGGCTGCGGAGGAAGAAGTCGGAGATGAGCACGACCGTCCCCACGAGCACCCCGACCAGCATGGCGTACCGGATGTCCAGGTTGCCGACGTGGGCCATCTCGTGCGCGATCACGCCCTGCAGCTCGTCCCGGTTCAGCTTCCTGAGCAGCCCGGAGGTCACGGCTATCGAAGCGTGCTCCGGGTCGCGGCCCGTGGCGAACGCGTTGGGAGCCTCGTCCTCGATTATGTACACCTTGGGCATCGGGAGCCCGGCCGCGATGGACATCTCCTCCACGACGTTGAAGAGCTGCGGGTTGTCCTCGTGCGTGATCCGGCGGGCCCTTGAAGCGGCGAGCACCACCCTGTCCCCGGCGTAGTAGGTCGCGAGCCCGGAGACGGTCCCTGCGACGAGCGCCAGCACGAGCCCGAAGATCGCTCCCACAGGATCCCCCAGCCAAGCGTAGCCCACGATGTAGCCGAAGGCGACCACGAAGAGAATGAACCCGGCGAGCAGCAGCAGGCTCTTGCGCCGGTTCGACTCTATCCTGTCGTAGAAAGAGACGGGCTCCGTCACGGCTCTAGTCGTAGGAGACGGTCACGGACTCCCGCTCGGGACCGGCGGCCTCGAAGTACTCGCGCTCGGTGAAGCCCATCGGACGGGCGAAGATCACGGCCGGGAAGCTCTGGATGGCGGTGTTGTACGCCCGCACCTCCTGGTTGTAGTGCTGGCGGGCGAAGGCGATCTTGTTCTCCGTCGAGGAGAGCTCCTCCTGGAAGTCCAGAACCACGGTGTTCGCCTTCAGCTCGGGGTAGTTCTCCACCGTGGCGAAGAACCCGCTCAGAGCCCCCGACAGCCGGGCTTCGGCCTGCGCCTGCTCGCCCGGCGAGTGCGGCTTCATGGCCTCGGCCCGCGCCCGCGTGACCTCCTCCAGCACCTCCCGCTCGTGCGCGAGGTACTTCTTCACGCCCTCGAGCAGGTTGGGGATGAGATCGTAGCGACGCTTGAGCTGCACGTCTATCTGCCGCCAAGCCTCATCCACCCGGTTGCGGCGTTTGACGAGCCGGTTATAGGTCATGATCGCGAAGAGCACCAGCAGGACCAGCCCCCCGATAACGAGTACGGTCAAGAGAGTTCCCATCAACACCTCCGAATCTGGCAGAGCTACCGGAAATTATATACGCTGCCCCCGTGAGCGGGTCCCGAAACACCCCGCAGTCCGGTTATGACTCCCTGGCCGACCTCTACGACCTGGAGTACACCCACGTCTGCGACGTCCCGTTCTGGTTGGCGCTCGCCGGGCGCGAGGGCGGCCCCGTAATCGAGTGGGGAGCCGGGACGGGCCGTATCTCCGGGCCGCTCTCCCGCGCCGGGTTTGAGGTCACCGCGGTCGAGCTCTCGGAAGCGATGCTGGAGCGGGGGAAGCAGAGAGTTCCGGAAGCGGTGTGGATCCCCGGGGACATGCGCGTTGCGAAGCCGGGGCGCACCTTCCGGCTCGCCGTCTGCGCCTTCAACTCCTTCTTGTGCCTGCTCACCCCCGAGGACGCGCTCGCGTTCCTGGGCAACGCCCGCGAGCACCTGCAGCCGGGCGGGCTTCTGGGGATAGAGATCTCCGCCTTCTCCCCGGAAGAGCTCGCCGGGCTGCCGGAGCTGCGCCACGACCTCACCCGCGAGCTGCCGGACGGCGGCGTGCTGGAGCGCTTCAGCGTCTCCCGGTACGATGCTGCGACCCAACTCCTGACTATGCGCCTGTTCTACGAGCTCTACGGAGAGGGCGGCGTGCTCCGGGAAAAACGAGCGCACGAGCTGGAGATCCGGGTCTACACCCGCGGCGAGCTGGAGCTGCTGCTGCGCCTCTCCGGCTTCGAGGTCGAGTCGGTCTACGGCGGGTTCGACGGCGAGCCGTTCGACTCCGGCAGCGACCACCTCATCGCGCTGGCGAGAAGGGGTGAGATCACCCCGGCAGCAGGCTCCGGCCCATGAGGTAGGTGTCCACCTCGCGGGCGGCCTTGCGACCCTCGGCGATGGCGGTGACGATGAGGTCCGCCCCCCGCCGGGCGTCTCCGGCTACGAAGATGCCGGGGATGCCGGTGGCGAAACCGTTCCGGGTAGCGATGGCGCCCCGCGGACCGAACTCCACCCCCAGGTCCTTCAGCAGCCGGTCCCGCACGGGACCGGTGAACCCGATGGCGAGCAGGACGAGGTCGGCCTCGATCTCGAACTCCGTGCCGGGCAGATGCTCGGTGCGCCCCTCCGGGGTGCGCCTGGTCCGCACGCAGTGCAGGCGCTCGACCCTCCCGTCGCCCGAGAAGCCGGTCACGGCGATGCTCCACTTCCGCTCGCCCCCCTCCTCGTGCGCCGGGTAGGTGTGCAGGACGAACGGCCAGTCGGGCCACTCCAGCGGGTCCGGGCTCTCGGGGGGCCTCGGGCCGTGCGTGATGACCTGCACGGAGGCCGCCCCCTCCCGGTGGGCGTTGCCCAGGCAGTCGGCGCTCGTGTCGCCGCCGCCGAGAATGACGACGCGCTTGCCGCGGGCCGAGATCTCGGGCCCCTCTACCGGAAGCCCCGCGACGCGGCGGTTCTGCTGCACCAGGTACTCCATCGCCAGATGTATCCCGTCGAGCTCCCGGCCCGGGACCGGAAGGTCGCGGCCCGCGAGCGCCCCGACGGCCAGGACCACCGCGTCGAACTCACTCCGCAGCTCTTCGGCCGTGGGGTTCTCGCCGACGTAGGAGTTGGGGCGGAACTCTACGCCCTCCTCCTCCATCTGCGCCAGCCGCCGGTCGATGACCCACTTCTCCATCTTGAAGTCCGGGATACCGTAGCGCAGCAGGCCGCCGATGCGGTCGTCCTTCTCGAAGACGGTCACGCGGTGCCCGGCGCGGCCCAGCTGCTGGGCCGCGGCGAGTCCCGCCGGGCCGCTCCCGACCACGGCGACCCTCTTCCCGGTACGCCGCGCCGGGGGCCGGGGGCGTACCCAGCCCTCCTCGAACGCCCGGTTGATGATCGAGAGCTCGACCTCCTTTATGGTGACGGCGTCGTCGTTGATGGCCAGCACGCAGGCCGCCTCGCACGGTGCGGGGCAGAGCATTCCGGTGAACTCCGGGAAGTTGTTGGTGGCGTGCAGCCGGTCTATGGCCCGCCGCCAGTGGTCCCGGTAGACGAGGTCGTTCCAGTCCGGGATCAGGTTCCCCAAGGGACAGCCGACGTTGCAGAACGGCACCCCGCAGTCCATGCAGCGCGACGCCTGCTCCCGCAGCTCGCCCTCCGGCATCGGCCGGTAGACGTGGCGGTAGTCGTTCACGCGCTCGGATACCGGACGCTTGGGGACGGGTTTGCGGCCGATCTTGATGAATCCTTTCGGGTCGCCCATGCTAGACGGCCTCCGCCCGGGTAGCCTCCCGCTCGGCCAGCACGCGCTTGAGGTCGTGCGGCATCACCTTCACGAACCTCGGCAGGTAGCGGTGCCAGCCGTCCAGTATCCGGCGCGCCTTCTCGCTGCCGGTCCACCGGAGGTGGCGCTCGATCATGGAGCGCAGCAGCGCTATGTCCTCACGCGACTCCACGGCCTCGAGACCGACCATGTCCGGATTGCACCGGCGCTCGAACGCGCCCTCCTCGTCGAGCACGAACGCCACGCCGCCGCTCATTCCGGCGGCGAAGTTGCGGCCCGTGGGACCGAGCACCACCACCACGCCCCCGGTCATGTACTCGCAGCCGTGATCCCCGACCCCCTCGACGACGGCCTCCGCACCGGAGTTACGCACGGCGAACCGCTCCCCGGCAATGCCTCGGAAGTACGCCTCGCCGCTCGTCGCGCCGTAGAGTGCCACATTCCCGATAACGATGCTCTCCTCCGGATCGTAGCCGGCGCCGGGCGGCGGAGCCACCACCAGCCGGCCGCCGGAGAGGCCCTTGCCAACGTAGTCGTTGGTCTCGCCGGCGAGGGTGAGGGTGAGCCCCGGCGCAGCCCAGGCCCCAAAGGACTGGCCGGCCGTGCCCCTGAAGTCTATGCGGATAGTGCCGTCGGGGAGCCCTTCGAGCCCGTGGCGGCGCGCGATCTCGCCGGAGAGCATCCCGCCGACGGTGCGCTGCGTGTTCCGGATGGGCATCCGCAGGTGCACCGGCTTCCCGGCTTCAAGAGCGTCTCGCGTGAGCCGGATCAGCTCGTTGTCCAGCGAGTGTTTGAGGCCGTGGTCCTGCTCCTCGCAGTGCCGGATAGCCACGCCCTCCGGCACCTCGGGCCGGTGCAGCACGGCCGAGAGGTCCACCCCGCGCGCCTTCCAGTGCTCGATGGCGTCCTTGGTCTTGAGCCGGTCCACCCGGCCGACCATCTCCTCGAAGGTGCGGAAACCGAGCTCGGCCATCAGTTCCCGCACCTCCTCGGCGAGGAAGAAGAAGTAGTTGATGACGTGCTCCGGCGTGCCGGCGAACTTCTTGCGCAGCTCCGGGTCCTGGGTCGCGACCCCGACCGGGCAGGTGTTCAGGTGGCAGACGCGCATCATTATGCAGCCGGTGGCTATGAGGGGGGCGGTGGAGAATCCGAACTCCTCGGCCCCGAGCAGCGCCGCTACGACCACGTCGCGCCCGGTCTTGAGCTGCCCGTCGGCCTGCAGGACGACCCGGCCCCGCAGGTCGTTCTGCACGAGCACCTGCTGGGTCTCGGCGATCCCGAGCTCCCACGGCAGCCCGGCGTGCTTGATCGAGGAGAGCGGAGACGCCCCCGTCCCCCCGTCGTGGCCGGAGATGGTTATGTGGTCGGCCTTGGCCTTGGAGACGCCGGCGGCTATCGTGCCGACGCCGACGGCGGCGACCAGCTTCACGCTCACGGCCGCGCGCGGGTTGGCGTTCTTCAGGTCGTGGATGAGCTGCGCCAGATCCTCAATGGAGTAGATGTCGTGGTGCGGCGGCGGGGAGATGAGCGTGACGCCGGGCGTGGAGTAGCGCAGCTTCGCTATCTCCGCGCTCACCTTGTGTCCGGGGAGCTGGCCGCCCTCGCCGGGCTTGGAGCCCTGGGCCATCTTGATCTGGAGCTGATCGGCGTTGACCAGGTAGTGCGCCGTGACGCCGAAGCGCCCGGAGGCGACCTGCTTGATGGCGCTGCGCCGCTCGTCCAGGAAGCGTTCGGGATCCTCTCCCCCTTCGCCGGTGTTGGACTGGCCCCCGATCCGGTTCATCGCCACCGCCAGCGTCTCGTGCGCCTCCTTGGAGAGCGCCCCGAGCGACATAGCGCCCGTGACGAACCGCTTGACGATCTCTTTCGCGGGCTCCACCTCGTCCACCGGGATGGGGTCGCGCTCGAAGTCGAGGAGGCCCCGCAGCGTGGCCAGCCGCGCGTTCTGTGCATCATAATGTGCCGTGAACTGCTTGAAGGTCTCGTAGCTGCCCTGCCTCACGGAGCGCTGCAGGGAGACTATGCTCCCGGTGTTCCACTGGTGGTACTCGCCCTGCATCCTGAGCTGGTACTCGCCGCCGACGTCCAGCTCCGGCGGCCCCACCTCCAGCCCGGCGAACGCCCGGCGGTGCCGCTCCAGCGTCTCCCGCGCGATGCCGCGCACCCCGATGCCGCCGATGCGCGAGGCGGTGCCGGTGAAGTGCCTGTCTATGAGCTCCCTGCTCAGACCGACGGCCTCGAAGATCTGGGCCCCGCAGTACGAGAGCAGGGTGGAGATGCCCATCTTGGAGATGACCTTCAGGAGCCCCTTCCGGAGGGCCTTGATGTAGTTCTTTTCGGCCTCCTCCACGCTCACCTTCAGCAGCCCGTCGTCCACCAGCTTCGCGAGGGTCTCGAAGGCCAGGTAGGGGTTGATGGCCGCCGCGCCGAACCCGACCAGCACCGCGAAGTGGTGCACCTCCCGGGCCTCGGCGGTCTCGACCACGAGCGTCGTCCGGGTGCGAACGCCCCGCCGCACGAGATGCTGGTGCACGGCGGAGGTGGCGAGCAGGCTCGGGATCGGCGCGTGCGCCGCATCCACGCCCCGGTCGCTCAGGATCAGGACGGTCGTCCCGCCCCTGACGGCCTCCTCGGCGAGCTCGCAGAGCCTTTCTAACGCCCGCTCCATGCCCGCCTCGCCCTCGGCGGCCGGGAACAGCGTGGAGATTGTGCGGGAGCGCTTCAGGTTGCGCAGCTTCCGCAGGTCGCCGTCGGTGAGGATCGGGTGGTCGAGCAGGATCCTCCCGGCGTGCTCGGGCGTCTCGTCGAAGAAGTTGCCCTCCGGGCCGAGGCTCATCTTGAGCGACATCACCAGCTCCTCCCGCAGCGGATCTATCGGGGGGTTGGTGACCTGCGCGAAGAGCTGCTTGAAGTAGTTGAAGAGCAGCTGCGGCCGCTCCGAGAGGACCGCCAGCGGCGTGTCCGTCCCCATTGAACCGTCCGGCTCCTTGCCCTCCCGGGCCATCGGCACCAGCAGCAGCCTGAGATCCTCCATCGTGTAGCCGAAGGCGCGCTGGCGCTCCAGCAGCGAGGCCGGCTCGGAAGGCGGCTCCCCTCCGGCCTCCGGCAGCTCGTCGAAGTGCACCTCCTTCTCCTCCAGCCACTTCCGGTACGGCCGCCGGCGGATGATGGGCTCCTTGGCCTCGTCGTCCTCCAGCACCCGCCCCCTCTCGAGGTCCACCAGGATCATCTTCCCGGGCCGCAGCCGCCCGCGCTTCACGACGTCCTCCGGCGCAATGGGCAGCACGCCCTCCTCCGAGGCCATGATGACGAGCCCGTCGCGAGTTATGGAGTAGCGGGCGGGCCTGAGCCCGTTGCGGTCGAGGGTGGCCCCGATGACGCGCCCGTCCGTGAACGCAACCGCCGCAGGGCCGTCCCACGGCTCGGTGAGCGCGCTGTGGTAGCTGTAGAAGGCCCGGCGGTCGGGGTCCATGTCCTCGTCGTTCTCCCACGCCTCCGGGACCATCATCATCACGGCGTGCGGCAGCGAACGCCCGGCGAGCACCAAAAGCTCCAGAGCGTTGTCGAAGGCGGCCGAGTCGCTGCCGCCGGGCTTGACGATGGGGAATATCTTCTGCAGGTCGTCGCCGAACAGCAGCGACTCGAGCCGGCTCTCGCGCGAGCGCATCCAGTTGATGTTGCCCCTTAAAGTGTTGATCTCGCCGTTGTGCGCGACGTACCGGTAGGGATGCGCCAGCTCCCAGCTCCCTAAAGTGTTGGTCGAGAACCGCGAGTGCACGAGCGCCATCGCGCTGGCGAGATCACCGCTCTTCAGGTCCGGGTAGAACTCGGGAAGCTGCTCGCCCTTGAGAAGCCCTTTGTACACGACCGTCGAGGAAGAGAGGCTCGCGATGTAGCAGCCGCCGTTTGAGATGGCGTGCAGCCGGCGCCGGATCACGTACAGCTTCCGCTCGAACGCCGCCCGGTCCTCCGCGTTCCGCCGCTCTATGAACACCTGCCGGAAGTGCGGCATCACCTTGCGGGCCAGCTTCCCGATGCTCCCGGGCTCTACCGGGACCTCCCGGAAGCCCAGCACCTCTTGCCCCTCCTCAACGGCGATGCGCTTCAGCTCGCTCTCCCACCGCTCCTCCGAACCGTCGGAGATAAACAGCGTGCCGACGGCGTAGTCCCCCGGAGCGGGGAGCTCGAAGTCGCACGCCCCGCGGTAGAAGGCGTCGGGGATCTGGAGCAGGATCCCCGCCCCGTCACCGGTCTCGGGGTCGCTGCCCGTGGCCCCCCGGTGCGCCAGATTGCGCAGAATCTCCAGCCCCTGGTCTACGATCTGGCGGGTCTTCTTCCCGTCCACACGCGCTACGAAGCCGACCCCACAGGCATCATGACCGTACGAAGGATCGTAGAGGCCGAGATTCTGTGTTCTCAAACTCACCTCCCGGGAGGTTGGACGGCCACGGAAATGGCCTACTTTTTACACCAGCGCCCCG
Source organism: Rubrobacter taiwanensis (assembly GCF_004337705.1). GTDB lineage: Bacteria > Actinomycetota > Rubrobacteria > Rubrobacterales > Rubrobacteraceae > Rubrobacter_C > Rubrobacter_C taiwanensis. Next base: position 111,242 of record NZ_SKBU01000006.1, read on the forward strand.
CAGGTCTCAAGGGCAGAAGGTAAACATTTTGTAAATTGCTTGGGATTTTTAATGGATCAAGCCTGTTACAGGTTCTTAAGCTCGTCCCGGATGCGCTCCTCCTCCTCGAGGAGGCCGGATAGTCGTACCCGGAGCTCGGCCGCCTCGGTCTCGATCTCGGCCAACCGCAGGTTGAGTTCCCGCTCGCGCGCCGCGGTCTCGGGAGTGCGCCCGCGGTAGCGTTTCTTGAGGTTCTGGAAGCGCCGGGCGGCCTCTTCCTTGAGCTTCTCCCGCTCCGACTTCAGCTTATCGTCCTGGACGTACCTGATGGCCCGCTTCACCCGGGGGTCCGAGAGCAGGTCCATCAGAATCTCCGCCGAGCTCTGTTTGAAGTCCTTGTCCTTAGCCACGTATCGAGATCCTTCCGCGCCCGCAATCCCATGTATTTTAATCTCATATCCGCCGGCTGTCGCGGAATATGCCTCAGACGAACTTCTTGTACACCCCAATATTCGTGGTATCGCGCACGCCCATCGCTTCCTTGAGCTCGTTGAGCGTGGCACCGCGCCGCAGCAGCCGGACGGCGAAGGTGTGACGGAGCACCATCGGTGAGATGCGGGGCAGCCCGACCTGATCGCAGCGCTTCCAGAGCGCGTTCTGCAGGGTCTTGGAGGTGGAGATGGGCCGGGCGGCGCGCCCCACGAAGAGCTCCGGCGTGTCGTCGGAGCGCAGGCTCAGGTAGCGGCGCAGGATCTCCGCCGCCGCGCGCGAGATGCGGCGGGTGCGGGCGTTCAGGTGCGAACCCGGCCCGCCGAGCCGGACCTGTCCGGCATCCAGGTCCACGTCGTCGCGCAGCAGCGCCCGCGCCTCGCTCACCGTCGCGCCCGTCTCCAGCATGAGGACGATGACCGCCGCGTCGCGGGCGGCGGTGAGGGTGTCCGCGGGGAAGGAGAGCAGGCGCTCGGCGTCCTCGTCGTCCAGGAAGGTTATCTGCTGGTCGAGCGGCTGGTGCATGGGCTCGATGGGGTCGAACTCCAGCCCGACGTCGGTGCCGGTGCGCACCCAGTCCAGGAAGCGCCGCACGGCCGCGTCTTTGCGGTAGACGGTGAAACGCTTGCGCCGGGCACCGAGCAGGTGGTTTCGGAACTCCATCACCCGGCCGACGCCCACGTCCCAGATCTCTACCACCCCCCGCTCCTCCAGGAACCGGGCGAACTCCCGCAGGTCGGAGCGGTAGAACTCCGCCGTGCGCGGGCTGGTCCCGGCGTCGTCGGCCAGATGATCGGCGAACTTCTCCACGAGCTCGCGCACGCTCACGCCGCTTTCGACCGTCATGGCACCCATTATATAGCCGCCGGACGGCTCCGGACGTATAGTGTAAGTGGGATGCGTGAGAGATCTGGGAAACTACTCCCGCTGCTCTTCCTGGGCCTGCTGGCCGCGATCTGGGCCGCCGGAGCCCTTCGCGGCGAGACGGCCTCGGCGCAGCTCCGCTTCACAGAGGTGCGGGCGGCCGAGGAGCCGTCCACCACCTTCGTTCCCGCCAACGACGGGCTGCTGCTCGGCGAAACGAGCCCGGCCGAGCGCACGAGCGGCCGAACGCCGCCGGCGGCCGAACCCGTCCAGATCCCCCGGGAGCGAACACCAGACCCGGAGAGCCGGCATCCTGCCGCGGATCTCCGGCTCACCATCCCCCGGCTGGGGATAGCGGATCTGGCCGTTCCCACCGGATCGGGACAGGGGATGCTGGACCGGGTGGGGATTCTGCATCTGGAGCAGAGCGGCTACCCCTGGGAGCCGGGCTCGAACACGTACATCGCCGGGCACGCCATCGGCTACCCCGAGACCCGCATCCCCTACGTGTTCTACGAACTCGGAGAGCTGCGGCGGGGGGACGAGATCCTGCTCCAGGACCCTGCGGGCCGCACCTATACCTACCGGGTCTACGAGACGCTGGTCGTAGACCCGGAAGACTACTGGGTCACAGCTCCGGTCGCAGGCCGCACGATCGTCTCGCTCCAGACCTGCACCCCCATACCCTCCTTCGAGAAGCGACTGGTGGTGCGGGGCGAACTGGTCGGCTAGAGCTCGCCCCGGCGCATCAGGTAGCGCTCTATGGTGTCGTGGGCGGCATTTATCTCGGCCGTGATCTTCTCCGCGCGCCGCCGCTGCTCCGGGTCGGAGAAGCGGTCCGGATGGTACTTCTTGACCAGCTCGCGGCGGGCCTGATCCACGCTCTCAAGGCGGCTGTCCACGCGCAACCCCAGCCGGGCGTACGCCCTCCGAACCTCCTTCGGAGCGGTAGACCTGCGGGCCTTTGCGGCCTCGGTCCGCTCCCGCCACTCCTCGGAAGCCCCGCGCCAGGCCGCCCGGAACGCCCGCTTTACGTGCTCGAACTCCCGGCGGGCGTCTGAGGCGGCCTCCCTGCCGGGTGAGGAGTCCTCGCCCCGCTGCATGCCGGAGACGAATCCCCGCGCCAGACGCCCGAGCCGCCGCGGGATGCTCAAGAGCGCTCGCCCTCCTCATCCTCGGAGATCACCTCGGTCCTGTTCGGGTCGGAGAGAACCCGGGTGCTGTCCTCCTCCTCGAGGCCGAAGAACTCCCGCACCCGGTTCAGGTCGAGCAGACTCGCGCGGATGCGCTCAATGCGCTCCTCCTCGGCCCTCACGTCCTCCTCGCACTTCTCCCGGGTGGCGTCTATCTCCTTGCGAAGGGAACGGATAATCTCATCCGCCGTGCGCTGCAGCTCCTCGATGCGCTCCTCGCCCTGCTCTATCTCGGACCGGAGCGCCTCCTCCCGGCCCCGGCTGGAGCGCAGAAACTCCCGGATGTCTACCCCGGCGGCCTCCAGCGTGCGCGTCACTATCTCGCGCGCGCTCCTGCGGGAGACGTCCCGGGGCAGGTTCTCGATAATCTCCACCGCCCGCTCGACGGAGAAGTCTCCCGACGCCCCGAGCCCTACCTCCTCTTCCGAGTAGTGCCTGGTCGAGCCCCGGCCCTCCTCACCCTCGGCAGAGCGGTAGAAGAGCCGGGAGAAGACACCCTCTCTGTGCCGGGTCTCGTCATCTCCTGCCACCGGCTTCACCCCCTCTAACTGCTGCCGCCCGCGGGCAGGTGCTCCGTGGCGCCGGATACCTCTCTCAGGCTCCGCCGGAAGAGCGCCACCCGGTCCCTCAGGTGCTCCAGGCTAGACTCCAGCACCACCGGCTCTTGAGCCTCCAGCGCCAGCACCTCGCCGCGCAGGCTGCTCACCAGCGCCTCGGCGCTCTCCAGCTGCGCGTTGATCACCCCTATGGCGTCCAGTGCCTCCCGGTAGCCGGCGAGCTCGCCCCGGCGGCTAGCCAGCGCGCTCTCGAAGGGCCGGCGCAGGGCGGGATCCCGCAGCTCGGAGAGATCCCGCTCCAGATCCCGGATCCGGCGCCGGAGCCCTTCGCGGTCTAGGCCTTCAAGGTAGCGCCTCAGCGCGCTGCGCCGGCGTGCCAGCTGCGCCATGCGATCGACCTCTTGCACGACGAGCAAGATCTCCTCCTCAAAGAGCGGCTCATACTCCTCCGGCAACAGCTCCAGGCTCTCCAGAAGCCCGGACTGCAGCTCGATGAGCCGCCGCATCTGCGGCGCGGCGAGCCGGTCCTCCCGCGCCACCGCCTCCAGAGCCCGCGCGTTGTGCCGCGCGCGGCGCTCCAGCTGGGTCTGCGCCCGCCTGCGAGCCCCGAGAACCCACCGCCCCGAGACCGCGATACCGGCCCCGGCCGCCAGAGCGAGCAGCGTCCACCCCTCGCCCACGGCCACGACTCCCACCGCGGAAGAGACGCCCAGAGCTCCCCACCGGGCGGCACGGCGTGCGGCGTCTACCGTTCGGCCGAACACCAGCTCTCCATCCTAGCGGCCGGTCTCCTCCGGCCGCTCGCTCTCCCCGGCGGGCCGCTCGACCGTCTCCTCCTGAGGACCTTCCAGCTCCCCGGCGGACTTGAGGCCCATCTGAATCTCCATGAGTTCCAGCTCCCGCTCGGCCTCGAGCCGCTTCACGTCCACCTCGGCGGCCTGGATCTGGCGCTCCACCTCGCTGGTGCCCAGTTCGCCCACGGCCTCGGCCTCGTACAGCGACTGCCGCACGGCCTGCCGGGCCTTCTCCAGATCGCGGGAGGAGTCGGAGAGCGAGATCTGCGCCCGCGCCTCGTTCGCCGTCTGCAGGGCCCGCGCCCGCTGGTGCTCCTCCAGCAGCGCGGCCCGCTCCCGCACCACCTCGTTGTAGCGCTTCTCTTGATCGCGGAAGGCCCGCTCCATCTCCTCGGAGTTCCTGCGGGCGCTCTCCAGCCGGCCCTCGATCTCTGCGAGCTGGTTCTGAATCTCCTGCTTCTGCTGGATCACCTGCAGCGCCGCCTCCCGCTGGCCGCGTGCGGCCAGCTCCCGCGCCTGCCGCTCCCGGGCGGCGACGAGCTTGCGCTTCTCGGCCGCGTCGTTGGTGAGCATCTTCTCGTAGGCCATGGTCTTGGCCGCCGCGACCTGAAGCTTCTTCAGGTTGCTCAGCTCGTCCTGTACCGCATTCTCGAGCAGGACTTCCGGGTTGCGCTGCTCGACTCCGGAGATGAAGCGTCCGAAGAAGCCCCGGATAACTCTAAGTAGTCTGCCCATCGGCCCTGCTACCCCCAAGGATGGTAGAGATCTCTACGGCCCGTCCGGCTGCGATTATACCATCAGGGGCCGGGCTGCCGAATGGGGCGAAACCCGTACTACTGGGCGGCCCGGCGGGCGGGCTCCGTCCCCCGGCCGGCGACTACTATGGCGCTCGGGGACTCCATCTCGAAGGCCGCCTCCAGCGCCCGACCGGCGGCGAGCAGCAGCTCCTGCGGGGTGCGCGCATCCCGCGGGTAGATGGCCGCCCCGGCCCGCGTCTCCCTGGATCCGAGCGAGCTGGCGGCCGCCAGCACCCTCCGCGCCGCGCTCTCGACCACCCGGTCGTCCGCGCCGCTGAGGACGAGCCCGAACACGTCGCCCTCCCCGAGCAGGATGGGGTCCTCCACGCGCTGGCTGACGCGCTCCAGCAGCATGTCCACATCCTCCAGCTCCCGGCCGGGATCTACCAGGATTACGGCCACCGGAACTCCCCGCCGCTCCGAGAGCTCGTAGGTTACGCGCTCCAGCAGCAGCGAGCCGTCGGGGTCGAAGGCGAACTCATCTTCGAGAGGAGCCTCTTCCTCCTTTTCCCGAGCGGTTAAAAAACCCAAGGTCCCGGCCGCAGCGAACGCCACTAGCCGGAAGAGGATCAGGCTCGGAGCCACCACACCGCCGGCGAGACCGGGCAGCATCGCCAGAGCGTAACCCACTAGCGTCGCGCCCAGAGCCGCAAGCGGAATGATGCGGCTCCGGTGCAACGCCGCGGCGAGCAGCAGCGGGAAGAAGAGCGCATACAGCTCGCTGGAGGCTCCGCCGGTGAAGAAGGTCAGTGAGGCGAGCAGCGCCGCGAAGTACGCATAGCCCACCGCACAGGCCACATCGGAGAACTGCTGCTGCGGCAGGAGCCCGGCGGCGACCGCCGAGGCTACCCACAGCGAGACCAGCGTGTAGAGCGGGATGTAGGCGACCGCCGGAGTGTACGCGGGCTGGTGCACGAGGAAGACCGCAACCCCGATCAGCGCGAGCGAGAGCAGGGCGAAACCCTTGAAAACCCTCGCGTTCTGCTGGCTTCCTGCCGCCATCATCGCCGGAACATGATACGCTCCTCCGTATCCCCGTTCCACCCGCCTACCCGGCGGCCGCCGGGACCCGCTCCTCCAGCCGCTCCCCATCCCGGGTGGTGGAGAGGATCCAGACCGGCTCCCCGCCGGAGAAGGAGTCCAGCCCGGCAGCGGCCTCCGCTCCCGGGTTCTCCCGCAGGTGCGGCCCCACATCCTCGCTCTGCTCCAGAGCCTCCGGGCTGTCTACCAGATCTTCCGGGGCGGGGAGCGCGTTGCTCCGGATGTGCTCCACATCGGGCTCCGGGAGCTGCTGGATACCGCTCTCGGGGTCCAGGTCCGGACGGCCCCCTATCACGGCGACGCTGGCCACGGCCCCGGCAGACTCCGAGACGTAGGAGTAGAGCCAGCCCTGCGCCGTTCCTCCCGCATCCACGGAGGCGAGCGAGGCCACCGAGTAGAGCTCGGCGTCTTGCCGCCAGTCGGCGGCGAGACCGTCCGCCGCCGGAAGCCACTCCAGCGCCGTCCCGCGCGGAGCGTCGGCCGGGATCTCCGGCCCCATCACCCCGTACTGCTCCTCCCCGCCGGGCTCCTCGGGAGCCTCCTCCCCGGCACATCCGGCGAGCGCGAAGACGAGCAGCGCGAGTACCGCTACAATCCTGAACATGGCCGGAGATTCTACCGCAGAACCGGACCCGGTGGAATGCGAGCCGGCCTGATCCTGCTGCTCTTCCTCGCCGCGGGCTGCGCGCCCGCCGGCGAGCCCGACCCGCCGGAGACGCCCGGAGAGGAGGCACGCACCCTGACCGTGGAGAACATCGCATCCGGTCCGTACGGCCCGCAAGAGCGCGGGATAATGCTCGCCCCCGACGCCGGGTCCCTCGCCCGCGCAGCCGGGGTGGAGGTTCCGGACGCCGGAGAGGGCGTCTACGCGGGGGCCTTCTGGGGCGAGCGGCGCACGGGCGGCCATACGGTCCGCTTCGAGTCCGCCATTCTGGAGGGTAACGAGGTGACGGTCCGGCTCTCCCTGAGAGCTCCCGGTCCCGGAGATATCGTGACCCAGGCGCTCACCCACCCCTACGCTGTGGCCGTGATCCGGGACGTGGAGCCGTCCGGCCTGCGGTTCAGGTTCGTGGATCAGGCCGGACGGGAGCTGGACTGGCCGGTGAGGACGGTACCCTGAGCTCAGCTCCACCCTCCCTTATAATTGCCGGAGTGGCTATCAAAGAGGACATCCGCAAGAGGGTAGAGGAGCTGCGCGAGCTCGTCCGGTACCACAACCGCAAGTACTATGTTGAGGACGCGCCCGAGATCTCCGACGCCGAGTACGACGCGCTCTACAGCGAGCTGGAGCGCCTGGAGCGCGAGCATCCCGAGCTCGTCACCCCCGACTCCCCCACCCAGCGCGTCGGGGCAGAACCGCTGGAGGAGTTCCGCCAGGTCGAACACGCCGTACCGATGCTCTCGCTCAACAACGCCCGCAAGCCCGAGGAGCTGCGGGAGTGGGATGCGCGCGTCAGGCGCCTGCTCGGGCCGGATGCCGGGGTGGAGTACGTCACCGAGCTCAAGGTGGACGGGCTTGCGGTCTCGCTGCGCTACGAGAACGGGCGCTTCGTGCTCGGCGCCACCCGGGGCAACGGCTTCGTGGGCGAGGACGTGACGCAGAACCTGCGCACCGTCCGCTCCATCCCGGAGAGGCTCTCGGACGACCCGCCGGAGGTGCTGGAGGCGCGCGGCGAGGTGTACATGCCCATCGACGCCTTCGAGGAGCTCAACCGGCGCCAGGAGGCCGAGGGCAAGCGCCCCTTCGCCAACCCCCGCAACGCCGCCGCAGGCTCCATCCGCCAGCTCGACCCCCGGGTGACGGCGCAGCGCCCGCTTACGATCTACGTCTACGGAGCCGGAGAGGGCGCGGAGAACTTCGCCAGCCACTCCGAGACCCTGGAGGCGCTCAAGCGCTTCGGCCTGCGCGTCAACCCCTACGCCGTCCACCGCGACATAGACTCCGTGCTCGAAGAGTGCCGGCGGTGGGCCGCCCGGCGCGAGTCGTTGAACTTCCAGGCGGACGGCGTGGTCATCAAGGTGAACGCGAACGAGCAGCAGCGGGCGCTAGGCTCGGTCGCCAAGGCCCCCCGCTGGGCCATCGCGTACAAGTTCGAGCCGCTGGCCGGCCGCACGAAGCTGCTGGACGTCTTCGTGCGGGTGGGACGCACCGGCGCGGTCACGCCGCAGGCGGTGCTGGAGCCGGTCAGCATCGGGGGCGTCACGATCTCCCGCGCCACCCTGCACAACGAGGACTACATAAAGGAGAAGGGCATCCTCATCGGCGACACCGTGGTGGTCGAGCGGGCCGGGGACGTGATCCCACAGGTCATGAGACCCGTTCCGGAGGAGCGTACCGGTTCCGAGCGCGAGTTCAGGATGCCGGAGAGATGCCCGAACTGCGGCGAGCCGCTCTCCCGCCCGGAGGGCGAGGCCATCGTGCGCTGCGTCAACGCCCGCTGCCCGGCACAGGCGCTGGAGCACATAATCCACTTCGCCTCCAGGGGAGCGATGGACATCGAGGGCCTCGGCGAGAAGCTGGCGACCCGCTTCTTCAACCTCGGGCTCATCCGGGACCCCGCCGACATCTATGAGCTCCGGCCGGAGCAGCTAGAACCCCTGGAGGGCTTCGGCGAGAAGAGCGCGCGGAACCTGATCCGCGCCATAGAGCGCAGCAAACAGCAGCCCTTCTCCCGCGTGCTCTACGCTCTGGGGATCCGGCACGTCGGGAGCGTTACGGCCGGCCTCATCGCCGGGAGGTTCAGCGGTGAAGACCTCCTGAGCGGGGTCGGCGTGGAGGAGCTCTCGGAGATAGAGGGCGTCGGGGAGGTCGTCGCCCGGGCCGTGGCGGAGTACTTCTCGCTCGAGGACAACCGCCGGCTGGTGGAGCGCCTCATGCAGCACGGTCTGAACTTCGGCCGCGAGGCGGCGGAGCCCGCCGGAGGCCCGCTGGAGGGCCGGAAGTTCGTCATAACGGGCACGCTCTCGGAGCCGCGCCGGGTGTTCGTGGAGCGGATAGAGGCGGCCGGCGGGACGGTCACCTCCTCGGTCAGCAGGAGCACGGACTACGTGCTCGCCGGGGAGGAGGCGGGCTCCAAGCTGGAGAGGGCGCGGGAGCTGGGCATCCCCGTTCTGGACGAGGCAGCCTTCGAGGAGCTGCTGGACCATGAAGGTCATCTACCTGCGAGATAGCCGAAGGCGAGCAGACACACCAGGACTCCCAGGACGCCCTTGATGCCGGTCTCCGGCAGCAGGCGTTGCGCGTAGGCTCCGGCGTAGGTGCCGGCCAGCCCCCCGAGGCCGAGCACCGCGCCGAGCAGCCAGTCCGGGGAGACGGGCTCCTCTCCTCCGGCCCCCAGCACCTCCAGCAGCTCGAAGAAAGCTATGCCGGCCACCGAGGTCACGAAGGTCCCGACCAGCGCCGCCCCGGCGACGGTCCGTACCGGCAGGCGGAAGATGGCGACCAGGAACGGTGCGATGATCGCCCCGCCGCCGATGCTGTAGATGCCCCCGACCACGCCTACGAAGAAGGCCAAGACCAGCACCGAGCCGCGCGATCCTCCGCGGCCCGGACGTGACCGGCCGGGGTAGCCGAACGTCTCCAGCAGGAGCCGGGCACCGAGATAGAGCAGCACCAGGCCCACGAAAGCCTTGAAGATGCCGGGGTCGGCGAAGACCGTGACGCGCAGCACCGCCCCGAGGAAGACCCCCGGCAACGAGCCGAGGACTATCGTGCGGGCCAGCGGCCAGGAGATGCTCCGGTCCGCGGCGTAGCGGTAGATCCCTCCGGGGGCGGCCAGGACGTTGTAGATCAGGTTCGTCGGGCTCACCGCCGGGCTGGTGAAGCCCAGCACGCTCACCTGGAACGGCAGCAGCAGGAACGCACCCGAGACCCCTGCCGGGGCGCACAGCCCAGAGACCGCGAACGCCACCAGCAACAGCACCAGCGGGTTCGCCTCGACCCCGGAGACCGGGAAGTACAAAACTCCGCTAGCGGCCGCTTACCGGGGGGAGGCTGATGACCGCCCCACCCTCCCGGGCCACGCCGACCGTGAACAACATCCCGACCACGCGCATCAGCTCCGTAGGGTAGTGCGGGACACCTACCCGCGCGGCACGAGCGCGAACGCCCGGATCGGGCTGCCCGTACCGCCCACCAGCTTCAGCGGCGCGACGACGAGCAGGGCCCCGGCCGGCGGCAGCTCGGCGAGGTTGGCGAGCTGCGTTATGCCGTACTTGCCCGCTCCGAGCAGGTAGTAGTGGACCGGGAAGGGCGGGTCGAACTCGCCCGCCATGCCGGCGTCTATGCCGACCGTCTCCACCCCGACGCCCACCAGCGGCGACTCCTCCGCGATCCAGCGCGCGCACTCCACGTCGAAGCCGGGCGATTGCGGCCGACCCGAGCCCGCGTTGAGAAACAGCTCCTCGTCGTGGGCGCGGGCGTCCCAGCCGGTGCGCAACAGCAGCCAGCCGCCCTCCGGGAGCGGGCCGTGCTCGCTCTCGAAGGCTCTCACGTCGTCCACGGTGAGCAGGTAGTCCGGATCTTCGGCGGCCTCGGCGGAGCGGTCTATGACGGCGGCGGGAGCCACGAGGTGCTGTGGGGAGACCTGCGAGACGTCCAGGCCGTCCCGGCCGGTGATCCAGTGGATGGGCGCGTCGAAGTGGGTCCCGACGTGCTCTCCGATCTCCAGCCAGTTCCAGGCCCAGGCGGGGCCGCGGTCGTCGTAGGCACTGATCTCGTGCACCCTCAGCCCCGGCGTGTTCACGAACGGCTCGGGGAGCCGGATGACCGGCGTCTTCTCGCTCAAAGGCTGCGTCAGGTCCACGACCTCCACCGAGCCGCCCGCCAGAGCCTCCACCAGTGACGCAACGGGATTCCCTGCCATCGTCCCTCCTTCTCGCAGGCTTCGGGTCTTTAGGCTTCAGCGAGGCCTAAAGACCCCATTTTCAATGCGCGCGGAACGCCTCCTCCAGCCACCCGGCCCGCACCGCGGGGTTGACCTTGGCATCTATCACGAGCGGCCGGTCTCTCCGGCCAAGCCACTCCTTGAGTGGTGCGAGGTCTTCCGGCCTCCTGACCGTGACGCCCTCCGCTCCGGCGGCGCGGGCCAGAGCCGCGAAGTCCGTATCGGGGAACCGCGTGTGCTCCACCGGGTGCCCCATCGGGCCGAAGTGGTGGACCTCCGCGCCGTAGGCGGCGTCGTTGTAGATGAGGATCACCATCCCCAAACGGTAGCGGGCGGCCGTCTCCAGCTCGCCGAGCGCCATGAGCGCCCCACCGTCCCCGAGAGCAGCGACCGCGACCCGGTCCGGCCGCGCGACCGCGGCCCCGATGGCGCAGCCGAGCCCCAGCCCCACCGACTGGAAGGCGTTCGGGAAGACGAACCCGTGGGGGTCGGGCACCCGCAGGTACATAGCCGGGTAGCCCAGGAAGTGGCCGGAGTCGGTCGCTACCGTGCGCTCCGGCGGCAGGAGGTCGTCGAGCGCGATGCTGAGCGTGCGGGGGTCTATATACCCGTCCGTGCCCTCGTCCCGGTACGGCTCGTCGCGCCAGCGGCGGCGCGGGATCTCCCGCCGCACCTCTGCGGTGCGGAAGCCCTCCTTCCGCACCCCGCGCCGCGCGAGCTCGTCCGCAATGGCCTTCGCGGCGGCCGCCGCATCCCCGACCACGCCCACGTCCACCCGGTGCAGCGCCCCAACGGCCTCCTCGTCCAGATCCACCTGCACCACCCGAGCCCCGGGCGGGAAGAGCCGCCCGTGGCGCGTGGTCCAGTGGTTGAGCGTCGCGCCGAACGCGAGCACGACGTCCGCCCGGCTCAGCAGCTCCACGGCCAGCGGCGAGGCGAAGCCGCCCGCGATCCCCACCGCGTACGGCAGCCCGGAGAAGAGGCCGTGGCCCATCGCGCTCGTCGCCAGCAGCGCCCCCACCCGCTCGCCGAGCCCCTCCAGCTCCGCGCGCGCTCCGGAGAGCGCGGCCCCGCGTCCGGCCACGATCACGGGCCGCTCGCAGATCTCCAGCAGGTCCGCCACCCGCTCGATAGCGCCCGCCGCCGGGCGCGGCGGCTCCAGGTCCGGCCAGCCGGGGATGTGCGGGCTGTTCGAGGACTCCTGTCCCACCAGGTCTATCGGGATGTTGAGCACCACCGGGCGGCGCTCGACTCTCGCCCGCCGCAGCGCCCGCGCGGTGTCCGCCGCGGCGCTCTCGGGGCCACGCACCCGCTCGGGTATAGCGCCGAGTGTCCCGGCCACGCCGCCCTGGTCTATCTTGAAGTTGGACCACAGCGTGCCCGGCGGCGTGTCGGCCGCCAGGAGCAGCAGGGGCGTCCGGTTCTTGGCCGCCTCGGTGAGCCCGGTGAGCGCGTTGGTGAAGCCCGGCCCCTGGTGCGTTGTGCACACCCCCACCTTCCCGCCGGCGCGCGCGTAGCCGTCGGCCATCGTGATCGCGCCGTTCTCGTGCCGGGCGGCGTAGAAGCTCGCCCCCGCCGCGTGCAGCGCGTTGACCACGGTGAAGTTCCCGCTGCCCACGAGCCCGAAGAACGTATCCACCCCCCGGTCGGCCAGCGTCCGCCCGATAGCCTCAGAGACCCGCATAGCGTCCAGTCCTTTCCCGCTCGCAATTCCCCTGAAGAACCTTAAAGTAATCCGCCGGGGGCGTCTACCCCACCAGGGAAGCGTGGTCCACCTTGATGCAGCGGTCCATCACTACGGTCAGGCCGCGCTCCGCGGCGTAGCGGGCCGCCGCCTCGTTGATGACGCCGAGCTGCATCCAGAGAACCTTCGCCCCGGCCGCCACCGCGTCTTCGGCGACCGGACCGACGAACTCGCTGCGGCGGAACACGTCCACTATGTCTATCTCCTCTTCTATCTCGCGCAGCGAAGCGTAGGGCTCCTCGCCGAGCACCGGCCCGCTCAGGTTCGGGTTGACCGGCAAGACGCGGTACCCGGCAGACTGCAGGAAACGCGCGATCCTGTGGCTCGTGCGGTGGGGTTTGTCCGAGAGCCCGACCACGGCGATGTTCTTGGCGGCCTGGAGTATCTCGCGGATCTCGGCGTCGGATGGGTTGCGGTGCATGAGACGGCTCCTTTTTCGCCCATGGTACCCCTCCGGGCAGCCGCTTGACATCCCCCGCCCCTGCACTACAGTGACCTCGCAAGGCCAGAACGACAACCTTCTCCGGCGGGAGAAGGGGAAGGAGGGTGCATGATCGGGGAGACGCAGCAGTGGGTGGAGAAGGACCGCAGATACGTGTGGCACGCGCTGGCCGGGTACGACCCGAACTCCTCGCCGCTGACCATCGCAGAGGCCAAAGGAGCGTGGGTCACGGACATAGAAGGCAACCGCTACCTGGACGCCATGAGCGGGCTGTGGTGCGTCAACGCCGGCTACGGCCGCGAGGAGCTGGCCCGCGCTGCCTACGAGCAGCTTAAGGTTATGCCCTACTACCCCCTCACCCAGAGCCACCTGCCGGCGATAGAGCTGGGGGAGAAGCTGAACGAGCTGCTCGGGGACGAGTACACCTTCTTCTTCTCTAACTCGGGATCTGAGGCCAACGAGGTGGCCTTCAAGGTGGCCCGCCAGTACCACCAGCAGCGCGGCGAGCCCTCCCGCTGGAAGTTCATCTCCCGCTACCGGGCCTACCACGGCAACTCCATGGGCGCGCTGGCGGCGACCGGACAGGCGCTGCGCAAGTACCGCTACGAGCCGCTCTCCCCGGGATTCGTGCACGTCGAGCCGCCGGACACCTACCGCGGGGAGTACGGCGGGCCGGACGCCGGGAAGAGGTACGCGGAGAAGATAGAGCGCGTCATTCGCTGGGAGCTGCCCGAGACGGTGGCGGGGGTGATCATGGAGCCGATCATAACCGGCGGCGGCGTCCTGGTGCCGCCGGAAGACTACATGGGCGAGGTGGAGCGCATCTGCCGGGAGAACGGGGTGCTCTTGATCTCAGACGAGGTGATCTGCGGCTTCGGGCGCACCGGCGAGGCGTTCGGGTTCATGAACTACGGCGTGGAACCGGATATCGTGACGATGGCCAAGGGGATAACCAGCGGCTACCTGCCGCTCTCGGCCACGGCCGTAAAGCGCGAGCTGTTCGAGGAGTTCAAAGGCGAAGACTACGCCCGCTTCCGGCATGTCAACACCTTCGGCGGCAACCCGGCGGCCTGCGCGCTGGCGCTAAAGAACCTCCGGATTATGGAGGAAGAGAACCTCTTTAAGCGTCCGGCGGCCCTGGGGGAGCAGCTGCTTGGAGAGCTCTCGGCGCTGGAAGACCACCCGCACGTCGGGGAGATAAGAGGCAAGGGGCTGCTCATCGGCATTGAGCTTGTAGAGGACAAGGCGAGCAAGCGCCCGGCGGGCGGGGCGCTGGTCGGCCAGATGATAAGCGCCTGCAGGGAGCGGGGTTTAATCGTGGGCAGGAACGGCGACACGGTGGCCGGGTACAGCAACGTCATCACGCTCGCCCCGCCCCTGAGCATCACGGAGGAAGACCTGCGGTTCATCGCCCGCACGCTCAGGGAGTGCATCGGCGAGCTATAACCCGCTCCACCTCGTGCGGCTCGCCCCGGATCTCCACCGGCGAGCTCTCAGGCCGCATGTGCTGCGGGCTCTTGAGCCCGGTGCCGGTCACCAGCACCACGATTCTCCCGCTGCGCCCGATCAGATCCGCCCCCAGCGCAGGCCAGCCCGGCGAACGCCGCCGCAGGCCGCCAGCGTCCGGATCGCCCGCAGCAGGAGTTCGACGCACCCCTCGCCCGAATCTACCCGTTCCGGGTCGTCGTAGCGGATCGCGCACCGTCTTCTAGCACCACGGCCGCCGACGCGACTTCCCCCGCCCTCCTCACTCGTAGCCGCACCAGTCCATGGCCAAGAGCGCGTAGGTTTTGGTTGCGGTAAGCAGCTCGTCGATCAGGACGTACTCATCATCCCCGTGGGCCACCCGGATGTCGCCGGGTCCGTAGCTGATCGCGGGAACACCCCCGGCGTTGAGGAACGCCGTGTCTTCGACCGCAGCGAACCCCTGAACGGGGGGCCGGCCGGCGAAGCGCGTGCCCTCTGCCGCCTGCTCGTGGGCGGTGGAGACCGCCTCGCAGATCGGATGGTCGGGAGGCACGACCGAAGCCGGCCAGTTGAGCTTCCACTCCACTTCCGGCGGGTGCTTCCGCAGCCACGGGTCGAGCTCGGCGGCGCGCCGGATATGCTGCTCGACCTCCTGCCGGACCGCTTCAGGATCCTCCTCGGGATGGTACCAGCAGGCGTACTCGATCGTCATGTACTCCGACACGACGAAGGGGACGAGAACCTCCTTCGGACCGCCGATTACCACACCGGGATGTATCGTGAAGTGCCCCGGCGGGAAGAGCTCGTGGCGCTTGCTCTGCCCCCACTCCTCTTCGAGTTGCCGGACGGCGTTCATGACGAACAGCCCCTTGTCTATAGCGTTGACGCCGACCCGCTCACCCTCTCCCCCGGCCCGGATCAACTGCGCCCGCATCGAGGCGTGAGTGGGTTTGCCGCGCACCGTAACGGAGAACCAGAAGAGACCGGGAGTTATCGGGACCACGGCGAGCGGGTGCGGAGGCGCGCTGGGCTCCGAGACCACCCCGGCATCCGCCGTGTATCCGCGCCGGATCGTCGCCGTGGTTCCGCACTCGTGGTCCATGACCTCCTCGCCGACCACGGCCTCAAGGATGAGGTCTCCCCGCAACCGGAAACCGGCGCGGCGGATCGCATGCGCCGCGAACGCCTGGGCGAGCACCCCGCCCTTCATATCGGTGGACCCCCGGCCCCAGATGCGGTCTTCGTCGATCTTCCCGCTCCAAGGCGAACCGCTCTGCCAGTTCGCCGGATCTCCGGGCGGCACCACGTCGATGTGCCCGTTGAAGATCAAAGACCTCCCGCCACCGCTCCCCTTCCAGACCCCCACGCAGTTATCCCGGCCGGCCTCGATCGCGAACAGGTCCACCTCGCAGCCCAGATCCTCGTACACCCGCGAGATGTAGCGCGCAACCTCGCCCTCGCCCCCGACCACCTCCTCATAGACCTGTCCCGGATACTTGGGGTTGACGCTCTCTATCTGCACGGCCTCGCTCACGGCCCGGACCAGCTCGCCGCGCAGGCCGTCAACCGCGCCGAGCACCTTCCCGGCGTCTGCCCGCTGAGGCATGTTCTCCTCCTCTCGTCTCTAATGCAGAGGAGGTCCCGGCGCGTCCACCGGGACCCCCCTTTCCCCGGCCGCTCTCAGCTTCCGTTGTGGCAGTGGCCGTCCTTGTGCGGGCGGGGCACGTCGAGCGCGGGGTTGCGGTCGAAGAACCCCTCCGGCTGGAGCATGAAGCCGGAGTACTGAACCGGCATCACGGGCCAGTCCTCCAGGCGGACGGGGTGGTGGGTCCCGAGCGTGTACCAGATCACCACGTCCTCGTCCTCCACGGAGCGGTTCTGCTTGATCCACCTCACCAGCCCGTCGTCGCCGGGGTTCTGGTTGGGATACGCTCCGGCGGCGTGCCGCTCGGCCGGCTCGTACGGCGTGACCCAGAAGTGCCCGGTGGTAAAGCCGGCCCGCTTGATGACCTGCGCGTCGGGCTGGGCGAAGGGCAGCACGTTGGTCTTGGGCACCAGTTTGTAGGCGACGGGCTCACCCACCCGGTTCTTCGAGGCCTCGTTGACGACCTTCCAGTAGCGGGCGGACTGCATGTTGACCTTCCGGCCGCTCTCGGACTCGTTGGAGATGCGGGTGGCCTTCGCGTAGTAGGCGTTGCCGTGCGGGTTCTCATCTCCCGGCGGGACGGGCTCGGTGTTCACCTCATAGACGGTGTTCTTCTGCCCGTCCACATCGAGGTCCAGCCGGAAGTTGAAGAAGTGCTGGTGGATTGGACCGTAGAGCCCGTCGGTATTCAGGAGTTGGCCGTGACGGGTCTTCTCGCCGGGCGGCAGGGCCCCGGTGGAGACGATGCCGGTGAGCTTGCCCTCGAACTCTATCTGTCCGTCCTGGTAGAAGTACCAATAGAAGCCGTACTCGTAGTTGGCTACCGTGGCGACGAAGGAGAGCACGAGCCGCCGCGAGCGCCGTACCTCGGTCTCTTCGGTGCGGAAGTCGAAGTGCTTCCAGAGCATCCCGTAATCTTCTTCGTGCAGACAGACGGCGTTCTTGATGGTCAGCGGCCGCCCCTTGCCGTCGGCGACCACGGCGTCGAAGTACCGGATCTCGCCCAGGCAGTCGCACCCCAGCTCCAGCGAGTTGGCGAGCGCCCCGATGTTGTACTCGCCCGCATCAAAAGCGTTCTTGCGCCAGTGACCGGGGCGCGGGTCGCCATAGGGGACGACCATCTCCGAGAGCGAGGCCCGGTAGAGGATGGGCCGCTCCCGGCCGTTGTCGTTGTAGCTGACGGTGTAGAGCACGAGCCCCTCGCGGGCGGTGAAGCCTATCCTCATGCGCCACTTCTGCCACCGGATCTCATGCCCCTCCACCTCGAAGCTCGGGCCTTCGGGCTGCGTGATCTCCAGCGGCTTGAGATCCTGCCGCTCCCCGGCGGCCTCCGGCGTGTAGTTGCCCCTTTCTTGGGGCACGGGCACCACGCCGTGATCCTCGATCCGCACGACCTCCATCTTGTTGAGGTCCACGACCGCGATCAGGTTATCTATCGGGTGGGCGTAGGCGTTGTCCTCGGGGTCCAGCCGCACCCAGGAGAGCGCCCGGCTCAGACGCCGCCCCTCCTCGTCGCCGTAGCTGCCCGCCGACCACGGGTCCACGATCACGAGATCCATGTCGGTGATGCCGCGCTTCTCCAGCGCCGCCCGGTACTCCGGGTTCTCCTTGCACGCCCGCTCGCACTCGTCGAACTCCTCCAGCACGATGGGGGGCTGCACCTCACCCTCGATCCGCTCCCAGGACTTGACCCTCCGCTCCGTGAGCGAGACGACGGCCTCGTAAGACCGCTCCTCGGCGGTGTTTACCACGACGCAGAAGGCCTCGCGCTCGAACTCGTCACCCGACCTGAAGGCCAGCACCTCCTCCTTCGGCGGCTCGTTGAGCACCACCCCCGCGAAGCGTACCTCCTCACCGAGCCTGCGCTCCCGCTTCAGGATCTCCACAGCAGCCGAGATCTCCTCCGCGCTCAACGGGGTCAACGGATGGTCGGCAACGGCGACCGGTCTCTCAGCCAGCGACATCCTCTCCTCCTTTCGCAGCCTTCCCTTATGTAATCAGTATATCAATGGAGGACGGGGCGGCTCAATCCGAGGACCGGCCCTAACCGGCGACCGGGGGCTGATTGCGAAACTCCTCGCGCAGCTCGTTCGGGCTCGCATCAAAATCGGGGGTTTGAGGAGATATGCCAGGGCTAGTCTGGTCGACATTGGTATTCCTTCAAGAGCGCTTCGGACTCTTCGAGTAGCCGGGGAACCTCATTCTGGACGATAGCCCAGACGATTTCGGAGTCTATCTCGGCGTACTCGTGGATGATCCGGTTTCGGAAGCCCACGATCTGGCGTACCGGACCGATCGAGTCCTCCAGATCGGGGAAGTGGCGGGTGGCCTGTCCCACAGATAGGCTTCGCGGCTACGCCGCACCATAGAGGATTTCCTGCTGCTCCTCGATCTCCCGGCGCCGGTAGGGGTTGCGGACGGCACCGATCTCCACGAGGTCTACCCGGCGACCAAACAGGCTCTCCAGGTCCTCCAGCAACCCGAAGTACGCACCGGCGTGCTCGCTGGGGCTCATGGGAGCGAACTCCACGACGAAGTCCAGGTCGCTCCTCCCGGGGTCGAAGTCCCCCCGCAGCGCGGAGCCGAAAAGAGCCAGGCGTACGACCCCGTGGCGCTTACACAACTCTACAATTCCGGGCTTTTTCGCTTCGATCAAGCCGGCCACTGCACCAACCTCCTGTCCGGTATTTTAATCTACGCCAGATGAGAGGCCAGGCCTCGACTTCTAACCCGCTACCGGGGGCTGGCCACAGAACTCCTCGCTCAGAACTTCTGGCAGCAGCTCCGCATCGGAGTCGAGGTCCAGCTTTGCCGGGCAGCTCCCCGTCCGCCTTCTCGGCCATTTCGGAACCGCTCCGGCTGCGGATGCGCTCGACGACCATAGCCTTGGGTATCTCCACTTAACCCCCTCTCTCCTGCCGGGTGCATCAAATGTTGCCAGAGTGTGCGGCAGTGCGGAGCCGTACCGTCAGGGAACGCACATTGCATGATGCTTCGGCCGCATCTAAAATGTGCCCGGAGCGGCAAAGTCAGGGGTGGCCGGATCTGCGGAGAATAGCCAGATAGCGGGTGGACCGGAGAGACTTCCGGCATATTTGTCCCCGGTGGCGCTGCTCCGGAGCGGGGAAACGGGAAAGGAGGAGTCCCTTGACGACCGTTGACACCGCGCGGCTCAGGGAGCCGAGCAAGGAGGAGCTGCTGGAGTCCTACCGGGTGATGCGCACGATCCGGGAGTTCGAGGACCGGCTGCACGTGGAGTTCGCGACGGGTGAGATCCCGGGCTTCGTGCACCTGTATGCGGGCGAGGAGGCCATCGCGGCCGGGGTTTGCGCGCACCTGAACGAGGACGACTACATCGCCAGCACTCACCGGGGCCACGGGCACTGCATCGCCAAGGGCTGCGACGTTAAGGCGATGATGAAGGAGATCTACGGCAAGAAGGACGGGCTCTGCCACGGCAAGGGCGGCTCGATGCACATCGCCGATCTGGACAAGGGCATGCTCGGGGCGAACGGGATCGTGGGCGGCGGCCCGCCGCTGGTCTGCGGGGTCGGCCTCTCAGCCAAGGTGCGCGGGACGAAGCAGGTCGGCGTTGCGTTCACCGGCGACGGCGGGTCCAACCAGGGGACGTTTCTGGAGAGCCTGAACCTGGCGGCGGTCTGGAACCTGCCGTGCGTCTTCGTCGTGGAGAACAACGGCTACGCCGAGTCCACCTCCACCAACTTCTCCACCAGGGGCATAGACATAGCCAAACGCGCCGACGGCTTCGGGATGCCGGGCGTGGTTGTCGACGGCCACGACTTCTTCGCCGTGTACGAGGCGGCCGGCGAGGCCATCCGGCGTGCCCGGGAGGGCGGCGGCCCCTCCCTGATAGAGTGCAAGGTCAACCGCTACTACGGCCACTTCGAGGGCGATGCCCAGACCTACCGGGCCCCGAACGAGGTCGAGAACATCCGCCGGGAGCGCGACTGCCTGGACATGTTCGCCCGCCGGGTCACCGATGCGGGGCTCATCGAGCGCAGCGAGCTGGAGCAGATAGACGAGGAGGTCCGGGCGCTCATAGACGAGGCCGTCGAAGAGGCCAAGGCCGCCCCGGAGCCGGGCCAGGCCGACCTGCTCAGCGACGTTTACGTGAGCTACTAGGCTTCAGGGTACGGGCCGGCGGGTATCAGTTCTCCTCCGGAACCCGCCGTCCGAAGGGAGGCACAGAATGCGCAGGATAACGTTCATGCAAGCGATAAACGAGGCGCTCGCCCAGGAGATGGAGCGCGACCCGACCGTGGTGGTCTTCGGTGAGGACAACGCCGGCGGCGCGGGAGCTCCGGGCGAGGACGACGCGTGGGGCGGCGTCATGGGCGTCACCAAGGGCCTCTACCACAGTTTCCCGGGCCGGGTGCTGGACACCCCCATCAGCGAGTCGGCGTTCATCGGAGCGGCCGCGGGTGCGGCCTGCTCGGGCTTGAGGCCGGTGGCGGAGCTGATGTTCGTGGACTTCATGGGGGTGTGCTTCGACCAGATCTTCAACCAGGCCGCCAAGTTCCGCTACATGTTCGGCGGCAAGGCCAGGACGCCTATGGTCATCCGCACCATGTACGGGGCCGGCATCCGGGCGGCGGGCCAGCATTCGCAGAGCCTCTACCCCATCTTCACGCACATCCCGGGGCTGAAGGTCGCCATCCCCTCCAGCCCGTACGACGCGAAGGGCCTCATGATCCAGGCCATCCGCGACGACGACCCCGTGATCTTCTTCGAGAACAAGGTCCTGTACGCGGTGGAGGGCGAGGTGCCGGAGGAGTCCTACACCGTGCCGTTCGGCGAGGCGAACTTCGTACGCGAGGGCGACGACGTAACGATAGTCGCCATCGGGCGGATGGTGAGCTTCGCGGAGCAGGCGGCCGAGGAGCTGGCCGGCGACGGGATAGAGTGCGAGATTCTGGACCCCCGCACCACCTCCCCGCTGGACGAGGAGTCCATCTACGAGAGCGTCGAGAACACCGGGCGGCTGGTGGTCGTGGACGAGTCGAACCCGCGGTGCAGCCTGGCTTCGGATATCGCGGCGCTGGTGGCGCAGAACTGCTTCGAGGATCTGAAGGCCGCGCCGAAGATGGTAACCGCTCCGCACACCCCGCCGCCGTTCAGCCCTACGCTGGAGGACGCCTACGTCCCGGACCCCGAGCGGATCGCCGCCGCCGCGCGCGAGGTGGTCGAGGGGGCCGGCGCCCGGGCATGAGCGGGATCGTCAAGCTGGGGATGCCCAAGTGGGGCCTCTCCATGACGGAGGGGCAGCTCGTCCGGTGGCTCGTCGAGGAGGGCGCGGAGCTGAAGCCCGGCGACGAGGTGGCCGAGGCCGAGAGCGAGAAGATCAACGGCACCGTCGAAGCCCCGGCCGCCGGGGTCCTGCGCCGGCGGGTGGCCCGGGAGGGCGAGGTCATCCCGGTCGGCGGCCTGCTGGGGGTGATCGCCGACCCGGCGGTCCCCGAGGGGGAGATAGACTCGTTTATCGAGGAGTTTCAGGCCACGTTTGTGCCCGGGGAGGCCGGGGAGGAGGCCGGTCCGGAGCCCCAGACGGTAGAGGTCGGCGGCAGGAGCATCCGCTACCTCAAGCACGGCGAGGGCGAAGAGACCGCCATCCTGCTGCACGGCTTCGGCGGCGACCTGAATAACTGGCTCTTCAACCAGGAGGTCCTGGCAGACGGGCGCGCCGTCTACGCCCTGGACTTCCCCGGGCACGGAGGCTCCACCAAGGAGGTCGAGGGGACGCTGGACGAGCTGGCCGGGGTGGTCTCCGGGTTCATGGACGCGCTGGGCATCGAGCGGGCGCACCTGGTGGGCCACTCCATGGGCGGGGCGGTGGCGGCGACGCTCGCCCTGGCCCGTCCGGAGCGGGTCGCCTCGCTGGTGCTTATCGCGAGCGCGGGGCTGGGGCCGGAGATCAACGAGGAGTACATACGGGGCTTCATCGCCGCCGGGCGCCGGAAGGAGATGAAGTCCGTCCTCCAGCTGCTCTTCGCCGATCCGGATCTCGTCACCCGCCAGTTGGTGAACGACGTGCTGAAGTACAAGCGCCTCGACGGCGTGGATGAGGCGCTGAAGAAGCTGGCGGGCGGGATCTTCCCCGGCGGCCGGCAGGCTAACGTGCTGACGTCCCGGCTGACGGAGAGCGAGGTCCCCATCCTGGTCATCTGGGGCGACAAGGACGCCATCCTCCCGCCCGAGCACGCCGCCGAGCTCTCCGGCCGGGCTCCCGCCGAGGTCCTGGAGGGCCGGGGCCACATGGTGCAGATGGAGGCGGCCGGCGAGGTCAACCGCTTGATCGAGGACTTCATCGGCGGCCTAGAGTAAGGGTGTCAGCCGGGATAACGGTCGGCGTCGTCGCCAACCCCGCCTCCGGGCGGGACATCCGGCGGCTGGTAGCCGGAGCCTCCGTCTTCGACAACGCCGAGAAGGGGAACATGGTCCGCCGTCTCATGACCGGGCTCGGGGCGGCCGGCGTGGACCGCGTGCTGATGATGCCCGCCGGGGACGGCATCGCCGAGAGCCTGACCCGCAACCTCCGGGGCCGCACCGGAGCGCTGCGCGAGCAGCCCCTCCCGGAGCTGGAGTTCGTGGCGATGCCGGTCAGAAACGACGCCGGGGACACCGTGCGGGCGGTCGCGGAGATGCGCGAGCGCGACGTTGCGGCGATAGCGGTGCTCGGCGGCGACGGGACGCACCGCCTCGTCGCCCGCCACTGCGCGGACGTGCCGCTATGCGCGCTCTCCACCGGCACCAACAACGCCTTCCCCGAGATGCGCGAGGCGACGGTCGCCGGGCTGGCGACCGGGCTCGTGGCCACCGGGCAGGTAGAGCGCCGCGAGGCCCTGCGCCGGGAGAAGGTGCTGCGCGTCGGCGTAAACGGCGCGGCCCGGTACGACTGCGCCCTGATAGACGTGGCCGTGACCCGGGAGCGGTGGACCGGAGCCCGCGCCCTCTGGCACGCGGGGGAGATCTCCGAGGTCTTCGTGAGCTTCGCCCGCCCAAACGCCGTGGGGCTCTCCTCCATAGCGGGCCTGCTGGACCCCATCTCCCGCTCGGAGAGCTGCGGCATGCACCTGCGCCTGACCGCGCCCGAAGAGGCAGACGCCGTGCTGCGCGTCCCGCTCGCCCCGGGCCTGATCGTGCCGGTCGGCGTGGAAGAGGCGCGCCGCATGTACCCCGGCGAAGCGTTCCCGGTGGAGGCGGACGGGTGCACCCTGGCGCTGGACGGCGAGCGGGAGATAGAGCTCGGCCCCGGCGACCGGGCCGAGGTGCGTCTCGAGGTGGACGGCCCGCTCACCATAGACGTGGACGCGGTAATGGAGCTCGCCGCCCGCCGGGGACTTTTGAACGGGATGTGAGCCCGGCTACCCCGACAGCTCGCGCTCGAAGACGGTCTCCAGCGAGGGGCGGGAGCCGTCGCCGGGGACGGTACGCTCCAGGCACAGGCGGGCGGAGGGTCCTGAGATCTCCAGCGTGGCAACCTGGTTGTTGAACCACGGCTCTTCGTGGGCGAGAGACCACGCTATCTGCGGCTCTCCCGCCCCGGCGGCGCGGGCAAGGGCGCGGAAGAGCGCCTCTCCGGCCTTCGACCAGGCGAACCGGACGGAGCGGCGCTCCTTCCCGTCGAGCGGGTTGCGGAAGGGGGAGCAGACCGCCTGGTAGACGGGACTCTTGACCGGAGTGCCGGGCGGGAAGCCGACCCGGGCGAGGTAGGCGTGGTGCACATCGCCGGAGAGGACGGTGACGGAGGCCGGCGGCGTGCCGCGCTCCCCCGCGGCGACGGAGCGCAGGAGGTCCGCGAACCGGTCGAAGGACTCGGGGAAGGCGCTCCAGTGGCCGAGATTCTGGGACTTGCGGAGCCGCTCGCCAAGCCGGGCCGCTACTCTGCCCCACGCGCCGTTACACAGGGCCTCGTTCCAGGCCTCGGCGTGATGCAGGCCGGGGCCGAGCAAGAGCGGTATGGAGGTGGCCAACAGCAGGTGCTCGAAGTCCCCTTCGGCGCGCTCTGAGATCCAGTCCCAGTCGGCGGCGTGGATCATGCGCCGCCGCCCGGGCTTCAGGACGCGGCCCGCGCGCGAGTCTGCGACGATGAGCCGGACGTTGCCGAGGTCGCGGCAGAAGCTCCAGCGGTACGCCTCCGGGTTCCCCGCGACGCTCAGCGCCATCTCCCTCAAAACCGCACCGGGATCGGAGGCCTCCCGGACCTTCCGGAAGAAGCCCTCCGCTTCCAGCTCCGCCGGGGAGAGGTTGCCGAGGTGCTGGTAGATCCAGTACGCGCTCAGAGCGCCGGCTATCTTCTCCCGCCACCACGGTCTCTGCCGGTGCTCCTCCAGCCAGAGATGGGAGACGTTCCAGTTGTCCTGAACCTCGTGGTCGTCGAAGATCATGGCCGAGGAGACGGTGGAGAGGAGCCACCGGATGGCGGGGTCCCGCCAGGACTCGCGGTAGAGGTGGGCGTACTCCGCAAAATCTGCGGCCTCCTCGCCGGGCGGCTCGCTCACGTCGCGGCGGGAGCGGATGAACTGCCGGGTGGCGGGCGCGGCCTCGTCGGCGTAGATCTGGTCGCCCAGCATCAGCAGGACGTGCGGCCACCGCTCCGGCGGCTCCCGGCGCATCCTGAGCGCCAGCGCGTAAAGCGCGTCCACCTCGCGCCCGCGGGGGTCCTCGTCCTTGCGGAGCGTGTAGGGCGGCTCGTGCGGCAGCGAGACCCGGCAGGAGCCGAACACGAGCCTCAGCGCCGCCCCGGGAGCCAGGGTGCGGATCACGCTCGGCGGGAAAGGCGACCCCGGCTCGGGCCACTTCTTCTCCCCGTCCAGCCGCACCTCGTACTCGTAGGCAGAGCCGGGCTCAAGCCCCTCGAGACGCACCAGCGCGTAGTGGTGCCCCCAGGCGGAGAAGGTGCGCGCCCGGCGCCCCAGCACCTCCACCTCGCCCGGAGCGCTCGTCTCGACCCAGACGGTCGCCCGGGAGGCGTCCACGTAGCGCACCAGCGGCCCGAGGACGAGCTCAGGCACGGGGTTCAACCCCCGTAGCCGGCGCGTTCCCTATGACGTATCCCCTTTCCACCCCTGAAGCGGAAATGTACCACAGTTCGCTCCCTCTCACCCTCCGGGGCAGATATATACTTTCAACCGTGGACGTGAGGGAGAAGCTGCGGGTGCTGCCGGGGGTGGACACGGTGCTGCGGGACCCGGCAGCGGCCGGGCTCGTGCAGAGCCTGGGGCGTCCGCGGGCGGTGGAGGCCGTGCGGGCCGCGGTGGAGGCGCTGCGGCGCGGGATCCTGAGCGGGGAGCGCCCGGACGTGAGCCCGGCGGCGGTAGTGGAGCTGGCCCGGGAGCTGGCGGCCGCCGAGAGGCCGGGGCTGCGCCGGGTCATCAACGCCACCGGGGTCGTACTGCACACCAATCTGGGCCGCGCCCCGCTGGCGGACGCGGCAGCGCGGGCGGCGGCTGAGGTCTCGCGCCGCTACTCGAACCTGGAGTACGACTTGAAGGCGGGCCGGCGCGGGTCGCGCTACGCGCACGCGGTGGGGCTGCTGCGAATCCTGACCGGAGCGGAGGACGCGCTGGTTCTGAACAACTGCGCGGCGGCGACGCTTTTGGCGCTGGCGGCCGTGGCGGCGGGCGGCGAGGTGCCGGTCTCGCGCGGGCAGCTGATCGAGATCGGGGGCGGCTTCCGCATACCCGAGATCCTGGAGCTTAGCGGCGCGAAGCTGCGCGAGGTCGGCACCACGAACCGCACCCGCCTCGCGGACTACGAGCGCGCGATCGGCGAGGAGACGCGGGCCGTCCTCTGGGTGCACAGCAGCAACTTCGCCACCGTGGGGTTCACCGAGTCGGCCGGGATAAGAGAGCTGGCGTCTCTCGGGGCGCCCGTGATCGCGGACCTCGGCAGCGGCGCGCTCGTGCCGGTGGCGGACGAGCCGCAGGTGCCGGAGGCGGTCGCCGCCGGAGCCGCGGTCGTAACCTTCTCGGGAGACAAGCTGCTCGGCGGGCCGCAGGCCGGGGTCGCCGTCGGGCAGACGGAGTATATAGACCGGATGCGCCGGCACCCCCTGGCCCGCGCCCTGCGGCCGGACAAGCTCTGCCTGGCGGCGCTGGAGGCGACGCTCAGGCTGTACGCCGACCCGGAGCGCGCGCGGCGCGAAGTCCCGGCCCTCAGGATGCTCCACACCGGTCCCGAGGAGCTGGAGGAGCGGGCGCGCAAGCTGGCGGCGAGGGTAGCGGCGGCGGCCCCGGAGCTGGAAGTGTCCGTCGTACCCTCCACCGGGCGGAGCGGCGGCGGTACGCTGCCGCTGCACGAGGTCCCGTCCCGCGCCGTGCGCCTCGCCGGACGCCCGCCGGAGGAGCTGGCGGCGGCGCTGCGCGCCGCGGAGCCGCCGGTTATCGGGAGGATCCGCGAGGACGCGCTGCTTCTGGACGTGCTCACCCTCCTGCCCGGCGAAGACGAGCTGGTAGCGGAGGCGCTGGATGCCGGGTAGCGCCTTCACCATCGGGACGGCCGGGCACATAGACCACGGCAAGACGACCCTCGTGCGGCGCATGACCGGGGTGGACACCGACCGGCTGGAGGAGGAGCGCCGGCGCGGTATCTCCATAGACCTCGGCTACGCGGAGCTGGAGCTGCCCTCAGGTCGGCGGGCCAGCATCGTGGACGTGCCGGGACACGAGCGCTTCGTGAAGAACATGGTCGCCGGGGCCGCCGGCATAGACGCCTTCCTGCTCGTCGTGGCCGCCGACGACGGCGTCATGCCCCAGACGCGGGAGCACCTGGACGTGATCCGGATGCTCGGCGTCCGGCAGGGGGTCGTCGCCCTGACCAAGACGGACGCCGTGGACGAAGAGACGGCGGACATAGCGGAGCTTGAGGTGCAGGAGCTGCTGGAGGAGACCGGCTACGAAGAGACGCCCGTCGTCCGCGTCAGCGGGGTGACGGGCGCGGGCGTGCAGGAGCTGCTGCGAAAGCTGGACCGGCTCGCGCCGGAGGGCCGCCGGCAGGAAGGCCTCGTCCGGCTGCCGGTGGATCGGGCCTTCGTACTGCGCGGCATCGGGCTGGTGGTCACGGGAACGCTGTGGTCCGGCGTGATCCGCCCCGGAGACCGGCTCTACGCCCTGCCGCAGAACAGGCCGGTGCAGGTGCGCGGCGTCCAGGTGCACGGCCGGCCCGTGGAAGCGGCTGCGGCGGGCTCCCGCACGGCGCTGGACCTGGTGGGGATGGAGGCGGGCGAGATCGAGCGCGGAGACATGCTCGCCTCCGAGCCGCTGCAATCCTCCCGGCGGCCGGACGTGCGCGTGAACCTGCTGCCGGGCGCGCCGCGGCTGAAGTCCGGCTCCCGCGTGCGGGTCTACCACGGCACGCGCGCCACGGCCGGCCGGCTGCGGCTGCACGGCGCACAGACCCTGGAGCCCGGCGGCTCCGCCCGCGCCCGGCTGACGCTGCAGGACCCGCTCGCGGCCCTCGGTGGCGACCGCTTCGTCCTGCGCTCCATGAGCCCCCAGGTCACGATCGGCGGCGGAACGATCATAGACCCCCACCCCGCCCGGCGGCGGCCCGAACCCGGCTGGCTGGAGGCGCTGGAGGCGCGGGATCTCGCGGCCGCCGTACCCATCCTCCTGCGCCGGGAGCCGGAACGGGGACTGCCGGCGGCCGGGCTCGCCCGGCGGCTCCCGGCTGACGAGCGCGCAGCGGAGCGGGCGGCGCGCGCGGCAGAGAACGTAACCGAACTCGGCGGGCTCTACTGCCTGCAGGAGACGGCCTCGGCGACGCGCGGGCGGCTGCTCGCCGCGCTGGAGCGGCGGGCGGAGGAGAACCCGGTCGACCCCGCCCTCTCGGCCGCCGAAGCCCGAAGAGCCTGCGGGGTGGAGCCGCGGCTGGCGGACGCCGTGGTCTCGGAACTTATCGCCTCCGGGCAGGCGGAACGGACAGAAGGCGGCGTCGCGCTGGCCGGCGCGGGCGGTCCGGGCGAAGAGGTCCGGGCCGCAGCCGAATCCCTGCTGGAGCGCCTGAGAAAGCGGAGCATCGAGTTCGAGAAGGTCGAACCCGGGCCGGCAGCGCAGCTCCTCCTGAAGGAGGGGAAGGCCGTGCGGCTGAACGGCTCGACGCTGGCCGCAAAGGAGGCCGCCGACCGGGTCTTCGAGGAGATCCGGCGCGCCTGCGAGGAGAAGGGCTCCGTCACGCTCGCCGAACTACGCGACCGCCTGAACACCAGCCGCAAGTACGCTCAGGGCTGGCTGGAGTTCGCGGACGCCGCCGGACTCACCCGCCGCATCGGGGACGAACGCGTCCTGACCCGCAGATACAGATAGTAAAATATCTCCCGGAATGCGTGGGCCTGGTGGCCCGGCCGGTCTTCAAAACCGGCAGGCGGCCGAGACCCGGCCGTTGGTGGTTCGATTCCCCCGCATTCCGCTCTACCCGCGATCGAGCATAGCCGAGATCCAGGCCCGCACCACCCCCTCCCGGTCCGCCGCCGAAAGCCGGTAGCGCTCCCCGGCCTCCCTCCGCGCCCGGCGCGTGACGTGAAAGAGCGTTATCGCGGCCGCAACCGAGATGTTCAGGCTCTGCGAGAACCCGCACATCGGCACCACGAAGGTGCCGTCCACCAGCTCCAGCGCCTCTTCGGAGAGCCCCGAGTGCTCGTTGCCGAAGACGAAGGCGGCCGGCCGCCCCAGATCCACCCCCTCCACCGGCACGGCCCCCCGGTCCAGCCGGCTGCCCCAGACCGTATACCCCCTCTCGCGCAGCGCACCGATAGCCTCCCCCGTCTCCGCGTAACGCCGGATCGTCAGCCACTTGTCCGCCCCCTGGGTTATCTCCCGGCTCGGCGCAAACTCCCTCTGTCCCTCCACCACCGAAACGTCCTGAACCCCGAATGCCTCCGCCGAACGCAGAACCGCCGCCTGGTTGTGCCCGTCGTCCACCGCCTCCAGCAGAACCGTCACATACCGCGTCCTGCTCTCCAGAACCTCCCGCATCCGCCGCGCCCGCCGCGGCCGTACCATCCCCCACAGCAGCTCCTCCGGCACCGATCCCACACCGAACGCATCACGCCGACCCGCCATAACGAAAGGTTAGCCGCCAGGAAAACAGCCTTCAACGCTTGTTACTGTACCGTCCGGACGGTATAGTAAGGATATGCAGGCGACGAAGCGCGAGATTCTGGATGCTGCGACCCGCGTGGTGTTCCGCGAGGGTGTTAGTGGTCTGACGCTGGAGGCGGTGGCTCGGGAGGCGGGGCTCAGCAAGGGGGGGTTGCTGTATCACTATCCGAGCAAGGAGGCTTTAATCGGGGGTGTTCTCGAGTGCTATTTGGAGGAGTTCGAGGACGAGCTGGAGCGCCGGGCCGGTGAGGGCCCCGGTAGCTGGACGCGGGCGTACGTAGAGGCGACCTTCGAGGAGACCTTCTCGGACGCCGAGCGGGAGATAAACGCCGGGATGCTGGCGGCGATGCTGCTCAATCCGGAGTTGCTGGAGCCCTTGCGGGAAAGGTACGCCGTCTGGCAGGAGCGGGCGGCAAACGACGGCATAGAGCCGGCGCTGGCGCTCCTCCTGCAGCTGGCGGCGGATGGGTTGTGGCTGGGTGCGTTGCTGGGGCTGGTGCGGCTGGACGGCGAGAAGCGGGAGCGGGTCCTGAAGAAGATGCTGGAGCTAGCCGGTGGGGCTGGCTGAGTACATCGGCAAGGCCGCTGCGGCGTGGTTCATGGGGTTCTTCCCGTTCTTCGAGATCTACGTCGCCGTTCCCGCGTCCATCGCGCTCGGGCTGGACTACTTCTCTGCCGTCTTCTGGCCGGTGCTGGGCAACTTCACGCCGGTTCCCCTCATCGTCTTCGCCCACAACCAGCTGATGCGCATCGAGCGCGTCAAGCGCTGGCTCACCGGGCGCACCTCGGAGCGGTTCGAGCGCTGGCTGAACCGCTACGGCAGCTGGGTGATCCTGATCGTCACCCCCTGGGTCGGCATCTGGGTCGTCGCTGCGACCGCCCGGGCGCTCGGCATGAGATCCGGCCCGCTGCTCCTCTACTCCTTCATCAGCATACTCGCCTACGCCGTCCTCATAGCCGCCGGCATCGCGCTCGGCATAGACTTCCTCACCGGCTGAGCGTTCCCGGGCTGCAAGCTTCGCCGCGCGGCGGCATAATGCTGGAGTGAGCAGGCCATTGAGCGAGCACGAGGTGAGGTTGAGAGACGGAACGGCCGTCTCCGTGCGGCCCATCCGGCGCGAGGACACGGAGGCGCTGCGGAGGTTCTACGGCCGGCTCAGCGAGGAGACCATCCACCAGCGGTTCTTCGGCCCCTACCCGGAGCTGGACGAGGAGCGCGCCCGGTACTTCACGCACCTCGACGGCGAAAGGAGGTTCGCGCTGGTTGCCCTGGACCCCGAGAACCCCGGGGAGATTATCGGCGTCACCCGCTACGACCGGGACGAGGACGACCAGAGCCGGGCCGAGTACGCCGTGGTCGTGGAGGACGCCTGGCAGGGGAGGGGGCTGGGGACGGCGCTCACCCGGGCCATCGTGGACGAGGCGCGGGAGCGCGGGGTGCTGTGCCTGCACGCGCTCGTGCTGCCGGAGAACCGGCGCATGGTCCGGGTCTTGCAGGGGCTCGGTCTCCCGGAGCTCGTGCGCTGGCAGGACGGCGTGGAGCTCTTCGAGATAGACCTGCGGCCGGACGGCTAGCTCATCAGCGGCAGGGCCTTCTCCAGCACCTCCTCCACCGCCCGGCGGTTCTTCTCCGAGATCTCCTTCGCCCGCTCTATCGGGGGGTGGTCTTCGGGATCGTCGCGCATGAAGGAGGGGAGCGCGACCGGGCTCTCGGGCTGGTGGTCCCTTATCCAATCCTCCGGCACCCGCTCGGGCACCTCCTGGTGAGAGACCGCCGCCCACACGAAGGTCCACGCCCGCGGCACCACGCGCCAGTGGTCGTAGCCCCCGCCGCCCAGAGCGACCCAGCGCCCGCCGCAGAGCTCGTGCGCCAGCTCGTGCATCCTGTGTGGGATGTGCTCGTAGAGGCGGGTGGTGGCGGAGAGGTGCGTGAGGGGGTCCAGCCTGTGCCCGTCGACCCCGTTCTGCGAGACGATGATGTCCGGCCGGAAGGCGCGCAGCGCCTCGGGAACGAGCGCCTCGAAGCACTCGATCCAGGACTCGTCGTCGGTGAACGGCTCCAGCGGAACGTTGAGCGAGTAGCCCCGCCCGGCGTTCCGGCCCAGCTCGCCGGTCTCTCCGGTGCCCGGGAATAGGTAGCGCCCGGTCTCGTGCATGGAGACGGTGAGCACCTCCGGGTCGCTGTAGAACATCCACTGCACCCCATCGCCGTGGTGGGCGTCGGTATCCACGTACGCCACGCGGAGTCCGGGATACTCCTGCCTGAGCCGGGCGATGGCCACACCCGCGTCATTGTAGACGCAGAAGCCGCTCGCCCGCGAGCGCAGGGCGTGATGCAGCCCGCCGGAGATGCACATGGCGTGGGTCGCCTCGCCGCTCATGACCATCTCGCAGGCGCGCAGCGTGCCGCCGACCACGTACGCGCAGGCTGCGTGCATGTCCGGGAAGACCGGGTTGTCCGGCGTGCCGAGACCGTAGTGCACCAGGGTCTCGAAGTCCGTCTGCATCTTCCCCGCTTCCTGCACGCGCCGGATGTAGTTCAGGCTGTGGACGGTCTGCAGGTCCTCGACGGTAGCGGGTTCGGGTTTTACGAAGGAGTAGCCCTCAAAGAGCCCCAGCTCCTCGCACAGGCGCAGGGTCAGCCTCAGCCGCCGGGGGTTGAACGGGTGCTCGTCGCCGAACCCGTAGGCTTCAAGCTCCGGCGAGTGCACGATGGCCGCCGCGCCGCTCATTCCTCTTCCTGCTGCGGGGGCCAGAGGATCCTGTACCCGGCGCTCTCCAGCTCCTGGACCACAGGAGTGGGGTTGATCATGGCCAGCCGCAGCACCATCGTCTTCTTGCCGGGGCTCTTCCCGGGTGCAGAGAGCACGCTCACGATGTTCACGTTCAGATCGCGGATGATCTCGGCCACCCCGGCGAGCGCGCCGGGCCGGTCTATGAGCTCCAGCTCCAGGCGGCTGCCGGGCTCGTGCGCCCCGACGAGCCGCATCAGCGCCCGCATCACGTCCGAGGACGTTATGATGCCCACCAGCTTCCCCCCGGAGACGACCGGCAAACAACCTATCCTGCGCTCGTTCATGTCCCGCGCGGCGTGCTCGATGGGGTCCAGCGGGTGCGCGGTAGTCACCTCCCGTCGCATCACATCCTTCACCTTCAGCTTCTCCAGCGCGGCCGCCCGCTCCGGGTCGCCTGCCGGAGGGGCCGCGTCCCGCAAGTCGCGGTCGGAGATTATCCCCACCAGCCGCCCGTTCTCCAGCACCGGGAAGTGCCGGATGCGCCGCTCGCGCGACATCCGCAGGGCCTCGCCCGCCGTGGTCTCCGGCGTGACGGTGAGAACCTCCCGGGTCATGCAGTCTTCGACCAGCATCAGCTCACCCCTGCCCTTCTCTTTCCCTGCTACGCGGGAAAGTATGCCAGATTTCGGGGGCCTGGCGCGCCGGCCCCCTCGCTCCGGTCGGAGCGGGCCGCAAGCCTACAGCTCCGAGCTCAGCACCACCTCTCCGGCCTCGTCGGTAATGGAGACGGAGCGGGCGTCCTCGCGCAACACGGCCCCATTGAGCTGGCAGTCCACCTTGACCTCCCCCACCCCGATAAAGGTGCCGGCCGGCACGAGTTCTCCGTCCGCGCGTTCGAGGGTGACGGTGTAGACCTCGCCGGGCTCCAGGCCTTTGATCTCCAGCAGCAGCTCCGTACCCCAGGTGTGAGCGACGACGACGGACTTCTCCACCGTTATCTCTTCCCGCGCCACCACGAACTCGATAGGCTCCTCGTCTCCGAGACCGAACTCCTGCGGCTCGTCGTCGGCGACGATCGCAAACACCCCTAGGACCGCCAGGAGGACGAGTGCGGCAGCGATGCCGGCAACCGCGACCGCCCGCCGGACTCCCGCACCCCCGGTATCTCGCTTCGCGACTCTGGAGACCACGCGGTCCTCGAGGTCCGGGGGCGGCGACTCGTCCGGCCTCACGCCGGACTCGCCCAGCGACTCGACGACGGCCCGAAGCTCGTCCACCTCGACCCGGCAGCGGTTGCAGCCCTCCAGGTGCCGGCGGAGCTCGGAGCGCTCCGGCTCTTCGAGCTGTCCGAGCAGGTACGCGCCGATCAACTCCCGGTAGCGCCGGCAATCGTTAGCGCTCATCCGACCACCCCATTTCCTCGAGCGTGAGGCGCAGAGATTTTAGCGCGTAGTACATGCGGCTGCGCAGCGTGCCGGACGGCACCCCGAGGTCTTCGGCGACCTCGGAGTACAGCCGGCCCTGGTAGTACACCTCGAAGATGACGCGCCGGTGATCCTCGCTGAGGCTCTCCAGGGCCTCTCCCACCAGCAACGCCCGCAGGGTCCGCTCGGCCGGGTCCTCGACGGGCCCGCTGCTCTCTTCCCCACTCTCACTTCCCCCTCTTGTCCCCGGTGGCCGCGCTGCTCGCTTCCGGGCTGCATCAACCACCAAGTTGCGTGCGATGGCGAAGAGCCACGTCCTCATCGAGCCGCGTTCGGCGTCGAACCTCTCGCGGGAGCGCCACGCCCGCACGAAGGTCTCCTGCACAACCTCCTCGGCCAGCCCCCGGTCCCCGAGCGACCGCAGCGCCAGCCGGTACAACTCCCCGGCGTGCTCCCTGTAAGCGGCGCGGATCTCCTCTTCCCCAGTCCGCGCTGCGCGCAGCCGGCGCAGCCGCCCTCCCAGGGCACGGAACCTCTGCGGCCGCTTCATGCACCACCGTCTCTCACGCGAACAGAAACACCTCCGGGTCCGCCACCACAGGTATGGTAAATGACGGGCCGGAGGTCCCGCTCCTCGGTGGCGGAGGGAGGGACTCCGGACCGGAGCCCCTCCCCGCGGGTGATCGGGTTCGTATCAGATCTCGCCGCGCCGCCGGACTCCGGCCGCAATGGCCGCCAGGACGACGAGGGCCACCCCACCGAAGACTACTACCGGAACCACGGGAACTCCGCCGGTATCCGGCATGGTCATCGTGGGTATGGCGAGGTCGGTGACGACCTCGCCGCCGCCGATGGCGCCGATCTCGGTCACCGCTCCGGAGGAGAGGTCCAGGGCGTAGAGCACGGACCCCATCTCCGACTCCAGGGCCACGAACGCCTCGTCCGCGCCGCTCAGGGTGGTGATATCGAAGCCGACGTTGCCGGTCGTGGGCGCCCCGATCTCACCGACGGTGTTGAGGACGCCGTCGTTGGGCGGGTCCTGGATGACCAGGATGCCGAGCGCGGAGTCTATGTCGTAGAGCGTGGTCTCCTCCACGTCCGGGAGGTTGTTGGTGTAGGCTCCGGCCACGACGGTGGGCTGCGCGCCCGCGTTGGGGTCGTCGGCGGCGTAGGCCAGCTCCTCGTCGACGTTGGTCTCTATCCCCGCGTCCAGCTCCGCCAGGCGCAGGTTCTGCCCGGCGTCGCTTACGACGCGGATGGCATCGGCGGACGGGTTGAAGTCCACCTCGAAAGCCGAACCCTCCAGCGGCTCGGTGACCTGCCCCTGCTCCGTTACCGCGCCGGAGGCCGGATCCACGGTGTAGACGGCTCCGCCGGCCCCCAAAGCCCACAGCTCGCCGGTCGCCGGCCGGAAGTCTATCCCGAGGATGTCCTCTCCGGCCTCGATGGTCACGCGGTCGGTGACCGTCCCGGGATTACCCCGGTCGAAAGCGATCAACTCGTTCGACGGCGTAAGCCCCCACACAACCCCGCCGCCGCTCTGGGCCGCAGCCCCCGCGGCTCCCCAGACCATTAGCGCCAGCACGACGCCCGCCGCAACCAGCGGTTTTGTCAGCCCTAGACGCCACCTGCCAACAGCCCAACTCACGATCTGACACCTCACTTTCTCTAGAGGACTTTGCACTGGGGTATACGGAGTTACACCTGCCCGTGTTCAAGAGCGGCGGGTTCTCAAAAGAAAAGAGAGCGCGTAGGCTGACGCGAGCGCCCGCTTCCTGAGTACGCCTGCTGCACCCGGTGGGCCGGGCGAGCAGGCTGGATGAGGTGGCCTCGGCTGTCGCCTACCTGCTCTCGGAGGAGGCGAGCTTTATCGACGGGGCCATCGTGCCCGTGGACGGGACGTTCGGCGCTCGAGCGCAACCCCGAAGAGAGATGACGCTAGTGCCCGACCCAGGCCTCGGGGTAGCGGGTCAGCTCCCTGACGGCCTCGGGCAGCTCGCCCCGGACCAGGTCTTCGAGCGTCACGGACTCCAACACCGCCCGCAGACTGGCGCGGACGGCGATCCAGACCTCCTGCAGATGCTCCAGAGGGGTCTGGGTCGCGGCCTCGCAAAGCCCCCGTGCGCTCAATCCTCTACCCCCTTTACCCCGCGCGTCTCGACCAGCACCCTTATGGCGTCGCCCCGGAAGTAGGAGATGCCCCACTCGGCGGGCGTCCCGTCCCCGAACACGTCGAGGGCTTCGACCCTGAGCAGCCCGACGCCGGCCGGCGTTCCCAGGCAGCGGGGGATCTCCGGGTCGGCGGGCTCCATCTCGAAGACCGAGCGCGCCCTGTAGAGTTCGAGCCCGTAGTGGGCCCGCACGAGCTCGCGTGCCGAGCGGAAATCCCGCCGTAACAGGTCGCAGATCCCGGGTAAAAGGTCCTCCCGGAAGTACTTGATGCCGTAGACTAGCGGTATCTCACCAGCATAGCTGACACGTTCGAGCACCACCAGGAGGGCGCCGGAAGACACCCCCAATCCATCCGCCGACCGCCCGTACATCCGGACCCTCCGGACGCCCAGGACCTTCTTGCAGGGCTCGAAGCCGACCCGGGCGACCGACTCCGAAAAGCCCATCTTCTCGGCGACCCGGTAATCTATGCAACCCGGCCGCACGAAGCTGTTCTTCCCCCCTAACCCTGTACACCAGGCCCTTGTCCTGAAGGTGTCCGAGGGCCCGGGCAGCCGTGTGCCGGTTGACGCCGTGGTGTCCGGCCAGTGCGTGTCCGGTTGGCAGCCGGTCTCATGACCTGTAGTCGCCGCGCAGGATGGCCCTCTCAAGCTCCTCCGCGAGCTGCATGTAGCGGGGCACCGCGGGCGTGCGGCCCTTCTTCGTATCTATCGTCACCGATTTGAAGCCTCCCGGCGGGACTTGGGAAGAGGTTGTCTAGACAACCTCGCTCTGGACCCGAGCGAGTCCGGGCCGGGCTTCACGACAGGCGCTCCAGCCCGGAGGTTCGCCCGTCCTCTATGCTGAGCAGCACCGCGCCGAGCGTAATCGGGCCCGGGGCCAGCCTGAGAGAGTCTGGAGTGGCAGGGTCTTCTCCTTTGAGGCGAGCAACGAATTGCCCGGGATCGATACCCGCGAGACCGCCCGAGGGACCGGTCATCCCCACGTCGGTGACGAGGGCCGTTCCCCGGGGTAGCAGGTGCAGCGGCAGGGTGGGTTCGTGAGTGTGGGTACCCAAAACGGCAGCGGCCTCCCCGTCCACCGCGAACGCAAAGGCCTGCTTCTCGAGAGGCGATTCGCTGTGGAAATCCACGATTGCTGTGCCCCGCGGCCGGGCGGCCAGCCAGGACTTGTAGGCTGGCAGGGCTTCGGGGACGGCGCTGGCGCCGGCGAGGTTGATCACGGACACCGGCTCTCCGGTGACCTCCAGAGAGAGGATGCCTTTCCCGGGGGTGCCGGCCGGGACGTTGTGGGGTCTGAGGACCCGGGGATGTTCCAGGACGGTCTCGCTATGGGGACCGTCCCAAGAGTGGTTGCCGCCTGTAATCACGTCCACCCCGGCTGCAAACAGGCGCTCGACCAGCTCGACGCTCATGCCGAAGCCGCTCCAGACCTCAGAGCCGCTGACGAGGCAGTTCTCGGCGTTGGCTACCACGAGGTCCGCGCCGTGCTCCTCGCGGAGAGGCGGCAGCCGCCGGGCCAGGTAGTCAACCGCCCCGGGTCCCACAATGTCCCCGATGAAGATGACGTTCATCCCTTCACGGCTCCTTCCAGGATCACGTTGAGTATCTGCCGGCGGATGAAGAGGTACGCCAGCAGGGTGGGCAGCGTTGCTAAGGCGGCCGCGGCCATTATAGTGGACCATTGGATGCCACCCTCGCCGCTGGCGAACTGGGCGACGCCCACGGTGAGGATGTGCATCTCGGGGTCGCGGGCGATCAGGAGCGGCCAGACGAACTCGTTCCAGGTGTTGATGAACACGAAGATGGCTAGGGCCGCTATCGCCGCTCTGTTCGCCGGCAGCACCACCCGCCAGATGATCGTCCACTCGGCTGCTCCGTCGATCCTTGCCGCCTCGATGATGCTCTGCGGGAAAGATTTGAAGTGCTGCCGCAGGAGAAAGATGCCGTAGGCGCTCGCTATCTGGGGCAAGATCATGCCGGGGTAGGTGTTCAAGAGGTCCAGCCGGCTCATCAGGATGTAGTTGGGCACGTAGAAGACCACGAACGGCACCGGCAGCGTGAGCAGGAAGGCCGCGAACAGCAGGTTCGCGGCCCGCGAGTCGTGGCGGCTGAAGAAGTAGGCGGCCGGCACGGCAATCGCCAGCTGCCCCAGCGTCACCCCGCCGGCGAACACTACGCTGTTGACGAACTGGCGCGCTACGTTCGCCGTCCGGAAGACGTTGGCGTAGTTCTCCAGAGTCGGCGCGAGCGGGAGGGGATTGAGGGGATCGGTAAAGACCAGCTGCGGGGGCTTGAGGCTCATGCCGAACATCCACACCAGCGGCACGAACGTGACCGCCACCGCCAGGATCAGAACCGCGTGAGCCGCCAGGCGGTCAGGGTAGCTCCTAGCGGTCATAGGTCAGGCTCCGGTCCAGGATCCTGAACTGCCAGACGGCCGCTCCCCCGAGGAGCAGCATGAGCATCACCGCCTCGGCGCCCGCCTTGCCGATCTGGAAGAACTGGAAGGCGCTCTGGTAGGTGGCGTAGAGCAGGTTGTTAGAGGCGTCATTCGGCCCGCCGCGGGTGAGGATCTCTATCGGGACGAAGGCGTTGGGCAGCGCCTGGAGGATGGCGGTGAGCATCACGAACAGGACGGTGGGCATCAGGAGCGGTATAAGCACCCAGCGCACGAAGGACCACCCCGCGGCTCCGTCCACCCTGGCAGCCTCCAGGTACTCTTTAGGGATGGCCATGAGCCCGGCCAGGGCGATCAGGTAGTTGAACCCCATAAACTTCCACGCCGTGATAACCCCGATAGATCCCAGGGCAGTGGCCGGATCGTTGAGCCAGTTGTTGCCCGGAACTCCGAAGAGACCCAGGAAGGCGTTCAAGAGCCCGCCGGTCGGCAGGTATATGTACTGCCACAGAAGCGCCCCCACCGAGACGGCGACCACCGTGGGGGTAAAGATGAGCGACTGGTAGACGTCGCCGCAGCGCCCGCCGAGCTGCAGGGTGAGCATCGCGAGCCCCACGGGCAGCAGGAAGTTGCCCAAAAGCGCGATCGCGATGTAGAGCAGGCTCTGGAAGAGGAGGCGGTAGAAGGCCGGATCGGCGAACCGGGAGGCGAAGTTCTCCAGGCCCACGAAGGTCATCTGGGGGCTGACCATGTTCCACTCGAAGAAAGAGAGGAAGGTAACCAGGACCACCGGCCAGTAGACGAACAGCCCCAGGAACACGGCGGCCGGAAGCACCAGCAGGTAAGGCCGGAGCAACTTCAGCCGGCGCGGCCGGGAGGAGGACTTGGAGGTGGCGCCGTAGCTCAAGAGCAGGGCTCCCCGGCGATCAGACCGTTGACCTGCCCGGCAGCGCGAGCCAGTGCCGCTTCGGCGCTGCTCTGGCCGCCGAGTATCTCCTGGGTGGCCGAGAAGAGGGCATTGGCAGCCTGCAGGCCGTTGGGGCCCGGGAAGGACTGCCAGGGGACCACCAGGGGTACCTGGCTCACCGCCACGGCCTGAATGGGGTTCTCCTGCATGAAGTCCCTCAGGTACCGCGGGTCGTCGGCCACACCTTCCCGCGGCGGCAGGTAGCCGGTCCCCTTCGTCCAGATGGTCAGGCCCTCGGGCGACTCCAGAAACTTGATAAACTCCCAGGCCGCCCTTCTTTTGACCTCGTCCTGGGAGAACACGAAGAGGCAGTTGCCGCCCGCCGGGAGCCGGGGCTGCTTACCCTCGAAGGCGGGGAAGGTCGTAGCCCTCAGGTCGAAGGAGGCCTGTTCCTCCAGGCTCTGCCGCTTGGCGATGGTGGTGATAAAGGTAGCCACCTCACCGCTGAGAAAGGCCTGATCCCCCTGGTCCCACAGGACGTTCAGCGCTAACTCCCCCTCGACCAGGTCCGCCCAGAACTGCATCGCCTCCGTGGCCTCCGGACCGTCGAACGCGGCCACCACCTCGCCGTCCCGGCATTCCGTCAGCCGGCCGCCGTTGGACTCTATCAGCGCCTGTGTGCTCCAGTTGTCGTCGAGTATCTGGAGGTAGATTCCCGGCTTACCGGTGCTCTCCCGGATGCTGCGCGCCGCCTCGCGCCACTCCTCCCAGGTCTGCGGCGGCTCGTCGGGGTCCAGCCCGGCCTCCTCGAGCATGGAGGCGTTGTAGTAGGTGACTATGTTCGACAGTGCGTAGGGCATACCGACCAACTCGCCGCCCACTCGTCCGAGTTCCAGTATGTTCTCCGGGAAGTCGTCGAGGTAGCCTCCGTCCTCGTAGCTCTCGACCAACTCGTCTACGGACGCGAACGGGAAGTTGTTGGTGACGTAGTCCAGGTACAGGTAGCCGATCTGCGCTATATCCGGGGGGCTGCCGGCCGCAAGATCGGTCTGCAGGTTCTCCAGCAGACCCGTGTACGCGTTGGGTTGGAAGCGCTCACGGACCGTTATGTTAGGATTCTGCTCCTGGAACCTCTCGACCAGCTCCCGGACCGTGGGTCCGCCGAAGTCCTCGGTGTTTATGTGCCAGTACTCGATTTCGACCGGGCCATCGGGGGCGCCGGCGGCACCTCCACCACATCCGGCCAGCCCCCACGTACCTAAACCGGCCAAAAGAGCAGCTCCGGCGCTGCGACGAAAGAACTCCCGGCGCGAGATCTGGGCGGTAGATGGCACTGCGACCTCCTGTCTAAACCACACAGTTAGCAACGCTTGTAGGACACGCTCAATCTATAGGAGCCGGTTCGGAGCTGTGTTAGAGGGTGGTAAATTCTGCGATAAATCCGGGTAAAGCCTCGAGCCGGAGGACCTGCACTTCGCCACATGAGAACTGAGTGCCCCGCCAACAAGGGATCCGTCCGCCACCCAGATCATCCTCTCCCGGATATACGAGGAGCTGCGCTCCACGACCATCACGATGATGAAGACGAAGATCAGGATGGTAAGCACCTCCGGGTACTGGAAGAGGCGCATGGAGGTCAGAAGCTCGAAGCCGATGCCGCCGGCCCCGACCAGCCCGAGCATGATTGAGTTGCGGATGTTTATGTCTCAGCGGTAGAGCGTGAGCCCCACGAAGGGGGGCATCACCTGCGGGACCACGCCGAGGGCGAGGGTCTGTGGGAGGTGCGCCCCGGTGGACCGGAGCGCCTCCACCTGCCCGGGGTCTATCTCTTCCATCGCCTCGGCATAGAGCTTGCTGAGCATGCCGATCGAGTGGATGGATATGGCCATGGTGACCAGGAAAGGCCCCAGGCCGACGGCCGCGACGAAGATGAGCGCCTAGATCAGGTCCGGCATCCCGCGCGCGAAGACCACGGGGCTGAACCGCACCGCCAGGACGCTCTGGACGAAGAAGACACCGAGGAGGGCGAGCCCCAAGAACTTCGGCATCCACCGGAAGCTCTCCGGCGCGTCCGCTGCCTTCGCGCTTACTGCGGCGCCTCCCGGACCTCGACCCCGTAGACCCGCTCCATCTCGGCCCGCTCCACCTCGACGGCTAGGCCGGCGAGCCCCAGCTCGCCTTCCCGGATGCCTAGGATGCGGTCCGCGTAGCAGCCGGCCAGGTTTACCTGGTTCAGGTTGCAGATCACGGCGATGCCTCCTCGCTAGCCAGGCGCAGGATGTCCATGACCGTCCGCACTGACTCGGGGTCCAGGCTCGCCACCGGCCCGTCGGCCAGGATTACGGAGGGGCGCTGAGCCAGCGCCCGGGCTATGGCGACGCGCTGCTGCGTCCGCCGGAGAGCGTATCGGCCTTGTCGCTCAGCCCACCCTCTCCAGGCACTCCAGAGCTATCCTGCGGTCCTTCTCCGAGAAGCGGCGCAGGCAGCTCAGTTGCCCGCAGAACACGCTCTGGAGCGCCGTCAGGCACCGGACCAGGCTGAACTGCTGGAAGATGAGCCTCAGATCTTTGTGCGCCGCCCGCAGCTCCCGGCCGGAGAGCCCTGTGATGCAGCAACCGGCTACACCCGGACCTCCCCGGAGGTCGGCTCGACCAGGTGGTTGATACAGCGCAAGAGGGTAGACCTCCTGGCCCCGCTCCTGCCGACGACCACCGCAAACTCGCCCCTCGACGGAGAACGAGACCCCGCCGAGCGCCCGCGTGCCGTTCGGGTATACCTTGTTCAATTCCCTGACCTCGACGAAAGCACTCACCGTCTTCCTCCCCACGCCTACTGGTTGGCGAGTTGCTCGAGATCCAGGTCCAGCGTGTCCACCAAGTCCCGGATCACGTCGTAATCCGAGTCCGTGGCCTCGACGTAGCCGACGGCGTCCTCGGTGCCGAGGGTGGCGGCATCCACGTCTTCCGGCGTCATCTCCAGGAAAGCCGCCCGGATCCTCTCCTTCACCTCCGGCGGGAGTCCTCCCCCACGGCGATTGGGCTCTCCGGGATCGGCTCGGACTCGCCATGGCGAGCGCGGAGGCGTCGTGCCCTCCGGCGTAGGTGGTCTCCGCAAGATCCCGCTCCGGGTCTATACCCGCCTCCGCAAAGGCCTTCCTCGGGAAGAGGTTGCCGGAGGTCGAAGCTGGATCCACGAAGGTGAAGCTCCGGCCTCTAAGGTCCTCGATGCTTTCAATGTCGCCGTCGGCCCGAGCGATCATGAGACTGTGATAGGTGGTGCTCTTCTCCCCCTCCTCCGTGACCCGCACGGTGATGGCCTCGGCCCCCGCCACCTCCGTGGCGAGCATGTAAGAGAGCGGTCCGAACCAGGCCACGTCCACGTTGCCGGAGCGCATCGCCTCGATGATGCCTGAGTAGTCCGTCGCCGTATAGATTTCCACCTCGACGCCGAGCTCCTCGCCCAGGTAGCCAACTACCGGCTCGAAGGCCCGGACTATCTTGGCGTTGTCCTCTGCCGGGATAACCACCAGCAGCGCCGCCATCACAACGGCCAGCGCCGGCACCACTCTATGCCCCGACATTCCTCCAGTGCCTCCGGGCTCTCTCGCGTACAACGCCGCCAAGTCTAGCGGCAGCTTCAGAGCGCTCTGTTAACCCCGGGTAAAAGAGCGGTAAAATGCGCGTTTCGTCTAGACAAATGGCGGAAGCATCAGTGCCCGACCCAGGCCTCGGGGTCGCGGGTCAGCTCCCTGACGGCCTCGGGCAGCTCGCCCCGGACCAGGTCTTCGAGTGTCACGGACTCCAACACCGCCCGCAGGCTGGCGCGGACGGCGATCCAGACCTCCTGCAGGTGCTCCGCGGCGCCGGTGTACTCCACGGTCTCCGGGCGCGCTCCGCGCACGTTGGCCAGCGGCCCGTCGACGGCGCGGATGATCTCGGCCAGCGTGATCTCCCGCGCCGGACGCGCGAGCCAGTAGCCGCCGCCGGCCCCCCGCTGGGTGCGGATAATCCCGGCGTGCTTGAGCTCGGTCAGGATGTTCTCCAGAAACTTGCGCGAGATGTTCTGGGCCCCGGCGATCTGACCGCCCCTCATCGGCCCTCCGTCGGCAGCGGCGAGCTCGGCCGCCGCCCGTAACGCATAATCTGCTCTCGCAGAGACCTGCAACCTCTCACCAACCCCTTCCGGCACTCACCCGACCGCAAGCCTTTCGCGAAGATTCTACCCGAAAACCGGAGAAAGCTGGCGCCTAACGCCGCTCCTCTTCTTCGCCTACCAGAGCGGCGACCTCCGCAGCAGTGATAGTCTCCCGGCGCGGAGTCCCGAGCACCATGCGCCGGTCGAAGCCTAACCCGTCGGGCCGGGGGCGGTAGAAGGGAAAGCTCACCAGCGAGTACTCCCGCGGGTCGCCCTCGAAGGTGAAGTGCTGCTCGATCCAGATCAGAGGTCGCGGCAGGTCCGGCAGCCCCCCGGGGAAGTGCTCGCAGATCACCTCCCCGGCTATGTACTCCGCCAGGAGGGATATGTTGGCCACCTCCTCCCCGGCAAGCTCGCTGCATATAACTACCGGAGCGTCCCCGAGTCGCTCTCCGCGGTAGATCCGGATCCGGCAGACGCCCCCGCCGCAGCGGAACCCTTCCATCCGGCAGATGTAGTCGCGGGCAAGCCCGGCTCCGCTCCCAACGTCTCTTCTGGATGTTCGATCTTCCGGCATGCTCCCACCCCCTCCTGGTGGCGCTAGCCCGGCGTAGCCGCAACAGCTCTCTTGACACGGCCGATAACCCCGTCAACGAGCCCGTACTTCACGGCCTCCTCAGAACCCATGATGTAGTCCCGGTCGGTGTCGCGTTCGATCCTCTCGACCGGCTGCCCGGTGTGCCCGGCCAGGATCTCGTTCATGCGCCGTTTGGTGCGGATTATCTCCCGAGCGTGTATCTCCACGTCCGACGCCTGTCCTCCGGGACCGCCCGGCGTCCACGGCTGGTGAATGACTATGCGAGAGTTCGGCAACGCCCGGCGCTTCCCCTTCGCCCCGGCGGCCAGCAGGACGGCGGAGATGGAACCCGCCATCCCCAGAGCCGTCGTCGCCACGTCCGGCTCCACGAACTGCATGGTGTCGTAGATCGCAAGCCCCGCCGAAGTCACCCCGCCCGGCGAGTTTATGTACAGGTGGATGTCCTGCTCCGGATCCTCGCTCGCCAGATGCAAGAGCTGCGCGATGACGGAGTTGGCTACCTGGTCGTCGACCTGCGCCCCCAGAAAGACGATCCTGTCCTGCAAGAGCCGCGAGTAGATGTCCATAGCCCGCTCACCCCGCGGGCCCTCCTCCACC
This sequence comes from Rubrobacter taiwanensis, assembly GCF_004337705.1. GTDB lineage: Bacteria > Actinomycetota > Rubrobacteria > Rubrobacterales > Rubrobacteraceae > Rubrobacter_C > Rubrobacter_C taiwanensis. The sequence continues at coordinate 155,225 of NZ_SKBU01000006.1, forward strand.
ACGTACGGAATCCCCGAACTACCCATCTCGTCTCCTCTGAGCTAGAATCTCTTCAGGTAGCTATACAGTAGCATTTATGTAGTGTTTTGGCAAGTTTTTGGGGAGGTGAGCGCTGTGGACCTTCCGCACCTGCGGGAGATGCGGCGGCGGGCGGTGTTGACGCAGCAGCAGCTGGCGGAGAAGAGCGGGGTTGCGCGGGACACGATCTCCAAGCTGGAGAGTGGCCACCGCCGGGCGTATCCCACGACGGTGCAGAAGCTGGCGGCGGCGCTTGCGGTGGCTCCGCAGGCGCTGGTCGGCGGCGTCGAGTATCTGGACGAGGAAGTCCGGGAGGAGCGGCAGGAGGAGCAGCCTGAGAAGAAGCGGCGCAGGGCCGGTTTCTAGTATCCTGGGGCCTGTGTCAGGGAGGCTGGGATAGTGCAGCGAGAGTTCTTGCCGCTGGATGGTTTCCGGGCGATTACACTGGCGGTCAACGTTCCAGGACCTGCAGCCGCATGCCGACTGCGCAAGCTGGGTGCGGAGATCACGAAGGTCGAGCCGCCGGACGGAGATCCCCTGGAGGCCTTCTGCCCGGCGTGGTATACGGCCCTGCACGAGGGGATAGAGACCATCCGGCTGAACCTGAAGGACCCCGAGGAGCGCTCCGGACTGGAGGGGCTGCTGGCGGAGAGCGATCTGCTCCTGACCTCCAGCCGGCCCGCGGCGCTGGAGCGGCTGGGGCTGGGCTGGCCGCAACTCCAGCAGCGCCACCCGCACCTCTCGCAGGTGTCCATCGTGGGGTACCCGCCGCCGGACGAGAACGTCCCCGGCCACGACCTGACCTACCAGGCAGACCTGGGCCTGATCCGGCCGCCGCAGATGCCCCGCACGCTGCTGGCGGATCTCGCCGGAGCGGAGCGGGCGGTGAGCGCGGCGCTCGGCCTGCTGCTGGCGCGCGAGCGGGGCGGGGAGGCCGGCTACGCGCAGGTCTCGCTGGCGGAGGCGGCGAGCTCGTTCGCCGATCCGCTGCGCCACGGGCTCACGGCCCCGGGCGGTCCGCTGGGCGGCGGGTTGCCGGGATACGCGCTCTACGAGACGAAGCGGGGCTGGATCGCGATCGCCGCGCTGGAGCCGCACTTTCTGAAGCGGCTGGAGCGCGGGCTGGGGCTGAAGGCAGCCACCCGCGGGGAGCTGGAGGAGGCATTCCGCACCCGGGACGCGCAGAGCTGGGAGAGCTGGGGCGCAGAGCGCGACCTCCCGATAGCGGCACTGCCGGAGAGCTAGCCCGCGGACCTGCCCGGCATCCACTCTACCCGCAGCATCTCCTCCCCCGCCCGCCGCTTTCCCGTGTACAGCACGCCCCGGTGGCCGCAGAAGCAGCGGTAGACGAGCTCGATGCCCCGGTCCGTGTTGTGAAGGCTCTCTATGTCCTGCGCGAAGAGCAGAACCCGGCCGCGGTGCCGGGGGCAGTAGACGGCGAACACGGCTAGCCCCTCACCATATTGTCCTCGTAGAGCGTGGAGAGCGCGAGCGTTGTCATCGTACCCCCCACCTCCGGGATGTCCCGGATCTCCTCCAAAACCTCCTGGAGCGCCAGCGGCGAAGCCGCCCGCACCTTGAGCAGCAGGCACCACTCGCCCGTCACCCGGTGGCACTCCTCGACCGTCACCCCCTCACACCTCAGCCCCATGATAGCCTCCGCCGAACTACCGCAAGCCCCCTCCGTCCGCACCCAGATGAAAGCCGTCAGCGGCTGCCCCAGAGCCCCCCAATCCACCAGCGCCCGGTAGCCCCGGATCACACCCCGCTCCTCCAGGCGCTTGATCCTCTCGTGCACCGCAGGCCGCGATAGCCGCACCTCCCGCGCAACCCGCTCCTGGCTCATCCTCCCGTCAGCGTGCAACAGCCGCACTATCTCCCGGTCAACGGCATCCACCGGCCAACCCCTTTCTCTACGCTTCATCAGTAAATATACGGTTATATATACGAAATATCTATAGTAAGAATTTATTTCCGACGAATCGTAACCATCAATCTCTAGCCGGCTGTGGGACGGCCAGTATCACGGGCACGGCCAGCAGGAGCAGCGCCGCTGCTCCGAGCCAGGGGATGGTGTACGTGCCGGTGGCGTCCCGCAGCAGCCCGGCCAGGAACGGTCCGCCTGCGGTAGCGAGGGCCAGGATGGTAGCCTGGAGCCCCATGAGGCGACCGTAGAGTGCGCCGGAGAAGTAGTGTGACATCACCGCGGCTCTGGTGGGCAGCACGGAGCCGAAGACCAGCCCGTAGAGGCCCACGTACAGGTAGACCCGCCACCACTCCTGCGCTCCTACGAGGATGAGTCCGGAGGCGGCGAGTATCGCGAAGATGGCGGCGACGAGCGGTCGGGGCCGGATATGATCCAGGAGTGCGGGGAAGAGGAAGCGTCCCGGGAGGCTGATGAGGCCGGTCAGGCCGATGGCGGCGGCCACCTGCCCGGCCGGGAAGCCGAGGTCCTGCAGGTAGGCCACCTGGTGGAAGAGCATGGCGAAGGTTCCCGTGAACCCCAAAGTGTAGGCGGCGCAGATCAGCCAGAACGCCCGGTTCGTGTGCCGCAGGCCGGCCAGCATCGCGCCGTAGGTTCTCTTGAGGTCTATCCTGGGCATCCGGGCTTCTTTGCGGGGCCGGTCGCGCACGACCAGCAGCGCGAGCGTCCAGATGACGGCGGCCATGACCAGGCCCAGGGTCAGGGTGGCGTTGCGCCAGCCGCCGCGTTCGACGAGCCATTGGGTCAGGGGCAGGAAGATGGCGACCGAGAGCCCGGCCACCAGCGTCAGCACGCCCAGGGCCTTGCCCTTCGGCCCCTCGAACCACTGGTCTACGGCGACGTAGGCGGGTTCGTAGAAGGTGCAGGCCATCGCCGGCCCTATGAGGAGCGCCCAGACTGCGATCACCTGCCAGTCGGCGGTGGCGCGGGAGAAGAGCGCGAGTCCGCAGCAGCCCAGGGCGGCTCCGGCCAGGAAGACCCGCCGCGGCCCGGCCACGTCGCAGACGGTGCCGACGAGCAGCGCCAGCAGGCCGGAGACGACGACGGCCATCCCCAGCGCGGCCGAGAGGGTGGTACGGCTGAACTCGGCCGCCGCCGCTCCCTCTCCGAGCAGGACGGAGAAGGAGTAGAAGATCGCGCCGTAGGCCACGTTCACCATCGCGGCCAGCGCGACGACCAGCGCCCAGCGGTAGATGCCGCTCCCAGAATCTTCCGGGTCCGAACGCCGGCCACCCACTCGAAGCTCCCTCCCGAATCCGCCACCTCATCCTACCCGGGCCGGACGGCCCCGGCCAGCGCTAGAAGGGGCACGAAGACCAGGACCAGCGCCCCTACCCGGTCGAAGGCGCGCCCTACCAGAAGAGCGACCAGGAAGTGAGCTTAACCCGCGACACTCACGGAGACGAAGAGCAAATAAAGCCAGAAGACCCCCGGCAGCACCCGGGGTCTGGTAGCGGTGCCGGGCGAGGAGAAGAACGGCCAGCGCAAGAGCGGCCGGGATGAGCAAGATGCCGAAGCCTCCCGAGTAACCGCCGCCGAAGTACAACACCGCGGCTACCAGCAGCGGTCCGATCACGGCTCCTACCTGATCCAGGGCCTCATGCAGCCCGAACCCCCAGCCACGGCCCATGCCTGCGGTGGCGTGCGAGAGCATGGCGTCGCGGGCCGGAGTACGGATCGCCTTTCCCAACCGCTCCGCGATGATCAGGAACGCGGCGATCTCCCAGCTCCCGGCCAGCGCCAGCAGCGGGACGGCGACGAAGGTGATGGCATATCCCCAGATCGTGACCGCCCAGAACCTTCCTGTGCGGTCGGTGAAGTACCCAGAGACAAGCCGCAGAGCGTACCCCACAAACTCCCCGGCCCCGGCCACGATGCCTGCGACTGCGGCGCTCGCCCCGAGGAAGGCCAGGTAGGGGCCGGTGATGCTCCTCGCCCCTTCGTAAGTCGCATCGGCCAGCAAGCTTATAACACCGAAGATCAAGACAAACCCGAGCGCCGAACGGCCATCGAATCCCGCCCTTCTCCTCACCGGCTCTGTCTGCCTCTCACTCACAACAGGACCCTTACTCAGCTACCCCCGTGCCGGAGATCCAACGCCACATTCTTTTCAGAGGGCCTTGCGTTCCGGTATCGGGGGGTGTTGCCGGACGGGGCCGGGTTACGCCCGGCGGGAAGGATGGTGTTATCTCCTCCGGGTTGCCGCCCCTCTCCCGGAGTGCGTCCTCCAGTTCCCCGATCTCCGCTCTCAGTTGCGGAGCGACTTCTCCCTCGAGGCGCTCCAGCTCGCCGGCCAGCCGATCATACTCCTCCCGGCCCTCACCGTACTCCTCACCTTCGGTAGCTTCCCAGCCTCTCAAGACCCCGTATGCGGCCTGCTGCTGAGCCAGCGCCAGAACGAGCTCGTCCGGCCGTTCCTCCAGGGTGCCGCCCATCCTCAGTTTGGTTATCCTGGGCTGCTCCAGGCTTCGAGCGCCTCCCGAAGCCGCTCCAGCAGTTCCGGAGGCACCTCTACACCGAGCTCGATCAGCCTAGCGTTCCTCACCGGCGACCCACCTCACCGCCCGCCAGGGAGCGTCGCGCTCCCGGCCCCAGGGCTCGTCCCGGAAGCGGTAGTCGTTGTGCCGGACGTACCGCTCCAGGTCGGTCTGCAGCCCTTCGAGTACCGTCCGGACCATCCCGACCAGCGTATCCGGGAGGCTCCCGCCCGCCAGAGCGGAGGCCCGGCTGAGGTGAAGCGCGCACACGGTGCCCGGTCCTCCGAGAAGCTCCTCCGGAGGAGTGTCTTCTGTGGTCTCCAGAAGTGCTCGCAGGTAGCTCTCCTCGGCCTCCTTTTCGGCGGCGCAGATCATACACCCCGTTCCCGGCTCGACGAAGAGAGGCTTTGCATCCTGATGGCCCAGCAGCGTCTTCAGTGCCGAAGATGGTTTGGAGCTGGAAGCGTCCTCAAGCACCTCCCGCAGCTCCCGCACCACCGCCCGGTAGAGGATCGCGGCTCCCAGTCCGGAGCGCATCTTCAGCATCCGGTGGGCGTGCCGGTTACAGAAGCCGAGCGAGTGCCGCATCTCCTGCTGCACGTCCGGGTCATTGACGAGTTCGTAGAGCAGGTTGTCCAATCGGGTGCGCCCGTCCCGCTCCACCAGCCGGCACACCGCGCAGCCGCTCTCCTCCAGCGCCTCCTCAAGCCGGAAGCGCAAGGCGCTCTTTCTGCCGGGCGATCCGTTCACCCGGCGTGCTCCCGTTTGGGGACTATCAGGACCGGGCAGGGGGAGTAGATCGCTATCCGGCGCGTCACGCTGCCGATCATGAAGCGTTCGAGCGCGCTGTGCCCCTTGCGGCCGACCACCATCAGGTCGAAGCCCTCGTCCCGGGCGTACTCTATGAGGGCCTTCGCGGGATGCCCGTGGATGACCTCCCGCTCGTAACTCACCCCGAAGCGCCGGGCGGCCTCGTCCAGGGCGCCGCGCTTGCGCTCGAAGAACCGGGCAGCATCCTCCAGCGACCCCTGATACTCGCCCACCGTCTCGACGTAGTCCGGGATCTGGGCCACGGAGACCACGCGCAGTTGAGCTCCGAACTTCGCCGCCATCTCGGCCGCCTTCTCGAAAGCCTGCGCGGCGGTCTCGGACCCATCCCAGGCCACCATTATCTTCTTCATTCTCTCTCCTCCTTGGCAGCGCGGAGCTTCTTTATCTCCTCGAAGGGCAGGAAGAACCGCTGGGCGATCAGGGTCGGGATCACGGCGGTCGCGATCACCACCGTCACCAGCACCGAGTACTGCTGCTGGGTGATGAGACCGTTGTCCAGGCCGTACAGCGCCGAGATGGTCCCGAAGGTGAGCCCGGTGGACATCAGGAGCGTGGTGTACATGCTGTTTCTGAAGGAGTAGCCGTAGAAGAGGGTCACCGGCATCACCCCGATGAACTTGGCGGCGACCTTCACGAAGAAGAAGACCAGGATCGCCCAGAAGCCCGCGACGAGCGCCCCGAACGACACGAACAGCCCGGCCCGGATGAAGTAGAAGGGGGTGAGGAAGGTGAAGGTGAGGGTGCGCATCCTCTTCGCCAGCTCCTCCCGGCTCTGGAAGGTGTCGGCGAGCACCAGCCCGGCGAGGTAGGCCGGCAGCACGGCCTCGCTGCCCGCGAGGCTGGCCAGCGCTCCCAGACCGAAGAGCATGAGAAGCAGGTACTTGAGCTCCGGCTCGCTCACCCGCTCGCCGTAGCGCCGGAAGAACCAGCGGGTGAACCGGGGCAGCACGACCAGCACGGCCGCCGTGGCGGCTATGAACACCAGCATCTCCACGCCGAACCCGGCGAAGATGAGCCCCAGAGCGGCCACCGTGCCCAGGTCGGTGACGAAGCAGGCGGCCAGGATCACCTTCCCGATCTCGCTGCGGTTCAGCCCCGTCTCCACCATCACGGCGTAGACCACGGCGACCGAGGTAGTGGAGAGGGCGATCCCGGCGATCAGGGCCGCGTTCGTATCCCAGCCTGAGATCCAGTACGCCCACGCCGCAGCGCCCAGAAACGGGATCAGGAACGACAGGGACCCGATCAGGAGGGTCTCCGCGAGCTTATTGCGCAAGACCTCGGTGTCTATGTCCACCCCGGCCAGGAAGGTCAGCGCGACGGCTCCCACGCCGGCCAGGAAGGCCACCCACTCGGGCTCCGGCACATCGAAGAGGTTGCCGGCCAGTATGCCGACCGTGATCTCGATCAGCGCCACCGAGATGCCGAGCCGGATGGAGATGAGGCTGGCCAGAAGCGCCAGACCGACCCAAATCGCCGCAACAAGGTAGATGTTCTCCACGCGTTCTCTCCTCGACCGTCCTCGCGCTCTTCGCTCTGCGGCAGCGAACCCCGGAGAACGCAAAAAGGCCTCTACCCGCGGCTCGCCGCAAGTAGAAGCCATCAGCATCCCGTGAGATGCGGTTATGGGTGAGCCTCATCACCCTCGGCGCTTTTCGCGCGCCTCCGATACTCTATAACAGGCGCCGGGGAAGGGCAAGGCCGGCGATTTTTTGAGAACATACCTCTCTGTCCGAACGGACCCGGCGCAGAACGGGAGGCCATGAGAGAGCTGCTCGAAGCTGTAATACTGGGAGTCGTGCAGGGGACGACGGAGTTTCTGCCCATCTCCAGCTCTGGGCACCTGCTACTCGGCCAGTACTTCTTCGGCATGGACCAGGAGAAGTACGGCCTTACCTTCGACGTGGCGCTGCACTTGGGCTCGCTGCTGGCCGTCATAGCCTACTTCCGGCGGGACCTGGCAGAGATAGCGCGGGCCTTTCTGCGCTCGATCCCGCACCCCAACTTCGGGGACAGCGACCAGCGGGTGGCTTACCTCCTGATCGTCGCGACGCTCCCGGCCGCGGCGGTCGGCTTCCTCTTCCGGGGATTCTTCGAGGGCCTGCGCTCGCCCTGGGCCGTTATCGCGGGCCTCACCGTCTTCGGCGTCCTCTTCATCCTGAGCGAGCGGGTGGGCGGCAAGCGGAAGCAGGCCGCCAAGATGAGCTTCCGGGACGCCTTGATCATCGGGGTCGGGCAGGCCATCGCCTTGCTGCCGGGGGTCTCGCGCTCCGGCTCCACCATCACCTTCGGGCTCTTCCTGGGGCTCGACCGGCAGGAGGCGGCGCGGTTCTCGTTCCTGATGAGCATCCCGATCACGGCCGGAGCTTGCCTCGTGCAGATCCCGCAGGCCTACAGCGAAAACCTCACCCCCTGGCTCGGATTCCTGTTCTTCGCGGGGTTCGCAGTCTCGGGGGCGGTGGCATACCTGACCATCGCCTTCCTGCTCGCCTTCTTCCGCCGCTACAGCATGCGCGCCTTCGCCTACTACTCCTTCGCCGTCTCCGCGCTCGTGGCGGTGCTGCTCCTGCTCGGTTTCTGAACTTGAACTCGAACTTCAAGCTGCTACACTGTGGGTCGTCGTTCTTCCGGCATTCTGCAGTCCGTACCGCAGAGGGAGGTGAGCGCGTGTCAGAACCGAGCAGTAGCAATGGCGGCTCGCGGCTGCGCGGCCTCCCGTACCCCCGATAGCTCCTTCCTTCCCCGCATGGAGCCGGAGAGCGGTCGGCCGCGCCCGTCCGAGTCCGCTCTCTGACGTTCCATTCGAGCGAGGAAGGAGGAGAGATGAACCGGAAGGATTTCGAAGCGCTAATCCGGCAAGAACAGTGGGAGACGCTGCGGGAGCTCTTCAAGGAGATGTCCGATGAGGAGGCCGCGCGGCTGCTGCTGGAGCTGGACCCGGAGAGCCGCAGTGAGCTCTTCAGGGAGATGCCCGAGCAGCTGTTCGGGGCCAGAGAGGAGATGAAGCGGCTGCAGAAGGAAGAGGTCGAGCGCATGATCGAGCGCGGGGAGTGGTCCGGGCTGCGCCGGATGCTGGCGGAGTGGCCGTTCCCGGAGGTGGCCGAGCTGCTTCTGGAGCAGGAGAAGCCCAAGCGCGTCCTGCTCTTCAGGGCCCTTCCCCGGCCGCTGGCCGCCGAGGTCTTCTCCTACCTGGAGACCGAGACCCAGAACGCTCTGTTGAAGGAGCTCACCGACGAGGAGACGCGCCGGCTGCTCGCGGACCTGGACCCCGATGACCGCACGGAACTGCTGGGCGAGCTGCCCGGCCAGGCGACCCAGAAGCTTTTGAACCTCCTCTCTGCAGAGGATCTCAGGGAGGCCCGCCAGCTGCTGGGCTATCCGGAGGGCAGCGTGGGCCGCCTCATGACGCCCGACTATGTCGCCGTGCGGCCGCACTGGACGGTCGGGGAAGCGCTGGAGCACATCCGGCGTTTCGGGGCGGACCGGGAGACGATCAACTGGATCTACGTGGTGGACGACTCCTGGAGGCTCCTGGACGCCCTGTCGCTGCGCGCCTTCATCGTCGCCGATCCGCGGCAGCGGGTGGAGGAGATCATGGACTACCGGTTCGTGAGCGTCTCCGCCCACGACGGCCGGGAGGAAGCCGTCCGCACCATCCAGCGCCACGACCTGGAGGCCGTGCCGGTGGTGGACTCCGAGGGCGTGCTCGTCGGGATCGTCACCGTGGACGACGTGCTGGACGTAGCCGAGGAGGAGGCGACCGAGGACTTCCACCTCTACGCCGCCGTGCGGCCCCTGGACATGAGCTACCGGGAGAGCGGCGTGTGGTCCCTGTTCCGCAAGCGGGTGCCCTGGCTGATAGCGCTGGTGGGCGTGGGGCTCGTCTCCAGCGGCGTGATAGCGGCCTTTGAGGAGACGCTGGAGGCGGCCATAGCGCTCGCCTTCTTTATCCCGCTCCTGATCGACTCCGGGGGGAACACCGGCTCGCAGTCGGCGACGCTGATGGTGCGGGCCATCGCCACCGGGGACCTGCGGCTCGGACAGTGGGGGCGGGCCATCAGCAAGGAGCTGGCCGTGGGCATCTCGCTCGGCGCGGCGCTGGGGCTCGCCACGGCCCTTCTCGGGATCTTCCGGGGCGGGGTGGAGATCGGGCTCATCGTCGGGCTCACAATGATCGCCATAGTGCTCGTGGCGAACCTGATCGGGGCCGCCCTGCCGTTCGCACTCTCCCGGCTGGGTCTGGACCCGGCGGTGGCGAGCGCGCCGCTTATCACCACGGTGGTGGACGCCACGGGCCTGATCATCTACTTCACGATCGCAACCCTGGTACTCGGAGCTATCTAACCTCCCCGCATCAGCTCCCGGTAGCGCTCGGCGCGACGCTCGATCTCGGGCAGCCTGCGGTCCGCCGAGCGCTGCGCTCCCCGGGGCATCCGGCCGCTGCGGGCGAGCTCTATGTAGGCCTCGCAGACCCGCAGAGCCCGGCCGTACTCCCGCCGCCGCTCGTAGATGGCCGCAAGCCGCTCGTAGGGCTGGATGCCCACGAAGCCCTCCGCCACGCTCTGCTCGTAGAGCCGGACGGCCCGCTCGGTGTCCGTCCTCTCCGCCTCCATCGCCTCCAGGTTGCGCTCCAGCGCGGCCTCGTAGTTGCGCAGCGGGTCCTCTTCGGTCCCGATCCGCTCGTACTCGCCCGGCTCCAGCACCGGACCGAGCCGCTCCTCCTCCCTCCTGCCGAAGATGCGCCTCAGAAACTCCATGCCCAGAGTATATATCGGGCTCGCTCAGCCCCGGAGGAAGCCTCCCTCGGAGTGGATGACCTGGCCCGTGATCCAGGCCGCCTCGTCGCTCGCCAGGAACGCCACGAGCCGGGCGGCGTCCTCCGGCCGGCCGATGCGCCCGAAGGGGAACCTGGGCAGGAGCTCCCGTTTCAGGTCTTCCGACATCCAGCCGGTGTCGGTGGGACCGGGGTTCACGGCGTTTACGGTTATGCCCTTCTCCGCCACCCCGGCGGCCAAAGCAGCGGTGAAGGCCTCGACGGCCCCCTTGGTGGCGGCGTAGGCCAGCTCCTCCGGCATCGGGCCGAGCGACTGCCCGGAGGTCAGGTTGATGATCCTCCCGGACTCGCCCGAGAACCGGCGGGCGAACTCCGCCGCGAGCAGCAGAGCACCCCGCACGTTGACCGCGTAGTGGGCGTCGAGCGTGGAGGCGTCCAGCGCGCGGTAGCCGTCGCGGGTAGAGTACGCGGCGTTGTTGACCAGGATGGCGGGCGGTCCGAGCTCGCGCTCCGCCTCCTCCAGGAGGCGCGCCGGGGTCTCAGGGAGCGAGAGGTCGGCCTCCAGGCTCGCTGCGCGGATACCGAACCCGCGCAGCTCCACAAGCAGAGCTGCCGGATCATCGCTTTCGGCGCCCCAGGGCGTCTCACCGTCGTAGGCACGCCAGCCGGTGAAGAAGATCTCCGCCCCCCGCGCCGCAAGCTCCCGGCAGACGGCGAATCCTATGCCCCGCCGCCGGCTCACGCCGGTGACGAGCGCGACGCGCCCGCACAGCCTGCTCACCTTACCTCCGGCCCCGTACCTCACTCTCTCCCCTCGTAGATGTTCGCCGCCACCACCCGGCCTTCCAGCTCGGCGGGGACGAGGATGCGCCGGTATCCCGGCCCCTCGAACGCGTCGAGGCGCGGCCACATCCCGGGGAGCCGCCCGGAGACGAAGAGCAGGCAGCGCACCTCCCCCGCCTCCGGGTCCCACCGGAAGTACCTCAGGCCGCGCCGGATCGAGACCCCGCCCCGCACCCGGCACTCCCGCCACTCTCCCTCCAGCCCGGCGAGCACCCACTCGTTCGGCTCGCCCGGGGCCAGGGTTCCGTAGACCACGAGCCGCCGGGAAGGACGATCAAGCACCGCATCCAGCACCTCTTCGGCCTCTCCTGCGGCCGATCGCGCGCCGGCGGCGCGGAGCGCCTCGCGCAGCGACCGCCCGCAGCCGGAAGCCCGGGCCCGGTTCGCTAGCTCCAGAACCCGCAGCAACCTCTCCGGCTCCAGGATCATGAGACAAGTCTAATGCACCTTTAATCTCATTTTAATGCGACCCGGGTAATATCTCGCGTGCAGGGGTGGAGCAGGCAAACCTCGAGAACCGAAAGGAGGTATGGTGAAGAGGCGGATTCTAACCCTGTTTATCACGGCGCTGCTCGCTCTGGCGCTCCTTGCGCCGGCGGCTCTCGCCCAGGACGACGACAACGACGACGCCGACGACAACGGAGGTGCGGCCCCGCTGCCGGACACCGGAGGAGCCGCTCTGGTGGTTCCGGCCGCAGGAGCGCTGCTGGTAGGCTCCGGGATCCTGACGGGCGCCGTCGCCCTCAAGCAGCGGCGGCGCGGCTCGTAGCCGCCCGGTCCCTTTGGCGGCCTGCGCCGCCCCGAAAGAGAGAACGGCCGCCGGTGCGGCCGTTCTCTCTTACAGCTCACCGATGACCCCCGGCCGGGCGGGCACGGAGGTCATGCCGGAGAGCCTCACCCGCCCGCCCGGCCGTAGACGTCTTCCAGACGGACGATATCGTCCTCGTCGAACTCCCCGAAGGAGATCTCCAGAACCCGCACCGGCTCGGACCCGATCGCAGAGAGCCGGTGCGTCGTCTGGCGGGGGATGAAGACCTTCTCGCCCGGGTCGGGCTCCAGGACCTGTTCTCCGAGCTCGACGCGCGCGCCGGGGTCCAGCACGACCCACAGCTCGTCGCGCCTGTGGTGGTACTGGCGGGAGAGAATCCCGCCCGGGTCCACCGTGATGATCTTGACCGTGCACGGCAGGTTGTGCGTGTACTGCTCGAACCTGCCCCAGGGTTTGTCTACCTTGAGCGAAGCGGGCTTCTCCACCAGAACACCTCCTGCAGAAGAATGGCTTACTCGCCTTCCGGCAGCTCGCCGGCGGCTATGGCGGCCAGAGCCTCGACGGCCGCCCGGGCGTCCGGCCCCTCCGCCCGGATCTTTACCCTATCATCCTTCTTCACCGCGAGGGTCATGAGCTTTAGAGGGCTCTTGGCATTCGCCGTCTTGCCGTCCTTCTCCACCTCGATCTCCGAAGCGAACTGCTTGGCCGTCTTCACGAAGACCGCCGCCGGCCGGGCGTGTATGCCCTCCTCATGCCCTACAACGACCTCCCGTTCCACCATACCTGCCTCTCCTTCCGGTACATACGAATCTCGGCAGAGGGATTCTAACCCGCCCGCAGCCTCCGAGACAGGGCCGGACCCCCGCCCTAGAGAAGTAGGGTAATATCTCTAAGGGCAGGGAAAACGATACCGGGAGGAAAGTTGCCGAAGCTGGAAGTGGAAGGGTACGGCACGTTCGACGTGCCGGAGGGCAAACGGCTGGTCAAAGCGATAGAGGAAGACGCCGGGGTAGATATCCTGCACCGCTGCGGCTCCTACGCCAAGTGCACCACCTGTCGCATCGAGTACCTGGACGGGGAACCGGAGAAGATGACCAGGGCCGAGCTGGAGGTGCTCGAAGCCCGCGGCCACCTGGGGGACTTCCGGCTCTCGTGCCAAGCGGTCTGCGACCGCGACATGCGGGTGCGGGTCCTGATGACGGTCAGCTCCACCGGACTGGACGGCCCCGGCCCCGAACCGGCGGACGAGATCACGCCCGAACCCGAGTGGGTGGACAGACCGTACTGACCGGCCGTTGAGCGGCCCGTAAAAAGAATTTAAGATACAAGGCGCCGGGCAGGGAGCGCAGAGAAGGAAGGCGGCATGACGGACTTCAGAGGAAGCGGCGGCGAATCCCGGACCTCTCCTCCGGCGGCGTTCGAGGCGTGGTCGCGGTGGTTGCGGCAGAACACGGGCGAGGCCGCGGCGCGGCCGGGTGCGCCTGCTCTGTGGCCGGTCCCTGCCGGGGAGGGCGGTGGGTTCCCCCCGGCTCAGGACCCGCTGCTGTGGGCCGTGCAGAAGCTGTGGGACGCTCACCCGTTGCGCAACATACTGCCGCTCAACTGGGCGGAGATCATTCGCGCGCTGCAGGTTCTGTGGATGCGGGAGATGAGCGACCCGGTGCGGGCCACCGAGCGGGCGCTAGAGTACAACCGCCGCCTCTTCGAATCCACGCTGGAGGTGTGGAACGAGGCGACGGCCCGTTTCTGGGGGCTGCCGCGGCAGAAGCGGGAGGGGAGATCGGACAGACGCTTCTCCGCGCCGGAGTGGGAGAGCAACCCGTTCTACCAGACGCTCAAGGAGAGCTACCTTTTGGCCTCGGAGTACCTGCTCCGGGAGGCCGAGGAGACGGCCGACGACCGGGAGACCGAGGAGCAGCGGCGTCTCAGGTTCCATCTCAAGCAGTTCGTGGACGCGATGGCCCCGGTCAACTTCCTCCTGACCAACCCCGCTGCGCTGCGGCGCATCGCGGAGACGGGCGGGGCCAGCCTCGCGGAGGGGGTCCGCAACTTGCTCGCGGACATCCGGGAGGGGCGTCTGAGCATGACCGACGCCACCGCCTTCGAGGTCGGGGAGAACCTGGCGGTCACGCCGGGCAAGGTCGTCTACCGCAACAGGCTCATCGAGCTCATCCAGTACGAGCCCCGGACCGGGCGGGTCTACGAGGTCCCGATCCTCTTCATCCCGCCCTGGATCAACAAGTACTACATCCTGGACCTCCGGCCCGAGAACAGCATGGTCCGCTACCTGCTGGAGCAGGGCTTCCAGGTGTTCATGATCTCCTGGAAGAACCCGGACGCCTCGATGGAGGACACCGCCTTCGAGGACTACATGACGCTGGGACCGCTGGCCGCGGCCGGGGTCGTAAGAGACATAACCGGCTCGGAGAAGATCAACCCGGTCGGCTACTGCGTCGGGGGGACGCTGCTCGCGGTGACCCTCGCCTACCTCGCCGCCGGAGAAGGCGAGAACCCCTTCCACGCGGCCACCTTCATGGTCGCCCTGCAGGACTTCTCCGAGGTCGGCGACACCGCGGTCTTCATAGACGAGCCCCAGATAGAGTTCATGGAGCAGCAGATGCTGGAGCGGGGCTACCTGGACAAGCAGGACCTGGCGAACATGTTCAACCTGCTGCGGGCGAACGACCTGATCTGGTCCAACATCATCAACAACTACCTGCTCGGGCAGAAGCCGCCGCCCTTCGACCTGCTGTACTGGAACTCCGACGGGACCCGCATGGCCCGCGAGGCGCACAGCTTCTACCTCCGGAACACCTACCTGGAGAACAACCTCGTCAAGCCGGGCAAGGTGGAGATCGGGGGGAGGCCCGTAGACCTGGGCCGGATCACGAACGAGATCTACGCCGTCGGGGCCGAGAGAGACCACATAGTCCCCTGGCGCTCGGCCTGGAAGATCAGCCGGCTCGCCGGCGGCCGGACCCGGTTCTGCCTCGCCTCCAGCGGCCACATCGCCGGGATGATCAACCCGCCCTCGAAGGGCAAGGGCCGCCACTGGGTCAACGAGAGCGGCGACGCCGGAGACTTCCGCACCGCCGAGGAGTGGCGCGAGAACGCCACCGAGAAGGAAGGCTCCTGGTGGACGGACTGGACGCTGTGGCTTGCGCCCCTCTCCGGCGATAAGATCCCCCCGCCGCCCATAGGCAGCGAGAACCACCCGCCGATAGAGGACGCTCCCGGCACCTACGTCCGGGAGAAGTAGCAGCCCCGGCCGCGCACCCGCCGGGGGCATGCGGTTAGAATACGGGGGCTTCGTCAGCAGGCCGGCGGAAGGAGAGAAGCTTTGCTCAAGAAGGTCCTGGTAGCCAACCGCGGGGAGATCGCCATCCGGGCTTTCCGGGCGGCGTACGAGCTGGGCATCCGCACCGTAGCCGTCTACACCCCCGACGACCGGGGCTCCCTGCACCGCCAGAAGGCCGACGAGGCGTATGAGATCGGGGAGGCGGGGCACCCGGTGCGCGCCTACCTGGACATAGAGGAGCTGGTGGCGACCGCAAAGCGGGTGGGGGCGGACTCCGTCTACCCCGGCTACGGCTTCCTCTCCGAGAGCGCGGCTTTCGCCGCGGCGTGCGCGGAGGCCGGGCTCACCTTCGTCGGTCCTCCGCCGGAGGTGCTCTCGCTCACCGGGGACAAGATGCGCGCCCGCCGGGCGGCAGAGGAGGCCGGGATCCCGGTGCTGCGGGCCTCTGACCCCGTCTCCTCCCCTGAGGAGGCGCTCGAAGCGGCCGAGCAGATAGGCTACCCGGTCTTCGTGAAGGCCGCCGGCGGCGGCGGCGGCCGGGGTCTGCGGCGGGTGGAGCGCCCGCGAGAGCTGCCCGGAGCGGTCGAGACCGCGATCCGGGAGGCCGCGGGGGCGTTCGGAGACCCCCGGGTCTTCCTGGAGCAGGCCCTCCTCAAGCCCCGGCACATCGAGGTGCAGATCCTGGCCGACGGCACGGGAGAGGTCATTCACCTCTACGAGCGGGACTGCTCGGTGCAGCGGCGGCACCAGAAGCTGATCGAGATAGCCCCCGCGCCCAACCTGGACCCCGCGCTGCGCGAGCGGTTGTGCGAGGACGCGGTGAGGTTCGGCCGGCAGGTCGGCTATCTGAACGCCGGCACCGTAGAGTTCCTGGTCGGCGAGAGCGGAGAGCACGTCTTCATCGAGATGAACCCCCGCATCCAGGTCGAGCACACCGTGACCGAAGAGACGACCGACGTGGACCTGGTGCACGCGCAGCTCCGGATCGCGGGCGGCGAGACGCTGCGGGACCTCGAGCTGCGCCAGGAGGAGATAAAGCAGCGCGGCGTGGCGCTGCAGTGCCGGGTTACGACCGAGGACCCGGCCCGGGGCTTCCGGCCGGACACGGGCAAGATCTCGGTCTACCGCTCCCCCGGCGGAGCCGGCATCCGGCTCGACGGCGGCAACGCCTTCGCCGGGGCCGAGATCTCACCCTACTTCGACTCGCTCTTGGCCAAGCTCACCGCCCGCGGTCCCACCCTCACCTCCGCCACCCGGCGCGCCCGGCGGGCGCTGGCCGAGTTCCGGGTGCGCGGCGTGGCGACCAACATCGCCTTCCTCAACGCCGTGCTGAACGAGCCGGACTTCCTGGAGGGGAGGACATATACCAGCTTCGTGGACGACCGGCCCCACCTCACCTCCGTCTCCACGGGCCGCGACCGCGCCAGCCGCCTGCTCTCGCTGCTCGCCGACGTGACCGTCAACCGGCCGCACGGCGAGCCGCCCCCGGTGCCCGACCCGAGAAAGAAGCTCCCGCCGCTGCCGGACGGAGACCCGCCCCCCGGCTCCCGGCAGCAGCTGCGGGAGCTGGGCCCCGAGGGCTTCGCCCGCTGGCTGCGCGAGAGGCAGCAACTGCAGGTCACCGACACCACCCTGCGCGACGCCCACCAGTCTCTCTTGGCCACCCGGCTGCGCACCTTCGACATGCTCGCCGCCGCGCCCCACATCGCCCGCATGCTCCCCGAGCTCTTCTCCGCCGAGGTCTGGGGCGGAGCCACTTTTGACGTGGCGCTGCGCTTTCTGCACGAGGACCCGTGGGAACGGCTGGAGCGCCTGCGGGAGGCGCTGCCGAACATCTGCCTGCAGATGCTCCTGCGGGGCCGCAACGCCGTCGGCTACACCGGGTACCCGGATGATGTGGTGCGCGCCTTCGTCGAAGAGGCGCACGCCGCCGGCATAGATATCTTCCGCATCTTCGACGCCAACAACGACATCGACCAGCTGCGCCCCGCCATAGAGGCGGTCCGGGAGGCCGGAGCCGTCGCCGAGGGCGCGCTCTGCTACACCGGCGACCTCTCGGACCCGCGGGAGGATCTCTACACCCTGGACTATTACATGCGGCTGGCCGGGCAACTGGTCGAGGCTGGCTCGCACATCCTGTGCATCAAGGACATGGCCGGGCTCCTGAAGGCCCCCGCGGCCCGGAGGCTCATCGGGGCGCTCCGGCAGGAGTTCGGGCTGCCGGTGCACCTGCACACCCACGACACCGCCGGCGGCCAGCTCGCCACCTACCTGGCCGCCGTGGAGGCGGGCGTGGACGCCATAGACGGAGCGGCGGCCCCGCTCTCGGGCATGACCAGCCAGCCCAATCTTTCCGCCATAGTCGCGGCCACCGACCACACCGAACGGGCTACCGGGCTCTCCCTGGAGGCTCTGGGAGACCTTGAACCCTACTGGGAGGCGGTCAGGAGCCTGTACGCGCCGTTCGAGGCGGGGCTCAGGTCCCCGACCGGGACGGTCTACCGGCACGAGATCCCGGGCGGCCAGCTCTCCAACCTCAGGCAGCAGGCGCTGGCGATGGGGCTCGCCGACCGCTTCGAGGAGGTGGAGCGCCTCTACGCCCGCTGCGACGAGCTGCTCGGGAGGATAGTGAAGGTCACCCCGACCAGCAAGGTCGTCGGGGATCTGGCCCTGTACCTGCTCTCGGCCGGCATAGAGCCCGAGGAGCTCGAAGAGAGGCCGGGCGACTACGACCTGCCGGATAGCGTCATAGGCTTCCTGCGCGGCGAGCTCGGCACGCCCCCGGGCGGCTGGCCGGAGCCGTTCCGCACCCGGGCGCTCGCAGGCCGGGTTGAGGCGGCCACGAACGGCGGGATCTCGGAGGCGGACCGGAAGGCTCTCGAGGGGGAAGACCGGCGGGCGGCCCTCAACCGCCTGATGCTCCCCGGTCCGGCGAAGGAGTACGAGTCCAACCGCGAACGGTACGGAGACGTCTCGGTGGTGCCGACGCGGGCGTTCCTCTACGGGCTCGAGACCGGAGAGGAGCTGGCCGTGGACCTGGAACCCGGCGTGAGACTCTATATACAGCTCGAAGCTATGACCGATCCGGACGAGCGCGGCATCCGGACGCTCATGCTCACGATGAACGGCCAGCCGAGGCCCGTAGACGCCCAGGACCGCTCGCTCAAGCCCGAAACCCCGGCCCGGGAGAAGGCCGACCCGAACGATCCGGCCCACGTCGCAGCCCCGATGACCGGCGTGGTGACGATCTCGGTCGAGGAGGGGGCGCACGTGGAGGCCGGACAGCAGATCGCAACCATAGAGGCGATGAAGATGGAGTCCTCCATCAGCGCTCCGGCGGCCGGCGTGGTGCAGCGGGTCGCTGTGCCTTCGGGCACGAACGTGGAGCCGGGAGACCTGCTGGTCGTGCTAAAGCCCGCTTGAACCGGCGAACCCTCAACCTGCTCGCGCTGGGTGTGGCGGTCGGCGGGGCGGCCGCCGCACTCATCACGGGCCTGTGGCGTTCCGGGCTGCTGGGACTCTCCCTGGGACTGGCAGTGCTGCTCTACGGTATCGGGGCGGCGCTCTACGGCCAAGACCGGGCCGCAGGATGGGTGCTGGCGGCCGTGGGAGCACTGGTCACCGCCGGGCACGTCATCCAGCTCCTACTCCCGCGATAACGAGTAGCGGCCGTCGGCGCGGCGGGCCGCCACGAAGAGCACGTCCGAGAGGCGGTTGAGGGCCTTGAGGGCCTCCGGATGAGCCTCCGGCAGGCCGGCGGCGACCGCCGCACGCTCGGCCCGGCGGACCACCGCCCGGGCCACGTCCAGGTGCGCCCCGAGCTTCGTCTCGCCCGGCACGACGAACTCGCGCGGCAGCGCGGTGCGCGCCTTGAGCTCCTCCAGCCTCCCGTCCAGGGCGCGCACGTCCGCCCCGGCCACCTGGTTTGGCTCCTCGGGCATCGCCACATCCCCCATGATGCGGTACATGAGCCGCTGGAGGCCCAGGAGCAACTCGTTCAGCTCGCCCTCTCCCGCCTCCGCCCGCGCCAGCCCGATGAACGCGCTCGCCTCGTCTATCTCGCCGAGCAGGGCTATGCGCGCATCCGCCTTGGAGAGCCGCCCGCTCCCGAGCAGCGTGGTGGTGCCATCGTCGCCGCGCCGGGTGGAGACCCGGGGATTCCTCTCGCTCATGGCCTCTCCTCTCGCTCAGACCACCTGATAAAATCTTCCGCGCAGCCATCATGAAGGTCGAGATCACATTCCCTCTCAGCCCGGCAGGCGTTCTCCGCAAGGCCGCCACGATAGCCTCGCGGCATTCATCTTACCGGATCTCGCGCACGGGCGGTGCCGGGCGCGCCGCCGTGGAGCTGGAGCTGCCGGAGGACTGGCAGGAGTTCGACCGCCTCAGGCGGCTGCTGCGCTCCGAACGCGCGGTGGAGTACGCGGCGGACGGGGAGCGCGTGCCGGGCGACGAGCTGGCCGCCGGGCTGCGGTGTTTTCTGCGCAAGCAGCGCGCCGGGACGCCGGAGAAGGACTGGTGCACGCCGCCCTTCCTGCACGACCGCCAGATCTTCCCCTGCAAGAAGATCCACATCTACGACAACGACCGGCCCACCAGCAACTCCTGGTACGCCTTCGGGGAGATGAAAGACGGGGTCTTCGAGGTGGACAAGGCGGCGATCTCCGAGCGGGTGCTGAGCGACCTCGGCCCCTGCGTCCGGTGCCCCATACTGGACCTGGACAACATAGCGGAGACGATCGCCCGCCTCCCGGAGCACATAGATCCGGCCCGGGATCCCGCCTGGACCTACCGGGGTTCGGACGGAGTCGCCAAAGCGCTTACGGGAGATGAAGACGAGCCGGACGGCGAGAGCCTGCTGGAGCGCCTGGCGCGCACCGTCCGCTCCGGCAGCCCGGGAGCAGTAGGAAACGCCGTGCGCGGGACCCCCGGCAGCCGCAACGTCCCGGCCACCCGTTACGCAGACGTCGGCGGCATGGAGGACACGATAGCCCTGGTGCGGGAGGCGGTCGAGCTGCCCATAACCCACCCCGAGATCTTCAAGCGGCTCAAGATCCGGCCGCACAAAGGCATCCTCTTCTACGGCCCGCCCGGCACCGGCAAGACGCTCCTGGCCCGCGCCGTGGCGCACGAGAGCGGAGCACACTTCATCGCCGTCTCCGGGCCGGAGATCCTGAACAAATTCTGGGGCCAGAGCGAAGCGAAGCTCAGGAGCATCTTCGCCGAGGCGAAGGCCAAGTCGCCCTCGATCATCCTCTTCGACGAGATAGACTCCTTCGCCTCATCCCGCGACATGATGAGCGAGAGCTTCGAAGCCACCCTGGTCTCCCAGCTCCTCTCCCTAATGGACGGGATGAGCGACCTGGGACGGGTGTGCGTGATCGCAACCACGAACCGCCCGGAGGCCCTGGACCCGGCGCTGCGCCGCCCGGGCCGCTTCGACCACGAGATAGAGATAGGGCTGCCGGACCGCAACGCCCGCCACCACATCCTCAAGATCCACACCCGCGGCATGCCGCTCGCCGACGACCTGGACCTGGAAGCCGTAGCCGCCCTGACCCGCGACTACTCCGGAGCCGACCTCGAAGCCCTGTGCCGGGAAGCGGCGCTGGTGTGCATGCGCCGCTCGCTGAACCTGCAGGACTACACCCGCCGGTTCTCCAGCCACCAGCTCGCCGCACTCTCCATCACCGCCTACGACTTCCGGGCCGCCATGAAGCGCGTCCGGCCCAGCGTCCGCCGGTAGGCTCTATACGGATGTCCGGGTAAACACCCGCCGCTGAGCAGCACATGCCGGCCGGTAACCGGAATGGAACAAATATTTAGCTTTATCTAAAAAAATTTTTTACCTACTCTTACAATTCGTCTGAGATTCCGGTAAGATAGTTTTGGAAGGCGGCCGTCCGGCTCAGCTTAGAGACAGAGATCCCACTCCTTTCCTCGCCGGGCCGGGCGGTTCCTTCTTTTTCGTCAGCTGTTGCCGCGCACCAGGCGGAAGAAGACCTCGTCGAAGGACGGTTTAAGGATATCCACGGAGCGCACGTCGGCGCCGTTGAGGGCGGAGAAGACCTGGGGCATGGCCACGTCGGCATCGTCCACGATCAGGCGGGCGTGGCTGACGGGTCCCTCTGCGGCCTCTTCGTCCTCCCTGACCTCTACCACGTGTCCGATGTCCTTGAGGAAGGAGAGCGACCAGCTCACCTGTCCCGGCTCTCCGCCCAGGGTGAGCTCCAGCACCTCGCCGCCGAACGCCTGGCGCCGGAGTTCGTCTGGGGTTCCCAGTGCGGCGAGCGTGCCGTTTGCGAGGAAGCCGACGCGATCGCAGCGGGCGGCTTCGTCCACGTACTGGGTGGTCACGAAGAGGGTGCGGCCCTGCTCGCGCAGCTGCACGAACTCGTCCCAGAAGCGGCGGCGCAGGATGGGGTCTAGACTGGCGGTGGGCTCGTCCACGAAGAGGAGCCGGGGCGAGTGCACGATGGCCGCAGCCAGCTGCAGCCGGCGCTGCATCCCGCCGGAGATATTCCCTGCGGCCTTACGCCGGTGCTCCCAGAGCTCCACGAACTCCAGGGCTTCTCTGACCTTGCGGCGGCGCTCGAAGAAGCTCAGGTCGTAGAGGCGGGCGACGAAGTTCAGGTTCTGTTTCACCGAGAGGTTCTCGTAGAGCACGAACTTCTGAGGCATCACGCCCAGGCGGCGGCGTTCCTCGGTGCCGAACTTCTCCGGTGGGCGGCCGAAGACCCTCACCTCTCCCTCGGTGGGCTTCAGGTAGCCGGTGAGCGTTCTGAGGAGGGTGCTCTTCCCTGCGCCCGAGGGTCCGATAAGGCCGAAGATCTCGCCCTCTTCCACCCGAAGGTCGATGCCTCTGAGCACGGTGGTCCCGCCGAAGCGCCGCACCAGGTTCTTCGTCTCGATGACCGGCATCAGATCTTCCTCCGGCGCATCAGGAGCCAGGCGAGGGCGAAGGAGACGAGTGCTATGGCGGCGAAGCCGCCCAGGTCCCAGGGCGAGATGGCGGTGCCGCGCAGCATGGTGTCCTGCAGCGCCCGGATACCGTAGGTGGCAGGCAGAAAGTGCGAGATGCCCTGGGCCGGCTGGGTCATCTCCTCCAGCGGGAAGAGGAACCCGGCGAAGAAGCCGCTCGCGATGAGGTGCAGCATGGCGAGCTGGATAGCCTGCAGCTGGCTGCGGGCCAGGGCCGAGAGCAGGAACCCGAACCCCAGGGAAGCGACGGTGAGCAGCACCATCACGGCGGCCACCATCAGGTAGCTGCTCTGCACCGGGATGTTCAGGGAGTAGATCAGGGCCGCCGCCACCGCCAGGTTCACCGCCAGCACCATCCCCGCGTAGGTCAGAAACTTGCCGGACAGGATCTCCCCCGGTCCCAGAGGGGAGACCTCGAAGAACTCGTACGCCCCGGAGGTGCGCTCGCGCACGATCGCCAGCGAGGCCAAGCTGATAGCGATGTGCTGGATCAGGATCCCCAGCACCCCCGGCACGTAGAACTCCACCACCTCAGGCTCGAAGGCGACCAGGTTCTCCAGCTCCAGCCGGAACGGGTTCACCAGCACGCTCGGCGGCACGTCCGGCACCTCTCCGATGCTCGCCCCGAGCTCCGAGAGAGCCCGCTCCAGTTCCAAGGCTCCGGTGCGGGCCTTGATCTCCTCCGCCCCCTCCTTCTGCGCTTCCCGGAACTCCTGCACCAGCTCCCGGGCCTCGCGCGTCCGGTCTATGGCCGTTCCCAGCTCTTCACTCGGCCCCTCCGCCTCGTTCTCCAGGACTATTAGGGTGCTCTCCAGGCTGGTCAGGGCGGTGTAGAGCTCGGCCGTCAGCCCCTGCGCCTCCTCGGAGGCCAGCGCCTCGGCCGCGGCGTTTATCTGCGCGGCGATCTCGTTGATCTCCTCGAACTGCCGCCGGGCCTGGCGCAGGTTCTCTATCTCCCGTGTGACCCCGGCGCGCACGATCTGCTGGTTCAGGTCCAGCACCAGCCCGTTGGCCCGGTTCGGCACCGTCGTCCCGAAGACCGGGTTTATGGTGGCGTAGTGGACCCGCAGCACGGCCTGTTCGCCCTGCAGCACGGTCTCCGAAGGCTCCGGAGGGATAATGATAACCGCGTCTGTCTCGCCCCGGCGCAGGAGGGCATCGGCCTCCTCCACGCTGCGCAGCACGCCCTGGAACTGCGTCCGGACGGTAAACCGGTCCCGGTACTCCCGGAAGAGCTCCTCGCCCTCGCTGCCCTCCTCGACCACCACCACCGCGCGCGGCAGGATGTTCTCCGTCTGGAAGCTGAGGGCGAAGGCGACCATGATCAGGACCGGCCCCAGCAGCAAGAGCAGCAGCAGCTGCGGCTGGCGGACAAGATCCCAGAATTCCTTGACGGCCACGGCCCTCGTCCGGGACCAGGAGCTGAGAATCCTCATACTACGCAAATGATATCTCCCGGACGGGGGTCTGAGCAGCCTCTCCTAGCCCCCCACCGAGCGCACTGCGGCGCGCCAGAACGCCCGGTTCTCGCCCGGCTCGAACGGCAGGTAGAACGCCACCCGCCCGATAAGCCCCTCGTACCGCTCCCGCACGGCGGCCCCCAGCTCGTCCGGAGCGGCCTCGACCGCGAACGCCGCGAGCATCTCGTCCGAGACGAGCTTCGGCATCTCCTCCCACTTCTTGGCGGCCGCGAGCTTCGACAGCTCCTCCCCCACTCTCTCCCAGCCGTGCACCTCCAGCACGACGCGGTACGTCGGGGTGGAGGCGTAGAAGGCGAGCTGCGCCCGCATCCTCTCCCGCTGCCGCTCCGCCTCCTCTGAGCTCTCCCCGGTGATCACGAAGACGCTGGTCGCCAGCTCCACCTCTCCGGTGCTGCGGCCCGCTTTAGCCGCTCCCTCCTCGACCGCCGGGAGCACAACCCGCCGCACGTACTCCGGGCTGTGGAACGGGTGGACGTGGAAACCCTCGCACGCCTCGCCCGCAAGCCGGCAGAGCCCGGGGTTCACGCCCGCGATGTAGACGGGGATCTCCGGGTGCTCTATCGGGCCGGGGTTGAAGAACGGCGTGATGAGCGTGTGCCGGTAGAACTCGCCCTCATACTGCAGCGGCTCGCCGGTCTGGAAGGAGTGCCAGATCGCGCGCAGCGCCCCCAGGTAGTCCCGCAGCCGGGCGACGGGCCGGCCCCACGGCATGGAGAAGCGCCGCTCGATGTGCGCCCGGACCTGCGTGCCGAGCCCCAGTAGGAGCCGCCCGCCGGAGAAGTCCTGCAAATCCCAGGCGAGCTGCGCGGTCACCATCGGGGAGCGGGAGAAGGCTATGGCGACCGAGTTGCCGAGCTGTATCCTGCGGGTGTGCTCGGCCGCAAGCGCGAGCGGCAGGAAGGAGTCGTGCTTCGTCTCGCTCGCGAAGAGCCCGGCGAAGCCCAGAGACTCGGCCTCCCGCGCCGCCTCCGCTATCCGGGGCAGGTGCTTGCCCTCGACCGCGAGCCCGGCGTCCAGCTTCACGGCACCAGCACCACCTTGCCGGAGGTCTC
The DNA here is from genome assembly GCF_004337705.1 of Rubrobacter taiwanensis. Taxonomy (GTDB): domain Bacteria; phylum Actinomycetota; class Rubrobacteria; order Rubrobacterales; family Rubrobacteraceae; genus Rubrobacter_C; species Rubrobacter_C taiwanensis. Next base: position 179,733 of record NZ_SKBU01000006.1, read on the forward strand.
CCGGCCCTCCAGCGCCCGGTGTGCGTCCGCGGCCTCGGCTAGCGGCACGGTGCGGTCCACGCGCACCTCGAGCTCGCCGGCCTCTATCCAGCGGAAGAGGTCACCGGCCCGCCACAGCAGCTCGTCCCGGTCCAGCGTGTAGTGCGCAAGCGAGGGCCGGGTCAGGAAGAGCGAGCCCTTGCCGTTCAGAACCTGGGGGTCCAGCGGCGGCACGGGCCCGCTCGACTGCCCGAAGAGCACCATGTACCCTCGCGGGCGCAACACGTCGAGTCCGCCGCCGAAGGTGCTGCGGCCGACCGAGTCGTAGACGGCGTGCACGCCCTCGCCGCCGGTGAGACGCTTCGTAGCGGCGACGAAGTCCTGCTCGGTGTAGCGAATGATCTCGTCCGCCCCCGCCTCCTTCGCCAGCCGGGCCTTCGCCTCGGTGGAGACGGTCCCGATCACGTACGCTCCCCGCTTCTTTGCCAGCTGCACCAGCAGCAGCCCCACCCCTCCGGCGGCCGCGTGCACTAGCACGCTCTGCCCGCTCTCCACCGGGAAGGTGCTGTGCGTCAGGTAGTGGGCCGTCATGCCCTGCAGCATCACCGCAGCGGCCACCTTCAGGTCCACCCCGTCCGGCACCGGGACCAGCCTCCACGCCGGGACCACCGCTCTCTCGGCGTACGCCCCCGGGCTCATCGCCCAGGCTACGCGCTCCCCTTCTCCTACCTCTTCAACACCCTCGCCGACCGCCTCCACCACGCCCGCGCCTTCGAGCCCGAGCGTGTGCGGCAGCTCCACCGGGTACTGCCCGGTGCGCTGGTACACGTCTATGAAGTTCACGCCCGCAGCTTCCAGCCGCACGCGCGCCTCGCCGGGACCCGGCTCCGGGACGGGAATGTCCTCGTAACGCATCGCCTCCGGACCGCCGGGCTCGTGCACTCGAACAGCCTTCAAAGCCTCACCCCCTGCCTCTCTGTGACACCTCCCCTATCCTACCCCATACCGGAAGAGCGTTCGTGCAACGATGAACCCGTTCCGCCTGCATATGCCCCGGGCTCTCAGCTCGTCCCGGCGCAGACGGGCGGCCTGCGCCCGTCCCAGGGCCGCGCCTCTTCAAGCCGGGCTGCGAGCCGGATCAGGGTAGCCTCCTCGCCGAAACGAGCCACGAGCTGGATACCCACCGGGCCGCCGCTCCCGGTGGTCATCACCGGCAGACTCATCGCCGGCTGCCCCGTCATATTGAACAGCGCCGTAAAGGGAGCGTGCCGGAAGATCTTGTCGTACCAGTCCCTCGCGCCGAGATCCGGATCGTCGGCGTCGAGCAAGCCGAGCGGGAACGTCGCATGAGCGAGCGTGGGCGTAAGGAGCACGTCGTAGTCCAGGAACCAGCGTCCCATGGTCCGTGTGATCTGGTTCTGAATGGCCTCAGCCTCCAGCATGTCCAGCGCCGTGAGGCGGTTCCCGGCCTCAGAACAGGCGAGCGTGGTCGCTTCGAGGGTCTCCGGCGACGGCCGGTTGCCGGTCAGCCGGCCATAGGTGGCGACCGCACCCGCCAGGAAGGCGAACCAGATCCGCGAGTTGGCCCGGTCGAAGGCCTCAGCGTCGAGATCCGGGGAGGCCTCCGTTACGTCGTAGCCGAGCTCTTCGAGCAGCGCCGCCAGCCCTTCGACGGCCCGGACGCATTCGGCATCGACCGGCACACCGGACCACGCTTCGGTGGTGAAGGCGACCCTCAGTTTGCCCGGCGCCTCGCCAACTTCCCGGGCGAACGGGCGGCCCGGGGGCGCGGTGTAGTACTTGTCACCTATACCGGGTCCGTGAACAGCATCCAACAGCGCCGCACAGTCCCGAACCGTGCGGGTGAGTACGAACTCAACCGCGGCCCCGTTTAGCGCCTCACCGAAATCCGGGCCGAGCGGGACGCGTCCCCGGGTCGGTTTGAGTCCTACCAGACCGTTCACGGCCGCCGGTATACGGATAGAACCGCCGCCGTCGTTGGCGTGGGCAACCGGCACGGCGCGCGCCGCTACCAGTGCTCCGGAGCCGCCCGAGGAACCTCCCGCGCTGTGAGCCGGATTCCACGGGTTCCGGGTGGGGCCGGTGAGCACGGACTCCGTAGAGGCGTTGAAACCAAACTCCGGCGTCGCGGTGCGCCCGAGGGTCGCCAGTCCCGCGCTCCTGAAGCGGGTCATGAGATCCGAGTCGTAAGGGAACGTGACACCCTCTCCCGTCATGCGGCTGCCCGAGCGGCTCGGTACTCCCTCGGCGTGCAGGACGAGGTCTTTGATCAGGAAGGGAACGCCGGAGAACGGGCCGCTCTCCTTATGGGCCAGGGGTTCCTCGAACGGCTCACCGACGAGGGCATTGAGCTCCCTGTTCACCGCTTCGATCGCCTGCAGAGCCGCCCGCTGCACCTCCCCCGCCGATACCTGTCCGGAAGAGATCAAACACGCCAAGCCGGTGGCATCATGCTCCACGTACTCAGAGACTCGCATTCCGGGACCTCCTCAGATCCGAGGGCTCACGTCTTCCTTCCTGCACTCCGCCGGCCGGGTTCAGATGAGAACCTCAGCCATCTCGTCTACCAGGGTGCGCTGAAATTCCAGGACCCGCCGAGCCGGCTGCTGGGCCGAGAAGAGCTCCTCGAAGGGGTCCTCCACGGGAGTACGCACGCCGCTCAGCTCCTCGACCACCGCCAGCCCGCAGAAGGGTACGGTGGACTCGGCGTACCCCCCCTCATGTACGGCGACCAGCCGCCCGCCGCACAGCTCTTCAGCGGCCCCCATCAAGAGCCGGGTCATCTGCCGGTAAGACTCGCCGTAGAGCATCTGGCGCGCTAGAGGATCGGCGGCGTTGGCGTCCAGGCCACTGGCGATGATGATCAGGTCCGGCCCGAAGCGCTCCAAAACGGGCACCACGATGCGGCGCATCGCGTAGAGATAGGTCTCGTGCCCGCTCCCCGGCGGCAGCGGCACGTTCACGTTATACCCTTCTCCCGCCCCCGCACCGCGCTCCTCCACGCCCCCGCCACCGGGTGGGAAGCAGTTCTCCTGGTGTATGGAGACCGTGAGCACGTCCGGCCGCTCGTAGTAGATCTCCTGCGTCCCGTTGCCGTGGTGGACGTCCCAGTCCACCACGGCAACCCTCTCCACTCCGTGCTCGGCCCTCGCGGCCTCTATGGCCACGGGGATGTTGGCCAGAAGGCAGAAGCCCATCGCAGAGTCGGGCAGACAGTGGTGTCCCGGAGGCCGGGAGAGCGAGTAGGCGTTGCGCAACGCTCCGGAGAGTACGTCGGAGACAGCACGTTTGGCAAGCCCGGCAGAGAGCTTCGCTATCTCATAGCTGCCCGCTCCGAAGGGAGCAAAGAGCCCCTCCTCACCACCACCAGAATCGCTGGCAGCCCTGAAACGTTCCAGATAACTCCGGGTATGCACCCGCAACAGGTCTTCCTCCGCCACCTCAGGCGCAGAGAGCTGGATTACCTCGGCACCCAGGAGGCCCGAGACGTCCAAAAGGGCCTTAAAACGGCGTTTGGTCTCGGGCGACTCTGCGTGACCGCCTCCGGCAGGCGGCTGCAACCACCCTCCTACCGGCATCACGAGCACCGCCTCACCCGTGGTGTGCCATAGACACCGCTCATCATGATAGAAGGCCGTTCGTTCGCTCATCCCACTCCTTCCTTTCACCACACTCCCCACCCAGCAGGAGCACATCCCCCCGCCCACTCCCAGCTAACGGCCCCGCAGCTCTGCGCCAAACACCCCGCAATAGCCGACCGCTATAATGTATACATTATCCAATGATGGGGGATCAGTCAAGCAGCACTGTCGGGTTCACGCGCACCTGTCTACGATCGTGTGGCGGCCCTGTCTCATCTGAGGGGATTCGCTTCTTCGATCCGGCGGGATTTGGGCTCCCGCTGGCAGCACGAGGAGCCGATCGTTCAAACGTCTACGCGCGAGAAATCCTGATGCTGGACGACGGTGAGTTCGCATGGGGCGCCGGGCATGACGAATTTTCCGTCGGCGAGCCTTGAGAAGGGACTTGCAGGTTGTGACGGCGCAGTGGTCAATGATGGCGATTCACCCTCTCCTGGTTCCTGGCGATCGCCGTGCCCGTGGGAAGGTGAACGGCTGCAGGTGGGTGTGCAACTGCTATCTGCAGCGCCAAGGAGCATCTTTGGCGTTCACCCGAAAGAGTGGGCGATAAACTCATGGCACCAGGACCAACTTACCGAAGAAGGATTTACTTCTGAAATCCTCTTGAGCACGCTTGATCTCTGACAGCGGGTAAGTGCCGGCAAGGAGCGGCTGAACCTTGCCTTCCTCTATATATCCGATCATGTCGACGAACTCCTTGCGAGTACCAATGGTCGAGCCGATCAATTCCAGGTGCTTGAGGTAGAGGGTTCTGAGGTCGAGCTGCACCATAGGGCCTGCGATGGCACCTGCGGTAACGTAGCGGCCAAGAGGTTTGAGAACTCTTAACAGGTCGGAGAAGGTCTCGCCACCCACCACGTCTGCCACCACATCGACCGGATGGCCGCCGGTGATACCGGCGACAGTCGAGGACAGATCGGACACACCCCGGGAGATCACGCCTTCCGCACCCAATTCACGCGCCCCATCTTCCTTACCCTCCCCCACCAGAGCCAGCACCCTCGCGCCGCGCAGACGAGCCAGCTGCAGCAGGGCTGATCCCACTCCTCCGGAGGCGCCCGTTACGAACACCGTTTCTCCACCTACCACTCTCGCTCGGTTGAGCATGTGTTCGGCGGTAAGGTAGGCGGTGGGAAATGTAGCGAGCTCTTCATCGCTCAGAGGGGCATCGATAGCGATTGCGTTTTCGGCAGGCACGGCAACATATTCAGCAAATCCACCATCTCGCTCGCTACCGATAAGGGCTGCATTTATTAGCCCCTCTTCTCCTTCACCGCAGCGAAGAACAAAGTCAACGATTACGCGCTCACCTATCCGGGATTTGGGGACACCATCGCCGACCGCTATGATCCGCCCCACAATATCCATCCCCTGTATACGTGGGAACTCCATCTGTTCCCCACGACGCCATCCTCCAGTAGCTTGTGGATCATCCTCGGTCCCGTAAACCCCTTCTCGGGTCCAGAGATCCGTGTTGTTCACTCCGGCAGCGCCGACTCGGATTAGCACCTCGTCTCGACCGGGCCGGGGAACGGGTATGTCCTCCCGATATTCGAGCTTCTCAAGTCCACCGTAGCCGGTGAGCAGGACCGCTTTCATGGAAATTGATTTTCTCCTCTCCAGACTTGATACTAGGTATATCTTCTATTAGGGAGCATCTCTGAAGCCTGTATAGTTGCATTACAAGCAACAAGCTCTAACACTTATTTTTACTACTGTATTCTTAATCTGTGTGTAGTTTTCAAGCGCTACTAATCCTCTCTCGCGGCCATAACCACTCAGTTTGTAGCCTCCGAAAGGAGAACCTATACCACCCGAGAAGTACTCGTTGATCATCACGTAGCCAGCTTGAATCTCGCTCGCGAAGCGAAGTGCACGATCGATGTTGCGTGTAAAGATGCCTGCAGCCAGCCCGTAACTGGAGTCGTTCGCAATATCTATAGCTTCGTCTTCGCCATTAAAAGACAGCGTGACCAGCACAGGACCGAAAATTTCCTCCTGCGCGATGCGCATGCCTCTCTCTACCTTGTCGAAGATGGTGGGCGCAACAAAGTATCCTTTCTCGAACCCCTCGGCGCATCCTCCGATGAGCATATGTGCACCCTCCTTTTGTCCTGTGTCTATGTAGTTCAGGACGCGCTCGAAATGTTCGGCAGATACTAGAGGTCCCATATCTGGGTCATCGATTCCTGCACCAAGCTTTATTGCTCGCGCGTTCTCTATCACCTTTTTCAGGAAGGTCTCTCTTATCGAGTCTTCAACCAGCAACCGGGAGCCTGCATCACAGTACTGTCCCGCGTTCGAGAAGAGGCCTTTTGCAACCTCGTTTGCGGCCAGCTCTAAATCGCAGTCCGCAAAGACGATCTGCGGGGATTTTCCGCCAAGTTCCAGTACCACCGGTTTTACGTGCTCAGCTGCAGCCTTGAGTACCGCACGCCCAGTCTCTACGGAACCGGTGAAGGTGATGGAATCTATCCCCGGGTGTTCGCTGAGGGCTTTGCCGGCATCCTCGCCGAAGCCAGCCACGACGTTGTAGATGCCGGGAGGAAAATCCAGCTCGAGAAACACTTCGGCGAATTTGAGGGCAGTAAGGGGCGTCTGCTCGGCGGGTTTGACCACCGCGGTGTTGCCGGCCGCCAGCGCAGGGGCGAGACTCCGGCAGACCATGCTCAAGGGCGCGTTCCACGGCACGATGTGGGCGGTTACCCCGAGCGGTTCGCGAACCGTGTAGTTCAAGTAGTCCGGCCCCAGCGGAATGGTCTCACCGTGAATCTTGTCGGCGGCGCCTGCGTAATAGTCGAAATAGCGGACGCAACCGGATATCTCGCTTCGGGAGTGCTGGAGAGGCTTACCCGTGTCCAGCGTCTCCAGTTCGGCGAATTCATCCAACCTGGATTCAAGAACCCGCGCCACGCGGTAGAGGAGCCGAGACCGATCTTCAGGAGTGAGGCGCCGCCAGGGGCCGTTGAAGGCTTCCCTGGCGGCGCCCACAGCGTCGCCGACATCTCCCGCTGTCCCTCGGGCTACGGTTGCGATCACCTCTTCCGTTGAGGGATCCACAACTCCGAAGGTCTGACCGCTACGGCTGGATGTCCACTCGCCTCCGATAAAGAGGCGGTCACGAATCTCCGGCATTTCTGGGTTTCTCAAGCCAGGTCCGTCTCACCCGATCGAAACATCTGCACCATACCCTCCTCATCTCCCGGCGGAACTTGATCTATCCCGACCATTTTGTCGACAATCATGTTTTGGTAGCGATGGAGGGTTTCTTCGAACTTGTAGCACATCCGGCCTCCCCGGTATGCCGGATTGGAGATCCCCTCCTGCACCCGCTCGACGATCTCAATGTCTTGGAGGTTGACAAGGTCCCAGAAGCGCATAAGTTGATTGAGTTTCTCTTCTGCGTCGGGGTCTTCCAAGGACTCTGGATGAGAGAGGATAACAGTCTTTTCTAAAGTTTGATCCGGTCCCACAGGCTTTGCAACGATAACGAAAGCGTGATTCGGCAGCACGGAGATGGCGGTGTTAGGGAACAGCAGAGCAAAGCGCGCGCTCACGGCATCTTCCTCACTCAGAGAACTGAGCGGAGGAAGCCCCTGCCACCCACCAGCCTCACTATTCTGTGAGATCGGTGTTGTACAAAATCCAGAGTACATCCCCGGTCCTTGCCAGCGATAGTGGTCTTCCATACGAGAAACCTTCACAAGCTCAGGGTGTACCCATGGCAAGTGATAGTATTCCAAGAAGTTCTCCCCGACGAGCTTGTAGTTCGCGGCTACATGGTAGCCCTTCTCCCGCACAACCCGCCACTCATCCAGCCGGTGCCCGGAGAGACGCTCTGGCAAATCACCGAGTTGCTTGGCGAGGGGTTCAGCTTCGGTATCCAGGTTAACGAAGACCAGGAAGCCCCAGTTCTCCACCCTGACGGGCAAGAGTCCATAATCAGCTTTATCGAACGCTTTGACACCGCTCATGTCGAAAGCCACCTGAGCTTCCTTCGGAATATCCGAACCTTCGAAGAGGGGCGTGCCCAGACACCGACCTTCGAGATCATAAGTCCAGCTATGGTAAGGACATCTTATTCTGTTGTTGCGCACCATACGGACATCATCATCGAGCAGCTTGGCGGCTCGGTGGCGGCAGACGTTGTGGAAGGCCCTAAGTTTACCTTGCTTGTCTCTGGCAACGATGATCGAACGTCCGGCGACCTCAGCGACGATCACCTGCCCCGGCTTCTCTACCTGAGAGGCAAATCCGACCACGACCCAGCTCTTAGCGAACACCCTCTCCCGCTCAATCTCGAAGAACTCGTGAGAAGTGTAGGCGTCGGGGATGAGAGTCACCGCCAGGTCTACCGGAGCTCGGGTGTGCCTGTAGGTCTCCTCCTTGATGTAGGCTTCGGGCGGTATGGGCCGAGGATTGAGCCGTGCATAAGGATCGACGCGACTAATGGTCATATCTCCTCCCTTCCGAATCGCTTTGGACCTTTGCAATCGAGAACTCCAGTTCCATCAGAGCAACCTTTCTTCATAAGGGTAGAGGGAAAGCATTACCGAACCCTCTGTGGTGATCCAAACCTCATCTTCCAGCTTCACCCCATCCTGCTCGCCCACTTTTCCTGCGTAGAACTCCACGCTCACTACCATGTTCTCCTTGAACTCCCCATCTAGCTTTACGGCTCCGGGATCATCGGGATACGGGAAAAACGGCGACTCATCGTCCATGCCTACGCCGTGCAACACGAACGAGTAGCGTTGCCCCCTGTAGGCATCCGGGTATTTGGGAAGGGTCTCAGCAAGCTCGGCGTAGCTCAGTCCGGGCTGCAGCCGTCCGGCAAGCTCATGGATGAACTCATGAGCTACCCTATAGGCCTCCTTCTGCACCGACGTCGGATTCTCCCCGCACAGGAACGTGCGTGAGATGTCGCAGACGTAGCCTTCGGGCCCTGTCATATCGGTGTCAAAAGCCACAAGGTCTCCGGGACGTACCAGCTTGCTGCCTGCCTCGTGGAACCATGGGTTAGTCTTGTGCCCCGTGGAGAGAAGCCGCGAGAAGCAGTGCTCGCCACCCAAGGAGAGCATCTTGTGATAGAAGACACCCAGTAGTTCGTGCTCGCTCACTCCGGGACGGATAGACTGCTCTAGATCGTACAACGCAGCCTCGCAGACAGCGGCAGATTGCTTTAGAAGCTCGATTTCATCCGCGGTCTTGATGATGCGTGCTGCTTGTAACGGGTCATCAGCATCTGCAAGCCGAAGCCCTAACTCCCTGAGTGCTGAGAAGCCATGGTAATCGAGGCAGTCTACGCCGAGCTTGGCATCAACTACACCCCACTGCCGAAGAACGTCTTTGATCTCTGCTGCCCACTCACCCGAGCGCTCTGCAGCCATCTCCTCGGCGAAGCGTGCCTGCCAATAATGAGCACTTCTCACATCAGAAAAGAACTCCTCAGCGCGAAACTTCGCCCGAGCGTACTCGAAGACAACCGGACTTCCCTCGGCAGGTGCCAGTACGTAGTGGGCGAGGTTAGTAGCCGACCACAGCGGCATCACGCTAATGCCGGTTACGTAGCGGATGTTTATAGGATCTGTCAGGAGAAGGGCTCCTACATCTCGAGCTCGCATCTCCACCTGCACCTTGCGAAGCCGGTCACCGCGGAGCCGTTCGAGGTCCACCCCCCGCTCCAGTAAGGTGTTCGTCTGGCCCAGAGTTCGACGATCTTTCGGGATCGTAGTCCGTCTTGCCCCTGTTTCTATCCGCAGGGAATCTGTCAAGGATCTGTCCTCCTATCACGTTCGTCCAGTGTTAGCAGAGAAGCGCGCATCATCAGGCGTGAAACGTCTTCTCAAATGTGCGATCGGTGATGGCCCGGCGTGTGAGCTTGAAAGGCTCGATAGGACAAGTAGAGAAGCCGTCCAGCGCGAGTTCCGACAAGATCCGACCAATAAGGCTAGCAAATTTATAGGCGTGCCCGGCTCCGATGGCCACTGAAATCTGAGGATGTTCCGGTAGCGTATCTATGACGAAGTTCTGGTCCGGTGGAATCGTGTACGGGCACGTCTTGGTGTAGAGCTCTGGTCCCAAGAATCCGGGTATATGTCGGCTCAGGAAGTTGCGGTACCGTTCCTTGCGGACTGGGTCAGGCTCAAAAGTTCTGGTCTCCGGTGTTACCTCGTGTCCTCCCATGTGTTGCCCCAGCTTGGTTGCCACCTCACCGTAGACGGGGAACCCATAGAAGTTGTGAGCTCCATGCCACATGAAGACGGGAAAGCGATCCGGCGCAAACTCACGTAGATTTGGTGTGGAATAGTAGGTTATCTGCTCTTGGGTTATAGTCAGTGGTATCTGTATATCGATCTCCTTGAGTACCTGGTTTGTCCACATGTCGCATGTGACGATAACGTGGTCGGCGAGGAAGGTGTCATGGTCTGTGATGACCTCAACTCCCCCTCCACTCGGACGTATAGCTTTGACTGGTGTCTCCTCCAGAATATCCGCCCCCCGTGCCCGTGCTAGGGCCACATGGGTAGCGTTAGCGCGGCGGGCATCTACAATTCCGGTATCTTTTTGGTAAATGGCTCGTTCAGTACCCTTCAAGCGGAACTGTGGCCAACGCCTCATCAGCTCATCTGGCTCTAACACCTCATAGTCGAAGCCCTGCTCCTTGAAAGTCGCCACATACCCGTCAACGTTCCGAGTCCCGACTCTGGCCGGATCCCGCTCGTCCGCAGCTTCTATAACTAGGCCGCCGGTCTTGATCACAAGGCGCTGTCCCGATTCTTCCTCTACCTCGCGCCAGGTTTCGTAGGCCTGTGGGGCGAGGACGGCGTACTCAGACTGGTGCTGAGCCAGCCGGATGATGCGGGAGTGATCCTGGGAAGCACCGCGTTCGTGACCGAGCTTGAACTGCTCGATGCCAAGCACCGAGGATCGCATTCTACGAGAGAGCCAGTAGAGTGTGGCGGACCCAAGACCACCGCATCCAACAACGATTGCTCCATAGCAGTTCATCATGCTCCTTCTATTCTGTCCTGATGTGTTCCTGCGTTCCGCGTTGGCCGCGCCATCATAGGTCGCAGGCACAGATATAATGGATTCAGCGCCCCGGCATCGCTTTATCGGGATGCTCCATGCCCCTCCGTTACGCTACCCCCATCCTGGGTCGTAGCCGGAACGGCAGGTCGCTCCGGCAGGACTTCTGCCAAAACTGCCTTATACAGAGAGGCGGCTAAGCCAATCAGAAGGATCGTGAACGGCACCCCCGTTATTATGGCTACCTGCTGCACGGCCTCAAGTCCGCCAGCCAGAAGGAGAACCACTGCGAAAGAGGCTATAAAGCTTCCCCAGATGACCTTGACCATCGCCGGAGGATTCTGGTGTCCGTTACTCGACAACATCCCGAGAACGAAAGATGCCGAGTCTGCCGAGGTTATAAAGAACGTAGCGATCAGGATCATGGCCAAAACAGAGACAATAGTCCCCAGAGGAAACTCATTCAGAGTAACGAAAAGGGCCGTGGAGATGTTCTCCGACACGGCGGCTGTGATGTTTCCTCCACCGAAGAGATCCAGGTTCAACGCCGAGCCTCCCAAAACGGAGAACCATAGAAAGCTTAACAGGCTCGGCACGACCAGCACTCCTATGACGAACTCCCGGATCGTCCGCCCTTTGGAGACCCGAGCGACAAAAGTACCAACCCACATCGACCATGTCATCCACCACGCCCAGTAGAAGAGAGTCCAGCCCTGCAGCCAGGCATCCTCCTGCACGAAAGCCCCTGAAGTGAAGCTCATCGTCACGAAATTCTGTATGTAATTGCCCAACGTTGCCGTAAAGACATCCAGCATGAAGATCGTGGGGCCCACGATGAGCAGGAAGAGCATGATCCCCATGAAAAGAGTCATGTTGATATGGCTGAGATACCGAATACCGCGATGCAGCCCCGATACCGCCGAAGCTACGAACACCGCCGTCACCCCGGCAATGATCAGGATCTGCACGGAGGTGCCCTCCGGAACACCGAACAAATAATTTGTCCCGGTATTGATCTGCAGAGCCCCTATCCCGAACGATGTCGCAACGCCAAGGGTAGTGACGAAGATGGCTAGGACGTCTATGGCTTTTCCTATCGGCCCGTCGACCCTATCTCCCAGCAGCGGATAGAACGCCGTACTGATTAAACCCTTCTTGCCCCGGCGAAAGGTGAAGTAGGCGATAGCAAGGGCGACCACTCCGTATATCGCCCAGGGATGCAGCCCCCAATGGAAGAAAGTGTATTGCATGGCCATCCTACCAGCCTCCATCGAGCCCGGCTCGGCCATGCCGAGTGGCGGAGCGGAGAGATGAGACATGGGCTCGCCGACACCATAAAAAACAAGACCGATCCCCATCCCCGCGCTGAACAGCATGGCAAGCCATGCCGCAGTGCTAAACTCCGGTCGGTCGCCGTCCTTTCCCAGCCTTATCCTCCCGAAACGGCTGATGGCCAGAAAGAGCATGAAAACGATAAACAGCGTAGTAGCTATCAGGTATACCCACCCAAAGGTCTCAGTCACGAACGATAACGCTGCCGCGTTGAACGCGGCCAGACTATCCGTAAAAAACACACCCCACACGACAAATAAGGTGGCGAGCATTACCGAAGCATAGAATACTGCCCCGACCCGGACCCTAGCCTCTCGCTGCATCTTCATCAAACCCTTTCCCCTTCATTACGTGAAGGCCCTGAGTTTTCTCTCTCACCACAGACGACTCTAGCACCGGCAATTTTTCTGGTCCAATATATTTTTAAGCCTGTTATTGATATAATTTATAAATGAAATGGAACTGCGCCAACTACGATACTTTGTCGCTGTCGCCGAAGAGCAGAACTTTGGCCGCGCCGCTAAGAGGCTGCATATGAGCCAGCCTCCTTTGAGCATGCAGATCAGGAGCCTGGAAGAGGAGCTTGGAACTAAGCTCTTGGAACGCAGCACCCGGCGGGTTGTCCTGACCGACGCAGGGCGTGCTTTTCTGGAGCGGGCGAGAGCGATACTGGGTGCTGTGGAGGAAGCTCGGGAGGTGGCGAGGAGTGCAGAGCAAGGGTTGCGGGGACGACTCGAGGTGGGATTCATAAGCTCTGCTACATTGACCTTACTTCCTCCTTCTATACGGCTCTTCCGCAAGCGATTTGGTAGCGTCGAGTTAGATCTCAGGGAGTTAACCAGCGCTCAGCAAATAGATGCCCTTTATGCAGGTGAAATAAGGACAGGACTGGTACGGCTACCGCTGCGGGCACCTGGCATCCGCCTCGAACCCATCTTCGAAGAGCGATTGGTTGTTGCTCTGCCCTCAGGACACGAACTAGAAACGTTCGAGCGCGTGCCGCTGGAAGAGATCGCCGATCTGCCTTTGATCTTCTTTACGCGCCAGCTAATCCCTGGTTTTTATGCTCAGATCGTCGAGCTATTCCAACGGATCGGCACCTTTCCAAAGGTTGCCCAGCACGCAGTTCACCTTCAAACTATCGTGGGCTTGGTAGCGAGCGGAATTGGCATTGCAATCCTGCCCGCCTCTGTTAAACGACTCAGTCGAGAAGGCGTCATCTATCGACCCTTAGACGCACCCGATGCCACGAGCTGGATGGGGTTGGCTTGGGTGGAAGGAGATGAATCGAAGTTGCTGCAGAACTTCGTCCATACGGTACGTGAAGTGGCAGACAATGAGATGCCATCCGCTGCTACAACCTGGGAAACCGGAACGAGGGATCACGGATGAGAGTTTTTATATTCCCGAGATCCCTCAGCTCTCGATACCATAGGCGAGGCGCGAGATAGTAGAGTACTACCTACCACCATCGCTCGTCCGGCCCTTAAGCCGGCAGGTGGCAACCCCTATCCTGGAATCGGCCATCCCGTAGTAGAGGTAGAGTGCTTCGCAATACTCGACGAGTCCCTCGACGAACACCACGTCATCTACCTGACCTGAGATCTCATCCGGAGTCTCCGGCTCGAAGAATGGCTCCCGTGTGCGGCGCAGAACGCGTGTAGGATCTTCCCGGTCAAGGAGGACCTGGCCTGCAGAGTAGCGAAGACCTCCTCCCATTCTGCGGGCAGCGTTGTAGATGAGCAGGATACCATCCCCGGTCAGGAGTGGCCGTGGGCCGGGCTCGACGAGCACGCTGTCGAAGGCTGTGGGATCCGGTGAGGGCGAGAGTACCGGCTCGGCTACTGGAGTCCAGGAGATCAGGTCTCCAGAGTACGCAACCCAGATAGAGGTATCGCCAAAGTACATCACGTACCGGCCGCCTACGGGTTCCTCTAAGATCGCGCCGGATTTGGACCATATCTTGCCTGCTCCTCCCGTCCACTCGGGGAAGAGGACGCCATGTTTCTCCCACTCCAGAAGGTCGGTGGACGTCGCAAGACAGAGCCGGGCACTCTCACCGTCGAAGGCCGTGTAGGTCATGTAGTAAGTGTCTCCGATCCGCGAGACCCGAGGATCCTCGCATCCGCCGGGCAGCTCGTATGGTTCGGTGGGAGAGAGGATCGGTTCAGGATGGCGCTCGAAGTCGATGCCGTCGTGGCTGACTGCCAACCCGATGCGGGAGGTTCCGTGCCACTCGCCCTCTCCCGCACGGTCTTCTGCCCGGTAGATCAGGTGCACCCTCCCCTCCCGAACCACTGCCGTCGGGTTGAAGAGATCCTTCGCCTCCCATCCCTCCCCCTGCGAGGCGAGTATCGGGTTTTTGTCGTACTTCTCGAAAGGTCCCAGCGGATATTTCAGCTCCATCAATACCTACTCCCTTATGCCAGGCTTAACGTCTGCATGCTTGGAGCATACGTGTCGTGGAGCACCAGCGCGGCTGCCCCGACCGGTCCGGCGTCAGCTCCGGCCGCTGAGAGCTCCACCTTCGGCAGCGGCCGACTCGGCAGCGAGGAAGCGCGGAGGGCGGCCAGAATCGACTCCCTGAAGAGGTCTCCCAGCATCTCCACCGTCGGGCCGCCCAGCACGATCAGCTCAGGGTCCAGCACTCCTACCATGCCGGAGATAATCCGTCCGAGCCGCTCTCCTGCAGCTTCCACGACCGAGCGGAACAGCGGTTCTTCACTCGCAACGACATCTTCAAACCTGTCCGGGAAAGAAGCTCTTGCCACCCGGGGCAGGTGCGAAGTCTGGAGCGCGGCTACTCGCGCCTCACGCAGAACTCCTTGGGGAGAAACATACACCTCCAAACATCCCCGGTTACCACAGTAGCACGGTGGCCCGTGTGGCTCGACGGGGATGTGCCCGATCTCACCGCTGTTCCCGCTCGAACCCCGGTAGACTTGATGATTTGCAAAGATTCCCGCTCCGACACCGCTGCCCAGATACACGTACACGAAGTTCGCCGCATCCGCGGCAACGCCACTCCACCGCTCGCCCAGCGCTGCCGCAGTCGCATCGTTGTCTACGCAGACCGGCAACCCGAGCTCCCGCTCCAGTTCCTCTTGAAGTGGATACTCTCTCCAACCGAGAAAGTTGGGATCAAGCATCCGGCCGGTTCTGGGCGTAGGTGGTCCCGGAACACCTATCCCGGCCCCAAGTATCTTATCCCGGAGCACGCCGGCCGCCTCAATGACCCGCTCCGCGTGCTCCCGGATTACCGGCACGACAGCCGAAGGCCCCTCGGAAGCCGCAACCTCCGCCGACGACCGGGCCAGCACCCTGCCACAGAAATCTGTGATTGCCACCGCAAGCGCCGAGCGGTTGAGCTGGATCCCGACCGCGTAAGCCGCTTCCTCATTGAGCCGCAGCCGGAGCGATCGCCGTCCTCCCCGAAAGACCCGGGACTCCTCTACCACCACTCCCGCCTCTCTGAGCCGGTTTGTGATGTTCGAAACAGTCTGAAACTTCAACCCACTCGCCTCGGCTATCTCCCGGCGCGAGACCGGCCCGCGGATCCGGATTATGTCCAGCACCCGCGCCTCGTTGTACTCCTTGACCCGAAAGAGATTGGTGCCGGTCTGCGCCATCGAATCGCCGCTCCTTCCCGCTAGGCCGCCTCTACACCACCTAAATATATAGTGGTTTTCGTGCATTATGAATCATAGTAGTAAATTCAATTGAAAATCAAGCGCCACAAGGAAGGTTTGTGGGCAATATATAGCCACAATTTTGTTCTTAAAGCGGCTTGACATTCACTTCAATTGTATATACGATGTGCGCAACTTGGCGCACAAACTGATATTGCGAGGGGTCGAGGGAATGGTGAGGTGTCTCTGGGGACGCGAAGGAGACCGGAAGACCTGGCGGGGAGTGGCGCTCTTGTGGTTTGCTGTGGTTCCGATCTTCGTGCTGGGAAGCGGAGCATCCGGAGCGCAGAGCGGTGAACGGCTCACCAACCTGTCTCACCTGGATTTTCTGCGGGACAGTGTAGACCCTCCTGAGCAGGAGGGGCATACCACCTACCGCATCCAAGAGGAGCCGGAGATAGGTGTGCTGTGGACCTACGCCGAGCCGGATGAGTTGGGAGAGTATCGCCGGATCGGGGGTGGCAGCTACGACCCTGAGACGAACACCTACAGCCAGGGGGCGTACAACACCGACGATATGACGCGGGCCGCCATCGTGTACATCCGGCACTGGCAACAGACGGGTAGTGAGGAGAGCCGCGAGGCGGCCTACGAGCTGCTCAGGGGAGTGGCTTACATGCAGACCCTCTCGCCGGCGGAGCGGCGGGGCAACTTCGTGCTCTGGATGCAGCCGGATGGCACGCTCAACCCCAGCGCGGAGCCGAAGGAGCTACCGGACCCTTCGGACTCCGGCCCCTCTTACTGGCTGGCCCGCGGCATCTGGGCTTTCGGGGAGGGATACGAGGCTTTCGAGGAAGAGGATCCGGGCTTCGCTGCCTTCCTCAAGGATCGCATGCGGCTCGCGCTCGATGCTCTGGAGCGGCAGGTGCTCGTCAACTACGGGGAGACCAGAATGCTTGACGGCCGGGAGGTTCCGGCCTGGCTCATCTTCGACGGTGCGGATGCCTCCTCGGAGGCCGTCTACGGGCTGGCGGCGTACGTGCGCGCCACCGGAGACGCCCGAGCCCGGCGCGACCTCGAGATGCTCGCGGAGGGTATCGCGCTCATGCGGGAAGAGGGGTCTCCCGGCGAGTGGCCGTTCGGGGCGATCCTTCCGTGGGCGCAGTCCCGGTCTGTGTGGCACGGCTGGGGAGACCAGATGTCCGGGGCGCTGTTCAGAGCCGGAGCCATTTTGGGAGATGAGAAGCTCGTTGCAACCGCCGTGGGTGAGGTCGGAACGTTCACCCCGCACCTGCTAGTGCAGGGCGGCGCGGATCAGGGCTGGCTCCCTGCTCCGGTGGACCGCGCCCAGATCGCCTACGGGGCGGACGCGACGCTGCAGAACCTGCTGGCGGCGGCTGAGACGACCGGCAAAGACTCTTTCCGGCAGCTGGCCGGGATCGCCGCCGGGTGGTACTTCGGCAACAACCGGGCCGGGGTGCGGATGTACGATCCCAAGACTGGCCGCACCTTCGACGGTCTGGAGGCCGACGGCAGGATCAACCGCAACTCCGGAGCCGAGTCCACAATTCACGGCCTGCTTTCCATGCTCGCCCTTGATGCCAACCCGGACGTCCGGGAGCAGGCGCTGGGCGGCGAGCGCCGGGAGCAGGTGACCTGGCGCCTGGTGGAGGCCGAGGCCGGGAGGCTAAAGGGGCAGGCCCGGGTCGTGACGCCCGAAGAGCCCTGGACGGGAGAGAGCCTGTGGAGCGGCGGGGCGTATGTGGAGCTTGCTCCGGGAGGTAGCGTAACCGTTGAAGCGGAGCTTCCGGCCCGGGACCGCTACCGGGTGCTGCCGGTCTTCGACCGGCTCAAGGCCCCGCCGCGCGCGGCCGGCACCCGGCACAAGCTGGGGGCCGTACCGGCTGGCGTCGTCTGGCACGGCGGGGCCGGAGAACAGGGGATCAGCGCGCGGGAAGGATACCTGGACATCGGCAACACCGGCTCCGGGAAGACCGTGGGCCCTGGAACCGTGGAGGTACTCTCCGCTCACGTCGGGAGCCGACCGGCGCGGCTGGACGCTCTCCTGTTACAGCCCGAGGTGGAGCGTCTCGTTCTAGTCGGGGAGGAAAGAGTGCAGGCGCTCCTGCGCAGCTGGTCCGGTGAGCGGAGGATAGAGCGCCTAGATCTCGGGTCCTGCGGGCCCGTGACTGCTTACGCCTACGACGCGCAGGGCGGGCTCGTGGAGACCGCTGTCGGTACAGGTGGGACGGCAGATGCTCCGGTGGTGCCCGGAGGCTTCACATACGTCGTCTGCAAGGCTATAGAAAAGAAGAGGAGCAAGTGATGGTAAAGCGTGTCGGTGCAATACCCGTCTGGGCGGTAGTGGCGGTGGTTGCGTTATCCGCCTGTGGGGATGGAGGAGGGGCTTCGGATGCGACTTCGGCCACCGGACCCATAGACGTCTGGCTCTCCAACAACGAGCAGGAGATCGCGTGGGGCGAGAAGATCATCGAGCAGTGGAACCGGGAAAACCCGGACCAGGAGGTCTCCTACCAGGAGATACCGGCCGGTGAGAGCTCTGAGGCCGTGATCCAGGCGGCCATCACCGCGGGCAACGCGCCGTGTCTCATCTGGAACGTCGCGCCGGCAGCCGTGCCGCAGTTCCAGCGCGCCGGGGGGCTGGTTGCTCTGGACAGCTTCGAGGGCGGCGTGGACTACGCCCGGGAGCGGCTGGGCGGGCGGCTCGACCAGTACGTCTCGCCCGACGGCCAGCTCTACCAGATGCCCTGGAAGAGCAACCCGGTCATGATCATATACAACAAAGAGCTCTTCGAACAGGCTGGGATAGATCCCGAGAACCCGCCGCTCGCCACTTACGAGGAGTTTTTCCGGACCGCGCAGACACTCAATGAGGAGCTCGGTATAGCGGCCATCTGGCCCTCGGCTGACCAGACCTTCTTCCAGGCCTGGTTCGATTACTACCCGACCTTCATAGCGGCCAGCGGCGGCGAGCAGCTCGTGGAGAACGGCGAGGCGCAGTTCAACTCCGATGTCGGCGTGCAGGTGGGCGAGTTCTGGCGCTCGCTGTATGACGCCGGGCTCATCCCGCGGGAGAGCGCCCCGGGGGATGCCTTCGGCGAGGAACAGTCCGCGATGAGCATCGTCGGCCCCTGGGCCGTGGCGGTCTACGAGGACATAGACTGGGGCGTGGTGCCCGTTCCCACCCCGGAAGGCACGCCGTCAGAGGAGATCTACACCTTCTCCGACGCCAAGAGCACGGCCATCTTTACCGCCTGCGAGAACCAGAGAACGGCCTTCGAGTTCATGAAGTTCGCCACCTCCGAGGAGGCCGACCGGATGCTGCTAGAGGAGACGGGCCAGATGCCGCTGCGCGACGGACTGATGGAGATATACGGGGACTACTTCGATCAGAACCCGCTCTACGCGACATTCGCCGAGCAGGCTGAGCGCACGGTCGAGGTACCCAACGTCGAGAACTCCATCGAGATGTGGCAGCGCTTCCGCGACGCCTACACGACGGCCGTGATCTTCGGCCGCGAGCCGGTGTCCGAGGCGTTCTCGGCCGCGGCCAGAGACATCGAGGAGCTGGTGGGGAAGAGCGGGCAATGAGCGCCGGGACCGTCAGGTACGCAGGCTACCTCTTCATCCTGCCGTACCTGACATTCCTGGGTCTGTTCATCGCGTACCCTTTAGGGTTTGCGGTGTGGATGAGCTTCTACGACTACTTCTTCGCCGCGCCCGGAGCCGTAGTGGAGCGGCCGTTCGTCGGGCTGGAAAACTACCGGGCGCTGATTCTGGAGGATGGCATCTTCCACACCACGCTCGGCAACATCGCCGTGTTCATCGCGGTCAACGTGCCGCTCACGACGGTGCTGGCGATCGTGCTAGCAACGGCTCTCAACGCCCGGTTGCCGGGCCGGACGTTCTTCCGCACCTCGTATTATTTGCCGTACGTAACGGCCAGCGTGGCGATCATCGCGGTGTGGGGCTACCTCTTCTTCTCCGATGGTCTGGTCAACCGGGTCCTCGGGGACCTCGCCCCAGAGCCCTCGTGGCTGGTGAACCGGACCTGGGCGATGATAGTCGTCGCGCTCCTGGTCACCTGGAAGAATCTCGGCTACTACGTGCTGCTGTACCTGGCAGCGCTCCAGAACATCCCCCGGCAACTGTATGAAGCGGCGGAGGTCGACGGAGCCGGAGTCCTGGCCAAGTTCCGGCACATCACGATCCCCGGGCTGAGACCGGCGACGGTGCTGGTGGTTATCCTCTCGACCATCATCGGGGCCAACCTGTTTACCGAGCCGTACCTGCTGACCAACGGCGGCGGTCCTGAAAACCAGACGCTCTCGCCGGTGCTCTACATGTACCAGAAGGGCATCGAACAGGCCGACGCGGGATACGCAGCCGCCATCGGCGTCACGCTCTCCATAGGAGTGCTCACGATCGCGGCCGTCCAGCGGTTCGCTCTGGAGCGCGACTGATGGCAGTGAAGGCGAGAAAGCCCGGTTTCTCCCCGCGCCTGGTACGGGTTCTCGGGCAAGTGCTGGGGTTCGCCGCTCTGTGCCTGGGAGCGTTCCTCTTCCTGTTCCCCTTCTACTATATGGTGGTCGGCGCGCTGCAGGAGAGGCCGGACCCCAGCATTGCGGGGGCGTTTCCTGGCCCGGACGAGCTGTCTCTGGTCAACTTCCAGCAGATCAACGAGCGGGTGCCGCTCCTGCAGGCGCTCCTGAACTCGCTCATCTACACAGGCGGCGTGATCCTGGGCACGCTCACCATCGGCATCCTGGCCGGGTACGCCCTCTCGCGCCTGAGGTGGCGGGGGAGGGAGCTGGTCTTCAACATCGTGCTTCTGACGCTTATCGTCCCGTTCCAGCTGCTCATGATCCCGATGTACGTGATGGTGGTGCGCACCTGGGGGCTCGGGGACACCTATCTGGGCATGATCCTGCCTTTTCTGGTTAACTCCACGGCGGTCTTCGTCTTCCGCCAGTTCTTCCTGCAGATCCCCGAAGAGATGTTGGATGCGGCCCGCATAGACGGGGCAGGCGAGCTCAGGATCCTCACCCAGATCGTACTCCCTCTCTCCAGACCCGCGATCCTGACCGCCGGGCTTATCACGTTTATCGGGCCGTGGAACGAGTTCCTCTGGCCCTTCCTGGTGACCAAGCAACAGGAGCTGCAGCCGCTGGCCGTTGCGCTGGCCAACTACATCTCGACTGTCGCCGCCAGCACCGCCAACCCCTTCGGTGCCATCCTGGCCGGTGCCGTCGTCTTGGCCATACCGGCCGTGGCGCTCTTTGTGATCTTCCAGCGCTACTTCGTGCAGAGCGAGACCTCGGCGGGGCTGAAGGAATGAAGGAGCCTGCGATAGAGCGGCTCGGAGTGGTCATGGAGCCTCTGGAGGGCGTGAAACGGGAAGCCGGGGGTGTGCTCAACCCGGGCGGAGCCCGCGGCCCCGACGGGGAGCTCTACCTCTTCCCGAGGCTCGTTGAAGCCCCGAACTACTCCCGGATCGGGATCGCCCGGGTCGTCTTCGACGGTGACCGGCCGGTCGGCGTCGAACGGCTCGGCTGCGCCCTGGAGCCCGCCACAACCTTCGAGCGGAACGGTCGCACTGCCGGTTGCGAAGATCCACGCGTAAGCTTTATTGCGGAGCTGGGGCTCTACGTCATGGTCTACGCGGCCTACGGTCCCCGCGGCCCCCGGCTGGCGCTTGCCGTTTCGGAGGACTGTCTGAACTGGCGCCGTCTAGGGCCGGTCCTCTTCGCCTACGAGGAGCGGTGGGAGGCGGACTTCAACCTCTTCGACAACAAAGACGCCTTCTTCTTCCCGCAGCCGGTACCCGATCCGGACGGGGAGCCCGCGCTGGCCCTGGTGCACCGCCCGGACTTTGACGTTGGAGGCAGCGAGCCGTTCGTGACCCTGCCGCGGGGGATCACGGAGCAGCGTCCCGGGATGTGGATATCCTACGTCTCCCTGAGAAGCGCCCGTCGAGCCCCCTCCGCTCTGGTGCACGCTCGCAAACATCGTCCGCTGGCTTTTTCGAAGCACCCCTGGGAGAAGGTGAAGATCGGGGGCGGCACTCCACCCGTACTTACCCCTCACGGCTGGCTTGTTATCTACCACGGCGTGACCGGCCGTATGGTGCGCAACCTGGACCATCAACCCCGGGTTCGCTACTGCGCGGGCGTCATGGTGCTGGATGTCAGGGATCCGCTCCGGGTGCTCTACCGCTCCGAGAAGCCAATCCTGGAGCCTGAAGGCGAGGAGGAGAGTAAAGGCGTTGTGGACAATGTGGTCTTTCCCACGGCCCTTGACCCCCGCAGCGGTGGGATTATGGACGTCTACTACGGGATGGCTGATACCCGCATCGGTGCGGCCCGTTTGAGGGTTGCCGAAGAGTGAGACGTAATCGGAAGTTCAGCTTCCGGGTACGGAGCGCCCTCCTTCCCTGCAAATGAGGAAGGAGGGCACCCAAGCGGGCTGTCAAGCGGTGTCGTTGAAGGACCGGGAGGCGCGCCTCCCGGCAGATTTCCTGGCGCGCTCGTAGTTTCTGCGGAAGAGTTCGACTGCTCCAGGCACGTCCTCCGGCGCTTGGACGTGGTAGCTCACGTATCCGGGAAAACCGGCGCGGTGCGGGGCCGCTTCGCCGGCCCGGATCAGTTCGTCGTGAACGGTCTTCGGGAACGGAAGGTCGGCCACGCCATCGCGGTGGACGTGTCCGATCTCCCGCCGTCCGAATCTATACACTGTGCAGCCGGGCCGTCCAGTGTCCTTGCCGACTCCGGGCCATCCGAGCACTTCGCGCTCGACCAACGCCAGAAGGTCATCTCTCATTATCGCCTCCATCCCGAACCGCTTCTCACACCTCGAGTATGCGGCGGGAGGGGGTTTGAGCACACCGCTCGGGAGGACGGTTTTCGGGCCTGTACGGAGGTACACTCTCCAGAGAGAGCGGAGCCGGCAGCCCCCTACTTCAGGGAGAGGTTGTTCGGGTTGCAGAAGAACCCGGGGCTCGGCGGGCCAGACCTGACTTCGGCCGGCACGATATCTCCTTGCCGGACGTGCTGTCCGTAAGACTGCGTCCGGCCACCCTCGGGGGCGGGAGCGTTCGGATCGTCGTTCAGCCCGGAGTAGGAGCAGATCGAGCGCGCGTGTTCGGGGCCTCGTTCGACCTGCCCTTGAGCGTACGCCACGCTCCCGCCCGCGCTCGTGAGCGCGATCGTACAGACCGCGGCCGCGAGCAATCTCTTCTTCCTGCCCATCGCCTGCCTCCTCGTCGTGTCCACATCCGGCATCTAACGTGGAGCATGCCCCCCTCTGGAGGCAGGCACATCCCTCAAATGAGCTATTCTCGCCGCCGGCTTCAGTCCCACTCGGGTGCGAGTCCGGCGGGGCTGGTGAGCCGGCCGTCCGGGGATCTCAGACCGCCGATGGTCTCCATCTCCTCTTCGGAGAGCTCGAAGTCGAAGATGTCGAAGTTGGAGGCAGCGCGCTCCCTGCTCGAGGCCTTGGGGATGGCGTTGACCCCTTCTTGCTGGATGAGCCAGCGCAGCGCAACCTGCGCCGGCGTCTTGCCGTGGCGCTCCCCGATCTCCTGCAGAGTCCTATCCTGCGCGACTTTGCCGCGCGCCAGCGGGCTGTAGGCGGTGAGCGCCATCCCGTGCTGCCGCACGGCGGCGAGCAGGCGGCTCTGGTCCAGGAAGGGGTGGTACTCGACCTGGTTAGCGGCCAGCGGCGCTTCTGAGAGCTCCACCGCCTCGGCGAGCAGGCGGGTGGTGAAGTTGCTGACCCCTATGTGGCGGGTCTTGCCCTCCTCCCTCACCCGGTTGAGCGCCTCCAGCGTCTCGGCGAGCGGCACCTCCGGGTTGGGCCAGTGGAGCAGGAGCAGATCCACGTACTCTGTGCGCAGCTTACCGAGGCTCTCGTCCACCGAGTTCGGGAGACTCTTGCGGTCGAAGCTGTCTACCCAGACCTTGGTGGTAAGGAAGACCTCCTCCCGGCTCACGGACGACTCCTCTATGGCCTGCCCCACGCCGGCCTCGTTCTC
This sequence comes from Rubrobacter taiwanensis, assembly GCF_004337705.1. Taxonomy (GTDB): domain Bacteria; phylum Actinomycetota; class Rubrobacteria; order Rubrobacterales; family Rubrobacteraceae; genus Rubrobacter_C; species Rubrobacter_C taiwanensis. Next base: position 203,420 of record NZ_SKBU01000006.1, read on the forward strand.
GTACACCTGCGCGGTGTCTATGTGCCGGTATCCGATGCCGAGGGCCGCATCCACCATCCGCCGCGCCTCTCGCTCTTCCAGGCGGAAGGTGCCGAAGCCCAGCACCGGGATGGATGCTCCGTTGGCTTCCACAACCTGCATCTGCCTCCTTTCTCTCTCTGCACGGCAACCGAGTGTACTACAGACCGGGTTCCTCCTGGTGGCCGGAGAGGTCCTCTATGACCCTGAGCAGAGCTGAGTGGTCCTCAGAGGCCCACCCTTTGTTCTTCATGATGAGCAGCATCTGATCCACAAGAGCCGTCGCCGGCAACACAACCCCGTACTCCCGGCCGGCAGAGAGAGCTATCCCCAGGTCCTTGTGGTGCAGCTCCGCCCTGAAACCCGGCTCAAAGCTGCGGGTTAGAAACTTCTCCCGCTTTACCTCCATGACCTTATTGGCCGCAAGCCCGCCGGAGAGCACCTCCAGAACCTTCCCGGGCTCAACCCCGCCCCTCGAAGCCAACACCAGAGCCTCGCTCACCGCCTCTATGCTGAGCGCCACAACGATCTGGTTTGCCGCCTTGACCACCTGCCCGGAGCCCGTGGGCCCTACATGCGTTATGGTCTTGCCCATTACCTCAAAGAGCGGCCTTGCGCGCTCGAAGTCCTCTTCCTCGCCTCCGACCATGATCGAGAGCGTCCCCTCTCTCGCTCCCACGTCTCCTCCCGAGACCGGAGCATCGAGCATGGAGGCTCCCTTCTCTTCCACTCTTCCGGCAAGTCTCCGGGTCGCAGTGGGAGAGATGGTGCTCATGTCTATGTAGAGAGCGCCTTCTCTCATCTCTTCAAGCAGGCCGCCCTCCTCGCTCACCACCCGCTCCACGTCCGGGGTGTCCGGGAGCATGGTTATTATGATCCCGCTCCTCTTGGCCACCTCACCGGGGCTTCGGACCACCGTTGCAGCGGTGCCCCCCTCCCTCTTTGCTTCTTCGGCGAGCCTCTCCGCCTTCTCCAGGGTGCGGTTGTAGAGGACGAGCTCATACCCCGCTTCCATGAGGTTCTTCGCCATGGGCATGCCCATGATCCCAAGCCCTATGAACCCTATCCGCTCTGCCATAGGTCCTTCCCTCCTAGCTTCGCCTTATCTCTCTCTTTAGAGCTTCAGCTCCTCGACCCTCACCTCTCTGCCGCGCAGCTCTTCCGGCAGCCAGAGCAGACTCTCTTCCGTGGTGGAGGCCGTGGGCCTGTACTCGAGCCCCACATACCCCCCATAGCCCAGCTTCTGCAGCTGCTCAAACACATAGAGGTAGCGGATCTCCCCCGTGCCCGGCTCCCCTCTACCGGGAGAGTCGGCGATCTGAACGTGGCCTATCTCTGGCATGTACTCTCTGAGGTTAGCTACCAGATTGCCCTCCATCCTCTGCATGTGATAGACGTCGTACTGCAGCTTCACGTTGGGACGATTCACGCCCCTCACGAAAGCGGCGGCGTCCTTCGTCGTGCCGATCAGGTAGGGACCGTTCTCGAAGGTGTTCAGGGCCTCGATCATCACCTGAGCCCCCTGCTTCGCCGCCTCATCTGCGGCGAAGCGCACACTCTCCTTGGCCAGCTCAAGCTGTTCTTCGAGCTCCATCCCCTCGACCCTGTGACCTACGAGAGCGTTGAGCTTGGTGCACCCAAGCCTTTGAGCAAATTCCAGTGCTAGAGGCACGTTCTCTCTAAACTCCCCATACCTCTGCGGATCAGAGAGCAGCCCCCGCTCCCCAGATGGCATATCCCCCGCGTAGAAGTTCAGGAGATCCACCTCAAGAGTGGCATCTTTTGCAGCCTCTTCCACCTCAGAAAGCTCTTCCCCGAGAGGCCACCAGAACTCAACCGCCGAGAAGCCCGCCCTGCGGGCGCGTTCGAACCTCTGCAAAAAGGGAACCTCTCCGAACAGGATCGACACGTTAGCGCTGAACTTCATCGCCCTCCTTTCGCGCGGTGGTTAGTGGATTTCCGGATCTGGTATCGCCGCTCCTCTCTCGAGGAAATCGAAGTCGCAACCCCTATCCGCCTGGGTGACGTGTCTGCTGAACACTGCTCCGTAGCCCCGATGGTAGCGAGGCTCGGGGGGCTCCCACTCCGCTCGCCGGCGTTCCAGCTCCTCGTCGCCAACGTCCAGCCTGATGCTGCGGTTGGGCACGTCTAATTCGATGTAATCTCCGGTCTTCACGAGCGCCAGCGGTCCTCCGACGAACGACTCCGGCGCCACGTGCAGCACGCAGGTGCCGTAGCTCGTGCCGCTCATGCGTGCGTCGGAGATCCGCACCATGTCCCTCACTCCGCGCTTCAGCAGCCGATCCGGGATAGGAAGCATGCCCCACTCCGGCATGCCTGGAGCTCCCAGCGGCCCCGAGTTGCGCAGCACCAGTACCGAGCTCTCGTCCACGGGCAGCGACTCGTCGTTGATCCGGCGCTCCATGTCGTTGTAGCTCTCGAAGACGACCGCTCGGCCTCTGTGTTGGAGCAGGTTCGGGTCTGCGGCCCCGTGCTTGATCACACAGCCGTCGGGAGCCAGGTTCCCCCACAGCACCGCCAGACCGGCCTCTTCGGAGACCGGATCCTCGCGCCGGCGGATTACGGCGTCGTCATACACCTCAGCCCCCGCTATATTTTCACCCAGCGGGTGGCCGTTAACCGTGAGGCAGCCGGTATGCAACAGATCCCGCAGGCGCTCCAGCAGGGCCGGGAGACCGCCCGCGTAGTAGAAGTCCTCCATCAAGTGTCTGCCTCCCGGCCGGATGTCTGCCAGCACGGGGACGCGCCGGGAGAACTCGTCGAACTTCCGGAGATCCAGGTCCACACCGCTGCGCCGCGCGAGGGCGATGAGGTGGATTACGGCGTTGGTCGAGCCTCCGAGCGAGAGGACCGTGGTGACAGCGTTCTCATACGCCTGCTCGGTCAGTATCTCGGACGGCCGGAGGTCTTCCAGGACCATCTCCACGATCCTCCGCCCGCTGGCTGATGCCATCCTGGGGTGGTTGGAGTCGGCAGCCGGGATCGAGGCCGCGCCAGGGAGCGTCATCCCCATAGCCTCCGCCGCGGAGGTCATAGTGGAAGCGGTGCCCATCGTCATGCAGTGACCCGGAGAGCGGGCGATGCCGTTCTCGATCTCCTGCCACTCGCGCTCGCCTATCAGGCCGGCGCGCTTGTCCGCCCAGAACTTCCAGACGTCGCTGCCGCTGCCCAAGATTTGGCCCCTCCAGTAACCGCGCAGCATGGGTCCGGCCGGCACGAAGATAGCGGGCAGATCCATGCTGATCGCTCCCATTAACAGGGCCGGGGTAGTCTTGTCGCACCCACCCATCAGGACCGCGCCGTCTATCGGGTGGGAGCGCAGCAGCTCCTCGGTCTCCATCGCGAGCAGGTTCCGGTAGAGCATGGTGCTCGGTTTCTGGAACGGCTCGGAGAGCGAGATCGCCGGCAGCTCCACCGGGAAGCCACCTGCCTGCCACACGCCGCGCTTGATCTCCTCCGCCCGCTCCCGGAAATGGGTGTGGCAGGGGTTTATATCGCTCCACGTGTTGATAATCCCGATCACGGGCTTGCCCATGTAGTCCTCGGAGCTGTAGCCCATCTGCTTGGTCCGGGACCGGTGTCCGAACGAGCGGAGATCCCGGACTCCATACCACTTATAACTGCGCAACTCCTCAGGCGATTTCTTTCGCCGCATTGCACCTTCCCTTCTGCCTGTCGGGTTCGTTTCTCTGCCCTGTGGCCGCCGGCATCTCGCTCTGATGAGTCCCCAATCACCGCTCGTGCCCTCTGGAAGACAGGTCAAGAGTCTTCGCCGCTCCGCCTGCGCCACTCGGAATATTCGGCCAGAGTCTTCTCGTCGGGCGGATAAACGCCCTTGATGCTCGACCCGGCCCTTACCTTGGACAAGACGAACTCCTCCAGCAGCTCCTGCTCGAAGGCGTCTTGCGCAACAGACTCCGCAATCCGGGCCGGGATGACTACCACGCCCTCGGCATCCCCGACCACCACGTCTCCCGGCATCACCAGAACACCGCCACAACCCACGGGCACGTTCATGTCGACAGGGTAGTGGACCACCGAGGAAGTGGTTGCGTGCGGGGCCTTGATGTAGGTGGGGAACTCCATCTCCCTGAAGGCGGGCGTGTCTCTCAGGGCCCCGTCACTCACCAGGCCGGCGGCACCTCTGTTCTTGATGCGGGTGGCGAGTATGTGGCCGAAGGAGGCGGCTCGGGTCTCTCCGCGGGCGTCTATCACCAGCACCTCGTCTTCCCCGATAGCTTCCACCGCCAGCCGCTGGACGTTTGTCTCGTTATCGTATTCAACCTCGAACCCGACGTCCTCGCGCGTGGGGGCGTACCGGAGCGTGAAGGCGTACCCGACCATGCGCAGGTCCGGCCGGAGCGCCTGCAGGCCGCCGAGGAAAACGTTCCGAAAACCACGCTTCAACAACTGGGAGGTGAGGGTGGCCGTGGAGGTCTGCCGCAGCTTCTCGAATGTCGCGGGACTCAGGTCGTGAGTGCGGGGCGCTCCGTACGCCATACCGGCCTCCTTTCGAGTAACGACATTATGTGAGTTACAGCATTACAGCAGTCCCGGCTGCCTTCCCGGTCGTTGCTCCGCGGATCACGGGGCTATCCATCCTGGAACGCCTCCCTGCCTCCCAGAAGCTCCGACATCCGGGCCTCCGGTGTGATGATGTCCGGGTCTGTCACGACGTCCACCACGGCCACGCCGTCTGACGCGGCAGCGGCCTCCAGCGCCGGGACCAGCTCGCTCCGATCCTCGACGGTGAAGCCCTCCGCACCCAGGCTCCGGGCGTAGGCTGCGAGATCTACCTCCCCGATCTCGATTCCCGAGGTGCGCCCGAATCCTCGCGCCTGGTGGTAGGCGATGGTCCCGTAGAGACCGTTCCGGAAGACCACGACCGTTATGTCGGCCCCGGTGCGGACTGCCGTCTCTACCTCCATTCCGGTCATGAGGAACCCGCCGTCTCCAGCGAGGGCGACGACCTTCCTCTGCGGCGCGGCGAGCTTGGCCGCAACGGCGGCAGGAACCGCGTAACCCATTGCGCCGCTGGTAGGAGCGAGCTGCGTTGCAGGATGCCGGAAGCACCGGTGCCGGTGCAGGAAGGCGGCGAAGTTCCCCGCGTCGTTCGTGATGATCGCATCCTCAGGAAGGACTTCGTTCATGGCCGCGATGACCTGGGCCGGGTCCACGCCCTCCACGGAGCGGTCAGCCGGCACCCTGACAGACTCCTCGTACGCCGTGCGGGCTTCGCTCCAGGACCGGTTATGCTCCTCTTCGGGCAGGCTCTTGAGCAGCGCCGCAAGAGCCTCGCGGGAGTCCGCGACGATGCCCTGCACTACCGGCACCACGGAGCCTATGACGGCCGGGTCGGCGTCTATCTGGACCACCGCGCTCTCCGGCCCCGGCAGCCGGTAGCCCTGGGTGGTTATCTCGCTCAGGCGGCAGCCGAGCACGAGTACGAGGTCCGCCCCCCGCAGAGCGGTGAGCGTCTCCGGCGGCGTTCCCAGCCCCAGGTGTCCCAAGTACAGCGGATGGTCGTTCGGGAAGACATCCTGCCGCCGGAAAGCGGCGTACACCCCGAGACCCAATCTCTCGGCCGCGGCCACGAGCTCGGCGCGCGCGTGCCGCGCCCCGCCCCCGGCGATAACGACCGGGCGCCCGGCCCGCCGCAGGCGTGCGGCCAGCTCCCGGACCTCCTCCTCCGAAGGAGCGGGCTTCGGCTGAGGCGGGAAGGAGGTCAGGCGGGCGAGATCCAGGCTCTCCCGCTCTTCGGCCAGCAGGTCCGCCGGCAGGGCGATCATGACCGGCCCCGGACGGCCCGCGGCGGCCATCCGGAGCCCCCTGTAGACCAGCTCGGGGACTTCGTCCGCACCGGACGCCGTAACCGCCCACTTGGTGATGGGAGCGTAGAAAGCGGCGAGATCCACCTCCTGAAACGCCTCCCGGTGCAGGTTGTGCGTCTCCACCTGTCCGAGCAGCACCAGCATCGGGGTCGAATCCTGGCGGGCGGTGTGCACCCCGATGGCCAGGTTCGAGGCTCCCACTCCCCGGGTCGCCAGCGCCACGGCCGGGGCGCCGCACAGCTTGGCGTCCGCCTCGGCCATGAACGCGGCTCCAGACTCGTGCCGCGTGGAGATAAGCCTCAAGTCCGGGTGGCGCTCTATGCCGTCCAGGATCTCCAGGAAGCTCTCGCCCGGGACCGTGTAGCAGCGGCGCACGCCGGCGGCCGCCAGAACCTCGACTGCGGCGCTTCCGATATTCGACACCTGAGTATCCTTTCGCACGACTGTCTCTCTGCTGCTCTTATGGCAGCGGCATGGTGAATATGTAGGGAATAAAGTAGGCTACCAGCCCGGTCGCAACGGCCGCGTAGATAAGTATCTGCCAGGGCTTGCCCGCCCGGACGTAGAAGAAGGTTGCCGTGATGAAGAGGAATGTCACCAGCGCGAAGTTCAAGTACCCGATAGCCGCAACGTAGGCGGTAAGCAGCCCGGTTAGAACAAGCACCCTGCGCGACTCCTGGCTCTTCCGAATCGTCCGGAACCAGTTCCCGATCTCACGAATTGCGCCTGCCCGCAGAGCCTTCACCACCATCACGACGCTCAGGATCAGTATAGCTGTGCCGAGCAGCAGCGGGGTGAAGCCCGGGCTGGTGACGAAGCCCAGCTCTCCCCGGCGCGGCATCCCCACCGCCGCGCCGATCGCAAAGACTCCGAGTGCTGCGAACAGGAGCCCGCCGAACAGGTCTCCGACTTTTCCTCTGCCGTTCTCTTCGCGCTGTGTGACATCCGTCATCTCGCCTCTCCTGCTTGCAAAAGCGGGGCCCGGAGAGGCAGCCCCGGGCCCCTGTCGCTCACCCGCCGCTTGCGGCAGCCTGGACCCCTTCGGGCCACGGCTCGGCCTGCTCGGCCCGCTCGTGCGGCGGCCAGCTCCACTTGGTAATCTGCGGTATGCCCATCTCTGCGGGGTTGTTTGGGGCCATCCCGAGGTCGTAGAGCGCCCACCCGCGGGCCGACTCGATCTGGGACATGACCTCATCAGCTTCTTGGCCGACGGTCGGCTGATGCACCGAGAAGAACTCCTCCTCAAACCACTGTCGGAAACTTTCATCTTCGACCGCTGCCAGAAAAGCCTCGGTGAACCTCTCGACGATCTCCGGATCAGTCTCGCGGGAAAGGTACATGCCGAACCAGGGATTGATCGCCGTATACGGCTCCAGCTCAGGATAGGAATCTATGATGCTCGGGAATGTGAGTCCGGCCAACTCCATTTCCTCAGGGAAGAGGTTCCCCAGCGGCCGGATCTGCCCGTCCCGCGCCAGATCTATTACGTCGGCAAGCGTGACGGAGATGAAGTCCACCTCCCCAGCAGCAAGGAACTGTCCGGCCTCGCTGCCGCCGCCGTAAGGGACATGCTCGGCGGCGTTCTCGGGCAGCCCGGCGACGTCGAACAGAACCCGGACCAGGATCTCACCGTTGCTCCCCGGTCCCGGTGTGCCGAACCGCAGCGAGCCCGGATCCTCCTCCATGGCTGCGACGAGATCTTCGATCGTCTGGTAGGGCGAATCGTCCGCCACGTAGATGGTCGTCGGCGTAAAACCCGCCAGGAAAGCATAGAAGTCCTCCCACCCCACATCGGCCAGATCCATAACCGGCCACATGCCGTGCACCGACGCACCGGCGAAGACCCGGTAGCCATCGGCTGGGGCGCGGGCGACCTGTCCGGCCCCGATGCCGCCGGTAGCTCCCTCGACGTTGGTGATCTGCATCGTTACGCCGAGTTCCTCCTCCATCTCCCGGGCGATGGTCCGGGAGATCAGGTCGGAAGACCCGCCCGCCGACCAGCCTACCGTAACCTCGATGGGCCTCTGGGGCCAGTCCTCGGCCGTGTCCGCCGCGCAGGCGGACACCACCAGCGTCACCGCCATAAGCCCCGTGATGACTACGAACAACCTCTTCATGGCATCTCTACCTCCTTGGTTAAACTTTCCTGTCTGCTTCTTGCCGGACGCCCTGATAACCGTCTAGCTCTGCCCGGATGACTGCCGCCGCTGCAGCCGCTTGGTCCACGAGCATGTTCACGTCGCTGCTGAACGATAGGTAGCGCACGCCTTCTTTCACGAGTTCCTTGGCCTGCTCCATGCTGAACACCTGGATCCCCGTAGCTACATTGTGGCGCTTGCCGGACTCGATCACCCTGGAGAACACCGCGCGGATGTCCGGGTTCCAGACCTGGCCGGGGATCCCCATGTCTACCGAGAGGTCGAACGGCCCTATAAAGATGGCATCCACACCGTCCAGCTGCATCATCTCGTCCACCTGTTTCAGGGACTGGCGGGTCTCGATCTGCAGCAGCAGGGCCACCTCCTCGTTGACGCGGCGCAGGTACTCCCCGGCCGATACCTGCCGGTAGTCGCTGTGTCCGCGCCGCAGAGCGGTGCCGCGCACTCCGGCCGGAGGATACTTGGCCAGACGAATCACCTCCCTCGCTTTCTCGACGCTGTTGACCATCGGCACGAGCAGGCCGGCAGCACCTGCGTCCAGCGGCTTGAGTACAGCCTCTCGCCGGATCTCCGGGATCCTCACCACCGGTGCCAGACCGGCTCCCCTGGCTACGGCGATCATCGCCGACATGTCCGACCAGTCGAAGGTCCCGTGCTCCATGTCAATGATCATGGAGTCGAGGCCCGCCGTTGCGAACATGCGAGCCAGGTTCGGGTTCTTCACCTCGGAGACCATCGTAGAGATGCTCAGTTCGCCACCGGCCAGGCGCTGCTTTAACGACACTGCTTCACTCCTTTCCTCTGCCTGATCGAAGATGAGAGTTGGTTGTTTACGGGCTGCCAGATACCCGGCCGGTCCGGACCGAACGGGTCGACTCCAGAGAGAACATCCAGTATGCCGCGCGCGGCGGCCATCGCCATGCGCCGCATGGCCTGCCGAGTGTGCGCCCCGATGTGCGGGGTGAGCACCATACTGTTCATGCCGAAGAACGGATGGTCCTCAGGCGGCGGCTCCTGCTCGAAGACATCCACTCCGGCCCCGGCCAGGCGGCCCTCACGCATCGCGGCGGCCAGCGTCGCTTCGTCGATCACTCCCCCGCGGGAGGTTTGCACCAGCACGGACTCCGGCCGCATGAGGGAGAGCTCGCGCGCTCCGAGCAGGCCACGGGTCTTCGGGGTGAGGGGTACGTGCACGGTAACGATATCGCTTGTCGAGAGCAGCTTATCCAGATTCTCGGTCGGCTCCGCTCCCTGCTGCCGGATCTCCTCCGGCGTTAGGTGCGGATCGTAGCCCAGCGCCTGCATGGCAAACCCGCCCCGGGCGATGCGGACTACTTCCGCTCCGATCCTCCCTATACCGATCACTCCTATTCTCCCCCCGAAGAGTTCTCTCCCGGCCAGCCGGTCCCGCTCGGCGAACCTTCCGGTGCGCACGAAGCTGTCGGCACGCATGAGATTCCGGCTCGCTGCCAGCGCCAGGGCGAAGACATGCTCTGCCACCGACCGCAGGTTGGCCTCCGGAGTTATGAGCACGGGGATACACCGGCGGTTCGCCTCGTCCAGGGCTATGTTGTCCACTCCGACGCCGTGGCGGGCGATGACCCGCAGCGACCTGGCTCGCCGGATCAGCTCCGCCGGCAGAGGATCGGTCCGCACCAAGATGGCGTGCACGTCCGGCAGAATGGCCTCAATATCCCTCCCTCCGGGTCCGAAACCCAGCACGACTTTGGTGCTGCTGCGCAAAAGCTCTATCGCTTCCTCGTGGATTGGCCGCTGAACATAAACCAGATGGGTCATGTCCTCCGCGCTCCCTCCTGCAGATCGGCCAAGGGAATCGGCAGCTTTACCCCCAGTTCTCCGGCCAGCTCGAGAATAGGCTCGTAGATCTGCAACCTGTAGGGGATGCCGTGCTTCATGCGCCTGGCCTGGATGCGAGCCTCAAGCTCTCCCGGGAGCAATACTTTCTCTACCCCCTCCCGCGTGGGAGTGTTGTAGAACTCGCGGGCCAGCTCCGACATTCGCGCCGTGAAGGTTTCAGGTTCCATGAACCTGGAGATATTTATGGCGAGGAAGAAGTGGCTGGTGTTCAGGTAACCCGGCTGGTCCAAACGTCTGACTCCGGTTCCGAAACCGCCACCGGAGAGGATGCCGGAGAGGACATCCATCATCAGCGCCAGCCCCACACCCTTGTGGTCTCCCAGTGGACGCAGCAAGCCCCCGCCCTGGAATGCCGCGTAGGCATCAGTCGTCGGCTCACCGCGCTTGTCGAAGGCCCAATCCGGCGGGATCTTCTCCCCGCGCTCGGTCGCCATTCTTATGCGCCAGGCGGCTACCGCGCTCATCGCTATGTCCAGGACTACCGGGAATCCTTCGCCGGAGGGGGCAGCTATGGCGAGGGGATTGTTCCCCACCCGCCGTTCGAGTCCGCCAACGGGAGCTAAAAGCGGAGCGGAATTGGTAGTAGCGAGCCCCAGGCAACCGGAGTCCGCGGCCAGAATCGCGTAGCTAGCCGCAGCTCCGAAGTGGCTGCTGTTGCGTACGGCCACAGCCCCGACCCCAATCTCCCGGGCCTTCTCCACCGCGAGGCGCATGGCGAAGTCTCCGTTGACCTGCCCGAGTCCGTGGTGCCCGTCAACCACCGCCGTGGCCGGTCCATCTTCTACTATCTCTGGTTCTGCCTTCGCGTTGAGGTAGCCGGCCCGGATCCGGTTCACGTAGAGCGGCAGCCGGACCAGCCCGTGGGTCTCCACGCCTCTCAGGTCCGCTTCCACTAAATGCCTGGCAGCCGTCCTAGAGGCTGCTTCCGGTACCTCCACTACGTGAAACAGTCGCCGGGCAACCTCTTCTGCGGTTTCCCTGGCAAGCTGTATCTCAGCCACTGCCCTCCTCCCTCTCATTAGTCTCCCGGGCCTCCTGCCCCCGACCGCTCATCTGCTGCCGGAAAACCAGATAGAGCACTAGGATCAGCAGCGTGAGCATGACGAGCCCCACCGGTCGGGCGAGCATCTCCATCCAATCTCCTCCGTAGGTCAGAATCGCCCGCCGCAGGGCCCGATCGGCTATCGGGCCGACGAGTATGCCGAGAACCATCGGAGCGAGCGGATAGCCCCGCCGCCGCATCAGGTAGCCGATCACGCCGAACAGCAACGCAACCCAGATATCGAACTTGGTAAATCCGGTCCCCCACGCCCCGATAACCGCCAGGCAGACCGCAGCGGGCAGAATGATCTCGCGCGGTATAGAGAGAAACCGGATGAAGTGCTGGCTCATGAAGTAGGCGATGGCCCGCGTCCACAGAGCGGAGAACCAGAACATTAGAATCACCTTGCCGATAAATCCCGGAGACTCGACTATAAGCAGAGGCCCTGGACGCAGCCCGTAGGCGAAGAGAGCGGCTATCAGCACGGCAGTAGTACCGCTCCCCGGGATTCCCAGCACCATGGCCGGGATCAGCGACCCTCCGGAGGTAGCGTTGTTGGCAGTCTCAGCAGCGATGATGCCCTCGTGAGATCCCTTGCCGAACTTCTCGGGCTCTCTGGAGCGCCGCCGGGCTATGTCGTAGGCAGCCCAGGGCGCCGCTGACTCTCCTACACCTGGAACAACTCCCATACCGACCCCGACGAAGGCCGAACGGATGATGTTCCCGACGTTCCGCTTCAACTCGCGCCACCGGGTTATCGCGCGTCCGGGAGGCTCCGTGAGCGCGTACGGGGTCTGGTGGCGCAGCACGTAGATGACCTCCGCGATCCCAAACAACCCGATGAGCGCTGGCAGGAACTGAATCCCCCGCAGCATCTCCGGCGTGTAACCGAAGCGCTCGACACCGTAGATAGGATCCAGCCCGACCATAGCCACCAGAAACCCGAAGAGACCGGCTATCCAACCCTTGAGCGGGCTCTTGGCCGCCAGCGATCCAGCCAGCGCAAGCCCGATGAGAGCGACCAGGAAGATCTCCCAATCCCCAAGAAGCAACGCAAACACGGCTATGACCGGCAAAAGCACCAGCGTGATGAACTCCCCGATCACTTCCCCGAAGAAACTGGCCCAGGTCGCAGACCCGACTGCCTCCCGGGCCTTGCCCTGGCGTGCCAGCGGGAAACCATCCAAAACTGTGGCCGCCGCAGCCGGCGTGCCCGGCATGTTGATCATGATCGCCGTGATGCTGCCGGCGTAGATGGCCCCGGTGAAGATGCCTATCAGAAGACCGAGGCCGGCCTCCGGAGGCAATTCAAAGGTGAAACCCAGCAGCAGCGACATGGCCATTACCGCCGTGAGCCCCGGCATTATCCCGGCGAACACGCCGATGATCCCGCCCACGGCAATACATAGCAGAACGATGGGATCGGTTACGAGCTCCACAAACCCGGACGGTAAGAGAGACCACTCCTGAACCACCAGATCCCAGTTCATACCCTCTCCCGAGCACCTCCCGGAGTTGCTCCGAAGAAGCCTGGTTCCCGGCAGCTGCCCGGCCGGGTAGCCAGCCTCTGGATGACCGCTATACACCCCTCACGATCGAAGGTGCCCGATCCCCTTGGTTCCCCACCCCTATTTATCTCACCAACCTCCTCGATAACCGAAAGCAATATGCCTTGCTTTGGCATATTAGAAAATATATTATCTGAGATACCGAGTCAAGGAAATAGGGTTATAATTGGGATATGAATAGTGGTTTTTGGCCGGGGGAGGCGGTAGGTGCGTGAATCTCTGACGCAACGGTCTTACAATCGGATCAAGGACGACATTCTCAGCCACCGCCTCCTGCCCCGGCAGCCGCTCGTGGAGGCCGAGCTGGCCGCCAAGTACAACATCTCCAAGACGCCGGTGAGGGAGGCTTTGATCATCCTCGCGCGTGAGGGGATAGTCGAGATGAACGCGTTCCGCGGTATGCGGGTGCGAGACTTCACGCCGCGCGACGCCCGGGAAATATACGAGCTGCGCGAAATCCTGGAACCACTGGCCCTGGAGCGGGCGATACCAAATATGAGCAATGAGGACACAGCGGACCTCCGGAAGATCCTCGACGATGCCTGGCGGGCGGTGGAGAGGGGCGACCAGCGCGAGCTCTCAAGGCTTAACCGGGCCTTTCACAGCGCGCTGGTGGCCAAGTGCGACAACTCCCGGATCGTAGCTACGCTAAACCAGCTGCAGGACCAGATCCGGGTCATGACCCTTCGGTTCTGGAAGGTGCAGGCAACCTACGTGCACGAGGCAAAGCAGCATGAAGCCATCATGGCCGCCGTGGAGGCCCGTGACGCGAAGCGAGCCGCAGAGCTGCTGAGAGAGCATATAGTAGAGTTCCGGGAGCGGTACGTCAGGGAGTGGGAGGAGTAGGCCAGGAGGCGTAGACCGCCTCGCCGCCCGGGATCGCAGGGCCCACCCTCACCCCTGCAATGCCGTCCTACGCCCCTGGTGCGGGGCCGGCCGTCAGCACGCCGCCGTTCACGAGAATCACGTCCCCGGAGCTCGCCCGCCCCTCCTCCTATATAATAACGGTGTTGCGGATTATGCGGAGAGACACCTCGCTCAAGGCGGGCGGCAGGGGAGCGGCGAGGCTCGCCCTGGGGCTCCCCGCAGGTTTCGCGGCGCTCACCCTGCTCTCGGCCCGGGTAGCGGCCCGGCGCGTGGTGCGCCCGGGGCCTACCGAAGAGCGCTTCCTCACCCCCTGGGAGTTCGGCATCCCCTACGAGGAGGTCTCCTTCCGGACGCGGGACGGCCTCCGGCTGCGGGGCTGGTGGCTCGGGAGTCCGGATGCGCGGCGTACGGTCATAACGCTGGCCGGGTATAAAGGGGCGAAGCATCACACGCTGGGGATCGCGGCCGCCCTCTGGCGAGGCGGAGCCGACGTCCTGCTCTTCGACAACCGCGGGCGGGGGGACTCAGAGGGCGAGATAACCACCCTGGGCTATCTGGAGCAGCTGGATGCTCTGGCAGCCATTGAGTATGCGCGCACCCGCTCGGACGCTCCACTGGGCCTGGTAGGGTACTCGATGGGGGCGGCGGTAGCGATAATGGTCGCCGCCGGAGACGAGCGGGTCGGAGCCGTCGTGGCCGACTCGCCGTTCGCCTCTCAGCGCGAGCTGCTGCGCGCCCACCTGCGCCGCCGCATAGGGCTCTTCTCCCTCCCGTTCGCGCTCGCGGCCGAGAGGTTCCTCCCCTACGACGTGCGGGAGGTGGAGCCCATCCGGGAGGTGGAGAGGATCTCGCCCCGCGCCTGCCTCTTTATTCACGGCGGACGGGATACCGTGACGGATCCGGAGGACTCCCGCACACTCTACGCGCGGGCCGGAGACCCCAAAGAGCTCTGGATCGTGGAGGAGGCCGATCACTGCGGCTCCTACTTCGCCGACCGCGCCGCTTATGCCGAGCGCGTGGCCGGATTTCTGGAACGGCACCTCTAGCCCTGGAGCAGGCGCCTGAGGCTCTCTTCGAGATACTCGGCGGTCACGCTTCCCTCCGGCTCGTAGGCCACGGCCTCCCGGCAGAGATGGTAGAGGGCCAGCGAACGGGTCGGGGAGAGCCGGCGGTTGCCGGCCAGCTCCAGCACGAGCCGCATCAGCTCCAGGGCGACCTCCGCGTCGCTCTTGCGCCGCTCCACGGGTTAGTTCCCGCGCGACTTCGCGTACAGGTAGCCGCCCGCAAACCCGAGGGCCAAGATCCCGAGCACCGAAGCGGCGCTCAGGCCGGCGGCGCGGTAGATGGCGGACCGCCGGGCCGCCGAGAGGGAGGCCCCCCTCACCCCGGCGCGCACGACGCCCGGAGCCAGCCGGCCGGCAGCCCCGCCCGCCAGCCCGGCGGCTACATCCACTACGCGATCCCCGAAGCTCTTCCTCCTCCTCCTGTGAAACATGTTTCCGGCTCCTCTCATCCGTACCGGGTTCAGATTATACCTCCAGGCGGTGTGGTAAACTCGGAGCGTAGGGTAGAGTCCGTAAGCTGTGGACGGCAGAGCACGCAGGGAGCGGGTATGGGAGATGTCAGGCCGATCTACACCCGGTGTCCTCTGTGCGGGCAAGTCTTCCCCCACCTGCCGCCCGGCTCCTACGTGACCGTCGGGCGGGAGTCGGACCTCTGCCCGCGCTTCCCCGGCCGCCAATCCGACGCCGCGAAGATCCTGCAGCGCGAGGTGACCATGTGCCCGGCCTGCGGGTTCGCCGCCCCAGAGAACTTCGAGGAGGTGGACCTCAGCTTCGACGAGCGCTACGAGCTCGAAGAGCGGCTGGCCGGAGACGGGATGCTGCGGGTCTTCAAGAGCAACCCTACCCCCTGGCTGCCGTTCCACGCGGCCGAACTGTGCGGACGGGAGCGGGACTTCAGCCACTTCAGGCTGGGAGACATCTGCCTGCGCGCCTCGTGGGTCTGCCGCAAGGAACGCCAGCAGCCGTTCGAAAGCTCATTCCAGCACCGGGCCGTGCGGCACTTCATGCGTGCCCTGGACACCGAACCGTTGGACTGGCGCGAGCTGCCGCTCACCACCTACCTCATCGGCGAACTGAACCGGCGACTCGGACACCACCGCGACGCCCTGAACTGGTTCGTCAACGCGGAGAGGATGATCGGGAACCGCCCCGAACTGGCCTGGCTCAACCGCCTCATCTCCGAGCAGCGCAAGCTCGCCGAGAGCGCCGCGGCGTAGAGAGCCCCCGCTAGCGGGAGACGGTGCGGGTTACGAAGTCCGCGAGGGTGTGCTCCGCAAGGTACTCCAGAATTGCCTCCTGCCCCTCCTCCCAGGCCTCATGCATGGCACACGGCCGCCCCTCCCCGCAGGCGCGCTGCTCCATGATGCACCGGCTTACCTCGAAGGGCCCCTCCGAAGCCTCCACCGCGTCGCGGAGCGTGATCTCCTCCGCAGCACGGGCCAGACGGGATCCCCCACCCTTGCCCTCCCGGCTCTCCACCAGCCCGGCACGCGCGAGCCGGGCCAGAATACGAGCCAGCAGCCGGCGCGGGATCTCTGCCTCTTCCGAGATCCTGGCCGCCGTTACCCGCTCACCCCTCCTCTCCGCCAGATAGACGAGAGCCCGCAGAGCATAGCGCCCCTCGCTGCTGAGCTCCAACCTCACGCTACCCGCAAGAACATCCTCGTGCCGGCCATTGCATCATGATACCGCCTCAAAGCCCTCTTTAACTGCTACATGTTTTGTATTAGTCTATCCATACGCAACGCACTAAGGGAGAGGAGTTCAGAGAGATGAGTTCGCGTCGGCATCCGGGTTCCGAGAGGCCCATGAGCGCACCGGTACAGAGCTTCAGGCTGGATGAGGCGGTGTCCCGGCTGCGTGAGGAGAAGGCGTGGCGGGAGGGACGGCGGAACGCGATCACGCTGCGCAAGGGCCAGGGCATGAACGTCGTCCTGCTGGTGATGAGAGCCGGAGACAAGCTGGAGGAACACGCAGCTCCGGGGCCTATCTCAATTAGCGTCCGGGAGGGCCGGGTGCGGTTCATGACGTCGGAAGAAACCCTCGAGGCCGGACCCGAGATGCTCATCACCTGCGAGTCCGGCGTGCGGCACAGCGCGGAGGCCCTGGAGGATGCCGTCTGCGTGGTCACCATAGCGTCCGGAAAGACCTCCCCCATGGCAACACCAAAGTAAGCGTTGTTTGATCCGTAAGCGTTGTTTGATCCAGATCACTGTCCCCACACTAAACCCCCTTTAACATTTTAGCGTTAATGATAATCATTAGCATGTCCTCGGGAGTTACGTGTGGGAGGTGGTGAAATGACGAGAAGAGGGGGGCTGGCAGTGTTGTGTCTGGCCCTGGTCTTCTCTGTGGCCTGTGGATCGCGGGGAGATTCCGGGGAGAGTTCGCGGGGCTCTGTTGCTTCGGAGGGGGAACCGGTTCGGAGCGGGGAGAGGGCGAGTCCTGAAGGGGGTCTGGAGCCGCGGCTACCGGCTACGGTGGCGAGTGCCGATGGGGAGGAGGTGACGGTCGGGGATGTGAGCAGGATCGTCCCGCTCAACGGGGACATAGCGGAGATTGTGTGGGCTTTGGGGCTTGGGGAGAACGTCGTCGGCACCGACGTGAGCGCGACCTACCCGGAGGAGGCGCAGGAGCTGCCCAAGTTCGGCTACCAGCGGGAGCTAAACGCTGAGGGGATACTCTCGCTTAACCCCAGCGTGGTAATAGGCACTGAGGAGGCCGGACCTCCGGAGGTGATAGAGCAGATCCGGGCTTCCGGCGTGCCGGTCGTCATTTTGGAGGACCCGCCGACTCTGGAGGCTCCGGAGCAGAAGATCCGGGGCGTCGCCGAGGCCTTGGGGGTGCCGGAGAAGGGAGAAGAGCTTGCAACGCGGACCCGGGAGGAGATAGACGAAGCTCTGGAGCTCGCCGGAGAGACCGAGTCCGAACCCAGCGTGATGTTCCTCTACGTGCGGGGGCAGGGGACGCAGATGATCGGGGGCCGCGGCTCTACCGCCGACACCCTCATTCAGGCCGCCGGCGGCATCGACGCCGGGACCGAGGCCGGGATAGACGGCTACCGGCCGCTCACCCCGGAGGCGCTCTCCGCAGCCCAGCCGGACGTGTTGCTCCTGCTCTCGGCCGGCCTGGAGTCCGTCGGCGGCGAGGAGGGGCTGCTTCGGATACCCGGCATCGCCGAGACGCCTGCCGCGCAGGAGGGCCGCATCCTCGCCTACGACGACCTGTACCTGCTCGGCATGGGTCCCCGTACCGGCCAGGCGCTCAGGGAGCTCGTGCTCGATCTGCACCCCGAACTGGAGGAGTAGACGAAGAGGTGTTGGGGAGTACCGGAGCGAGAGCGCTGAAGGCGCTGCGGCGTAAGCGGGAGGTTGCGGGCTGGTTCTCCGGCGCGAGCGGGCGCTTGATCGCCCGGGCCGCGCTCTTCCCGTTGCTGACGGTGGCGCTGGTCGCGGCGGTGCTGCTGAACGTAGGGCTCGGGGCCGTCGGGATCGGGCCGCTGGAGGTCGTCGCGATCCTGGCCGGAGGAGCAGGGCTGGACCTCGGGGTCCCGTACACCGAACAGCAGGCGGCGGTGCTGTGGGGGATCCGGCTGCCCCGGGTCGCGTTGGGCGCGCTGGTGGGCGGAGGGCTCGCGGTGGCCGGAGCCGCGCTGCAGGGTATCTTCCGCAACCCGCTTGCCGAGCCCGGCATCATCGGGGTCTCCAGCGGCGCGGCGCTCGGTGCGGTGGCCGCCATCGTGTTCGGGATCGCCGCCTTCGGAGGACTCGCGCTGCCGTTCTTCGCCTTCGGCGGCGGTCTTCTCGCCACGCTCACCGTCTACGCCTTCGCCCGCCACGGCGGCCGGACGGAGGTCGTGACCCTCATCCTCACCGGCATCGCCGTGAACGCCGTGGCCGGCGCGGGAACGGGTCTCCTGACCACGATGGCCACCGATGCCCAGCTCCGCAACATCGTGTTCTGGACGCTCGGCAGCCTCGGGGGAGCCACGTGGCCGGCGGTGCTGACCGTTCTGCCGTTCGTCGGAGCCGGAGCGTTCCTCGCAGCACGCCGGGGCCGGGAGCTGAACCTGATGGTCCTCGGCGAGAGCGAGGCGCAGCACCTCGGCGTCTCCACCGAGCGGGTACGCCTGGCGCTCATAGCCCTCGCGGCCCTCATCACGGGCGCAGCCGTCTCGGTCTCCGGGATCATCGGTTTCGTGGGGCTGGTGGTGCCGCACCTGATCCGGCTGCTCTCAGGCCCCGACCACCGCACGCTCCTGCCGGCCAGCGTCCTGGGCGGCGCGGCCCTCCTGCTCCTGGCCGACCTCGCCGCCCGCACCCTGGTCATCCCCGCCGAGCTGCCCCTGGGAGTCGTCACAGCCTTCGTCGGCGGCCCGTTCTTCCTCTGGCTGTTGCACCGCACCCGCAAGCAGCATGGGGGCTGGGGATGAGATACGCCGCCCTTCAGGCCCGCGACCTCGGGTACTCCGCCGGAGCGAGCCGCCTGCTCGGCGGCGTCGAGCTGGAGCTCTACCCCGGAGAGCTCCTGGCGCTCGTCGGCCCCAACGGGGCAGGCAAGACGACCCTGCTGCGGCTGCTCGCAGGGGACGCTGAGCCGGCCGAAGGGGAGGTCCTGCTCTACGGCCGGCCACTATCCGATTATGCGGTCCGGGAACTCGCCTTGAAGCGCTCTGTGCTGCCGCAGCAGACGTACCTCCGGTTCGCCTTCACCGCGCTGGAGGTCGTGCTGATGGGCCGCGCGCCGCATCTGGGCTTCGGACGGGACGAGGGCCCGGAGGATCTGGCGGTGGCGAGACGCTGCATGGAGCAGACCGACACCCGGCACCTGGAGGCCCGCAGCTACCCCACCCTCTCGGGCGGCGAGCAGCGGCGCGTCACCCTCGCGCGCGTCCTGGCGCAGGAGGCGCCGGTGATGCTCCTCGACGAGCCGACGGCCGCCCTGGACATCCGCCACCAGGAGCTGGTGATGGAGACGGCGCGCGGGCTCGCAGCCGGCGGGGCCGCGGTCCTGGCCGTGCTGCACGACCTGAACCTCGCCGCCGCCCACGCCGACCG
This sequence comes from Rubrobacter taiwanensis, assembly GCF_004337705.1. Classification (GTDB taxonomy): domain Bacteria; phylum Actinomycetota; class Rubrobacteria; order Rubrobacterales; family Rubrobacteraceae; genus Rubrobacter_C; species Rubrobacter_C taiwanensis. The sequence continues at coordinate 222,925 of NZ_SKBU01000006.1, forward strand.
GGTGGCCGTCTTGAGCGGGGGAGAGCTGGTCGCGCTGGGCCGGCCGGCAGAGGTGATGACGGCGGATTTGCTCTCCGGAGTCTTCGACTACCCGATCTCCGTCACCGAGCACCCGGCCCGCGGGACGCCGCTGATACTCCCGCTGCCCCGAACCGGACCGGCAGAGGAGAGAACAGGAATGAGGAACGCAGACCGACATCCAGATTAACCCCCGGACTCCGGTATCCCGAGCTGGCGCCGCTCAGGGAGATCAAACCCCATCACCCCCCTCTTCCTCACCAACCGCCCCCATGCCTCAAACCCCCTCAAGGAAGCGCTTTATCTATGACATTTTATGTATTAGTATGTTTTCATGGAGGTGATAGATGCGCGAGGAGAGAGGTGATCCGGGTCACGCGGCCGACCTGCGAAAGCTGGCTGCCGGGAGCCGGGGCAGTTTCGGGACGGTCTGGACGCTGGCGGGGAGCGAGGATCTGAACGCGAACCTCGTGCTCTTTTCGGCCGGAAGCGGTGTCGGGGAGCACGTCAGCGACGAGGTGGACGTCGTACTGGTCGGGGTGGCCGGTTCTGGAAGCGTCACCGTGGAGGGTAAGGAGCACCCGCTGGCGGCCGGGAGGCTGGTGTTTATCCCGAAAGGGGTCCGGCGTTCGGTGCGCAGCGGTTCGGAGGATTTCGCTTACCTCAGCCTCCACCGAAGGAAGGGCGCGTTGAAGATCGGCGGGAAGGGGTAGCGGGCGTGAAGCGGCCCTCAGGGAGTTCTCCGACGACCACCACCAGGGATTGGTGCGGGCGCTGCGGCTGCGGCGGGCGGCCGCAGGCGAAGGAGCGTCCGGGGAGGTGGCGGTGCGAGAGGCTAGCGTTCGGAGCTAGTCTATCGTGTTCTCTACGGTCTGCCGGCCGGTGGCGGTGTCGGGGATCCAGTAGGAGATGCCGTCTATGTACTGAGGTGTGCCGGGATAGAGTTCGGCCGTCATCTCGCCGCGGGCGAGGCTCAGCCGCACGCCGAAGATGGCGAGCTCGACGGGGTTCATGTTCGTCTCGATGCTGTTCCAGGTGGCCCGGATCACGCCCGGCAAATCCGGGATGTTCGCCGGCGAGGTGACTTCGGAGAAGGCTGCCTGCAGGAAGCGCTGCTGGCGCTCTATGCGCCCGATATCTGCCGTGGGGCCGCCCCGGTAGCGGACGTAGGCCAGGGCCTGCTCGCCGTTCAGTGTCTGGAGACCGGGCTGGAGGCTCACGCCGTCTACGTTCAGCGGCTCCTGCACGTCCAACGTGATGCCGCCCATGGCGTCCACGATCTCCTCGACGCCCTCGAAGCGGATCACCACGTAGTTCCCGATCGAGCGTCCGGTGAAGCTCTCCAGCGTCTCCACGGTGAGTTCGGGCCCGCCATAGGCGAAGGCGGCGTTGATCTTATCCTGGCCGTGGCCCGGAATCTCGACCAGCGTGTCCCGTGGCACGGAGAGCATGCCGGCCCCGTTGTCGGTGCCCACGGCCGCGATCATGATCGTGTCCGAGCGGGAGGCCTCGTCCTCCGGGCGGGCGTCGCTCCCCAGCAGCACGACGCGCTGCGTTCCGAGGAGCGTGAAGAGGGCGTAGAGGACGAGCAGCGCGAAGAGGGCCAGCAGCGCCAGCGGCACCCAGCGCCGCCGCCTGCGGGGAGCGCTGGGGGGCCGGCGCTCCTCCGGGGACCGGAGCTCCGTGCGGGGGATGTGGCCGGCCCGGTAGACCCTCATGCCCTCTCTATTCCTGCGGCGATCGATGACAACCTCCGGGAAGTCGTTGTAGAGATCACGTATTTTATCGTCGGGGTGTTCCGGAGCACAGTCCGGAGGCGGGAAATCCGGGTAGAATGGTCTGCGTGAAGAGCCTCAAGAACAGCGCCCTCGGCCCCGAGGAAGAGCGGCTCGCGTGGGAGGGGCTGGCGAGTGCCTGCTCCGATCCGGTCCGGCGCCTCGGAGCCTTCCTGGTGATCGGGCTCGTCACCTTCTTCGCCGGCATCAGCGCCGTCGTCCTCTACTACAACTTCTTCGGGGTGCGGGCCGTCCCCCACGCCCTGTTCTACGCGACCATAGCTTTCGGGCTGCTGGTGGCGCTCGGCGGCTGGAGCATCTGGCTCGCAGGAAGCCTGCGCGACTACGCCTCTTTCCGCCGGGTGCTGGAGCGCAGCGGCCTCGACGCCCGGCGTCCGACGCTGGATGGCCTGGGCGTCTACTCCGACGAGCAGCTCCTGGCGCTGCGCTCCCGCTACGAGAACGCCCGCAGGCCGGCGGTCCGCCGGCTCTTTGAGCGGCTCTTCGGCTTCTCGCGCGACGATTCCTTCCGCTCCGGCCCGCTGAACGTCCGTCCCGGCACCTTCGAGATGGACAATCTGCGCGTCGAGTGGGAAGCGAACCTGATCCTCCTCAACGCCGGTTCGAAGCCACCGGAGGTGGGCTGGTGGCTGGAGAGCCGGATGGAGCTGCTCCCCCGCAACCCGGACGAGACGCGCAAGATAATGTTCGCACTCCGCTACACTCGCGACTCCGTGCGCGCGCTCAAGCTGCGCTACGGCATCAGCATCCGGCGCTGGCACCGCACCGTCCCCGAAGGCCAGCTGTGGGACGCCATGCGCGACTACGACGAGGCCCGCCGCCTGCAGCTGGACCTGCAGCGCAAGATGCGCCGCTGACTCATGCCTCCGCCAGAGCGGCGCGGACGGCCGCGAGATCCCAGAGCGCGTGTCCCACGCTCTTGAAGACGACGGGACCGGCCCCGAACCCGCGGCCCTGCAACACCTCCTCCAACTCCACAGCGTCCTCCCAATCGAAGGCCCCAACGTCCGCCGCCCGGATGAGGTCCCCGGCCTCCGCCCGCGCGCCTTCGAGCGTGTCCACGACCACAACGGCCCGCGCCACCAGCCCCGGCGGCAGCTCCGCCATCTCCGGCCTGAACGCCCCGACCGCGGCGATGAAGGCCTCCTGAGTAACGCCCTCCGGCAGCACCGGCTCGGCGCTCGTGGTTGCGGTGACGACGAGCGGCACGTCTCCCAGGACTTCCTCCGGCCCATCCACGGCACGGGCCCGCATCCCCAGCCCCCGGGCGTGCTCCGCCAACCGCTCCGCAGACTCCCGGGTACGGGAGGCCACGAACGCCTCCCCCACTCCCAGCCCCTCCCGGAACGCTTCGAGGTGAGAGCGGCCCTGGGTGCCCGCCCCTACCACGAGCAGCGGCCCCTCAGGGTGGCGGGCCAGCTCTCGCGCGGCCAGCAGCGAGAGGGCGGCCGTGCGCCGGGCGGTGACGGCGGAGCCGTCGAGCAGCGCCAGCCGGCGGCCGGTCGCCGCCTCCATCACCACCACCTCGCCCCTGATGGCGGGGAGGCCGCGCCCCGCGTTCTCCGGGTGCACGGTGACGAGCTTGGTCATCGCCAGCTCCGCATCCGCGGCGGGCATTACGAGCAGAGTCCCGCCCTCCGGAAGCGGCACCGCCAGGCGCTCCGGGGCCCGGACGGCACCCCGGCCGCGGGCCAGCGCGACCTCCCGGATGGAGTCCGCCAGCCTAGCGTAAGGCAAGCGCTCGCGCGTCTCTTCGGCTCCGAGGATCCTCACATCTACACCTCCTTCAGGAACCGGGCCGGGGAGAAGAGGTCTATCGGGTGGGAGGTTTCGCCTTCGGTGGCGAGGTCGGCCAGGATCTCGCCGACCACGCTGCAGAACTTGTAGCCGTGCCCGGAGAACCCCGCGGCGACCGAGACGTTCGGGTGCTCGGGATGCGGGGAGAGGATGAAGTGGAAGTCCGGCGTGTTGGTGTACATGCACGCCGCCGCGTGCGCACAGCGCCCGGCGAGCGCCGGGATGTGTCGCGAGAGGCAGCCGCGGATGCGCTCCACCTCCTCCTCCTCGCGCACCTCCCGGTCCAGCGTCTCCGGCGTGCAGATCGCTCCGGCCACCCGGTGGAAGGCGGCCTTCACCCCGCCGTAGGCCCCGTCCGGGATGCCGTAGAACACGTCGCCGCCGGCCGGCTCCCAGATGAAGACCGGGAACCGCCCCAGGCTCTCCTGAGGCTCGAACCAGTACATGACCTGCCGCTCCACCCGCAGGGGGAGACCCAGATCCCCGAGGAGCTGCGGGGCCCAGGGGCCGGGACAGATCACGAGCCGCCCGGCCTCGTACGCTCCCCGGCCCGTCTCCACCCGCACACCGCCACCCGATGCCTTCCACCGCAAGACCGGCTCCTCGAAGCGCAGCTCGGCTCCCCGGGCGGCCGCAAGGTCCAGGTGCGCCCGCACGGATTCCTCGGGATCGAGGAATCCCGCCCGCTCCTCATACAGAGCGACCGTCTCCGGAGTGGGGGCGAAGGCGGGGAAGCGCTCCCGGATCTCTTCCGCGTCCAGCAGCTCGTACGGCAGGCCATATTCTTCAGCGCTGCGGACGCTGCCGGAGACCAGCCCGCTCTCCCGGCGCCCGACCATCAGCCCGCCGGTGATGGTGAGCAGGCTCTTGCCGCACGCCCGCTCCAGCTCCTCCCACAGCTCGTAGGCGCGCAGCAGCAGCGGCACGTAGGCCGGGTCCTCGTAGTACGCCTGGCGGATGATGCGCGAACGGCCGTGGCTGGAGCCCCGATCGTGGGCCGGGGCGTACATCTCCAGCCCGAGCACCCGCCGGCCGCGGCGGGACAGCTCGCACGCGGCGGCGCTCCCCATTCCCCCCAGCCCGGCGACTATCACGTCGTAGCGTTCCAAGGCAGGCTCGCCCTCCGGTCTCTGTGGGCTCCGCGGCGGCATTCTACTACCCGGCGATACCCGCGGCGAGCGCCGGTTAGAACGAGCCGGGCCGGTGTGGACCCCGATCATCCCGGCCTCGATGCCGGGGAGCTCTACGTCTCCAGCCGGAAGTCCATATCCGCCGGGAGGTCGATAACGTCCATCTGGGCCTTCTGGAGCTTTCCGGCGTAGTCCCAGTTCATGGCCTGCCAGCGGGTGAACTGGTCCAGCACCCAGACGCCCGAGAGCCGGCTGCCGTTGCCGCTCTTGCCGTTGCCCCCGAAGGGCAGGTGCGCCTCGGCGCCGCTGGTGGAGTTGTTGACGCTGAGCATCCCGGCGCTGACGCGCTCCCGGAAGCGGAAGGCGTGCGTGGCGTTGGTGGTGTAGATCGCGGCCGAAAGCCCGTAGCCGTGGCCGTTGGCGAGCTCGACGGCCTCCTCGAAGTCGGAGAACCTGGCCACCCCCACGATCGGGCCGAAGGTCTCCTTCTTGTAGAGTTCGTCGTCCGGCGTCACGCCGCTCACGATGGCCGGGTGGCAGTAGAGCCCGGCCTCCGGGTCGCCGACGAAGCCCCGGCGCGGGTTGCCGGAGGTGATGCGGCCGGTCCCGGTGGAGCCGTGGATGCCGTGGTGGTCTTCGATCAGCTCCAGCCAGCCCAGGAAGCGCTCGTAGAAGCGCTCGCCGAGCATCGGGCCGTAGAGCACGTTCTGCATCGGGTCGCCGATGGGCGCCTCCTCGACTGCCCGGGCGAACCTGCGCAGGAACTCGTCATATACGGATTTGTGCACGATGGCGGTGCCCAGAGAGGTGCAGCGCTGCCCGGCGGTGCCGAAGCCGCTGAAGAGCGCGCCCTCCACGGCGAGGTCGAGGTCCGCGTCCGGCATCACCACCAGAGGATTCTTGCCGCCCAATTCCAGGCAGGGCGACTGGTAGTGCCGGCCGCAGAGCGCCCCGATCTCACGCCCCACCTCCGAAGAGCCGGTGAAGCCGACCTTGTCCACAAGCCCCTCCTCCAGCGCGCGCTCCAGCCCCTCGAAGGCGGAGGGGCCTTCGGCGTGCACGACGTTCAGCACGCCGTCCGGCAGGCCGCCGCGGATCAGGATCTCGGCGAACGCGTCCGCGACGGCCGGGGAGTACTCGGCCGGCTTCCAGACCACCGCGTTGCCGCAGGTCAGCGCCGGAACGATATACCAGGAGGGCACGGCGACCGGGAAGTTACCGGCGGTTATGATGGCTGCCACGCCGACCGGGACCCGGAAGGTGAAGAGCTGCTTGTCCGGCATCTCGGAGGGGACGGTCCGGCCGTAGAGCCGGCGGCCCTCGCCGGTGAAGAAGTCGCAGGTGTCTATTATCTCCTGCACCTCGCCCAGAGATTCCGCGTAAGGTTTGCCGATATCGCGGGTCAAAAGGCGCGCCAGCGCCTCCTTGTTCGCCTCGACGAGGCGGCCGATCTTCTTGATGAGCTGAGAGCGGATCGGGGCCGGGATCGCGGCCCACTCCCTCTGCGCCTCCCGCGCCGCCCGGCAGGCCGCAACGAACGTGCCCGCATCGCCCAGCCTGACCTCGGCGACCACCTCGTCCAGGCGGGCCGGGTTGGTGGACTGCATGATCCCGCCCGGCGCATCGTCCAGCCGCCGGCCGCCTACCAGCGAGGAGACCGGGCGGGCGGTTACGGTGGTATCGCTCATAAGCTCCTCCAGTCTCGGAAGACACCCCAAGAAGGCAAGCGTATCTTACCACCGCAGCCAGGCGGGTCAGCCGACCCTCTCCGGATGCCCCAGGAGCTCCAGGATGCTTTCAGTGACCTCCGGGATGGGCCGGGCGGCGTCCACCTCCTCGAGGATGCCCTTCCCGGCGTAGAACCGCTTGATGTCCCCGATCTCGCGCCGGTAGATCTCCAGCTGGCGGCGTAACGCTGCCTCGTTGTCGTCCGTCCGCCGCTCGAACGGGCCGGGGTCCAGGTGCTCCCGCGGGTCTGGGGGAGGATCGTGCTCGACGTGGTAGGTGCGCCCGGTGGAGCGGCTCACCAGCCGGCCCCGGACGCGCTCCACCAGCACCTCGTCCGGAGCCTCCAGCACGATGACGTGGCTCAGGGAGATCCCCCGCTCCTCCAGCATGCGGTCCAGGACGCGGGCCTGGTGGATGCTGCGCGGGAAGCCGTCCAGGATCCAGCGCCCCGCCGGCTCCAGGTTCGGCCTGAGCAGCTCCAGGATGAGCTCGTCCGGCACCAGCTCGCCCCGGTCGTGGTACGCCCGCATCCTGTGTCCCAGCTCGGTTCCGGCCTCTATCTGGGCCCGCACCATGCGCCCGGTGGAGATGTGGAAGTAGGAGAGCATCTCCGAGAGCCGCTGTGCCTGCGTCCCCTTGCCCGCGCCGGGAGGACCGAGCAGCACGATCTTCATCTCAGCCCTCTTTGCGGGTGTGGCTGAAGGTGGCCTGCGGGTCGTCGGCGCTCCGCTTGCCGCCCTCAACCATCACATACCGGAAGGCGAGCCCGCCGAGGAGCACGAGAACGGAAGCCAGTATCCCCCGCGGACGGCTCTCCCGCCCGGAGAGGAGCGCGAGCGGCGCGAGTATCCCGCCGAGCACCGTGCCGCCGAAGAAGAGCGGCGCGAGCGGCTTTCCGTACAGGGGCTTCCCGTACTTCCCCATCTTCGCGAGCGAGGCGGCCATAAGCCCGAGCTCGGCCACGAGCGCCAGCCGCTCGGCGCGCCGCAGCGCCGCGTGCGTCCCCTTCTCCCCCCACCGGCCGAGCTTCAGAGCCAGCGAGAGCGCAGAGAGCCCGGTGGAAAAAGAGGAGGCCAGAAACGTCGGCCCCATCAGGAGCGCGTTGCGCGCCCACATCGGGACCGCGGTGGCGGCGAGCAGGATACCGCCGTACGACCCCACAAACAGCGCGAACGGCATCGCGAGCGCCGAGAGTATCTGCGCCGGGACCGCCCGGGCGAGGCGCGCGGCGGGGTTGCCTCCGCCGAGCAGCCCGTCCTGCGCCGCCTGGGCGGTGGCTATGAGGCCGCTCAGGCTTCCGAACAGAAACAGCGACCAGGAGCCCAGAGACATCGGGGAGCGCAGCTTGAGGATACGGAGCATGTTGTAGAAGCGCTCCGGACGGCCCAGATCGCTTATGAGCAGGAGGGGACTCAGGACCATGCTCCCGAGCGTTATGTACCGGCCCGCGCGCAAGAGCGCCGCGTCCCCATGCCCCAGCAGGCGGGCTATGGTGGTCACGGCGTGCGCCCCGGCCCCGATGCCCCCGACCCAGAAGTAGACGAAGATCTCCCACGTCCAGTGCGGCCGCTTGATGGGCGGGATGTTGTAGTAGCTGTCGCCCGGGTGGTGCGAGCTCTCAGAGCCCCGGGCGTGGCGTCCGTTCTCGCGCATCGTACCCCCTTCTCTAGCGCCGGAAGGCGAGAGCAACGGCGGCGCTCAACACCGCTGCGGCCACGGCGCTGGCGGCGACGGCCGGTCCCACCTTCTCCTGCGGCAGCTCCGGGGCGGCGGGCAGGTTGTAGGTCTCCGGCCGGTCCATCAGGATGAACTTCGAGTGGTTGCCCCCGATGCCCCCGGTTCCGCCGACCTCTTCGGTGCCGTAGACGTAGGCTTCGGTGTAGCCGCGCTCGTGCAGCTCCCGCACGCGCTCCTCGGCCCGGCGTTCCAGCTCCTCCACCTCGCCGAAGACGATGGAGTCGGTCGGGCAGGCCTTGGCGCAGGCGGGCTCCAGCCCGTCCTTCTGCCGGTCGTAGCAGAGGGTGCACTTGAAGGCGCGCCCGTCCTCGGGGACGGAGGTTATGACGCCGTAGGGACACGCCGGGACGCAGTAGCCGCAGCCGTTGCATACGTCGGGCTGGATGTAGACGTTGTCGAACTCGTTGCGGATAATCGCGCCCGTCGGGCAGGCCTGCTGGCAGGGGGCCCTGGCGCAGTGCTTGCACACGTCACTCATGAACGTCCAGCGTCCCAGACCGTCTATCTCCGCTCCCTCCGGAAGTTCCTCTCTTACGCCCTCGGCCAGAGCGACGAGGTCCACATCGCCGGTCAGCCGCTTCCTTCCGCTCTTCTCGATGAAGGCCACGTGCCGCCAGGTCGAGCCCGAGAGCGTCTGCGTGTTGTCGTAGGAGTCGCCGGTCATCTCGTAACCGTCGGCCGGGAGCTGGTTCCACTGCTTGCAGGCCACCTCGCAGGCCTTGCAACCGATGCAGACCGTGGTGTCGGTCAGAAATCCTGTCTTGGCCACTCTATCCCCCCATCACCTTGCGCCAAAGTTCTTCGACCGGGGCTCCGGGATCCCCGCTGAGGCGGAAGATCCGGTTACCCAGAGCCACGTGCTGCGGGGCGTAGATCCGCTCGACCATCCCCGTGCCGCGGTTGTAGTAGACGCCGGGCTTCAGCACCACGCTGCTGCGCACCGGCTTCAGGCGCCTGACCGCCTCGGGATGCTCCGCGAGCCAGAGGCCGAGCTCGTTCAGCTCCTGCTGCATCGCCTCCCTCACAGGCGTCCCCGCTTCAGGTTGGCGGTGAAGGCCTTGGCCTCGTGGATGGCGACGTTGGGCTCCAGTGAGACCGGCACGAGATCGTTGACCACATCTCCCTTGACCACGCCGTTCGGCCCCCAGTGGTAGGGCAGCCCTATCTGGTAGATCTTGCGCCCGTCGAACCTGAAGACCGGCATGCGGTCGCTCACGAGCGCGCGGGCATGGATCTTGCCCCGGCTCGTCTCGATCGTGACCCAGTCGGCGTTTCGTACGCCCTCTTCCGCAGCGAGCTCGGGCGGGATCTCCGCGAAGAGCTCCGGCTGCAGCTCCCCGAGCCAGGGGATCCAGCGGCTCATGGCCCCGCTGGTGTGGTGTTCGGTCAGGCGGTAGGTGGTGACCACGTGCGGGAACCGGGGATCCTCCGGCAGGTTGTACGGGTTGTCCGGGCGGAAGAAGAGCCGGGCGGTCGGGTCGCGCTGCTGCGCGTAGAGCAGGTTCGGGACGGGAGACTCGACCGGCTCGTAGTGAACGGGCAGCGGCCCGTCCTTGAGCCCCACGGGAGCGAAGAGCCAGCCCTTACCGTCGCCCTGCATGATGAACGGCCCGTCGCCGGGGATGGCGTCCACGCCCCTGTCTTCGGGGCCCGGCCGGTAGGAGGGTGGCTTGGTCGCCTCGAAGTCCGGCACGTCGCGGCCGGTCCATCGCTCACCATCCCACCAGACGTACCTCTTGCGCTCGCTCCAGGGTTTGCCTTCGGGGTCGGCGGAGGCCCGGTTGTAGAGGATGCGGCGGTTCATCGGCCACGCCCACCCCCACTCTAAGGCGACGAGATCTTGCCGCTGCCAGGGCTTGCGCCGCCGGGCCTGGTTGACCCCGCCGGCGAAGACGCCGGAGTAGATCCAGCCCCCACACGCCGTGGAGCCATCGTCTTTGAGCTCGGCGAAGCCGCCGACCGGCTTGCCGGTGTCCGTCCGGTAGCCGCCGATCTCTTTCAGGATGCTCTCTATGTCCGGCTCGTCGTGCGGCCCCTGCGTCGGGTAGTCCCACTTCAGCGCCTTTATCAGGGTGTCGCGCGGATCGTCGGAATCCGCGTACAGCTCTTTCAGGCGGCGCCCGAGGTGGAAGACGAACCAGGCGTCGCTGCGGGCGTCACCGGGCGGGTCCACGGCCTTGTCGTGCCACTGCAGCAAGCGCTGAGTCTGGGTGAAGCTCCCGTCCTTCTCGGAGACGAGCGCCGAGGGCATCAGGAAGACCTCCGTGCCGCACTCCTCCGGGTCCACCCCGTCCAGCTTCCAGGCGGTGGCGGTCTCTATCTCGAAGGCGTCCAGCACCACGATCCAGTCCAGGTTGCGGATGCCGTCGCGCGCCAGCTTCGCGTGCGGTCCGCCGACGGCGAAGTTCTGCCCGAAGACGAAGCAGCCCTTAACCTCTCCGTCCTTCATGGCCATGAGGGTCGGGTAGTAGGAGTGGTCGCCCGAGATGCGGGGGAAGTGGTCGAAGAGCTTACCGTCCTTCGGGTCGAAGTGCTCCCCGTACCAGGCCTTCATCAGGCTGGCCGCGTACTGTGGGAAGTAGCTCCACCAGCCGGCCTCCGCCGTCTCGGTCTCTACGTAGTCCCTCCAGGTGTTGTGGTTCTTCGCTACGTCCGGCATGGGTATGTAGCCGGGCAGAACGTCGTAGAGGGTGGCGATGTCGGTCGAGCCCTGGATGGTGGCGTGCCCCCTGAGCGCCAGCACACCGCCGCCGGGCCGGCCCACGTTCCCCAGCAAGAGCTGCAGGATGGCGGCGGCTCGGATGACCTGTACCCCCTTGGAGTGCTGCGTCCAGCCGACCGAGTAGACGAACGCGGTCGTCTTGTCCCTGCCGGAGTTCTCGCAGATGGTCTCCGCGATCTGCAGGAACTTCTCCTTCGGACAGCCGGTTATCCTCTCGACCATCTCGGGGGTGTAGCGGGCGAAGTGGCGCTTGAGGATCTGGAAGACGCACCGGGGGTGCTGCAGGGTCTGATCGTTCGGACGCGGCCGGCCCGCGTGCAGCTCCCCGGCGTGATCCTCGCCCTCTCCGGCCTCTCCGAAGATGGCGCCCTGGCTGCCCCCGACCGCGGCGTACCGGAGAGGCATGCCCTCGTAGCGCCAGGAAGTAGGGTCGTACTCCTGCTTCTCCTCGTCCCAGCCGGAGAAGAGGCCTGCGGGATCGGCATCCCGGAAGTCCTCGGAGATGAGCGTGGCCGCGTTGGTGTAGTTGAGGACGTAGTCCCTGAAGTACCGCTCGTTCTCTATGACGTAGTTTATGAGGCCGCCGAGGAAGGCAATGTCGCTTCCGGCCCGGATCGGGGCGTAGATGTCGCACATGGCGCTGGTGCGCGTGTAGCGCGGGTCCACGTGGATGAGCGTCGCCCCCTTCTCGCGCGCGATCATGGGGTGGCGGAAGCCGACCGGGTGAGCCTCGGCCATGTTGGAGCCCTGGATGATTATGCAGTCGGCGTTCTGCAGATCCATGAGGTTGGTGGTCGCACCGCCCCTGCCGTACGTGATGCCCAGACCGGGCACCGTCGAGCTGTGTCATATGCGCGCCTGGTTGGTAATTCGTACGAACCCTAAAGAGTGGAAGAGCTTGGTGATGAGGTAGTTCTCCTCGTTATCGATGGCCGCGCCGCCGATGGAGGCTACGGCCATCGAGCGGCTGAGCCTGCGGCCCCGGCCGTCCTCTTCCTCCCAGCTCTCCTCACGCACCTTCTTCACCCGCTCGGCGATCATGTCCATCGCCGTCTCCAGCGGCAGCTCCTCCCACTCCCGCGAGTAGGGCCGGCGGTACCTGACCTTAGCGAGCCGGTGCGGGGAGACGACCATCCCGTAAGTCGCCGAGCCCTTGGGGCAGAGCGTGCCGGCGTTGATGGGGCTGTCCGGGTTGCCCTCGATGTCTATGATGCGCCCGTCGCGGTGGTAGACGAGCTGCGAGCAGCCCACGGCGCAGTACGGGCAGACGCTCACCGACTTCTTCACGCCGGGATCCTTGATGCGCGCCCGCAGCTCCCGGCCGGCGGGGCTCACGGGATGCTCGACGGTCGTACCCAAATGGCTCCGGATCTTCCTCCAGAGATCTTTCGGTCTTACGGCCATATACCTGCTCCTCCTGGCGAGCGATCAGCTCCGAGCCGCGTCTCCCGGACCGCACGGCCTCTGAGTCTGGTTTCCCCGGGACTTTCAGTTTCTAACCTGCGCGGGTGCGGTTCAAGGCTCCGGAGAGATTCATGCGGCGCTCCGGGATCCGCCCCCGGAGATCATCGGGGTCGCCCGGAAGGGTGTTTTAGAATATCCTCGTATGAGCAGCCGGGTACTGCTGATCGAGGACGAGAAGAACCTGGTGGAGCTGCTGCGCGGATATCTGGAACGCGAGGGTTTCGAGGTGCACGCAGCCTACGAGGGCGACGCGGCCCTGAAGACCGCCCGCGAGCTGAAGCCGGACGTGGTGGTTCTGGACTGGATGCTCCCGGGGCTGGACGGGCTGGAGGTTCTGCGCCGGCTGCGGGGTTTCTCGGAGGCGTACGTCATCATGCTCACGGCGCGCTCGGAGGAGCTGGATAAAATATCCGGCCTCTCCGCCGGGGCCGACGACTACCTGACCAAGCCCTTCTCACCGGGAGAGCTGGTAGCCCGCGTGCGGGCGATGCTCCGGAGGCCGCGCAGCGGACGGTCTCAGGAACCCGAGGAGCCACCGATAGAACTCGGTGAGCTCAGGATAGATCCGGGCGCCCGGGAGGTGCGTGTGCGCGGCGAGCCGGTGGAGCTGACGGCGATAGAGTTCGAGCTACTCCGCGTGCTGGCCTCGCGCCCGGGCTTCGTGTTCAGCCGCGCGCGGCTGCTGGAGCGTGTGTGGGGGGAGAGGTACTTCGGCAGCGACCACGTGGTAGACGTGCACATAGCGAATCTGCGCAAGAAGATCGAGGAAGTGCCCGCGGAGCCGCGCTACATAGAGACGGTGCGCGGAGTTGGCTACCGCATGGCCCGGAAGTGATGCCCCTGCGCCGCCTCACCTCCTACAGCCTGCGCACCAAGCTCTTCTTCTCCCACCTGCTGGTGGCCCTGATCGTGACCTTCACCTTCGTGGCCGCGGCATTCGCCGTTCCCACCCTGCTGGAACGCCAGCCGTTCGTCGCCGCCGGGCTGGCCGATCTGGTGACGGCCTCCTTCGGCCGGGCCTTCCTCTACCTGACGCTGGCGACCATACTGGCCGTGGTGGTCGCGGCGGTGGCGAGCCTCTTCGTGGCCGGCAGAATCACAACCCCGGTGCACCGGATGCTGGCGGCCACCCGCCGGGTCTCGGCCGGGCGCTACGAGGAGCGCGTCCCGATCTCCGAAGAGGACGAACTGGGCGAGCTCTCCCGGGGCTTCAACGCCATGGCCGCGGCACTGGAGGAGGGCGAGCGCCAGCGGCGCGAGTTCATCGCCGACGTTTCGCACGAGCTGGGAACCCCGCTCTCCACCCTGCAGGGATACATGGAGGGCCTGATGGACGGCGTGATCGAACCCTCCGAGGAGACCTGGGGCATCCTCTACTCCGAGACCGAGCGCATGCGCCGCCTCGTGAACGACCTGCGGCAACTCTCCCGGGTAGAGGCAGGACAGCTGGAGCTGAATATCGGGCCGGCTGCGCCGGCCGCCCTCGTCCGGCTGGCCACCGAGAGCATGCAGCCGCTCTTCACCGAGAAGGGCGTGCAGCTGGAGAGCCGCCTCCCCCCCGACCTCCCGCCGGTCTCCGCCGACCCCGACCGGCTGGTGCAGGTGCTCACTAACCTGCTGAACAACGCCCTGCGCCACACCCCGCCGGGCGGCCGAGTCACGGTGGAAGCCGAACGGCAGCCCGGACGCGTGCTGCTGAGCGTGCGGGACACCGGAGCGGGCATCGCCCGGGAGCACCTCCCCCACCTCTTCGAACGCTTCTACCGGGTCGAGAAGTCCCGCTCCCGGGCGGGCGGCGGCTCCGGAGTGGGACTGGCAATCTCCCGGGCGCTGGTGGAGGCGATGGGCGGCGCGATCTGGGCCGAGAGCGCGGGCAAGGGCGAAGGAGCGACCTTCAGGCTCACACTGCCGGTGGCGGATTCTTGATCCAATCTTGAACTTCTCTTGACCCGGCCTTGATCTCCCCGCTCTAGCATTGGACGTTGAGGGAGTGTAAGGAGCGAGCACGTTCCCAGCGAGGTGGATCAGGTTGCCCCCAGTTACTATTAGTCCGGCCCCCAAGACGCGCAGAGGAAACGAGCCCAAAGTCCCCCGCACCACCGCCCAGCCGACGAACCGGCTCCGACTGCAGGAGGCAGAGTGCAAAGAGCTGCTGCGACTGCTCGCCAACACCGGCGTGCGGGCCGCCGTCCGCCGGTACGTGCGCGGCCAGAGCGTTCTGGATGACGGAAGCGCGAACGCCCTCTACATCCTCACGGAGGGCGCGATTAAGGCCGCCAGATACCTGCCCCGGGGCAAGCTGGACCTGCAGCTGCTCGGTCCGTGGGACGCCTTCGGCCGCATGACACCCGCCGGAGAACCCCTGCTGCCAGACGGAGCCGTAGCCGTGACCGAGACCGAGATAGTCAAGATCCCGGGCATCTTCCTGAAGCGCGCGGCGAAGATGCAGCCGGAGATCGCGCTCCGAATCGCCACCCTGCAGGAGATCAAGACCCTCGAATATGAAGAACGCGCAACCCGGCTGCTCGCCCGTAGCACCCAGACCCGCCTCGCCGACCTGCTGCTCTGGCTGAACCGTAAGTTCGGCGACGCCGAACAGCGCATCCCACTGCGCCTCACCCACGAAGAACTGGCAGCCATGATCGGCTGCACCCGCGAATCGGTCAACGAAGCCATGCTCGGCCTGCGCCGCAGAGGCCTGGTCTCAATCGAGCGGGGCCGTATACAACTCCTCGAACCCACCGCACTCGCCGACCTCCGCAATACCTGAGACCCGCCACCCGGCACATTTTTTACCTCCCCCCTTGACTCCCGCCAGCCAGATGGATATAGTCCACAAAGTCTAGTTATTAGATAGGCAAAATTAGGAAAAGGGGTTTTTCGGGTTGCAGAACTTCATACTTCTGGCGCTGATGGGGCTCATCGCCCAGTTGGTGGACGGGTCGCTGGGGATGGCTTACGGGGTCACATCCACGACGCTCTTACTTTCTCTGGGGATCACTCCGGCGCTGGCTTCGGCCAGTGTACACATTGCGGAGGTGGGCACGACGTTTGCCTCGGGGGTTTCGCATTGGAAGTTTGGCAATGTGGACTGGGTGAAGGTTGGATGGATGGCGGTTCCGGGCGGGATTGGTGCTTTCTTTGGGGCGGCGGTACTGACTTCTGTCTCTGCGGAGGCGGCGGCTCCGCTGGTGGCGATCTTCCTCTTCTGTTTGGGGGCGTACATTCTGGTTCGCTTCTCCTTCCGGCGGCGGGAGCGGCCGGTTGTGGTCAAGCCGATCGCACGGAGGTTTCTTGCGCCGCTGGGGTTCGGGGCTGGGTTCCTGGACGCTGCGGGTGGCGGGGGGTGGGGTCCGATCTCCACGCCCACGCTTCTCTCTTCCGGGAGGATGGAGCCGCGCAAGGTCGTGGGAACGGTGGACACCAGCGAGTTTGTAGTTGCCTCGGCTGCCAGTGTCGGGTTTCTGCTGGCGCTGAGCTTCACCGAAGTTCCCTGGAACATAGTCGGGGCTCTTCTGGCGGGCGGGGTGGTGGCGGCTCCCGTGGCGGCCTGGGTCGTGCGGGTCTTGCCCGCCCGCATCCTGGGCACGGCAGTCGGGGGGATCATCCTGCTCACCAATGCCCGGACGTTCATGAGCGCGGTGGGGATCGAAGGTATCGCGGCCGATCTCGTCTACGCCGCCATAGCCGCCGTCTGGCTGGCTGCACTCGTCCACGCGGTTCTCGTCAACCGGCGGGCTGCGGCTACTTAAGAGAGCGTTCTCACGCGAACGTCCGGCTCCGGGATGCGCGGACGTGGACGCGGTCGCCGGGTTTCAGGTCCAGCTCGCGGGCCGTCCGGCGCGGGATCTGGGCCCAGAGATCTTCCCCGCCGGAGAGGCGCAGGTGCACGCGCACCTCGAAGCCCAGGTGCAGCACGCCGTCGACGGCCGCCGGCACCGTGGAGTCGTCTCCGTCGAGCAGGATCTCCACATCGTGGGGGCGGATGAGGGCGTCCCGCATGCGGGTCACCGGGCCGACGAAGCTCATCACGAACTCGCTGGCCGGGCTCTCGTAGATCTCCTCCGGCGTTCCGACCTGTTCGACGCGGGCGTGGTTCATGACCACGATCTCGTTAGCGACCTCCATCGCCTCTTCCTGATCGTGGGTGACCAGCACGGTGGTCACCGGCATCTCCTCGTGCAGCCGCCGCAGCCAGCTCCGGAGCTCCTTGCGCACCGTCGCGTCCAGGGCCCCGAACGGTTCGTCCAGCAGCAGGACCTCCGGCTCGATGGCCAGCGCGCGGGCCAGCGCCATGCGCTGGCGCTGGCCGCCGGAGAGTTGGGCGGGATAGCGGTGCGCAAACCCTGCGAGCTGCACCAGCTCCAGCAGCTCGCCCACTCTCTTGCGTATCTGTTCCTTCGGACGCTTGCGGATCTCGAGCCCGAACGCTACGTTCTCCCACACGGTCATGTGCTTGAAGGCCGCGTAGTGCTGGAACACGAAGCCCACCCCCCGCCGCTGCGGCGGCGTCCGGGTCTTGTCCTCGCCGGAGATGACGACCTCGCCGGCATCCGGCTCCTCAAGGCCCGCGATCACGCGCAGAAGGGTGGACTTACCGCTCCCGCTCGGTCCCAGCAGGGCCGTCAGCGAGCCGTTCGGGATCTCCAGTGAGACCTCGTCCAGGGCCACGAACTCTCCGAACCTCTTGGACACGTTGCGAACGGTGATTCCCACTACGTCTTCTCCTCCTTCGGTCTTAGCAGGTTCATCGCGAAGAGAGTGCCCAGGGCCAGCAGCGCCAGCACCACCGAGGCAGCGTACGCTCCGGTCATATCGAACGCCTGGAAGCGGTCCTCCACGTGCAGCGTCAGGGTCTGGGTGCGGCCGATGATCCGGCCCGAGACGACGGCCACCGCGCCGAACTCGCCGAGCGCTTTGGCGGTGGTGAGCACGACGCCGTAGGCGACGCCGGGGCGGATGGAGGGCAGCGTAATGCGCCAGAAGGTCTGCCAGGACGAGGCTCCCAGCGTGGCGGCGGCCTGCTCCTGCTCGGTGCCGATCTCCCGCAGCACCGGGGCCACCTCCCGCACCACGAACGGCAGCGAGACGAAGACGGTCGCCAGGATTATCCCGGGCAGGGAGAAGATGATGCGTATCCCGTACTCGGCGAGGTGGCTCCCGAACCAGCCGTAGGTCCCGTAGACCAGGATCAGGGCCAGCCCCACCACCACGGGCGAGACCGCGAGCGGCAGGTCCACCAGCGCGCTCAGAAGCCGCTTGCCCGGGAAGTCGTGCCGCACGAGCACGATGGCGCAGAGGATCCCGAAGGCGGTGTTGGCGACCACCGCGACGAGCGCCGCCAGCACCGTGATCCGGAACGCGTTCAGCGCAGCAGGCTCGGCAACAGAGCTCCAGAAAGGTCCCAGGCCGTCCCGGAAGGTGAGCCAGAACACCGTCGCCACCGGCAGGATTATGAGGAACCCCAGGTAGCCGAGCGCGACGGACCTCAGCGCCAGCCTAGCCTTCATGACGCAACCACCTGCCCTGCAGGACGTTCATCCCCACGAGCGCCAGCAGCGAGAACGCGAGCAACACGACCGAGACGGCCGCAGCCGCCGGAATGTCTCCACCCTCGATCCGGCCGAAGATGTACACCGAGGCCACCTGAGTCTCGAACGGGATGTTCCCCGTGACCAGCACTACCGCCCCGAACTCCCCGATGGAGCGTGCGAAGCTGAGCCCCGCCCCGGAGAAGATCGCCGGCGCCAGATTGGGCAGGATGATGCGCCTGAAGATGGTGAACCTCCCGGCCCCGAGCGAGGCCGCAGCCTCCTCCATGTCCGTGTCCAGCTCCATCAGAACCGGCTGCACCGCCCTCACCACGAACGGCAGCGTCACGAAGAGCAGGGCGACGACCACCGCAACCGGCGAGTAGGCCACGTCTATCCCGACCGGGCTGCCCGGCCCGTAGAGCACGAGCAGCGTCAGGCTCGCCACGATCGTCGGCAGCGCGAACGGCAGGTCTATGATCGAGTTGACGAGCCCCCGCCCCCGGAACGAGTCGCGCACCAGCACCCACGCTATGAGCGTCCCCATCGCGGCGTTGATCGCCACCACCGCGAGCGCCGCGCCGAAGGTGAGCCTCAGAGCCGAGAGAGCCTCCGGAGTGGTCACGGCCGACCAGAACTCCCCGGGCCCGCCCTCGCCCGAGGCCCACGCGACCGCGGCGAGCGGGATGAGCACCACCAGGCTCAGGTAGGTGATCGCAACCCCGCGACCCAGCATACCCCCGCTCACCGCACGCCCCCCGCCTCGCGCAGGATCTGCGTGACGATCCCGTCCTCCGGGTCGAAGAAGCGCTCGTCTGCCGCCTCCCAGCCCCCGAAGTCCTCGATGGTGAAGAGCTTTTCGGGCTCGGGATAGTCGAACTCCGCCCGGATCTCCGGCACCACGGGCCGGTAGCCCTCCTCCCCGAAGATGCGCTGCGCTTCCGGCGAGTAGAGGAACTCCAGAAACTCCCGCGCTTTCTCCGGGTTCTCCCCCGTCTCGGTGACGGCGTAGGGGTTCTCGATGAGGATGGTCGCCTCGGGAACGACGTACTCGACGTCGTAGCCCATCTCGCGGGCGATGATGGCCTCGCTCTCGTAGGCGATCATCACATCCCCCTTCCCCCCGACGAAGGTCTGCAACGACTCCCGCGCACTCTTGTCCTGCACCGAAACGTTCTCGAAGAGCCGCCGCACGTACTCCGCTGCCTCCTCCTCAGATCCCCCCCGCGCAAGCTGCGCCCCGTAAGCCGCCAGCACGTTCCACTTCGCCCCGCCAGAGGTCGCCGGGCTCGGCGTGATCACATCCACCCCCGGCCGGATCAGATCCTCCCACCCCCGGATGCCCTCCGGATTCCCCCGGCGTACCACCAAAACCACCACCGAGTTGGTGACCATCCCCCGGTACTCGTTCCCGTCCCAGTCCTCGGCTACCACCCCAGCCTCCACCAGCCGCCGCATGTCCGGCTCCAGCGAAAATCCCACCACGTCCGCCGGTAACCCGGCCTCTACCGCCCGGCTCTGCTCGCCCGAAGCCCCATAGGACATCTCGAACTCCACCCCCCGCCCCCACTCGGTTCGCTGAAAGGCGTCCATGACCTCCGCGTAAGCCTCGCGCGGCGTAGAATAGGCAGCCAGAAGCAACACCCTATCCCCGCCGCTCAACGCCACACCACACCCAAACACAGAGAACCCCGTGATAAACAACGCTATCGCAGATGCCAGCCTCAGCACCCAGCCTCCACTCACCATAGACCACTTTACCTATTAATTTAATAGACTTGGTGAGGATATTGATATCGGAGGTGGAAGTCAAGGTTGGGGGATTCGTTCGAAGCGCGTTCATATGTCGTTGAAAAAGCGGGTGGGATGGGTTACTGTTCTGTAGTAGCCATTAGCACATTGGGGAAAGGTTCGTGTTGAGGAGGTGAGTTTCGTGGGCTCTCTTGCGGGAGCTGGGGCGGTTCGTCCTCCGCCGGGGGCGGGGTTGTTCCGGCATTGGGTGAGAAGTGGAGGAAGGAGAGGATCTTCCGATGGCGGATAATCGGGTCGTCGTCTACAAGGGGCCTGGTCAGGTAGCTGTAGAGCCCATCGACTTTCCCAAGCTCGAGGTGCCTGACGACGTAGCCGAGGGGGTTGGGCTCAAGAAGAAGGCTGAGCACGGCGTCATACTGAAGGTCGTTTCGACCAACATCTGCGGTTCGGACCAGCACATGGTGCGGGGCCGTACGACGGCTCCGGTTGGTCAGACGCTGGGGCACGAGATCACGGGCGAGATCATCGAGAAGGGCAGCGACGTGCTCTTCTTGGAGGAGGGGGATCTCGTCTCGGTGCCGTTCAACATCGCCTGTGGGCGCTGCCGGATGTGCATGGAGCGCAAGACCGGGGTGTGTTTGAACGTCAATCCCGCCCGGCCGGGTGCGGCGTACGGGTATGTGGACATGGGCGGCTGGATCGGCGGTCAGGCCGAGTACGTCATGGTTCCGTTCGCGGACTTCAACTGCCTGAAGTTCCCGGACAAAGAGCAGGCGCTGGAGAAGATCCGGGATCTCACCATGCTCTCGGACATCTTCCCCACCGGTTACCATGGGGCGTACACGGCCGGTGTGACGACCGGATCGACGGTGTACGTCGCCGGCGCGGGGCCTGTGGGGCTGGCGGCTGCGCACTCGGCGCAGCTTCTCGGGGCTGCCGTGGTGATAGTCGGCGACGCCATCCCGGAGCGGCTGGAGCAGGCGCGCAGCTTCGGCTGTGAGACCGTAGACATCACGCTGGATACGCCCATCGAGGAGCAGATCGCGGACATCGTGGGTGAGCCGGTCGTTGACGCGGCGGTCGATGCCGTCGGGTTCGAGGCCCGCGGGCACGGTCCGGAGGCCCATGAGCAGCCCGCGACGGTGCTAAACGACATAATGTCCGTAACGCGCGTCGGCGGGAAGCTCGGCATTCCGGGGCTGTACGTGACCGGGGATCCGGGCGCGCCCGACCCGGACGCCCGTGAGGGCACGCTGAAGATCCGGATCGGCCTCGGCTGGGCCAAGAGCCACTCGTTCACCACGGGGCAGTGTCCGGTCAAGAGGTACAACCGCGAGCTGATGATGGCGATCCTGCACGACAGGGCCCAGATCGCGAAGGCCGTGAACGCCACGGTCATCTCTTTGGACGACGCTCCTAAGGGCTATCAGGAGTTCGACCGGGGAGCGGCGAAGAAGTTCGTCATCGACCCGCACGGCATGATCAGCTAGCCGGACCGTTCTCCGACGGCCGGGGGATGTGACATACCCCGGCCGTCCTCTGTCTGCGGGAACCCCCCTCATGCCCGCCCGGGCGTCCCTAAGGTTCGGCGCCGCGACGGCCGGCGAATGGCGCTACTGCTCCTCCGTCACGCGCCCGACCCTGTAGCCCATCTTTTGCAGCTGGGCGAGCAGCCGGTACTCTGCGGCCTCCGGGTCGGCGTCGCCGAGGTACTTCAGGGGGACCTCCAGACCCGTGCGGTGCTCGGGGCCGAGGAAGTAGATCTCTATGGCATCCTTCCGCCGCCGGACCGCGGCCTCCGGGCAGAGCTCCAGGCTCGGCAGACCCATCAGGCGCAGCACCGTGTCGCCCCTTCACCGTCCCGGCGATCCGTCATAAGCCGCACTCCCTCCTCGCCTCCGTCTCAACACCCCGATTATATGTCTGGTGCCGGATCCCTCATCGGCTGGTAAACTCACGACTGGACCCGGGAGCGGAGGTTGCTGAAGAGAGGCGGAAAGCTAAGGCCCGGCAGCAAGGTCAAGACCCGGATGCGGGTGGTCCGGGACGGGGATGTGCGCCTGCGCTCCGACGTGCTGGCCACCGAAGAGCCGATGGAGATCCGGCTCGCGGTCGGCGACGCGAGGCATACCGCCGCCGTCACCATGCGTACGCCCGGCGCGGACTTCGAGCTGGCCGCCGGCTTCCTCCACGGCGAGGGCATCGTCGCCGGCCGGGAGGACATACTCAAGATCAGCTACTGCGTAGACCCGGAGGTAGACGCCGAGCAGCGGTACAACATCGTGAACGTGGAGCTGCGCCCGGGCCGCGAGTACGACCTGCGCTCCCTGGAGCGGCACTTCTACACCACGAGCGCCTGCGGCGTGTGCGGCAAAGCCAGTCTGGAGCAGCTGGAGCTGCGGGGCTGCCCGGTGATACCGCCCGGCCCGGAAGTTTCAGCGGAGGTCATCTACTCGTTGCCGGAGAAGCTGCGCGAAGCGCAAGCCCTCTTCGACTCCACCGGCGGCCTGCATGCCGCGGCCCTCTTCGACGCGAGCGGCGAGCTCGTCGCGCTCCGGGAGGATGTGGGCCGCCACAACGCCACCGACAAGCTCATCGGGTGGGCGCTGCTGGAGGGACGCATCCCGCTCTCAGAGCACATAGTCATGGTCAGCGGCCGCAGCAGCTTCGAGATCATGCAGAAGTGCCTGGCCGCCGGGGCTCCGCTGGTCTGTGCGGTCTCGGCGCCGAGCAGCCTGGCCGTGGATGTGGCGCGGGAGTTCGGCATGACGCTGGTGGGATTCTTGCGCGGTAACCGCTTCAACGTCTACGCAGGTTTCGAGCGCGTGGCGGTGTAGCGCTCCTACCCCGCAAACAACGCCATTACCCCGTCGAAGGTCTGGTAGACTCCCCAGGCGAGCGGGATCATCACGTAAGCCCAGAACAGGATGACCAGGATCCAGCTCCCTCCGGACGGCCTACCGCCGCTCTCCCGGTTCTCCATGGCGCTCAAGCTGACCCCTTCCCGGTCGTATCCGGCCCTTCGTACTCCTTCATATGGTACTTCGGGTCTACCGGTCGCATCAGCAGGTTGCAGACGAAACCGATCACCAGCAGCCCCGCCATGATGAACATGGTGATGTTGTAGGCATCCTGCGGGGCCACGCCGGCTTCGATCTGGAACTCCCGGATATAGTTGACCAGCACCGGTCCCAGGACGCCCGCGGTGGACCACGCCGTCAGCAACCGCCCGTGGATGCCGCCCACGTACCTGGTGCCGAACACGTCCGCCAGATACGCCGGGATGGTGGCGAACCCTCCGCCGTACATGCTCATGATCACCCCGAAGGCCAGCACGAACAGGAAGATGCTTCCCAGCCCGGAGCCGACCACGGGGATCGAGACGTACAGCAGCGCGCCGAGCCCGAAGAAGATGAAGTACGTCATCTTGCGCCCGATGTAGTCCGAGGTAGAGGCCCAGACGATGCGGCCGATCATGTTGAAGATGCTCAGCAGAGCCACGAACCCGCCGGCCGCAGCAGCCGTAACCGCGCCGCCGAAGGTCTCCTGGATCATGACCGAAGCCTGCCCCAAAACCCCGATGCCGGCGGTGACGTTGAAGCAGAGCATCATCCACAGCAGCCAGAACTGCGGCGTTCTGAGCGCCGTGTCTATGTGCACGTTGTTGCGCGTGATCATGGCGCTCTGCTGCTCGCCGTTCTCCTCCGGCGGGCTCCAGCCCGCCGGCCGCCAGCCCTCGCGCGGGATGCGTACGGTAAACGCGCCGAGGCTCATGGACAGGAAGTAGACGGTCCCCATGACCACGAACGTCTCCGCCACGCCGACCGAGGTCTCCGAGGAGAAGAACTCCATCAACTCCACACCGAGTGGAGCCCCGATAATAGCTCCGCCCCCGAAGCCCATGATGGCCAGCCCGGTGGCCATCCCGCGCCGGTCGGGGAACCACCGGATCAGGGTCGAGACCGGCGAGACGTACCCAAGCCCGAGCCCGATGCCGCCCAGCACTCCATATCCCAGATACAGCAACCAGATCTGGTGCGTCACCACTCCGAGCGCTGAGACCAGGAACCCGCCGCCAAAACAGCAGGCCGCCGTGAACATGGTGGTTCGCGGTCCCACCCGCTCCAGCCACTTCCCGGCGATCGCTGCCGCGATCCCCAGCACCAGAATGGATATGGAGAAGATCCAACCCACCGTGGTCAGCCGCCAGTCCTCGGGCGCCGACTCGGTAACCCCTATCACCCGTGTCAACGGTTCGTTGAACACGCTGAACGCGTAGACCTGTCCTATGCACAGATGCACCGCCAATGCCGCCGGCGGAACGAGCCACCGGTTGTACTCGCTCCCAGCTGTGATCCTCTCCTTGGAGAAGAAGTCGCGCACCCGTATCCCCACCCCTCCGTCAGCCTCTCTTACGCATCGTATGCTATAGGGAGTCTGCCGATTCGTCAACACTCCGGAAGGAGTGCGCATCCACCGCGGGCAAAACCGGTGTGTTGGGGTTACAATTGGGGATTGAGAAGTTTAGCTACAAAGGGGAGAGGCAGAGCTATGGTTGAGGCTTTGACGACGAACGGCACGCGGGAAGTGAACACCATCTGCGGCTTCTGCGGTGTGGGGTGCGGCCTGACCGTCAGGGTTGAGGACGGCGTGATCCAGAAGGTCACGGGGCAGAAGGACAACCCGTCGAGCAAGGGGGAGGCGTGCATCAAGGGCCGCGAGGGCTGGCGGCACCTCTACAGCAAGAAGAGGCTTACGCAGCCTCTCATCCGCAAGGAAGGAGAGCTGGTTCCGGCGTCGTGGGACGAGGCTCTGGATCTGGTTGCAGGCCGCTTCTCGGAGATAAAGGAGGAATACGGGCCGGACGCCTTCGGGATGTTCAGCTCCTCGCGCTCGACCAACGAGCTGAACTACCTGGCCGGAAAGTTCGCACGCACGGTATTTGGCAACTCCAATATAGACTCATGTAACCGCGCCTGACACGCCGCCAGCGTCACCGGTCTGGTGGCAACGTTCGGAGCGGGTGGGGCGACCACTTCCTACGAGGAGCTCGAGAACACCGACCTCATAATCTGCTGGGGCTCCAACACCATGGAGTGCCATCCCATCATCTACAACCACATGCGCCGGGGCATAAAGAACGGCGCGAAGATGGTGGTCGTGGATCCCCGGAAGATAGACCAGGTCAAGAAGGCCTACAAATGGCTGCCGGTCAACGTCGGTACGGACATAGCGCTCGCCAACGCGCTGGCGAACGTGATCATCTCCGAAGACCTGCACAACAAGGAGTTCATCGAGCGGGCCACGGAGAACTTCGAGGCGTACAAGGAGAAGGTCGCCGGCTACACGCCCGAGCTCGCCGAAAAGATCACGGGCGTCCCGGCCGAGGACATCCGGGAAGTAGCCCGGATGTACGCCACGGCGGAGAAGGCCATCCTCAACTGGACGCTGGGCGTCACCGAGCACCACAACGGCGCAGACGCGGTCTTCGCGCTCATCAACCTGGGGCTCCTGACCGGCCACGTCGGCAAGTACGGCAGCGGCCTCAACCCGCTGCGCGGCCAGAACAACGTGCAGGGCGGCGGAGACATGGGTGCTCTCCCGAACCGCATGGTCGGCGGCTGGCAGTGGGACGACCCGGAGGCACGCGAGCTCTTTGAGGAGGTCTGGGGTGTGCCGCTGCCGGAGAAGGTCGGCAAGAATCAGGCCGAGATGATGGAGGCCGTGGAGGCCGGTGAGATCCGGTGCATGTACGTCATCGGCGAGAACCCGGCCCAGTCCGACGCCGACGAGAATAAGCACGAGCGGCTCTTCCGGAGCCTGGACTTCCTGGTAGTGCAGGACATCTTCCTCACCAAGACGGGCCGGCTGGCCGACGTGGTGCTGCCGGCGGCCGCGAGCTGGGCCGAGACCGAAGGTACGGTCATCAACAGCGAGCGCCGGGTGCAGCGTGTGCGGCGGGTTGTGGACCCGCCCGGCGAAGCGCGGCCGGACGAGTGGATTCTGCAGGACATCGCCAACCGTATGGGTGCGAACTGGAACTACGAGACGGCGGAGGACGTCTGGAACGAGGTGCGCCGGCTCGCCCCCAACTTCTCCGGCATCACCTACGAGCGGCTGGAGAGGTACGGAGGCATCCAGTGGCCCTGCCTGGACGGGAGCTTCGAGGAGATCTCAGACAACACCCCCAAGGAGCAGCTCGCAGCCGGAACCAAGGGAGCCGAGACCGGCAAGGGCACGACGCTCACTACCGACGTGGTGGAGAAGCGAGACCTGGGCACCAAGTTCCTGCACGTCGAGCTGTGGGCGGAGGAAGTCAAGAAGCGGGCCCCGTTCCACCCGGTGGACCACGCGGGGCCGGTCGAGATGCCGGACGACGAATACCCATTCCAGCTCACCACGGGCCGCCGCCTGGCCTTCCACAATACGGGCACGATGACCCAAGACTACAAGAAGGTCAAGGATCCCGAGGAGCTGATCGAGATCTCCCCCGAAGACGCCGAAGCCCTCGGCATCGAGAACGGAGACTTCGTGCGGGTCAGCTCCCGGCGCGGCACCGTGCCCAGAGTCAGGGCCCGGGTAACCGACCGGGTACGCCCCGGACTGGTGTTCATGGGCTACTCGTTCCCCGACGAGGTGCCCACCAATGTCCTGACCATAAACGCGGTCGACCCGCAGTCCGGCACCGCCGAGCTGAAAGCCTGCGCCGTCAGGGTAGAGCCGGCAGCGTAACGGGCTCAACCGCCGGGCCGGGGACCGCCTCCGCGGAGGCAGTCCCCTGGCTCATGCCGGAAGAAGGCGCAACAGACCCCCGCCGACACAGCCGCAGATCCTTTAGGTAAGGCATTACAAACTTTGATATATAAGATTAAGGAATTCTATGCAACGCCGGGTTGCCCGATCTGAATTACCGTATCTATAATGCGGGAGAGGCAAGAGGGGATAACGACACCGATTTCAAGAAGGAGCCGGCTTTGAGTGTCAATCAATGGGAAAGGGCAGCCCAGACATCGGCTTTCCATGAGCTGATGCGTAGCAAGCGCAATTTCATAATTCCGGCGACCATATTCTTCATGGCTTTCTACTTCGGGCTACCGACTCTGGCGGCGTTCACCGACCTGCTGGACGTTCAGGTCATCGGGGTGCTGAGCCTGGCGTATATCTATGCTTTCGCGCAGTTTGCGATGACCTGGATTCTCTGCCACCTGTACCTCTCGCGGGCCAACAGGTGGGATGACATCGTCGAACGGATAAAGCGGGAGACCGCCCGGAAAGGAGCTGAGAGCCAGTGAATCCCGTTGCATTCGCGTTCTTTCTTGCAGTAATCGCTCTCACCCTCCTGGTCACCTACTGGGCCTCGCGCCGCAACGTGGGGGCGAGCACGCATTATGTGGCGGGCGGCCAGATCAAGGGCTGGCAGAACGGGCTGGCGATCTCGGGCGACTACCTCTCGGCGGCCTCGTTCCTGGGGATTGCGGGCGCGATCGCGCTGACCGGTTTTTCCGGATTCTACCTCTCGGTCGGCTTCCTGGTCGCTTATCTGGTGGTGCTCCTGCTCGTCGCCGAGCCTCTGCGGAACCTGGGCAAGTACACGGTAGCCGACGCGCTCACCAGCCGCTTCAACTTGCGGCGGGTGCGTGCGGTAGCGGCGCTGAACACCATCTCCATCAGCATGTTCTACATGCTGGCCCAGCTGGTGGGAGCCGGCGCGATCATGGTGCTCCTGCTGGACATCCCCTACTCGGTTGCGGTCATCGGCATCGGCATCCTGATGACGATCTACATCGTCGCGGGCGGCATGATCGCCACCACCTGGATCCAGATCATCAAGGCCGTGTTGCTCATGGCCGGGACCTTCGCGCTCTCGGTCGGTGTGCTGGCCCAGTTCAACTTCAACCCGCTCGCCATGTTCGAGGCGGCGACCGAGCAGTACGGCATGGAGGCGGTCATGCCGCCGGAGCTGGACCTCGTCGGCGGGCTGGACGTCATCTCGCTGAACATTGCGCTGGTGCTCGGCACGGCGGGCCTGCCGCACATCCTGATCCGCTTCCTCACCGTCCCCGACGCCAAGGCGGCCCGCAACTCGGTGATCGTGGCGACCTGGATCATCGGGCTCTTCTACCTGATGACCCCGATCCTCGGCTACGGCGCGGCGATTTTTGTCGGGCGGGACGCGATCGTAGAGCAGAACCCGGCCGGCAACATGGCGGCCCCGCAGCTCGCACAGGCGCTCGGCGGCGATATCTTCCTCGGCTTCATCACGGCGGTGGCGTTTGCGACCATCGTAGCCGTAGTTGCGGGGCTGGTCATCGCAGCCTCAGGCGCTTTCGCCCACGACTTCTACACCAACGTCATCAAGGGCGGCGAGGCGAGCGAGCGCGAGCAGTTCATGGCGGCCCGGATAGCCGCCGTCGGCGTGTCCATAGGCGCCATGCTGCTGGCGCTGGGAGCGCGGGAGTTCAACGTGGCGTTCCTGGTAGCTCTGGCCTTCGCGGTGGCGGCGAGCGCGAACCTGCCGGCGATCCTGTTCATGATCTTCTGGAAGCGGTTCAACACCATCGGAGCGATAACCGGAATGCTCACCGGCCTCATAAGCTCCGTGGGTCTGGTGCTCATCAGCCCGAACGTGATGGGTGAGAGCGCCATCTATCCCCTGGAGAACCCGGGCATCGTCTCCATCCCGCTCGGCTTCCTCGGCTGCTATATCGGCACCCTTTTGGGCGGCAAGCGGGACGAGGCACGCGCCCTCTACACGCCCTACGAGAAGATCTACGTCCAGGCCAACACCGGCATCCGGGAAGAGGAGATCGAGGAGAAAGAACCCGCACCGCGCTCGTAGAGCAAGGGAGAGAGCCCGGGCTTTTTGCCCGGGCTCCTCTTCCGTATCGAGTCCCGCAGCGCCTCAGCGGAGCTTCAGCACCCAGAGCCCGTTGTTGATATCCGAAGCGAGAATATAGTTCCGGTCGACGAAGACTCCCCAGACGTTCGGGAACTCCTCTCCCGGGAAGAAGAAGCCGTACGGGTCGGCCGACGGCTCCGGCCGGAACTGCGCCACGAAACGGGGGTTCGCCGGACGCGAGATATCGACGACCACGACGCCCTCGGCATACCAGGAGAAGTAGGCGAGGTTGCCGCGCACCTTGGGATCGTGGACGGTGTAGAACCCGACCGGCGGCGGGTACTGGGTGGTCGTCGGCAGCTTGAAGGTGGCGAGCTGCACGGGATTCGCCGGGTCGGAGATGTCGAAGAAGCGCGGGTAGCCCCAGGCAAGCTCCAGCGCGCCCGAAGGATGGGGGCCGGGGTTGAAGTCCTCGTCCGTCTGGATGAGGAGGTTGCCTCCCTTACCCAGCCAGGCCGAGTGAGCGTTGCCCTCCTCGTGAGGCTCAAACTCGGTCCTGCCGATGTACTTCGGGTCGGCAACGTCGGAGACGTCGAGGATCACGGTCCCGAGATCCCAGTAGGAGAGGTAGGCCCTGGTCCCGTCCCCGATCACGCTGTGCACGAAGTTGGACCGCGTGACGCCGTTCTCGTCCCTGTAGATCGGCGGTACGCCGAGCTCCGCCCAAGCGCCCCACTCCCCGACATCGGTGGGGTTGGCGGGATCGGACACGTCCACGATCCTGAAGTCCGCCCGGCCGGGGGTGCCGGCATCCGGCGCCGTGGTGAGCTCGGAGAAGATGATCGCCGTGTAGACGTAGGCCCGGTCTCCACGCACCTGCAGCCAGAGCTCGTGTGAGCCCCGGGTCTCAGACTCGGCCCGGTAGAGCCCCAGGCGCTTCGGGTTTGCCGGGTCGGTGACGTCGTACAGGCCGAAGCCCCGGAAGGTCTCCGCCTCAGGCCGGCAGTTCTGGAAGCTGACCGCTGCCAGATCGCCGGTGAACGAGGCCGTGTTGACGCGCCGGACTATCACCTTCTCCGTCCAAGTCCCTGCCACGTCCGGCTCGGAGACCCCGTCGGCGAAGGTCGAAACCAGAGTGGGATTCGCCGGGTTCTTCAGATCGTAGACCCGCACTCCCTGCGAGGGACAGAAGCGGTCCGGATCGGAGATGTTCCCCCAACTGCCCAGGTAGGCGTACCCCCGGTGCGCCACCACGTCGGCGTTGAAACCGCCCGGATTCGCGTGGCCCAGCACCTGGATGTTCTTGGCCCGGGCCTGGGGCGCCGGCTCCGGGTCCGGCCCCGGAGGCTGGCTGAAGTTCTCGCCCGGGAATACGCCATGCTCCTCCGGATGTTCGTGCTCGTCCCCGTGGTCATGCCCCGGAGACGCCTGCGCTATGCCGCCGCCAACGACCATCACGGCAACTAGCATAAGCGCCAACAGGCGCAAGGGTCTCATGATCGAACGCTCCTCCTTTCATCTCTTGGTCCAAACCCATCGGCTCCGCAGGACTCCCCCTGCCCATAAGAATTTTAGTTACACTGTTTTTTTCGCGCAAGGGTATGCCTCTTGCCCGGAAAGTGTCTAGCACTCGGGTCGCCTTAAAGCAGGCGCGGCGCCGGCGGATCAGAGCCCGGCCAGGGAGCGGTCGATCTCCTCCTCGGGGTACTCGTAGTCTTCCAGCCTGCCGGCGAGGTACTGCTCGTAGGCGGCGAGGTCGAAGTGCCCGTGCCCGCAGAGGTTGAAGAGTATGACCTTCTGCTCTCCGGCTTCTCTAGCCTCCTGCGCCAGGTCTATGACCGCCTTGATGGCGTGCGCGACTTCCGGCGCGGGCAGGATGCCCTCGGCCCGGGCGAACCTCACCCCGGCCTCGAAGGTCGCGTTCTGCGGGTATGCCCGGGCCTCGATGAGGCCGTGCTCCACCAGCGCGCTTATGAGCGGGGCCTCTCCGTGGTAGCGCAGACCTCCGGCGTGGATGCCGGGCGGGACGAACGTGTGCCCCAGCGTGTGCATCTTCATCAGGGGCGTCGTTCCGGCCGTGTCGCCGAAGTCGTAGGTGTAGCGGCCGCGGGTGAGCGTCGGGCAGGCCGTGGGCTCCACGGCCACAAAGCGGGTGTTCCGGCCGTTGAGCAGGTTCTCCCGTACGAAGGGCAGGGCTATGCCGCCGAAGTTGCTGCCGCCGCCCACGCAGCCCACCACCACGTCCGGGTACTCTCCGGAGAGCTCCATCTGCCTTATGGCCTCCTGGCCGATCACGGTCTGGTGCAGCAGCACGTGGTTCAGAACGCTGCCCAGGGAGTACTTGGCGTCTTCCGAGGTCGCTGCATCCTCCACGGCTTCACTGATCGCTATCCCCAAAGACCCCGGGGAGTCCGGGTGCTCCTCCAGAACCTTCCTGCCGGCCCGGGTCCGGTCCGTCGGGCTCGGGAAGACCTCGGAGCCGTAGGTCTCCATCATGATGCGCCGGTAGGGCTTCTGGTCGTAGCTGACGCGCACCATGTACACGGTGCACTCCAGGCCCATCACCCGGCAGGCGAAGGCCAGAGAAGAGCCCCACTGCCCGGCGCCGGTCTCGGTGGTGAGGCGCCGCACGCCCTCCTCGCGGTTGTAGTAAGCCTGGGGAACGGCGGTGTTCGGCTTGTGGCTGCCGGTGGGGCTGACGCCCTCGTACTTGTAGTAGATGTGCGCCGGGGTATCGAGCGCCCGCTCCAGCCGGCGGGCCCGGTAGAGCGGCGTGGGCCGCCAGAGCGCGTAGACGCCGCGCACCTCCTCCGGGATGGGGATGTAGCGCTCGGTCGAGACCTCCTGCAAGACTATGGCTTCGGGGAAGATCGGGGCCAGCGCCTCCGGCCCGACCGGCTCGCGAGTCTCGGGGTTGAGCGGTGGGTTCAAGGCAAAAGGCAGGTCCGCGACGACGTTGTACCAGCGCTCCGGGATCTCGCGCTCGCTCAACAGGAACTTGGTCTGCTCCACCACGCCACCTCCGGGAATTAGCACTCAGCGGAATAATAGCCGACCCGCGTGCTTTACGCGCCGGATGCCACTATCCCCCTGCCGTATCTCCGGTAGAGAGGCGAGATCCGGGGCACCATCGAGTACAATCCCATACATGGGAGAGGTAAGGCTCGTGGATAGCCAGATACTCAGGGCCAAGCTCTACGTGCCCCGCGACCGGCCCGACGCCGTGTCGCGCCCGCGCCTCTACCGGCTGCTGGACGCGGGCATGCAGCGCGAGCTGACCGTGGTCTCGGCTCCGGCCGGCTTCGGAAAGACGACCCTGCTCGCCGAGTGGAGCCGGCGCAGCGAGCTCCCGGTAGCCTGGGTCTCGCTGGACGAGAGGGACGCCCACCCGGTGCGCTTCATCTCGTATCTCATAGCGGCTCTCGGCACGATCCGGGAAGGTTTCGGGGAGAATACGCGGACCTTTCTCGGGTCTTTGCACTCTCAAGGGGAGCTAGAGCCCGTCCTGACCGCGATGAGCAACGAGATCCTGGAGTTCCCGCGCGACTTCGCTCTCGTGCTCGACGACTACCATGCCGCGGACTCGGATGCCGTTCGCGGCGTCCTAACCTTCCTGCTGAACCACTGGCCGGCCCCGATGCACCTCGTCGTCGCGGGCCGCACGGTCCCGTCGCTGCCGCTCTCGCGGCTGCGCGCCCGGGGACAGTTGGCCGAGCTCGGAGCGCCGGAGCTGCGCTTCACTCTGGAGGAGGCGGCCGAGTTCCTCTCCCGCACGATGGGCCTGGAACTCGCCGACGAGAGCGTCGCGGCGCTGGAGCGGGAGACGGAGGGCTGGGTCGCCGGCCTCCAGCTCGCGGCACACGCCCTCCGGGGCCGTGAAGGAGGATCTCGCTCCGCAGCGGCCCCGGAGGGCAGCACCCGCCACGTCTTCGATTACCTAGCCGAAGAGGTCCTCTCCTGCCAGCCGGAGGACGTTCGAGAGTTCCTGCTCGAAACCTCGATCCTGGAGCCCCTGAGCGCTCCCCTATGCGAAGCCCTCACGGGCCGGACCGACGCCTGGGAGGTGCTGGAGAAACTTGATAGAGCCAACCTCTTTCTGGTGCCTTTGGACGGCGAGCGCCGCTACTACCGCTACCACCACCTCTTCGCCGCCTTCCTGCGCGACCGGCTGCGGCGCACGAGGCCCCATGAGATCCCCGAGCTGCACCGCCGCGCCGGGCGTTGGTACGAGGACGACGGTTGTCCGGCCGGCGCGGTCGAGCACCTCTTGGCCGCGGGAGACTTCGAGCGGGCGGCGGCCTTGATCGAGGAGGAGACCTACGCGCAGCGGCGGTACGTGGAAGCCTCCCTGTTGCTCCGCTGGCTGAGGAAGCTGCCCAACGAGCTGGTGCAGCTCCGGCCGCAGCTCTGCCTGCTCTACGCCTGGGCGCTCGTCCACTCGGCCGGTGACCTCGAAGAAGCCGAGCGGCGGCTCGCGGAGGCTGAGAGCGCCCTGAACCTCGACGGTTCCCCTCCTGAAGACCTCTCGGCCGAAGAACGGACCCTGCTGGGAGAGACGTACATCATCCGGGCCCGGATGGCCGCCATGCGGGAAGATGCGCCGCTCACGATAGAGCTCTCCAGCCGGGCCCTCGAACTGCTGCCAGAAGACGAGCTGCACCTGCGCGGCGACGTGGCGCTGGACCTGGGTCACGCCTACTGCTCGGCCGGCGACCTGGCAGCGGCCGACGCAGCCTTCGCCCGAGCCACCGCCGCTGGCCGGGAGGCCGAAGACCTGAGGACCGCTCTGTTCGCCCTCCGGTACAGGGCCGCGCTGGAGATCTCCCGGGGCCGGCTCCGAAAGGCTGAGGAGCTGTTGCTGGAAGGCCAGCGGCTGGCAGAGAGCCAGCCCGGGGAAACGCCTTCGGTCGCCGGGATTATCCACACAGGGATGGGCTGGCTGCTCTACGAGCGGGGAGAGCTGGACGAGGCGCAACGGCTCTTGGAGACGGGTATCGCACACGGCCGGCGGAGCGGCGAGGCGAAGATACTGGTCTACGGCTATGTCAACCTCGCTCGCGTGCTGATGGTCCGGGGAGACGCCGC
This sequence comes from Rubrobacter taiwanensis, assembly GCF_004337705.1. Classification (GTDB taxonomy): domain Bacteria; phylum Actinomycetota; class Rubrobacteria; order Rubrobacterales; family Rubrobacteraceae; genus Rubrobacter_C; species Rubrobacter_C taiwanensis. The sequence goes on from NZ_SKBU01000006.1 coordinate 256,524, forward strand.
AGGCGCCCACCACCTCATCCGGGAGGCCGGCAGGCTCACTCCGCGGTGGCCGCTCATCTGGGCCTGGCAGGCCAGATTCCACCTGGCCCAGGGCGACGTAGAACCGGCGGCGCGCTGGATGCGGGAGTATGAGGCAACAGAGGACTACCTGAGCTACCCGCGCCACTTCGAGCGGATCACGATGGCCCGCGTGACACTCGCCGAGGGCCGGAGTGGTGAGGCTCTGGACCTCATCGACCGGCTGCTGGAGGGCGCGAGATCCGAGGGCCGGTCGGAGCACGAGATAGAGCTTCTCGCCCTCCGCGCCCGCGCCCTCGACGGCCAGGGCGATAGAAGTGAGGCGTTGATCTCGCTGAAACGGGCTCTCTCGCTGGCCGAACCGGCGGGCTTCGTGAGCCTCTTCGTCGAGGAGGGACCGCCGGTAGCCGCCCTGCTGGCCGCACTGGCCCGGGAGCCGCAGACCGGGGATTCCGGCGCTGCCCACGCCGACTACGCCGGCCGGCTGCTGGAGCACTTCGCCCGGAAGACGAGCAGGGGTCGCACGCCCGGTCTTGCGCCCTTGAGCGAGCGCGAAGCAGAGATCCTCGCGCTCGTCGCCGCCGGCCGGTCGAACGCGGAGATCGCCCGGCAACTCTACCTCTCCGTCGGGACCGTCAAGGCCCACATCCACCGCATCTTCGGCAAGCTCCTCGTCCGGAACCGCTCCCAAGCCGTGGCCCGGGCGCGGGAGCTGCGCCTACTCGGCTAACCCGCTCCCGCGGGCTTTTAAACCCCCGGTAAACCACCATTTACGACTTTGGATAGATTGAGGCTGGAGAACCGGCTCCTAGACTGGCGTCGAAGCCAGAAGAGAGGAGCCGACAATGAATCTTATGGATCTCAACGAGCAGGTCGACCGGGACTTCGAGCGGGCCCGGCGCGGGGCCTGGTTGCGGCGGCTGGCGGCGCGCCTGCGGCCCCCGGCCCGGGGCATACCGCCCGCCTTCGACGAGGCTCGAAGGTCGCACCGGGCGTACAACCCGGTGCGGAGGGGAGTCCGCGTCGTAGACTTGGAGAGGATAGTCGGGAGCGTGGGGCGGTCCGGAGACTTCGACCGGTGCTTCATGCCCCTGCGCGCCAGCTCGGCGGCGAGGTGGAAGCGCGTGGACCTGGCCTTCCACCGGGGGATCGAGCTGCCGCCGGTGAGCCTGTACAAGCTAGGTGACGCCTACTACGTCCTGGACGGCAACAACCGCGTCTCCGTCGCCCGCTTCCACGGTGTAAGGGCCATAGAGGCCGAGGTCACGGAGCTCCACCCCCCGCTAGAGGGGGCGGCGTGAGCTTCTGGACGGGCTATGTAGGCCCGGCGCTGCTATTCACCATCTTCGTGCTGGCCCTGAACCGGGCCTCCGGAGACCCGAAGGTCCCGCGCGGGGACGACGTCCTGGCAGACCTCTGCCTGGGACTCGCCGCCACCGTCGCCGCCGTGTTGTGGCTCCGGGTCCTGGCAGCGGTCTTCTTCCGGTAGCCGACCGCTGCGGGCAGTAGTGAGTCCCCTGCCTACGCGCTGAACGCTATCTTCTCGCTCTCCGTGATATCGCCGGTGAAGAGGAACGCCGTCTGGCGCAGGGAGGCCTCCAGGTCGAAGGGGTCGAGCGCGCTGGTCGCGTCGCGCGGGATGACGACGTGGAACCAGCGCAGGGCGGCGCTGGCGGCGGTGTAGTGGACGCAGATGTTGGCGACCGTGCCGCAGATGATGAGCGTGTCCACCTCCCAGAGGCGCAGGAAGTGATCCAGGTGCGTCCCGTAGAAGGCGTCGTAGCGGACCTTGCGCAGCACCAGCTCGTCTTCGCGCGGGGCGAGCTCGTCTATGATCTGCCAGCCCCACGTGCCCTCCCGGCAGTGTTCGGGCCAGATCTCCCACTCCGGATCGCCCTCGTTGTGGGTATCCTGGGTGAAGACCACCTTCATCCCGGAGCTCCGGGCACGCTCCAGGAGGGACCGGATGGCCGGCACCGTCCCCGCGGCGTCGGGCACCACGAGCGTGCCGCCCTCCTTCACGAAATCGTTCTGCATGTCCACCACGATGAGAGCGGCGCGGGAGGGGTCCACGCGGACGCTCTCCTTCACCTCGTACTCCGGAACCTCGAGTGCGCGGGCCATGGTCGTCTCGCTCCTTCTCTCGCCTGATTCCATAGTTTACCGCGGAGCGGGCGCCGCCGGCTGACACGCAGCCCCCCGGGTGCTAGAGTTCCCGCATATGCGGCGGAACGAGCTAGAGCGACTCCTGCTCCGGTGCGAGGGGCTAGCCGTGCTGCGGGGGGTCCTGGATTCGCAGCCGGCACGGCGGTTCCTGCGGGTGCTGGAGCTGCTCGCAGACGAGCGCGCAGACGCCGCCGGGATGGCCGGTGCCTGCGGACGCCTCTGGCGCGAGCTGGCCATAGAGAGGAGCGGGCTGCTCCCCGACGCTTGGCGGTCGCACCTCGTGGAGCGCCTGCTGGAGGACGAGAACCCGTTCAGCCTCGCCGCCGAGCGAGGGAGGGCCGCGCCCGAGGCCGCCGGACAGGTCCGCACCGAGCTCCGGACGCTGCGGCGGCTCTTCGAGCTGAGCACCGGCGGGCTGCTCGGGCTGGCCGAGGGGCGGTTCCCGGAGCTCGCCGGGCTCTGGGAGCCGCTGGAGACCCGCGACCTCCCGGATGGCTCGCCCCGGCGCGAGTTCGCCGCCAAGCTCGCGGCCACGGAGGACTGGGGGGAGCGGGTGGAGGATCTGGCCCGGTACTTCGCCACTTACGGGGCGGGGGCACCCGGACGCCATCGCGCGTTCAGCTGGAGCGGCGGGGAGTTGCTCCCGGTACGCTACCCGGACCCGGTACGGCTCGGTGAGCTCTACGGCTACGAGCGGGAGCGGGAGCCCCTGGTGCGCAACACCGAGCGCTTCCTGGCCGGGCTTCCGGCCCACCACGCGCTCGTTTACGGTCTGCCCGGCACGGGCAAATCCGCGACCGTGAAGGCCATAGCGAACGAGTACGCCGAGCGGGGGCTGCGGCTGGTGGAGCTGGCGAAGGGCGAGCTCGGGGAGCTGCCGCGCCTGCTGGAGGTTCTGCGGGAACGCGGGCTGCGCTTTATCGTGTTCGTGGATGACCTGTCGTTCGAGGAACACGAGGTGGAGTACAAGGCGCTCAAGGCGCTGCTGGAGGGGAGCGTTTCCGAGCCGCCGCAGAACGTGCGGCTCTACGCCACCTCCAACCGGCGCAACATCGTGCGGGAGCGCTTCTCCGAGCGGGACGAGGCGGATGACGTACACCTGCGCGACTCGATGCAGGAGAAGCTCTCGCTTGCGGCCCGCTTCGGGCTGCGCATCACCTTCCTCGCCCCGGACCAGAAGCGCTATCTGGAGATCGTCTCCGGGCTGGTGCGGGAGCGGGGGATTGAGATCCCGGAAGAGGAGCTGCGGGAGCGCGCCCTCCGGTGGGATGTGTGGAGCGCCGGGCGTTCGGGCCGCACGGCCCGGCAGTTCGTAGACGAGCTGGAGGCGGAGCTCTCCGGCCAGATCCGCCGGCTGTGGTAGCCTCTCTGAGGGTTTTTAGTTTCTCAGCAGATAGGAGGACGCTTTGGCACAGCCGATAGACCTCTACTACTGGCCGACCCCGAACGGTTGGAAGATCACGATCTTCCTGGAGGAGACCGGACTTCCATATAACGTCATCCCGGTAGACATCACCGCCGGAGACCAGTTCAAAGAGGACTTCCTGAAGATCAGCCCCAACAACAAGATGCCCGCCATCGTGGACCCCGAGGGGCCCGGCGGGGAGCCGGTCAGCCTCTTCGAGTCGGGGGCGATCCTGATCTACCTCGCCGAGAAGACCGGCGAACTTTTGCCCCGATCTCCGCGCGAGAAATACCTGGTTTTGCAGTGGCTGATGTTCCAGGTGGGGCACGTCGGACCGATGCTCGGGCAGGCGCACCACTTCCGCCAGTACGCGCCGGAGGAGATCCCCTACGCCATCGAGCGCTACACGAACGAGGCTGCCCGGCTGTACGGGGTGATGGACCGGCGGCTCTCGGAGGTCGAGTATTTCGCCGGGGAGTACTCCATCGCGGACGTGGCGATCTTCCCCTGGATCGTGCCGCACGAGAATCAGGGGCAGGACCTCGGCGACTACCCGAACCTCGCGCGCTGGTACGAGGCCGTCAGGTCCCGGCCCGCGGTGCAGCGGGGGCTGGACGTAGGCCGGGAGCTCCGGCGGCGGCTGGGACGGGACATGGACGAGGAGACCCGCCGCATCCTCTTCGGCGGGAGGTCCTCCGGCAGGTAGCCCTACGGGCGGAAGAGCCGGAGCGAGGTCGCCATGAGGCCGTAGGCGAGGAAGACGCCGAACGCCCCGAGGAGCTGGTCGTAGAGCAGGGCCGCCTGATGGGCGGCCAGGAAGACCCCCAGCGCGAGCAGCGCGCTTAACCCCCGGGCGGCGCGGTGGAGCGCCCTCCGGCGGCGGTAGGTGGGAAAGCGGCACACCCTCGCGACTCGCTCCGGGGGAGGAGGAGCGGGTTGGGGCCGGGGATTCTCTCGAGCTCCCTCCGATACGCGGGCTTCCATACCCCCAGTCTCCGGGAGAATCCCGGATTATCAAGGGGTGATCCGAGCGCCGGCAGAGATTCGCGCCGCCCGAGGGGGTATCAGATCAGCAGCTCGCCCTCGCAGACGTACTCGGCCGGGCCGCTCATGTAGACGGGCTCGCCCTCCCCGGCCCACTCAACCTCCACGGTTCCGCCATCGAGCACGACCCGCACCGGGCTTTCGGCCAGCCTCCGGTGTATCGCGGCCACCGCCGTGGCACCGGAGCCGGTCCCGGAGGCCAGAGTGGCTCCCGCGCCACGCTCCCAGATGCGCATACGTATCTCGTGGGCGCCGCGGACGTGGGCAAACTCCACGTTCGTCCCCTCCGGGAAGGCGGGATGACGCTCGACGGCCGGCCCGATCTCTCCCAGGTCCAGCTCCTCTACCACCCGTTCGTCGCCGAGGAAGGTCACCGCGTGCGGGTTGCCCGTCGAGACCCGGAGGAAGGCGTACCCGTATAGCGCTATCCTGCCCCGGACTGCCGGCACGCCCAGATCTACCCGGGAGGAGCCGTCTTCGCGGAGCAGGATCTTCTTGAGGCCTGCGCCGGTCTCCACGGTGAACGCGCTTTGGACCCTGCCCCGGTCCCCGAGGTAGCGGGCCAGGCACCGGATGCCGTTGCCGCACATCTCGGCAACCGAGCCGTCGGAGTTGTAGTAGATCATCTTCACGTCCGCCGCGTCCGAACCCGCCGGGATGAGGATGCCATCCGCTCCGACCCCGAAGCGCCTCTCGCACGCCCGGCGGGCGAGTCCGGAGAGGTCCGCTCCCTCCACCTCTTCCGGCTCGAAGATCAGGAAGTCGTTGCCGCAGCCGTGCATCTTCGTGAACCGCACGCTTGCCATTCTACCCTCCCGATGCCAGACTCACGAGGGTCGTGAGCCGCGTGGTCAAGACATTGCACCGGATCTCCTGGGCGGAGGGGCTCAGAAACGGGCTGTGGACGGCCTGGGTGCTGGGCAAGATCATCTTCCCCGTCACCCTCGCGGTCACCGCGCTGCAGTACACGCCCGCCTTCGACGTGCTGCTCTCCGGGCTGCGGCCGGTTATGGCCCCGCTCGGGCTGCCGGAAGAAGCGGCTATCCCGCTGCTTCTCGGCAACCTGGTGAACCTCTACGCGGCCATCGGAGCGATGCTCTCCCTGGAGCTCACGGTCAAGCAGGTCTTCATTCTGGCGGTGATGCTGAGCTTCTCGCACATGCTGCCGGGGGAGGGTGCGATCTGCCGCCGGGCCGGGGGAAGCTTCCTCCTCATAACCGCCCTGCGGCTCGGGCTGGCGGTGCTCTCTGCGGCCGTCATCAACCTCGTATGGCGGGGTGGGAAGGAGCGGGCAGCCTACAGCATCTCCCCGCCGGCCCAGGCCGAGCCTTCCGGGACGGGGGAGATCCTGCTCCACGCGCTGCAGGCGGCCGCATACGGGGTTCTGGGTCTGGCCGCGATCGTGGTCCCGATCATGCTCCTCATCCAGATCCTGCGCGACCTGCGCTTCCTGGACTGGTTCGCCGCAAGGATGCAGCCGCTGATGAGCCCCCTGGGGCTTGCGCCGCGGGCCTCGGTCACCATGGCGAGCGGCCTCATCTTCGGCCTGGCCTTCGGAGCGGGAGTCATACTCCAGCAAGCCCGCGAGCAGAGATTCACCCGGCGGGAGATCACGCTCATCCTCGTCTTCCTCGCCACCTGCCACGCCGTGGTGGAGGATACCCTGATCTTCGTCCCCCTCGGGGTGGACGTGCTCTGGCTGCTCCTCATCCGGTTGGCCGCCGCTGTGGCCCTGACCGCCCTCCTAGCTGCGCTCTGGAGGGAGCCCGGGAAGCTTAGTCCTCCGCCCGGCCGCCGAGGTGCTTCGCCAGAAACCTCTCGGCGGCAGCGTAGAACTTGAGCCGGTTCTCCGGGCGGGCGAAGCCGTGGCCCTCGTCCTCGAAGAGCAGGTACTCGTAGTCCACGCCCCGCTCCTTGAGGGCGGCCACGATCTGCTCGCTCTCGGCCTGCTTGACACGCGGGTCGTTCGCACCCTGGGCTATGAGGAGCGGGATCTTTATCCTGTCCGCCTTGAAGAGCGGGGAGCGGGACTTCAGAAACTCCTCTTCTGTTTCGGGGTTGCCGACCCGCTCGTGGAACTGCGCGACCAGCGGCCGCCAGTAAGGCGGGATGCTGTTTATGAGGGTGATCAGGTTCGAAGGCCCCACGATATCTACGGCGCAGCAGAAGAGGTCCGGGGTAAACGCCGCTCCCACCAGCGCCGCATACCCGCCGTACGATCCGCCGTAGATGGCTACCCGCCTCGGGTCTGCGATGCCCTCCCGGACGGCCCACTCCACGGCGTCTACCAGGTCGTCGTGCATCTTCGCGCCCCACTCCCGGTCCCCGGCGTTCAGGAAGTCCTTGCCGTAGCCGGTGGAGCCCCGGTAGTTGACCTGCAGGCAGGCGTAGCCGCGGTTGGCGAACCACTGCGCCTCGGGATCGTAGCCCCAGTAGTCCCGCGCCCAGGGACCGCCGTGCACGTTGAGCACCATCGGGACGGGCAGCTCCGCGCCTTCGGGGAGGGTGAGGTAGCCGTGGATCTCCAGCCCGTCCCGGGCGGTGAAGGAGACGGGCCGCATGCGCGCCAGCTCGTACTGCGCGAGCTCGGGCCGGTCATCGAAGAGGTGCTCTCCGGTCTTCGCGCCCCGGTCGTAGGAGTAGAAGGCATGCGGTCCGTCGTCGGTCTCGAAGCCGACGATCCAGGTCGCGTCCGCCCGGTCGCGGCTCATGAGGGAGAAGTCCCCGCGGTGCAGCCTCTCCAGCGCCCGGAAGTCCTCCCGGATGCTCTCGTCCAGCACGACCCACTCGGTGCGGGCCCGGATGAAGGAGACGGCCTGCACCTCGTGGGTGTCGGGGTGGATCACGGCCTCCCCCACATCGTATCGCGGGTCTTCGGCCAGCACCTCAAGCTCACCACCCTCCAGGTCCAGCCGGACCAGCCGGGCGGCGTTGACCCCGCGGGAGTCCTTCAGGTGCAGGTGCCGGCCGTCACCGGAGAACCCTACCGGCGCGCTGGTCAGGCTGTCCACCCGGTCCCAGGAGAGGATCTTCTCCCATTCGGAATCCTTATCTTCCCGCACCAGCAGGTCGAAGCCGCCCTCCGGGGTCGCGGCCATCGCCGCGCGCACGTGGAGGTCCGCGTCGGCCAGCCAGCCGGCGACGTTGCCCGGATTCTTCGCGGCGAGCTCCAGATCTCCGGTCTTCAGGTCCAGGCGGTAAGCGTCGTGCAGCTCGGGGCTCTCCCGGTTCATGGCGATGACGAGCTCGTCCGGGAAGCGCCGGCTGCGGGCCACGATCTGTACCTGCACCTCCTCGAACGGCGTGAGCTCGCGCGTCTCTCCGGTGCCGACGTCCGTGGCGTAGAGCCGCCAGTTCTCGTCGCCGCCCACGTCCTGGAGGTACAGGATGCGCTCCCCGCTCTCGGCCCAGAAGAAGATGCGGATGCCCCGGTAGTCGTCGCCAGTGACGGGCTCATAATCCCCTTCTTCTACGCTCCCGACCCAGACGTTAAGCACGCCGTCTACCGGGGCCAGGTAAGCCAGCTGCGTCCCGTCCGGCGAGATCTGAGGGAAGGTCCTCTCGGGATTGCCGAACAGAACCTCGCGCGGGATCAGGGGCGGCATCTTATCTGTCATGGAGTCTCCTTCTGCGTAGCCGACGCCTCCCATACTAAACGAATCGGCCGCGGGAATCGCTCCGCGGTTCTAGGCGTCGAATACGCGTAGCTGCTCCCGGCTCGGGCCCTCGGTTAGGAGGCTGACCAGCACGATGGCCACCAGCGCCACGGCGATGGCCGGCACTATGGGAGGCAGGCCGAGCGGCTCGCCCAGGATATACCAGACGAGAGCCGTCCCGCCGCCCCCGATCACACTCAGCATGCCCGCGGCCGGGGTCGCGCCGCGCCACAGGTAGCCCGCGTAGAGCGGCACGAGCAGCCCGGCGCTGTAGAGCGTGTAGGCGAAGACGATGGCCGTCACGATATCCGGCATCAGCACGGCGAGGGTGAAGGCGAGAGTGGCGAAGACGACCACGGCCACCTGACCGACCTTGCGCAGCTCGACGCTCGGGACCTCCCGCGGGGTGAGCTGTTGGTAGAAGTCCCGGGCCAGGTTCACGCTTGCCTCAGACCGGCCACCCCTCCAGGTCGTAGGCCATGCTCCAGAACATGTACTCCATCCGGCAACTGGTCAGGTAGTGGTCCTCCATCCGGGCACGCTCCGCTGCTCCGGCGTCGGCGGCCAGGCGGTCTATGCGGCTTGCGAACTCGCGGCAGATGTCCCCGACCACCGGGTCGGCGTAGAACTCGATCCACTCCCGGAACGGGTGCGAGTCGTCGGGACGGACCTCCTCTTTGAGCCTGAGCCCGATCTCCCAGTAGGTCAGCGGGCAGGGGTAGAGGGCGCAGAGCAGCTCGCCCAGAGTGCCGCTGTGGGCGGCGTAGAGCATGTGCCGGGTGTAGTTGCGGGCGGTAGGAGTGAGGGTAGCGGCCTGCTCCAGCTCCTTCATCGAATGTCCCGAGACGGCGGCGAAGTTCCGGTGCGGGTGGTTCTCCGAGTCGAGGATGAAGCGGATCTGCTCGTTGAAGAACTCGATGTCCTCGCGCCGGGTGCTCTTGGAGATGGCGAGCCCGTAGACCTGGCAGAACACGGTGAGGTACTGGAAGTCCTGCCGCACGTAGTGCGCCAGTTGCTCGCCGCTCAGGCTTCCTCCGGCTATACCCCGCACGAACGGGTGGCCGAAGATGGCCTCGTAGATGGGGTCGGCCTTCTGCCGCAGCTCGTCGGTGAACTTCATGGTTCCTCCCTCCGCCGGCATTACCCGGATCAGGTTCCTCGGGTCGGCGCGGCTCTTCAGCGCCCTCTCAGCTCCCTACCGGAAGCTCCCCGGTTCTCTGTGCAGGCATGTTACATGGGTCTTGAGTCCCCTGCAAACCCTCCCCCGCCAGACCATTCCAGCACGTCCTGCATGGTGTAGAGGCCGGGCTCGGCCTGCGCGGCGAACGCGGCGGCCCTCAGCGCACCCGTGGCAAACGTGCGGCGGGAGCGGGCGCGGTGGGTGACCTCTACCTCCTCGCCCTCGGAGTAGAAGGTGAGCCGGTGCTCGCCCACGACGGCCCCGCCGCGCACGGCGTGGATCCCGATCTCACCCTCCCCACGCGGCGCAACCCCGTGCCGGCCGTAGACGGCCACGTCCTCCAGCCGCCGGTTCCGGCCCTCGGCTGCGGCACGGGCCAGCAGGAGCGCCGTGCCGGAGGGCGCGTCCCGTTTGCCGCGGTGGTGCGCCTCCACGAGCTCGATGTCGTAACCCGCGCCGAGCCTCGCCGCCAGGTCCCGCACCATCTCCACCAGCAGGTTTACCCCCACGCTCATGTTCGGGGCCAGAACCACCGGGACGTTTCCGGCGGCGGCCTCGATCTCCGCCCGCTCGTCTTCGGCGAGCCCCGTGGTGCCGATCACGACCGGCTTGCGGTAGGCGAGGTGCCCGACGGTCGCCTCCGGGGTGGTGAAGTCTATTAGCACGTCGGCGTCTTGCGGGGGGTCTTCGGTCGCAGCGACGCCGGCCCGCCCGGCCCCGCACAGCTCGCCCAGGTCCGCTCCGAGATCATCCGAGCCGGGCCGTACCGTGCCGCCGGCGAGCTCACATTCTTCGCTCTCCAGGGCGGCGCGGCAGATCTCGCGCCCCATCCGGCCCGCCGCACCGAGCACCGCGACCCTGACGGGCACGGCGCTAGACTTCCTCCGGGGTCGGGAGCAGGTCCGCGCTGCGCTCCAGAACCTCGCGCAGCTTCTGCAGGTTGTCCCCGGTCATCGGCATCAGAGGCAGCCGCATCTCGTCCGAGCAGAGTCCCAGAAGCGAGGCCGCCGTCTTGACCGGGATGGGGTTCGTCTCGATAAAGAGCGCCCGGAAGAGCGGCAACAGCTCGTAGTGCAGCTCGCGAGCCCGTGCGAAGTCGCCGGAGAGTGCAGCGTCCACCATCTCCGAAACGGCCCCGGGAGCTATATTGGAGACCACGGAGATGACGCCCGCTCCCCCGAGCGAGATTACGGGGAGCGTCATCGGGTCGTCGCCAGAGAGGATTACGAACTCCTCCCCGCAGAGGCGTCTTATGTCGCTCACCACGCTCATCGAGAGCGTGGAGTCCTTGACCCCCGCTACGTTCGGGATCTCCGCCAGCCGGGCCATGGTCTCGGGCGAGATCGCCACCCCCGTCCTGCCGGGGATGTTATAGAGGATGATCGAGAGCTCCGTACTCTCCGCCACGGCCGCGAAGTGGCGGTACAGCCCCTCCTGGGTCGGTTTGTTGTAGTAGGGTGCGACCTGCAGCGAGGCGTCCGCCCCGACTTCTTCGGCCATCTTCGTGTACTTGACGGCGCTCGCCGTGCTGTTGGAGCCGGTGCCCGCGATCACGGGCACCCGGCCGTCGGCGGCCCGTACGACGGTCGAGATGACCAGCCGGTCCTCCTCCTCGCTCAGGGTCGGGGTCTCGCCGGTCGTGCCGCAGGGGACGAGGCCGGAGACGCCGTTCCGGATCTGAAGCTCGACCAGGTTCTCCAGCGCCTCTACGTCCACCTCTCCGTTGCGGAACGGGGTGATGAGCGCCGTGAACACACCTCTAAACATCTTCCCTCTCCTCCAGCTCGAAGGCCCGGTGCAGGAGCCGCACGGCCTCCTCCACCTTCTCTTCCGGTATCACGCAGGTGACCTGGATCTCGGAGGTCGAGACCATCCGGATCGGGATCCGGGCTTCCGCCAGCGTGGCGAACATCTTCGCCGCGTAGCCCGGGCGGTTGAGCATCCCGGTGCCCACCACCGAGACCTTGCCCAACTCGATCTCGCCCTCCACCGCGCCACCTAAAGAGCCCGCGACCTCCTCCGCGATCTCCTTCGCTTCCGGGTAGACGGAGCGGGTTACGGTGAAGGCCACGTCCGAGGTGCCCTCCTTGGGGGCGCTCTCCACGATCACGTCCACCGAGATCCCACGCTCGGCTAAAGGAGAGAAGATCCTGCTCAAGGTCCCCGGGCCGGTGCGGATGCCGCTGAGGGTGATGCGGGCCACATCCAGGTCGTGGACTATCCCCGCCACCGTCTCGCGGGTCTCTATCCTCTGCAACTTATCACCTCCGAGTATGACCGTGCCGCCGCTCTCCGCGAAGGCGAACGAGGAGCGGACGTGGATCTCGACGTTGTAGAGCGCCCCGAGCTCGACCGCCCGCGGGTGCATTACTTTCGCCCCCCGCCACGCCATCTCGGCCATCTCCTCGTAGGAGATCACGGGTATGCGCCGGGCCCCGGACGCGATGCGGGGGTCGGCGGTGTATATCCCATCCACGTCGGTGTAGATCTCGCACCGCTCCGCCTCCAGCGCCGCCGCCAGCGCCACGGCCGTCGTATCCGAACCCCCGCGGCCGAGCGTCATCACGTCCCCGAGCGCGTTCATCCCCTGGAAGCCGGCCACGATCACTACCCTCCCCTGCTTCAGCAGCGAGAGCATCCGCTCCGGCCGGATCTCCGTGATCACCCCCGAGCCGTACCGGCCCTCGGCCCGCATCCCGGCCTGCGGCCCGGTGAGCGAGATCGCATCCACCCCCCGGTCGTGCAGCGCCATCGCCAGAAGCGCCACGGACTGCTCCTCGCCCGTGGCCAGCAGCTGGTCTATCTCGCGCGGCGAGGGCTCCGAGCTCACCTCGTGCGCCAGCCGCAGCAGCCGGTCGGTGGTCTTGCCCATCGCCGAGACCACCACCACGAGCGAGAGCCCGGACTCGTGAGCGCGCGCAACCCGGTCGGCGACGGCTTTGATGTGATCCGCCGTGGCTACCGAACTCCCGCCGTACTTCTGGACGATTATCCTCAAGCTGCCGCTCCCCGGTCTCCTGCTTTCAGCCCTGTAGACTAGCGCATCCGCAGCCGATTGGCGACGGACTCTCCTCCACTAATTTCCGGGATTTTCCTCTTCAACTCTTGCCCCGCGCCGGGGTTCCGTTAAAATGGGCTCTGCGTCTTCACATATATGAACTTAACTTAAAGGTCTGGAGGGGGCTTTGAGATCCAGAATCCTTTATCCCACGAGCGGTGGCTTCGTCAGAATCCTTCTGTTCGCCGGCGTCGTAGCTCTGGCAGCGATCCTCGCCGCCAGAGCCGATACCCAGACGCCTGAGATAGAAGACAAACGGGCGCAGGCGGCCCAGGTGCAGGCCGAAATACAGGCCACGCTGCAGGCCGTCGCCGAATCCCAGGCCGCATACAATCAGGCGCAGGCCGAGCTGCAGGTCGTTAACGCCCAGCTCCGGCAGAACGCGGGGGAGCTGCAGCGAACCGAGCGTGAACTGCAGGCGGCGCAGGAGCGGCTCTCGGAGCGGGCCCGGAGCGCTTACCGCTCCGGCGGCGTGGCGTTCCTGGACGTGCTGCTCTCGGTGCGGTCCTTCGGCGAGTTCTCGCACCGGGTGGAGTTCGTCTTCTACATGATTCAAGAGGACCGGGCCGCCGTGCAGGAGGCTCAGGAGATCAGGGACCGGCTCGCCGGCCAGCGCGCGGAGTTGCGCCGGCAGCAGGGCCAGCAGGCGCAGCTCGTGACAGAGATGCGGCAGAGCCGGGCCGCCATAGAGGTCCGGCTGCAGCAGCAGCGGGAGATGCTGGACTCGCTGAACGCCGAGGTCGCGCAGCTGGTGCGCGAGGAGCAGGCGCGGCAAGCGCGCGAGGCCGCCGAGCGTCGGGCAGAGCTGGCCGCAAGGGCCGCAGAGGAGCGGCGCGAGCAGAACCGGCCCGTGACGGCTACCGTCCCGCCGCCGCAGCCGGAGCCCGCCCCGGCAGAGCCGCAGCCGGAGCCCGCGCCCGAACCGCCGCGCGCCGCCGCCGCCGAACCGGTGCCGCCCGAGCCCGAGGCTCCGGTCGAAGAGCAGTACGCCGAGCCGGAGACCCCAGCGGAGGAGCAGTACGCTGAGCCGGAGACCCCGGCGGAGGAGCAGTACGTCGAGCCGGTGCTGCCCGAGCCGGAGTACCACGAGCCCGAGGCCCCGGTTGAGGAACAGTATGTAGCGGAGGAGCAGTACTCCTTTGAGGACCAGAGCGCGGTCCAGGAGCAGTACGCCGAGCCGGTCATAGACGAGCCCGCCTACCACGAGCCGGAAGAGGCAGCCGAGGAGGCTCCGGTCGAGGAGGAGGAGTTTGCGCCGCAGCCGGCGGACCCGACGGCCCAGGCGCTGCTGGAGAACCCGAACATCACGATGTACCCCGGCGTGCGGGAGGACATCGCTTCGGGCAACGTGGACCCGCGGGTGCTGGAGGTCATCGCGTTCGCTGCCTCCCGGTACACGATAACTCTCTCGGCCATCAAGACCGGCCACCCGTATGCCGACTCCCCGACGCTGGACGCTCTGGGGTACTACGGTTTTCCGAACGCCCACTACTTCTACCGGGCGGTGGACATCTCGGCGGTCAACGGAGCTCCGGTCTCGCCGGGCAACTCCGCGGCGTATGAGCTGGCCGCGGCCATCTACAGCAACTTCGCTCCCGAGGAGCTGGGCAGTCCCTGGGCCTTCGGGCCGGGCTCGTTCGTAGACGCCCTGCACCAGGACCACATCCACGTGGGCTGGACCTACGCCGCCGACGGCGGTATCTGAGCGAAAGCGATCGTAAAGAACGGCGCCCCTCTCCGGGTTTCGGGAGGGGCGCTTCTCTGCCTTTCAAGGGTTGGTAATCTCCGCAGGCGGGGTAAGCTAACGGGGTGGGCCTGCACACTCACCGGAGGAGGAAGGAGCAGTGTCAGAGAGGAGCGAGAAGGGGCGCATCGTCCGGGATCTCACGGAAGCCCGCGAGCGCACGCGGTGGCTGCTGGAGCCGCTCTCCGATGAGGATCTGAAGGCCCAGCACGACCCGATCATGAGCCCCATCATCTGGGACTTCGGGCACATCGGGAACTTCGAGGATCTGTGGCTCGTGCAGAAGCTGGCCGGAGGCTCCCCCGACCCCGAGCTCAACGACATCTACGACGCCTCCAAACACTCCAGGAGCGAACGGCCCTCCCTGCGGCTGCTGGACCGGGAGGGGGCGGAGAGGTACCTGGGGGAGGTGCGCCGGACGGCGCTGGAGATTCTGGAGCGGGTAGACCTCTCCTCTGAGGATCCGCTGCTTAGGGACGGCTTCGTCTACAACATGGTCCTCCAGCACGAGTACCAGCACAACGAGACCATCCTCCAGACCCTCCAGCTCAAGAAAGGCGAGGGGTACAGACCCGAGGGCCAGAAGCTGCCGGAGGGCGGCGGGGTGAGTGAGGAGATGGTTCGGGTCCCCGGGGGGCCGTTCGTGATGGGCACCGACGACCGCCGGTGGGCCTACGACAACGAGCGCCCGGCGCACGAGGTGAACCTCCCGGACTTCCGCATAGACGCAGCCCCCGTAACCAACGGAGCGTACATGCGGTTTATGGAGGACGGTGGCTACGAGCGGCCGGAGCTGTGGGATGCGGCGGGCTGGGAATGGGTCCGCGAGGAGGGGATCTCCGCGCCTAAGCACTGGTACCAGAGGGAGCCGCACGACTGGTGGACGGTTCGGTTCGGCTTCCACGAGCCGGTGGACCCGCTGGCCCCGGTCGTGCACGTCTCGTGGTACGAGGCCGACGCGTACGCCCGGTGGGCCGGCAAGCGGCTCCCCACCGAAGCCGAGTGGGAGAAGGCGGCCTCCTGGGACCCCGAGCGGGAATCCGGGAGGCTCTATTCGTGGGGCGACGAGCCCTGGAGCCCGGAGCGCGCCAACCTGGACCAGCTCGCCTTCCGGACCGCCCGGGTCGGGGCCTACCCGGGAGGCGTAAGCGCCTGCGGATGCCACCAGCTGATCGGGGACGTCTGGGAGTGGACCGCGAGCGATTTCGAGCCCTACCCGGGCTTCGAGGCCTTCCCCTACCGCCAGTACTCGGAGGTCTTCTTCGGGGACCGGTACAAGGTGCTGCGCGGCGGCTCGTGGGCCACGCGGCCGGGCGCGATCCGCAATACCTTCCGCAATTGGGACTTCCCCATCCGGCGCCAGATCTTCGCCGGGTTCCGCTGTGCTGAGTAGAGCGGCGCGTCCCCACTCCGGGGACCGCCTCAATCTGCAACCCGGAGCCTGAAGAGATGTGCCGCTTCGCAGCTTACCTGGGGGAAGGGGAGACCAGCCTGGCTTCGCTCGCGCTGGAGCCCGAACACTCGCTGCTCCGCCAGAGCTACGCCCCGCGGGAGATGCGCTCCGGGGTGGTCAACGCCGACGGCTTCGGCGCCGGGTGGTACGCGCCGGAGATAGACGACGAACCCGCCGTCTACACCTCCGTCCGGCCCATCTGGGCCGACCGTAGCTTCGCCAGCATCGGGCGCAAGATCCTCGCCCGCTGCATCTTCGCTGCCCTGCGCAACGCCACGCCGGGGCTGCCGGCCGAGGAGAGCGGCGTCCCGCCGTTCGCGAGCGGGAGGCTCCTCTTCATGCACAACGGTGCGATCCGGGACTTCCGCAATACGGCCATACGCCGCCTGCGCCGGGAGCTGAGCGACGAGGCGTACGCGGGCCTGCTCGGCGTCTCCGATTCGGAGACGATCTTCGCCCTGCTCGCAGACCGGGTGAGGGAGGGCCGGCCTCTCGAAGAGGCAGCCGCGCAGACCGTACGCCGCGTGGCAAAACTGTGCTCCGGAACTCCCGCCGCGCTCAACCTCGCAGTGACGGACGGGCGGGCGATGGTCTTCACCCGCTACTCGGAGCCGGGCCCCGGGAACTCGCTCTACGTGCTGGAGGACGGGGCGGCGTTCCCGGAGGCGGTCGTGGTGGCCTCCGAGCCGCTGGACTCCGATCCCGGCTGGCGAGCGGTCCCGGACCGGCACGTGCTGGCCGTGGACGGGAAGCGCGGCGTGGCTCTGCGCGCGCTCGATGCGGAAGGGAGAACCCGGAGATGATCCGGATAGAGACTCTGGAGGCCCCGGGAAGGCCGGAGACCGGAGAGGAGGTCCGGACCGGGCTGACGGCCCTCCCCAAGGATCTCTCGGCCGCACCCCGGTACTTCTACGACGAGCTGGGATCGGAGCTCTTTGAACGCATAACGCAGCTGCCGGAGTACTACCAGACGCGGGCGGAACACTCCATCCTGCGGGAACGGTCGGACGAGATCGTGGCCCGCAGCCGCCCCGGCGAGCTGATCGAGCTCGGCTCCGGCTCGGCGGGCAAGACCCGGACGCTGCTGGACGCCCTGCGGCGCGCGGGAGGTCCGGTGCGCTACGCGCCGCTGGATGTGAGCGGGGCAGCGCTGCGCGAGAGCGCGCGGCGGCTGGCGCGGGAGTATCCCGGGATCCGGATCCGGGGCTTCGCCGGGGACTTCAACGGACCGCTGGACCGGGTGCTGGAGGGAGCAGGACGGCGGCTCGTGGTCTTCCTCGGCGGCACGGTCGGCAACTTCACCCCGGCCGCGCGGCGCGAGTTCCTGGAGAAGGTGCGCCGGGGACTCGGGCCGGGCGACCGCTTCCTGGTCGGGCTGGATCTGGTGAAGGACCGCGCCACGCTCGAAGCCGCGTACAACGACTCCGCCGGGGTGACGGCCGAGTTCAACCGCAACATGCTGCGCAATATAAACCGGGAGCTCGGCGGGGACTTCGACCCCGAAGCGTTCGAACACCGCGCCTTCTACAACGAGCGGGACTCGCGCATCGAGATGTGGCTGCAAGCCACCGGGGAGCAGGAGGTGCGGGTGCGCGAGCTGGACCTCACCGTCCGCTTCGCCGCGGGCGAGGGCGTACGGACCGAGATCAGCGCCAAGTTCACCCGCAGGACCGCAGGAGAGGTCTTCGCCGAAGCCGGGTTCCGGCTGGAGAATTGGTACACCGACCGGGAGGGACTCTTCGGGCTCGCGCTCTTCCGGGTGGGCTAGAATGGGTGCGTCCGCAATCTGCAGGGAGGAGCGTATGGAGACTCGCCGCATCGCAGACGCCGTCGCCTTCTCGGAAGAGAAGATGCGCAAGAACAGCCTCTTCGACTCGGAACGGCTCTTCTACGACGTGTACTGCCTGCTGCCCGGACAGGCCCAGAAGGTGCACGCGCACGAAGGCTCGGACAAGGTCTACTACGTGCTGGAGGGCACGGGGCGCTTTACGGTAGGAAACGAGGAGCGGGATCTGGATCGCGGACACGCCGTGATCGCCCGCGCCGGCGAGCCCCACGGCGTCCGCAATGAGTCCGGTGAGAACCTCGTCCTGCTGGTGACGATGGCCCCGCCGCCACGGCACTGATTCGCGCTCCGGCTAGGCCGCCACGCTGTAGCCGGCGTTCTCGATGGCGAGCCGGATCTGCTCCTCGTTCGCCCGCCCCTCGTCGAAGGCAACCTCTACCTGCTTGGTGTCCGGGTCGGCGCCGGCGCGTTCGACGCCCGGCAGCCGGCCCAGGGACTCCTCGATGGCCGCCTTGCAGTGGGCGCAGCTCATGTCCGGGACGGTGAGCCTGATCCGCTTCATGGTATCGCTCCTCTCTAGACTCTCAGGAAACGCTCGACGGCGGAGACCACCTCTTCTATCTTCTCGTCCGCCTCATCACGCCGCTCCACGGCGTGGCGGACGCAGTGGTCCATGTGGTCCTTGAGGATGAGCAGCCCGACCTTCTCGGTCGCGGCCACTATGCTGCCGAGCTGGGTCAGGATGTCTATGCAGTAGGCGTCCTCGTCCAGCATCCGCTGGATACCGCGCACCTGACCCTCTATGCGCCGCAGCCGGTGCCGCAGCTTCTCCTTGTCGCCGGCCCTGATGTAGCCGTGCGCCGTGTTCTCCGGTGTCGTTTCCATACACTCCCTCCTGACCTAGATCTTTACCCGCCGCAGCCGGAGAGCGTTGGTGACCACCGAGACGGAAGAGAAGGCCATCGCCGCCGCCGCGAGCATGGGGTTGAGGAACCCGTACTCGCCTAAGACCGGCCGCAACGCCTCCGGCACGCCGCCCCCGGCGAAGAGCGGGTAGAGCGCCCCCGCCGCCACCGGGATGAGCAAAACATTGTACGCGAAGGCCCAGAAGAGGTTCTGCCGGATGTTGCGGATCGTGGCCTTCGAGAGCCGCACGGCCCGCGCGACGCCCCGCACGTCCCCGGAGATGAGCGTTATGTCCCCGGCCTCCATCGCGACGTCGGTGCCGGTCCCAATGGCGATCCCCACATCCGCCCGGGCAAGCGCCGGGGCGTCGTTGATGCCGTCCCCGACCATCGCGACGATCTTGCCCTCTTTCTGCAGCTTCGCAACCTCATCGGCTTTCTCCTGCGGCCTCACCTCGGCCAGCACGCGGTCTATGCCGAGCCGGCGCGCTACGGCCTCCGCCGTGCGGCGGTTGTCGCCGGTGATCATGGCGACCTCAAGCCCCATCCGGTGCAGCTCCTCTATCGCCTCCTTAGACTCTTCCCGGACGGTGTCCGCCACCGCGACGAGACCGGCCGGCCGGCCGTCCACCGCGACGAATACCGGGGTCCGGCCCGCCGCAGCGAGCCGGTCGGCCTGCAGGGCGAGCCCGTCCTCCGGAACACCGGCCTCCTCCAGGAAGCGCCGGCTGCCGACCAGGACCTCGCGGCCCTCGACAGCGGCCTCTATCCCGCCGCCGCTCACGGCACGGAACCCTTCGGCTCCGGCGAGATCCACGCCGCGCCGCCGGGCTCCCTCGACGATGGCCTCCCCGAGAGGGTGCTCAGAGCCGCGCTCTGCGGAGGCCACAAGACGCAGCAGCTCCTCCTCGGAGAGCCCGTTCGCCACCACCACGTCCGTCACCTCCGGCCGGCCGCGGGTGAGCGTGCCGGTCTTGTCCAGCACGACGGTGGTGAGCCTGTGGGCCTTCTCCAGAACCTCGCCACCCTTTATGAGCATGCCCATCTCCGCCCCCCTGCCCGTACCGACCATGATCGAGGTCGGGGTGGCAAGCCCCAGAGCGCACGGACAGGCGATGATGAGCACCGCGACGAAGTTGAGCATCGCGAAGGTGAAGGCGGGCTCGGGGCCGAAGAACCACCAGACCAGGAAGGTGGCGATCGCGATGGCTATCACGATGGGGACGAAGATCCCGCTGATCCTGTCCGCGAGGCGCTGGATGGGGGCCTTGGAGCCCTGCGCCTCCTCAACCATGCGGATGATCTGGGCGAGCGCCGTGTCCTTCCCGACGCGGGTGGCCAAGAAGCGGAACGAACCGCTCCCGTTGATGGTCGCCCCGATGACCTCGTCGCCCGGCCGCTTGGTGACCGGCATGGGCTCGCCGGAGATCATGGACTCGTCCACCGAGGACTCGCCGCCGATGACACGCCCGTCGACCGGTATCTTCTCGCCCGGCCGCACGACCACGATGTCTCCTACCCGCACGTCCTCCACCGCAACGTCCCGCTCCTCGCCGCCGCGCACCACGCGCGCCGTCTTCGCCCGCAACCCGGCGAGCTTCCTGATAGCCTCGCCGGTGCGGCCCTTGGCCCGGGCCTCCATCAGCCGGCCGAGCAGGATGAAGGTGGTGATCACGGCCGCCACGTCATAGTACACGTCCGCCCGGTCGGCGAAGAGCTGTGGCGCAAAGGTGACCGCCGTGCTGTAGAGGTACGCAGCACTGGTCCCGATAACGACCAGCGTGTTCATGTTGGTCTGGCCATGCTTGAGCGCTCCCCAGGCCCCCCGGTAGAACTGCGAGCCTACCAGGAACTGCACCGGGGTGGTGAGCAGGAAGAGCGCGAAGTTGAGCCAGGTCATCGGAACCGGGCTCGGAAGCCCGGTCATGTGCGGCAGGCTGCCAAGGAGAACCAGCGCCGAGAGCACCGCACCCAGAATGACCTTGTTCCGCAGCTTCCGGTACTCCAGGTCTCGAAGTTCGCCCCCGGGCTCTTCTCCTTCTTCCTCCCGGGACACGCCGTACCCGGCGTCCTGCACGGCCCGGCCGAAGTCCTCAATCCCGGCCACACCGGAGAGGTGCTCCACGGTGGCCTTCTCGGCCGCCAGATTCACGCTGACGTCTATGACCCCCGGCACGTCCCGCAGCGCCCCCTCAACGCGGCTCACGCAGCTAGCACAGCTCATCCCGGTGACCCCGAAGCCGGTACGGCGTATCTCAACACCGTACCCGGCACCCTCTATGGCCCCGAGAAGATCCTCCGGACCCGCAAGCCCAGGGTCGTAGACCACGCTCGCCCGGCCGGTAGCAAGGTTCACACCAGCCTCCACCACACCCTCGACACCCGAGAGCGCCCTCTCCACCCGCGCCGAACACGCCGCGCACGACATGCCCGTTACCGGGATGGAGATCGCAACCAGCCCGTCCTTGGTCTCGGTCATCTACTCACCTCCCCGATCATCATACCATACCCCCCAACCCTATCAACGACGGTGGTGGTGTTTTCGCCGGGAAGTGCGGGTAGTAGTAACCTATTCTGAGGGCAAGGTTTTGCGTCTTTCCGGAGGTGGAGGATGCTGGAGGCCGTGGACATCGGCACGCAGCACGTGGGGTGTTATGAGGATGCTGCCGGCGGTGAGGTGGTGGCTCGGCTGGAGGAGTTGGCCGGGCCTCTGCGCGGGGCTCGCGTGCTTCACCTCAACGCCACGCCCTACGGGGGTGGGGTGGCTGAGATTCTGCGCTCTGAGGTACCGTTGCTCCGGGATCTCGGGTTAGATGCCGACTGGAAGATCATCACCGGCGACGAGAAGTTCTTCTCGGTGACCAAGAAGCTCCACAACGCTCTGCAGGGGGCTGAACAGGAGCTGAGCGCTCAGGAGCGGGAGACCTACATAACCCATTCCGTCCGCAACGCGCACCTTCTGGAGGAGCGGTACGACCTGATCGTCGTCCACGACCCGCAGCCGCTGGCTCTGCCTCACTTCTACGGCGGGGACGGGACGAGGTGGCTCTGGCGGTGTCACATAGACACCTCTGAGCCCAATCCCCGGGTATGGGGTTTTCTCGAGCCGTATCTTTCGGAGTACGATGCGGCGGCCTTCACGCTGGAGGGCTTCGTGCCTCCGGGATTCCCGGTCGAGCGGGTGGAGATCATCCCGCCCGCCATAGACCCGGAGAGCCCCAAGAACCTGGAGCTCAGGCCCGCCACCGCCCGGCGCGTCCTGCAGTGGATCGGGGTGGAAGTGGAGAGGCCGCTCATCACTCAGGTTTCGCGGTTCGACCCCTGGAAAGACCCTCTGGGCGTCATAGAGGCGTACCGGCTCGTCCGGGAGGAGTTTCCGGAGTCGCAGCTGGCCCTGGTGGGCTCGATGGCTCTCGACGACCCGGAGGGGTGGGAGATCTACCACAACATCCAGGAGGCCGCCAGAGAGGACGAAGGGGTGCACGTCTTCACCAACCTCACGGGCGTGGGCAACATCGAGGTGAACGCCTTCCAGCGCTACTCCGACGTGGTGATCCAGAAGTCCATCCGGGAAGGCTTCGGGCTGGTCGTCTCGGAGACTCTCTGGAAGGAGACGCCGGTGGTGGCCGGGCGTGCCGGCGGCATTCCGCTGCAGGTAGAGGACGGGGTCAGCGGTTATCTGGTGGATTCCGTGGAAGAATGCGCCGGGCGGGTGATAGAGCTGCTACGGCAGCCCGGGAAGGGCCGGGAGATGGGGGTGAGGGGCCGCGAAGCGGTGCGCGAGAAGTTCCTGCTCCCGCGCCTGATCTCCGACGAGCTACGTCTCTACGCGGAGTTGCTCGGGGTGTCGCTGAAGGCGGTTTAGGCTCTCTAATCACCGGGGAGGAGGGAGCTGTGGTGATGGTCCATCTCCTCCAGGGCGCGCCCGGCTCCCAGGGTCACGCACTCCAGCGGATCGTCTGCAACGTGAACGGGCACCCCGGTCTCCCGCCGCAACCGTTCGTCCAGGCGCCGCAGCAGGGCGCCCCCGCCGGTCAGCACCATCCCCACATCCATGATGTCCGAGGCCAGATCGGGCGGCGTTCGGTCCAGCGTGTCCCTCACCGCCGCCACGATCGCCTCCACCTGCACGCCTATGGCCTCCCTTATCTCCCCGCCGCTTACGGTGATGGTCTGAGGGAAGCCGCTCAACAGGCTCCTGCCCCTCACCTCGACCGACCGCTCCTCTCCGGGCGGCAGAGCGCTGCCCAGCTCCATCTTGAGCCGCTCGGCGCTTACGGGTCCGACGGTTAGCTTGTGCTCCCGCTGGATGTAGGTGGCGATGGCCCGGTCCAGATCCTCACCCCCGATACGGATGAAGGATCTGGTCACGATACCTCCCAGGGAGATCACGGCCACCTCGGTCTTCCCGGCCCCCAGATCCACCACCATGGAGCCCCGCGGCTCGCTCACCGGCAGCCCGGCTCCGATCGCCGCCGCCAGCGGCTCCTCGACAACGAACACCTCCCGCGCTCCGGAGAACTCAACGGCCTCCCTGAGGGCCCGGATCTCCACCCGGGTGGCCTCCGAGGGCACACACACCACAACCCGCGGCCCGATCAGGGAGGAGAGCAGGGGCCGCCGTACCTGAGAGATGAAGTGCGAGAGCATCTGCGCCGTGAGCTCGAAGTTGGCGATCACACCCCTCCTCAGGGGCCGCACGACGGCTATGTTGCCCGGAGCGCGTCCCAGCATCTTCCGGGCCGCCGCTCCGACCGCAAGGAGCCTCTCCGTTGCAACCTCCACCGTCACGACCGAAGGCTCGAAGAGTGAAACCCCCTCGCCCCGCACGAAGATCCTGGTGTTTGCGGTGCCCAGATCCACCGCCACATCTCCCCCGAAGAGCCTCGCCCCCAAGCCCCTGTCCAGCCTCCCGCCCTCAGCCGCCCGGCGAACCCAGATCCCGGCCACCGGATCCCTCAGAACTCTGAAGCTGTCCTTCAGCGGAACCCGCATCTCTATCGGCAGGATACACGCGTACCCACCCGCTCCGGAGCGTACTCTCAGGCACCGAACGCCTGCGCGAGACGTGCCCGCTCCTATTATATCCCTCCCGCCCTAAGGGGACGGCCCCCCTCCGTACGAGATCCAAGACGCTCCCCCTCACCCGTCCCCCGGGAAAACCGGTGCCCCGCCGTCCCTGCCGAGAGGGGGGACTGTGATGAGTGTAGGGACTTGATGTGCGGGACACCGGCCCTCTCCCTTTCCCCGCCCCAATAGAAGCAGGGAACCGGATTCTCACAAAGATGGTAAAAGTTTTCAGTGCGCCCGGATACGAAAACACGGCGAATTTTTCCGGGAAAGATCCGGACGCCCGCAGGTTTGTGAGTATAATTTCTACATAGCACTTATTCTAAACATGTGAGGTGGGCACTTGTCCCGTCGCCTGCAGACGACAGGACAGGGAGGGAGTTCCTCTGCGAGGGCGAAGGAGCGGAGGCTTGCGCGGGTGGAGGTATTCAAGCCGCTCCTTGGGGGGGAGCGGTTGAGGGAGCTGGCCCTGAGTCTGCCGGAGGTGAGGCTTGGGAGGGGAGAGTCTTTCCGCACGGCGGATTATGCCGGGGCGTTCTTCGTGGTTCTCGAGGGGCGGGTGCGGGTGTACGCAGTGCTGAGAGAGCGGGAGCTCACCCTGCTGGTAGCGGGGCCGGCGGAGATCTTCGGGCCTGCGGGTTCGGGAGGGGCGATGCCGCAGGAGTGGGTGCGGGCCATGAAGCCCGCGCGGATAGCCATCATGAGTTGTGAGGTCTTCGAGGAGCTGGTTATGGAGCGGCCCGAAGTGGGAATGAGGATGGTGGATCTGCTCGGGAAGAGGCTGGCTCTCTACCGGGAAGTGCTGGCAAACGTCTGCTTCGGGAGGGTGAGGGAGCGGCTGAGCCGCCTCATCCTGCAGCTGGCCCGGAGAGAAGGCGTGAGGGCGTCCGGGGAGATAAAGATCCGAACCCGCTACACTCACCGGGAGCTGGGCACCATGATCGGGGCCAACCGCGAGGCGGTCACCAATACTCTGCTGCAGCTGCGCAGGGCCGGGGTGGTGAAGATGGCGGGTAGGCACATACACGTGGTGGATATCCGGGGCTTAGAGCGGCTGGCGGGCGGGGATAGTTAGGAGAGCCAACATCTACTCCGCGCTGCTGCCGGAATCGCCGCCGGTAGGGGTCGTGGTCGCGGGCGGCGAGCTGGAGGCGGAGCGGTCTGGCGAGCTGGAGGCGAACCTGGAGAGGGCCGCGAATCTCTCCGGTTCGCGGCCACGGGTCGTCCTGGACCTGAGCCGGGCCACCTTCATGGACGTGGAGGTGCTGCATGCGCTGAGGGGGGCGGGGAGGGCTCTGGAGGGTGCCTCCGGGGCGCTGGCCGTGGTGGCCGGAGAGGGTTCCTGGGCCCGGCGGCTGATCCGGTTAAGCGGGTACGGCGATGAGTTTCATCTCTTTGCCAGCTTCGAAGAGGCGACCGCCTGGCTGACCGGACGCTCTCTCTCCGGCGGTTAGGGCCGCGAGCTCAGTCTCTGCGCGTGTCCTTGAGTATCTCCGTGATCTCGGAGATCAGGGCCTGCCGTTTGTCCGGCGGCAGGTCGCGGGGGTGGATGGTCTGCTTGTCGGAGTGCAGGTTTCTCAGTTTGGCCTCTTCGGAGAGGTACTGGTCTATCAGCCGGACTATGGCGTCCACCTTCTCCCGCGGGAGGCCGTCGCCGCCCCGGGTGAGTCTACTCCACATACTGCGCAGGCTGCTCCTTCGTCCCGGTTGCATGCAGAAGCGATTATAACCCCTCCCGGGGGATTGTCAGGGCCGGGCGGAGGTGTTTTTATGCGGCCACAATGGCGAAGGCTCTCGGCCATCTGAAGGTGCTGGAGGAGAACCTGCTCCTCTTCGTGCTCGCGACGGCGGCTCTGGGACTGGCCTTCCCGGTGCTCGGTGAGGCTCTGTACCCGGCCGTCACCCTCCTGCTGGCGCTGCTGATGCTCTGCGTTAGCCTGACCTTCGACTTCGGCGCCGTGCGGCGGGTGCTCGGGCGGCCCTCCTACCAGCTCGCCGCGACGCTGCTCGTCTACGGCCCGATGTCGCTCGCGGGGCTCCTGATCGGGCGCCTGTTCTTCGGCTCCGGACCGCTGGCCACGGGGCAGGTGCTCGTAGGGGTGCTGCCCACAGACGTCTCGGCGCCGCTGCTGGTGCTGCTGGGGCGGGGCAACGTAGCGCTGGCTGCGGTCCTGAACGCCGTGAACACCGCGCTCGCGCCGTTCGTGGTGCCGCTCTTGCTCTTGCTGCTGACCGGCGTGCGGTTCGAGGTTCCCGTGGGGCTGCTAATCCTGGAGCTGTGCCTGGTGATCCTCGTGCCGATGGCTGCGGGAATCCTCCTGCGCACCCGTTACCCGGCGGCCACATCCCGCTTCGACCCGGTCTACTCCTTCGGGTCCTCCCTGACCTACCTCTTGCTGCTGCTGGCGGTGATCGGCCCCAACGCCGGGATCATCCTGGATTACGGACCTTACGCGCTGGTCATCCTGCTGGCGCAGATCGCGCTCAACGCTGCCGGCTATGGGTTCGGAGCGGCCATGCGGTGGTTCGCCGGCAGCCGCGAGGATCAGATAGCCTTCCTATTCACGGTGAGCAAGAAGGAGTTCACCATAGCCGCCGCCGTGGTGGTCGCCAGCGGGCTGCCCGGGGAGATCCTGGTCCCCGCCGTATTCTACGCGGTGGTGCAGATGATCACCTCGCCGCTGGTGGTGCGGATTCTGAACCGCTAGGCGGAGTGCGGCACGGCGGAGCGCCGGAAGGTGTGGACCATAGACGGGCGGAAGCCCTTCATCCGCTCCCAGGTATGGGTGCTTATCTCCATCTCGCCGTCGGTGATCTCAACGACGTTGAAGCTGGAGCGCCGGCCGGCACGCAGGCGGTTGGAGATGGTACCGGCGGTGGAGATGACCAGCCCGCGCTCGGTAGTCTCGACGTGGTGGATGGCCTCCTGGTGGTCGTGGCCGCAGAGCACCAGCTCGACCCCCATGTCGGCGAAGGCGGCCAGCGCCTCTTCGGTA
The DNA here is from genome assembly GCF_004337705.1 of Rubrobacter taiwanensis. Taxonomy (GTDB): domain Bacteria; phylum Actinomycetota; class Rubrobacteria; order Rubrobacterales; family Rubrobacteraceae; genus Rubrobacter_C; species Rubrobacter_C taiwanensis. Next base: position 283,005 of record NZ_SKBU01000006.1, read on the forward strand.
TTGGCGAGTCCGTGGCGGCCCGAGATCTCACCCCTTATGGGGTTGTGGTGGATCATGATGATCCGCGCCGCGCCCGGGTCCGCGCGCCGGAACGCCTCCCGGGCCTTCTCCAGACCCCGCCGGGGCACATGCCCGATCACGCCCAGGTCCCGGATGCGCCGGGTGAGCGAGCCGCGCGAGATGCCGTGGGCGGTGTTGATCCCGGCGATGACCGCTTTGGACAGCTCCAGCGAGGGGTTGAGCTCGCGCGAGATGTGCCGCCGGTAGCGCCGGTACTTGAAGCCCGGGCGGCGGCGCCTGAAGAGGCCCAGGCTGTGCGCTATGGCCCACATCCATCGCACGTCGTGATTGCCCGGCACCACTATAACAGGGGCGACCTTCCGGATCGACGCCAGAAACCCGGCCGCCCGTTCGAACTCGTGCTCTGTGCACCGCTGCGTGAGGTCGCCCGAGACCGCAACCGCCGCGGGCCGCAGCTCCCGGATGGACTCCCCCAGGGCGTTCAGGCGGCTCATCGCCAGGGGCCGCCCGAAGTGCAGGTCCGAGATGTGCATGATCCTGGTCACCACCTTTAATTTACCTGAGCCGGGCCGCCCGTAAAACCTTCCGGCGGCCGGTGGTAGGATTGGAGTCCATGCTGCGCCGGTCCGGGACAGGTTTCAGGCTCTCCGCGTACCTCTTCCTCGCGCTGGCTCCGCTGCTCTGGGCGGGGAACTTCGTGTTCGGGCGGGTGCTGGTGGAAGCGCTGCCGCCGTTCGGGCTGAACCTGCTGCGCTGGGTCCTGGCCTGCGCCATCCTGGCACCGCTCGCCCTCCGGTGGGAGGGCGGCATCCCGGTCCCGCCCCGCCGGCTCTGGCCCGCCCTGCTGGGCATGGCGGTCTCTGGGGTACTTCTCTTCAACTCGCTCGTATACCTGGCGCTCACCGAGACCACGAGCATCAACGCCTCGCTAATCAACGGCGCGACCCCCATACTCACCATAATGCTGGCGGCCCTGATCGGGCTCGACCGCCTGAACGGGCTGCGCGTCTTCGGGGCGGCGCTCAGCCTCTTCGGGGTGGCCTGGATCGTCTCGCGCGGGTCGCCGGAGGCACTGCTCGGGCTCACCTTCAACCGGGGCGACGTCATCATGCTGGCGGCGGCGCTGATGTGGGCCGGCTACACGGTCCTCGCCCGGCAGGTGATGGGCACGCTCTCGCCGCTGGCGGCCACCACCATCACCTCGCTCCTCGGACTGCCGATGCTGCTGGCGGTGGGAGGGTACGAGCTCGCCACCCAACCCGTCGGAGAGATGACGCCGGTGGTGATCCTGGGCCTGCTCTACGTCGCCGGCGGAGCGTCGGTCGCAGCGTTCCTGGCCTGGAACACCGGCATCGAGCGCGTGGGAGCCGCCCGCGGGGCGGTGTTCCTGAACCTGGTGCCGGTCTTCACGGCCATCCTGGCCGTCCCGGTGCTGGGCGAGAGCCTCGCGGTGGCCCAGGTGGCGGGCGGGCTGCTCGTGATCTGCGGCGTGACGGTCGCCGCCACGCTGGGGCGGCCTGGATCTCACACAAAACCTCCCCGAAGAGCGCGCTGAACCGTCCCCGGGCCTTCCGTTGCTGTAGAATGGCGCGGCCGTGGAGCGTCTGGTATACACGCTGCTGCTGGTCGGGGTCACGGCCGTCTGGGGCTGGACGTTCGTCGTGGTACGCGACGCGGTCGCCGTCTACAGCGTACTCGGGTTCCTGGCGCTCCGCTTCGCCGTGGCGAGCGCGGCGCTGCTGGGCTTCGCAGGGTTTCGGATCTCGCGCCGCGAGCTGGCGGTGGGCGGTGCGATCGGGCTCGTGCTGGCAGCCGCCTACCTGCTGCAGACGCTGGGACTGCGCTTCACCACGCCCACGAACTCCGGTATTATCACCGGCCTCTTCGTGGTCTTCGCTCCCATAGCCGACCGGGTGCTGTTCGGCGTGCGCCCCGGGCGGCAGGTCCTTATCGCCGTGGTCCTGAGCGTCGCGGGGATCGCGCTGGTGGCCGGGGAGAGCCCGGAGGAGGTGCGGGTGGGGGACATTCTCACCGTCCTCTGCGCGCTGGCGTTCGGGACGCACATCGCCCTGCTCTCCCGCTACTCCCGCTACCACGACACGACGAACCTGGCGTTCGCCCAGATCCTCTCCATGACCCTCGTCTTCCTCTTTCTATGGCCCTTCTTCGAGCCCGTGGAGCCTCCCCCGGCCGGGGTGTGGCTGGCGATCATACTCACCGGCCTCGTCGCCTCGGCGCTGGCCTTCTACATCCAGACGCTCGTACAGCGGCGGCTTCCGGCGGCCCAGACCGCGGTCATTCTCACCATGGAACCGGTCTTCGCCGCGCTCTTCGGCTACTGGCTCGCCGGAGACCGCCTGACGCCGGTGCAGCTGGCGGGCGCCACTCTCATCCTCTCGGCGCTCCTTATCGGGGAGGTGCTGCCGGCCCTGCGCCGGACGCGCAAGAAGAGCCGAGGGGCGGTCCCGGGGGACCGCCCCTCCTCCTGAAAAGCTCCGGGGCAGATATACTACCCGCTCTCGGGCGGCGAGATCAGCTCGACCCGGACGACCTCACCACCTTGGAACTCCCAGAGCTCGTAGTCGGAGGTGACGTCGCCGTTCTCGTCGAAGTCCTGAGAACCGGCCGCACCCTCGTAGTTTATGTCCTCACCGGCGGCGGCCCGCTCCAGCCCCTCGCAGATGTCGGCGGGCAGGATCTCGGCCCCCTCCCGGGAGACATCCTGCAGGTTGTCCCGGATGTCCGGACCCTCGGTGCTGCCCGCCGCCGCAGCGGCCAGGGCGGCCAGCATTACGGCGTCGTAGGTGTTGGCCGAGAAGGTGCCCGGCTGGCCGTCGAACTCCTCCTGATAGGCTGCGTTGAAGTCGTCGATGCCCGGCCCCTCGGCGGCCGGCCGGGTGCCGCGCTCGCCGTCGAGGCTATCTCCCACGGCCTCCGGGAACTCGGGATCGGCCAGACCGTCGGTGAAGAGGAACGGAACTTCGCCGACAAGCCCCTGCTGGATGGCGGCCTGCATGATGGCCGCGCCGGTCTCCGGGAAGGCGACCAGCAGGATAGCGTCCGGGTCACCAGAAGCCGCCTGCTGCACCTCGGAGCTGAACTGGGTCCCGGCCGGGTCGTAGGCCACGTTGGCCGCCACCTCGCCGCCGGCCTCGGTGAAGCTCTCCTCAAAGACCCGGGCGATGCCCTGACCGTAGTCGTCGTTCAGCGCCAGCACGTTCACCGTCTCGTAGCCCGCATCTTGCGCTATCTGAGCCAGTATCACGCCCTGGAAAGCGTCTGAGGGCGTGGTGCGGAAGAAGTAGCCGTTGTCCTCGTAGTCCGTGAAGTCCGGGCTGGTGGAGGCCGGCGAGATCTGCACCACCTCGTTCACCGCCGCCGTGTCCAGCACCGCGAAGGAGACGCGGCTCGCTGCAGCGCCCACGATGACCGAGACGTTGTCGGTGTTGATCAGCTTGTCGGCCGCCGTCGCCGCCGTCTGCTCGTTCGTGCCGTCGTCCTCGTGGATCATGTTGATGGTCATCGTGCCGCACTCATTGAGCTGCTGGGCGGCAAGCTTCGCACCGTTCTCCATGGCCGGGCCGAACTGGGCCAGATCCCCGGTCAACGGCAGAACGGTCCCGATGTTCAGCTCCAGCCCGCTCAGATCTCCCTCCGCCGGAGCCTCGCCGTCGGCCGGCTCCTCACCCTCTCCGGTGTCCCCGGCCTCTCCCCCGCAGGCCCCCAGAACGAACATCGCGGCCAGAAGCAGGCCAAGGAGTTTCAACCTGGGTACCTCTAACAACGCAACACCTCCTCTTCGGGTTCATGACTTCCGAGCCCGCGAGAGCCGTCCCCCAACTCAGAGGTGGGCGCCCCGGACACCACCACCCGGAGGCCGGGGTCGCAAACCCGGCCGGAGTCCGGCACCGAAGCGAGCGGGAAAGACCCTTTCACACCCCTGAAGCTCCCAGCTATCTCGGATGGACAAGTAATAAACTCCGCAATTAATATATTTTACGGCCGGCTTTCGCGCAACCTTTGCGCCGCAGAAGCTTACCGGTCAGAGTTGAGATTTTTATAACAATTTGCGTGCAGGGGCACGCGCGCCGCTTGACATACGGGGTGGTGTGAGGCAAAAATTTGCCAGATTCTTATGTTCCGGATGTAAGGGGAAGTTTGGAGGAAGCGCTTCAGCTTATCGCCAACGGGGTGGTTATCGGCTCGGTAATAGCCGTATCGGCCGTCGGGCTGTCGCTGGTGTTCGGGGTATTGAAGCTCATCAACTTCGCTCACGGCGACTTTCTGACGCTCGGGGCCTTTCTGGCGCTCACGGGCGTAGGGCTTGGTCTGCCGCTGTATCTGGCGGCCATCCCGGCGATAATCGGGGGGGCTCTGGCGATGGGGGTTCTGGAGAAGGTCTTGTGGAAGCCGATGCGCGAGCGGGGGGCGTCCACGGTCAACCTGCTGATCATCTCCATTGGGCTGGCGCTGGTCTTGCGGCACGTGATCTTCTGGGTCTTCGGCGAGAGGACCCGGAGCTACATGCCGCCCTCCCCGCGCATAGACCTCGGGCTCTTCGCCCTCACGCCGCAGGACATAATAATCATCTTCGGCAGTGCGATCGCGCTGGTCGGCACCGGGCTGATGCTGCAGAAGACCCGCATCGGGACGGCGATGCGGGCGCTTGCGGACAACCGGGACCTGGCTGAGGCCAGCGGCATCAACGTCAACCGCGTTATCCTCTACACCTGGCTCATCGCCGGGGCGCTCACGGCCTACGGCGGTATCCTGCTGGGGTTGCAGGGCCGGGTCTTCCCCAACATGGGGTGGTTTTTGCTGCTGCTGGTCTTCGCCGGGGTCATCCTGGGCGGCATCGGCTCGGCCTACGGGGCCATGATCGGCAGCCTACTGATCGGGGTGGTTCAGGAGCTGGCGACCCACTCGGCCATCGGGCTGCCCGCCGACCTGAAGACCAGCGTGGCCTTCCTGGTGCTGATTCTGGTCCTCCTTATAAGGCCCCAGGGCATACTGGGTAGGAAGCAGGCGCTGTGATCGCGTACTTCCAGAGCGTGCTGATCACGGCCGGGATCTTCGCGATCCTGGTGCAGGGGTTGAACTTGCACCGGGGGTTTACCGGGCTCCTGAACTTCGGGCATGTGGCCTTCTTCGCCGTGGGCGCGTACACGATGGGCGTCCTGACGACACAGTTCGACGTACCGCTCCTGCCGAGCTTCCTGGCGGCGATGGTGGCGGCGACGCTGCTCGGGGTCATAGTGGCGCTGCCCGCCATCCGGCTCCGGGCCGACTACCTGGCGATAGTCACGATCACGATCGGGGAGATCTTCCGCCTCATCCTGAAGTCCGGGCCGGTGGTTACCGAGTACACCCGCGGCCCGCGCGGCATCCGGGGCTACTCCACCGAGTTCTACTTCTTCCGGGAGAACATCGGGCTCGGATTCCTGGACCCGCAGCAGTACCTGCTGCTCGTGGTCTGGACGACGGTGGTTCTGGTGGGGATTCTGCTCTATGTGCTGCTGCAGAGCCCCTGGGGCCGGGTGCTGAAGGGCATCCGGGAGGACGAGGACGCCGTGCGGGCGCTCGGCAAGAACGTGACAGCATACAAGATCCAGTCCTTCGCACTCGGCGCCGCGATAGCCGGGCTGGCCGGGGTGTTCTTCGCGATGGACATCGGCAGCCTGGCGCCGGACACCTACCTGCCGATCATCACCTTCCAGGCATGGACCATCATGCTGCTCGGCGGGATGGGCACGCATCTGGGACCCGTGGTAGGGTCTATAATATTCTGGTCGATCTTCAACGCCACGCTCTTCATCCCCGGGGTGTCCGGGGCGGAGGCGGCGTACCTGCGGCAGATCGGGATCGGCGCGCTGATCATGCTGATCATCATCGTGCGGCCCCAGGGCATCCTGGGCAACCGGGAGGAGATGGTTCTCGATAGATAGCAAACCCGACAGCCAGCCCATCCTGGAGGTAGGCGACGTACACCTGAGCTTCGGCGGCCTGAAGGCCGTAGACGGGGCCACGCTGGAGGTCGAGCCCGGCAAGATCACGGCCCTCATCGGTCCCAACGGCGCGGGCAAGACCACGCTCTTTAACATCATTACGGGCTTCTACAGGCCGCACCGGGGCCGGATAATCTTCGACGGCGAGGACATCACCGGCAAGCGGCCGCACGCCATCGCCAAGCGGGGACTGGTGCGCACCTTCCAGCTCACCCGGGCCCTGAGCAAGATGACGGTGCTGGAGAACATGATGATCGCGGCCCAGGACCAGACCGGAGAGAAGATGTTCGCGGCCTGGGTGGTGCCGTGGGCCATCCGGCGGCAGGAGAAGGAGAACCGCCGGCGGGCGCTGGAGCTGCTGGAGCTCTTCAACCTGATAGACAAGAAGGACGAATACGCGGCCCGGCTCTCGGGCGGGCAGAAGAAGCTGCTGGAGCTGGCCCGCGCGCTGATGATGCGGCCGAAGATGATCCTGCTGGACGAGCCGATGGCGGGTGTGAACCCCACGCTGGGGGCGCGCCTGCTGGAGCACGTGCAGGAATTACGGAACGAGGGCATGACCTTCGTGCTCGTCGAGCACGATATGGACGTGGTGATGCGGGTCTCGGAGCAGGTGATCGTGATGGCCGACGGGAAGGTGATCACGCAGGGCACCGCCGACGAGGTGCGCCGGAACCAGCAGGTGATAGACGCCTACCTGGGCTCCGGCGGCGGAGCGGTGGACGAGGCCATAGACGAGGTGCTGGGCGGAGAGAGGTCTTCGGATGGCTGAGCGCGACGGCCTGCTGCTGGAGGCCAGGGACTTGAAGGTCGGGTACGTCCCCGAGGTGAACATCGTCAACGGCTGCGACGTGGAGCTCCGGCGGGGCGAGCTGGTGAGCATCATCGGGCCGAACGGGGCCGGGAAGTCCACCCTCATCAAGGGCCTCTTCGGTCTCGTCCCGGTGCGCGGGGGGACGGTCCGGTTCAAGGGCGAGGACGTCACCAACGCTCCTACTTACCGGCTGGTCGAGATGGGCATCGGTTATGTCCCGCAGACCGAGAACGTCTTCCCGAGCCTCACGGTCGAAGAGAACCTGGAGATGGGGGCCTTCCTGAACCCCAAGGTCATAAAGGACCGCTACGAGGTGATCTTCGAGTGGTTCCCGATGCTCAGGGACCGCCGCGGCCAGCGGGCCGGGACCATGAGCGGCGGCCAGCGGCAGCTCGTGGCGCTCGCCCGCGCGCTGATGCTGGAGCCGGACGTGCTCTTCCTGGACGAGCCCTCGGCAGGGCTCTCCCCCTCCAACGTGGACCTGATCTTCGAGCGTATCCGGTTCATCAACTCGGAGGGCGTGGCGATCCTGATGGTCGAGCAGAACGCCCGCCGGGCACTCGCCATGAGCGACCGCGGCTACGTGCTGGAGATGGGCCGCAACCGCTTCTCCGGCCCCGGCCGGGAGCTTCTGAACGACCCGAAGGTGGTGGACCTCTACCTGGGCGGCCGGGCCTCCGGCGGAGAGACCGCGGGCTAGCTACTTCAGCGCCTTGCGGCGCTTCTCGGCCGCCTCGCGGCGGGCGAGGTAGCGGCCGGCGTACCTCACGGCGACGAACCCCCCTACCAGCAGCACCATGAACGCGATCGTCAGCAGCTCGAAGTATTGGTCTATGAGGTGCTGGATCGAGGGTCCGAAGATGAGGATCAGGGCACCCACCAGGAAGAACCGTCCCCCCCGGCCCAGGAGCGAGGCCAGCATGAAGCGGGGGAAGTTCAGGCGGGCCATGCCGCCGGTGATGGTGAAGACCTTGTAGGGGATGGGAGTGAAGGCCGCCGCGCCGATGGCCCACACGTCGTAGCGGTGATACAGGCGCTCGGCGGCCAGGATCTTCTCCTTGCTGAAGAGCCTTTCTGCCACCGGACGCCCGCCTTTGAGCCCGACAACGTATCCCAGCGCCGCACCCAAGACCGACCCCACCGTGCAGATCCCGGCGAATATCAGGGCCATCGCCGGGCTGCCGACCGCCATCGCGATCAGGAGCGGATCCGGCGGGATGGGGAAGAAGCTCGACTCCCAGAAGGCGAAGATGAAGAGCGCCGCCATCGCGTACGGCGACGCCGACCACGCTATCATCCACTCAACGGCGCTGTGTATGAAGTCCAAAAGCCTCAACCTCTCGACGGAGACCGCAAGAAGCAAGTATACAGACCCGGAGGGGCCCGGAGAAGGGCCCGGGCTACGTGTAGATGTCCCGGCGGCGGAAGACCGGAATCGCGAGCGCCATCAGCGCGACCGCAGCCGCCGCAACCCCGGCGAAGTGCGCCCAGTCTATGCCGTTCTCGATCGGAGCTCCGTAGTAGTAGAGGACGGAGAGATACTTGATGCTCTCCAGCTCCTCGACGAGCCCGCTGATAACGTTCATCAGGTACATCCCGAAGAGCAGCACCCCGGGTACCGCAACCGCCAGGGCGCGCCGGTGGAAGGCTGCCGAGCACAGGAGCGCCATCCCGCCAAAGAACATGCAGGCCGGCCACAGGCTCAGAACGGCCTCAATCGTCCTGCCCGCCGAGAGCTCCACGCCCAGAAGCGCCGCCGGAACCCAGGTGAGAACCCCCACTATGGCGAGGACGCCGAGCAGCGAGATCGCCACGGCTAGGAAGCCGCCAACCACGAGCTGCCAGCGCGGGATGGGGTTGCCGAGCAGCACGTCCAGGGTGCCGCGCTCCTCGGCCCCGGCTATGGCGCCGGCGAGCGCCAGAATCGGGAAGAAGGAGAGCGCCAGCGGTGCCAGCCAGTTGAAGAACTGACCGCCCATGTAGGCCTCGGGCGTGGCCAGACTCGTGATCCCGAAGGCCTCCAGAATCGCCTGCGGATAGGCCTCCAGCAGCTGTTCGAACTGGGGAATCTGCTCCTCCACCGCAGCATAGGACGCAACTATCATGGCGGAGTAGAGCCCCAGCAAGCCCCCCCAGATGATCCCGCCGCGAACCCGCATCCGCACCTCGTGCCACACCAGAGCGGCCAGCGTCCCAGACGGCTTCTTGTAGACCGGCTCATCCATCGTTATTCCTCCCGGAACCACCGTAGTAGGTGAGGAAGATCTCCTCCAGACTCGGACGCTCGTACTCCATGTTTACCAGCGTGTGCCGCGCCGCGAGCTTGACCATCCGGTCCAGATCCCCGTACAGGGTGAACGAAAGCTCCGGGCCCTCCGCCCGGAAGCTCCGTACGCCCTCCAGCGCCCTGAACGGCCGCGGGTCCACGGGCTCGTCGAAGACGAGCCGCACGTGCCGGAAGGATTTGTTTATCAAGGCATCGGTCGGCTCCACGTCTACCAGCTCGCCGTCGCGGATGATCCCCACCCGGTCACATACCCGCTCGACCTCGCTCAGCACGTGCGAGGAGAAGAAGACCGTGCGGCCCTCGCCGCGCAGCTCCCGAACTATCTTGAGGAACTCCTCCTGTACCAGCGGATCGAGGCCACCGGTCGGCTCGTCGAGTATCAACAGCGGCGGCCGGTGGAACATGGCCTGTACGAGCCCGATCTTCTGCTTGTTCCCCCGCGAGAGCCGCCTCATGGGCCGGCTCAGGTCGGCGCCGAGCCTCTCGGCCAGCTCGTAGGCGTAGCCGAGATCCTTCACACCCCGCAGCCGGGCGAAGAACCTGAGCAGCTGCTCGCCGGTCAGCCGGTCTTCCAGCGCGAACTCACCGGGCAGATTACCCACGTTCGCCCGGATCCTGACGCTGTCTTTCACCGTGTCCAGCCCGAATACCTCCGCCCGCCCGCTCGTGGGGTGCAGGAAATCCAGAAGCACCCTTATGGTCGTCGTCTTCCCCGCCCCGTTGGGCCCCAGAAAACCGAAGACCTCGCCCTCCTCCACACTTAGCCCCACATCCCGTATGCCGCGGCTCCTGCCATAGGTCTTGGTGAGGTTCTCGGTTTTTATCACCACACCCACTCTACACCCCTTCCGAAGAACAACCCCGACTACCCGCCGGTGCGCTTCCTAACCCGCCCCCTCCGCTTCTCCTCCTCCCAAAGCCGCATGAAATGACCCATCTGCTTCTCCCAGAAAGCATAGAAGTCGCGCATCTCCTCCAAACTCTCCCGGGCATCCGGTGTTGCGGGATCTAGCAGCTTCAGCCCCCTCTCCGCCAGCGCAACGAACTCGGAGATCCGCCCGGCCTGCCGCCGCACAGTCTCCTCCCAGGCATGCGGCCTGACACTGAAATAATCGCGCCGCTCCCCGGGCCGGGTGAACCGCCGAATCATCCCCATCTGCTCCAGCGTACGCGTCGCCGCGCTGATCGAACCGCGACTGGCCCTCAAGATCCTCGCCAGCTCCCCGGCCGAAAGCTCGGGCGGCTCCGAGATCATGAGCGCCCCCAAAACACGCCCCAGCATCCGCGATCCCCCCACCCGCTCGAAGAAGAGCCCGAACTCCTCTATGTACTCCAGCTTCTCCTCTTCCATGCCACCATCCTACATCGGTTTTTCAATACTTTCAATATTTACTGAAAATAATGACCTGGGCAGGGTTTTGCGGTGCGGGGATTTCCGCCGCGGTATACTGGCGGCTCGAGCGAGTTTCGGGAGGGTGTCATGCAGATCACCAGGAGTGGCGGTACCGAGACCACGGTCGGCCCGGGCGAGTGGTTTACCGGCACGGTCTACATAGATCCGGTAGCGACGCCTTCGGGGTCTTCGCGTCTTGCGGCCCTCAGCGTTCACTTCACGCCGGGTTCGCGGACTGCCTGGCACACGCATCCGAACGGCCAGACCATCTACGTTACGGAGGGGGTGGGGCTCTGCCAGCGCCGGGGAGGGTCTGTGGAGGTGATTCGCCCCGGCGACCGGGTCTTCTTCGAGCCGGGCGAGGAGCACTGGCACGGCGCCGCTCCTGGGCACTTCATGACCCACATAGCTATGCAGCAGACGGACGAGGAGGGGAACGCCGCTCTCTGGGGGGAGCACGTCTCGGACGAGGAGTACGGTGCCGCGCCGTCCACCGGCGGTTGAGGCGGCGCTCTATCCTCCGAAGAGGCGGCTCCAGAAGCCGCGGTTTTTGAGGGCTTTGATCTCGGCCTCCAGCCGGGCACGTTCCTCGGCCAGTTCGGCCTTCTCTTCCAGGAGCCTCACGCGCTCCTCGATCAGGGCCTCCCGCTCCCGCTCCAGCCGGGCCTTCTCCTCTTCAAGGGTGGAGATGGTCTTCTCCTGCAGCTCGCGCTGGAACTCGACCAGGTTCAGGCGCTCTATCTCCGACCAGAGGCGGTCTATCTCCATCCGGGCGGCGTCGCGCTCCTGCTGGACCTCTTCCAGCCGCCGGGTGCGTTCCTCCAGTCGGGTCTTGTAGTCCTGGCCCTGCTGCAGCAGGCGCTCGTAGCGTTCGAAGGGGACCGCGGGCAGGCCGGAGCGGGACTCGCTCTCCTCGCCCATCACCTCGCCCTCGAAGATCTCCTCGTCGTCCACCTCTTCCTCCAGAGATCGCGCAAGCTCCTCCACTTCGGAGATTTTAAAACCGAATCTCTCTCCTTGAGGGGGCTCGTGCGCGGCGAGGCGGCCCTTCTCTACAAGGCTCAGGACCTCGTCCGGTGAGCGGCCCAGGATCTCCGCCGCCCGTTCCAGACCGATGCGCTCCTCCGCCATAGGGGCATTCTACGCGCCTTGGGGAGCAGGAGCTAGGCCCGGTAGACCTCCCCGTTGCGGACCTCGACTTCTATCTCGGGCAGCGGGGAGGGGGCCGGCCCCGTCTCCACCTGCGCGCCCTGATCGGGAATGAAGACCGAGCCGTGGCAGGGGCAGGCGAGCCGTTGGGTCTCCTCCTGGTAGGCGACTGTGCACTGCTGGTGGGTGCACACGGCCGAGTAGGCGACGAACTCCCCGCCGCTCAGGTGCACTAGCACGGCCGGTTGCCCGGTATCGGCGTCGGTAAAGGGGAAGGCGGAGTTTTCCGGCACTTCCGCCTCAGACGCTATGGGCTCTCCGGGAGCGACCTCCGGCCCGCCCTCGGCGGTCCCGGGGGGCGCGGCGGGTGTATCTTCTGGAGTTCCGGCGGGCTGCTCGGGGCCACAGGCGGCCAGCACCATCGCGGTGCCGGCCGAGCTCAGAAAGAAGAACTTCCGTCTGGAGATGTGGTTGCGGTTCAAGGGGCCTCCTCCCATCTGGATCAGGGGTTCGCTTGCCGGGCTCTTCTTAAAAATATACGAAGTTTGGCGGCGGCCGGTTCAGAGAGAGCGTTCTAGCCGCCGCGGAGCGGCGTCGCGCTCTCCGAGGCCGGCTTCGTCCGGCTCGGCGACGAGGCGGCCGCCGCGCACGGTGGAGCCGATCACGAGCCCGCCTGCCACCAGCACGATGTTCTTGATGATGTACTGCCCCTCCAGCGTGGGCGCGTAGGGGAAAACGTTGAACGCCTCGCCGGGGAAGAGAACGAGCGGTGAGGCAGCCCCGAACATCTGGAAGAGCAGCAGGAGCAGCGTGAAGCGCATGAACCGGCCCCAGATCAGGAGCACCCCGATGGCGCACTCCAGAGCCGCCAGCAGCATGAGCCCCGTCCCGGCCGGGATCAGGCCCAGCGTCAGCGTCTCTATGGTCCGGACGGCGAGCTCCTGCGCCGGGCTGAGGCCGGGGAAGAACTTGAGCGCCCCGAACCACAGGAAGACCACCCCCAGCCCCACGCGCAGGATGGTGAGGCTGTAGCGCGAGAGCCAGCGCGTTATCTTCATATCTACCCGATCGAACAATATCCGCAGCGTCTCCACGGCCACACGCTCCTCTAGAGAACTTTCTCACTACACCCATGATTCTGCACACGGCCCCCGGGAAGACCGTGGACGCGGCCACAATGAGCCGCGGACCGCGTGTTGTATAAATAGATGTGGCCTTCTGGGTAAGGAGTTGCGACTTGAGCGGCATGACATGGGTGCGGATTCTGGTGGGCGCGATCTGGCTGAACGGCGCGCTGGAAAAATTCCTGAACCCGGACTTCCCGCAGCAGTTCCGGGCGGCGTTGGAGGCGGGCGGATACGTAGCTCAGGCTCCGCTCTGGTTTCAGTCGTTCATGACCGGGGTGGTGGTACCCAACGCCGAGCTCTTCGCCCAGCTGATCCGCTTCGGCGAGCTCGCGCTGGGGCTGGCGCTCATCCTGGGCCTGCTCACCAACCTCGCCGCCCTCGGCAGCATGCTCTTCAGCCTGACACTCGTCGTCTCCCAGGGCGGGGTACAGCTCGGCACCGGGCTCGCCACACCCGGCATCCTGACCATAAACATGGTGCTGGCGCTGCTCTCCCTGATCATACTCCTCTCGGCCGCGTCCAAGAGGCTCTCGCTCGACGCTGCGATCGCCGGCCGCAACCCGAAGCTGGCTCCGCCGCTCGTGAACCGGCAGACCGGCGGAAGATAGCCCCGGGCGTCTCGCCCGCTACCCGGACGTGATGATCGCTCGTAGAGGACAGAGCCGGTGGCGAACCACGTAGTGGTGGTGCGGCAGCCGCGCGTCCGGGCGTAGGGGGAGGTTACGAAGCCCGCGGCTACAAGAAGGCCGGGATCAGCTCGCCCTTCACCAGGTCCGGGTAGTGCTCGCGCTCGCGCACCAGCGCCCACCGGTCGCTCCGCACCATGACCTCGGCGGGTCTGGGACGGGAGTTGTAGTTGGAGGCCATAGCGAAGCCGTAGGCCCCGGCGCTCATCACGGCGAGCACCTCTCCCTCCGCCGCGTCGGGCAGATCCCGGTCCCGGGCCAGGTAGTCTCCGCTCTCGCAGACCGGGCCGACAAGGTCGGCGTGTACGGTGGCGGTGCTCTCCCTGAGGGGTTTCACCTCGTGGTAGGCGTCGTAGAGGCTCGGCCGCAAGAGATCGTTCATCCCGGCGTCCGCGACCAGGAAGGTCTTCTCCCCGCTCTGCTTGCGGTAGAGAACCCGGGTCAGAAGCACCCCGGCCTCCCCGGCGATGTACCGGCCCATCTCGCACAAGATGGTAGCTCCGGTGGACTCGAGCGCGGGCCGCAGGGCGTCCACCAGCTCTCTGGGGTTAGGAGGGCTCTCGTCCCGGTAACAGATCCCGAGTCCCCCGCCGATGTTGAAGTAACGGATGTCGAAGCCCGAGTCCCGGAGCTCTCGCACGAGCCCGGCCGTCTTCTCCACGGACTCCACGTAGGGAGAGATCTTCGTGATCTGGCTCCCGATGTGCTGGTGGACGCCCAGGAGCTCTACGTGGCGGAACTCCTCCCGGACTCTGCGCGCCAGCCGCAACGCCTCATCAAGGGGGATGCCGAACTTGCTCTCTGCGAGTCCGGTGGCGATGTGCGGGTGGCTTTCGGGGTCCACGGCCGGGTTCACGCGCAGGGCGACGCGGGCGGTCTTGCCGTGCCGCCGGGCACAGTAGTCCAGACGCTCCAGCTCCGAATCCGACTCCACGTTGAACATCAGGATGCGCTCCCCGAGACCCAAAGAGAGCTCCTTCTCTGTCTTGCCCACGCCGGCGAAGACGATCCTCTTGGGATCTATCCCGGCGCGGACGGCCCGGTAGAGCTCGCCCGCCGACACGATATCGACGCCCGCCCCGAGAGCGGCCAGGGCCCGCAGCACGGCCAGGTTGCCGTTCGCCTTGACCGCGTAGCAGACCATGTGGTCCAGGCCCGAGAACGCCTCGTCCAGCTCCCGGTACCTCCGCTCCAGCGTACCGTGGCTGTAGACGTAGACCGGGGTCCCCCGGCTCTCGGCTATCTCCCGGAGCGGGACGCCCTCGCAGTAGAGCTCGTCCCCCTCGTAATGAAACTCCTCCAAGGCAGTATCCCTCCAATCCGCATAAGACCGCTGAACTTACCCCTGAGTCTTGACTATACTCTTCTCCTGGATTCCGCGCGACAGGAGAGATGGCTACGGACGGAGAGACGGCGAGAAAACCCCTGACCCTCAACCCGGTGCTCGAGAGCCTGCCGGAATACCCTTTCGTGCGGCTGGACGAGCTGCGCGATACGATGCGCGAGCGGGGCGTCCCGCTCTTCGACTTCGGCACCGGCGACCCCCGCGAGCCGACGGATCCTAAGATTCTGCAGGCGCTCAAAGACGGCGCGCCGGAGATCAGCCAGTACCCGGTCGTACCCGGCAAGCGCGAGCTGCGCGAGGCTTTCTGCGGCTGGATGAGAAGGCGCCACGGGGTAGAGCTGGACCCGGACGCCGAGGCGCTGCCTGCCACCGGCTCCAAGGAGGCTATCTTCCACGCTCCGTTGGCCTTCCTGCACCCCAGCCAGAAGCGCCGGGGCGTCGCCTACGGCACGCCGGGCTACCCGGTCTACGAGCGCGGGACGCTCTTCGCCGGGGGTGAAGCGCTGCCGGTAGAGCTGCGGCGGGAGAACGGATTCCTGCTGCAGCCGGAAGAAGTAGACCCGGAGCGGGTGCGGATACTCTGGATCAACTACCCCCACAACCCCACCGGGGCCACCGCCACCCGTTCGTATCTGGAGGAGGTCGTGGAGTACTGCCGCCGCCACGACATCCTGCTCTTCTCCGACGAGTGCTACAACGACCTCTACTCCGGAGAGCCGCCGCCGTCGGCGCTGGAGGTCTCGAAAGAGCGGGTGGTAGCCTTCGTCTCCCTCTCCAAGCGCAGCGGGATGACCGGCTACCGCGCGGCGATGATGGCGGGCGATGCGGAGGTCATCGCGGCGTTCCGGCGGCTCCGGCCCTCCATCGGGGTGGCTACGCAAGAGTTCGTGCAGCGCGCCGCCATCGCTGCCTGGAGCGACGACGAGCACGTAAAAGAGCGCCGCCGCGTCTTCGGCGAGAAGCGGCGGCTGTTCACGGATTTCTTCGAGCGGGCCGGGATCGAGTACCTGCCCACGGACGCCGGCTTCTACCTCTGGGTGACCGTCCCGGACGGAGACGACGAGGCGTACGCCCTGCGGCTGCTGCGGGAGGGGATAATAGTGGCGCCGGGCCGGGGCTTCGGGCCGGGCGGCATGGGGTTCGTGCGGCTGGCGCTCGTGCCGGGGCTCGAGGAATGCCGGGAGGCGATAAGGCGCTGGGAGCGCCTGCTCTGATCTTGCCACACCGAGAGGAGGGAGCCTGCGCATGAGAGAGAAGATCGAAGCCGCCTACCAGGAGCGCAACCTGCTGGAAGAGGACGGATACCGCGAAGCGGTCTTCGAGACCATAGCCG
Organism: Rubrobacter taiwanensis; assembly: GCF_004337705.1. Lineage (GTDB taxonomy): Bacteria > Actinomycetota > Rubrobacteria > Rubrobacterales > Rubrobacteraceae > Rubrobacter_C > Rubrobacter_C taiwanensis. The sequence continues at coordinate 299,165 of NZ_SKBU01000006.1, forward strand.
CCCTGGACCGGGGCGAGCTGCGGGTCGCGGAGAAGCGGGGCGGAGAGTGGGTCTCGAACGCGTGGGTAATGCAGGCGATAAACCTCTACTTCACCGTCGCGGGCATGCAGACGATGGAGGTCGGGCCGTTCGAGTTCCACGACAAGATCCCGCTCAAGAAGAACCTGGCCGAGGCCGGCATCCGGGTCGTGCCGCCGGGCACGATCCGCTACGGGGCCTTCGCCGAGCCGGGCGTGGTGCTGATGCCGGGGTACGTTAACATCGGGGCCTGGGTGGGCAGCGGCACGATGGTGGACACCTGGGCCACGGTGGGCTCGGGGGCCCAGATCGGGCGCGGCGTCCACCTCTCCGGCGGGGTAGGCATCGGGGGCGTGCTGGAGCCGCCGGGCGCGATGCCGGTAGTCATAGAGGACGGGGCGTTCATCGGCTCGCGCGCGATCGTCGTCGAGGGCGTGCGCGTGGAGGAGGAGGCCGTGCTCGGAGCGAACGTGGTGCTGACCTCCTCGACCCAGATCATAGACGTAACCGGCGAGGAGGAGGTCGTCTACCGGGGTCGCGTCCCGGCCCGCAGCGTGGTCGTCGCCGGGACCCGCACCCGTGACTTCCCCGCCGGCAGCTACCAGCTCCAGGCCGCGCTTATTATCGGGAAGCGCAAGGCATCCACCGACCAGAAGACCAGCCTGAACGAGGCCCTGCGGCAGTTCGGGGTGAGCGTATGAGAGAGGTTCTGCTCTGGCTCCTGGAGTGTCCGAGCGTCACGGGGGCCGAGCAGCGGCTCTGCGACGAGCTGGAGGCGCGCCTGCGGAGGCTGCCCGGCTGGGAGGTACACAGAACCGGGGACAACCTCGCCGTCCGGCGGAAGAGCCCGGACCCCTCCCGGCCCACCATAGCCTTCGCCGGGCATCTGGACACCGTCCCGGAGCCGGAGGGCGGCCTGCCGGTGCGGATCGAAGGGGAGCTGGTCTACGGCCGCGGCGCCTCGGACATGAAGGCCGGGGACGCGGTTATGCTGGAGCTGCTGGAGCGCTTCGACTGGGAGGGGAGCTGGGCCGAGCCGGTCTTCGTCTTCTACGCGGGCGAGGAGGGCGATTACGAGGAGAACGGGCTGGAGGATGTCTTCCGGGAACTCCCTTGGGTGCTGGAGGCGGACCTCGCCTTCTGCCCGGAGCCGACCGAGAACCGGCTGGAGCTGGGATGCGTGGGCACCTCGCAGGTCGAGATCACCTTCCGGGGCAAAGCCGCGCACGCCGCCCGGCCGTGGCTGGGCGAGAACGCCCTCACCAAGGCCGGCGAGCTGCTCTCCGAGCTGCATGAGCTGAGGCCGCTCGAGGTCGCCGTGGACGGCCTGACCTTCCGGGAGGTGCTGACGCCCACGATGGCGCGGGGCGGCACCGCCAAGAACGTCGTGCCGGACGCCTTCCGCATCAACGTCAACTACCGCTTCGCCCCCGGCAAGGACCGCAGAGATGTGGAGCGAACCTTCAAGGAGCTGCTGCGCGGGCGGGCGGAGTTTGAGATAACGGACTTCGCCCCCAGCGGCCCGGTGAACCTGAACAACCCGCTGCTGGAGCGCTTCATCGAGACCGTATCGCCGGAGGTGCAACCCAAGCAGGCGTGGACGGATGTGGCCCGCTTCGCCGCCCGCGGGGTGGCGGCGGTGAACTTCGGTCCCGGCATCCCGGACCAGGCGCACCGGCGGGAGGAGCACGTCCGGCTCCCGCTGCTGGAGGAGTGCTACGGGAAGCTCGCCCGCTACCTCGGGGACAGCAGGAGAGCGGCATGAGGCTGGCGGGGAGGATGGAGCGGCTGGGCACCGAGACGGCCTTCTCGGTGCTGGCGAAGGCCCGGGCGCTGGAGGCGCGGGGGCGCGAGATCATCCACCTGGAGATCGGCGAGCCAGACTTCGACACCCCGGCCCACATCGTGGAGGCCGGCTGCCGGGCGCTGCGCGATGGGCACACCCACTACACGCCCGCCCCCGGTATCCCGGAGCTGCGTGCGGCGATAGCCGCCGAGGTGGCGCGCAGCCGCAACATCGAGGTCTCGCCGGAGCAGGTCGTCGTCACGCCCGGCGGCAAGCCGATCATGTTCTTCGCCATCCTGGCGCTCGTGGACGAGGGCGACGAGGTGCTCCTGCCCAACCCGGCCTTCCCGATCTACGAGTCGATGGTCAACTTCGTAGGGGGACAACCCGTCTTCGTGCCGCTCAGGCAGGAGAACGGCTTCCGCTTCGACCTTGAGGAGTTCCGCGCGGGACTGAGCGAGCGCACCCGGCTGGTGATCCTCAACTCCCCCGCGAACCCCACCGGCGGCGTGCTCACCCCGGAGGACATCTCAGCTCTCGCCGCCATCCTGTCCGAGCGCCCGGACGTGTTCGTGCTGAGCGACGAGATCTACTCCCGCTTCCTCTACTCGGGCAGCTTCGCCAGCATCGCCTCCGAGCCGGGGCTGGGCCCGGACGGACGCACCGTTATCCTCGACGGGTTCTCCAAGACCTACGCGATGACCGGCTGGAGGATCGGGTACGGCGTCATGCCCGAGCCCCTGGCCGAGAGCGTGACCCGGCTGCAGGTGAACTCCAACTCCTGCACCAACGCTGCCGCACAGTACGCCGCGCTGGAGGCGCTCACCGGCCCGCAGGACGCGGTGGAGCGCATGCTGGACGAGTTCCGCGCCCGCCGGGATCTGATCGTCTCTGGGCTCAACGAGCTGCCCGGCGTGGAGTGCGCAACGCCCCAGGGGGCCTTCTACGCCTTCCCCCGGATAGAGGGGACCGGCTATCCGGCGCAGGAACTTGCGGACCTGCTGCTGGAGGAGGCCGGGGTCGCGTGCCTCGCCGGGACGGGGTTCGGCCGGTACGGCGAGGGACACCTGCGCTTCTCATACGCCAACTCCCGGGAGAACATCGCCCGGGCGCTGGAGCGCGCGGCGGACGCTCTCTCGCGGCTCCCCGCCCGCTAGCCCGGCTCCGGAGCCCCCTCGATCGGAACCCTGACCCGCACCACCGTTCCCTCCCCCGGAGCGCTACTCACCTCCAGCGCGCCGCCGCTCTCGGCGGCGCGCTCCCGCATGCTCTTGAGCCCGACCCCGGAGCCCGCGACGTTCGGGTCGAAGCCGTGCCCGTCATCGGCCACCTCCAGCCGGATCTCCTCCCCGGTGGTCCCGAGCCTCACAACCACCCGCCGCGCCTCCGAGTGGCGGCGGGCGTTGGTCAAAGCCTCCTGCAAGATGCGCAGCATCTCCATGCCCCGCGCCCCGAGAGGTCTCTGGGGGAAGCCCTCCTCCACCTTCAGCTCTATCCCCCTCCCGGCGGGGGCCATCCTGCGGTGCAGATCTACCAGGGACTCCGCCAGCCGGAGGAACGGCTGGTCCTCCTCCTCTCCCAGACGCAGGTCATAGACCGCCTCGCGCAATCCCCGCACCCCGCGGCGCACGGTGTCCAGAGCCTCCTGAAGTTCCTTCTGAAGGGAGGCGTCCCCGGCGTTGAGCTTGGCGAACTCGAGCGTCTGCACGGCGTAGGCCAGATCCTGCAGCACGCCATCGTGCAGGTCGCGGGCTATGCGGTTGCGCTCGGCCTCGCGGATCTCCTCCAGCGCCTCTTTGGCCCGCTTGCTCGCCGTGATGTCGCGAACCAGGATGCATATCGCTTCGCGGCCGCCGTAAGAGATGATGTTCGCGCGGACCTCCACGTCCACCAGCGTCCCGTCCCTGCGGCGGTGGCGGCGCTCGCCGCTCACGTAGCTCCCCCGCTCCTGCACGCGCCGGACATAGCAATCCATGTCCTCCCGGGAATACGGTACGACGTCGTAGAGCGTCAGCTTTAGCAGCTCCCCGGGGGCGTAGCCGAGCATATCGTGGTAGGCGGCATTGGCCTCCAGGATGCGCCGGCTGTCCATGTCGACCAGCAGGATGCCCTCGGCGGCCTGTTCGACGACCGCCCGGTAGCGCTCCTCGCTCTCGCGCAGCGCCGCCTCGGCCCGCTTGCGCTCGGTGATCTCGCGGGAGTTCACGACCACCCCCCGGACGGCCGGGTCTGCGAGCAGGTTGGTCCCGATGGCCTCAAAATACCGCCAGCGGCCCTCCCGGTCGCGGACGCGGTACTCCACCGAGAGCCGCTCCCGGGGCGCGCGGAGAAGTCTCAGGAACTTGCTCCTGACGCGCTCGACGTCCTCCGGATGCAGGTGGTCGAAGGCCCGGCTCCCGACCCGCTCTTCGGGCATGTAGCCCAGCACCCTCTCCACCGCCGGACTCTCATAGACTATCCTGCCCTCGGCGTCCAGGACTATGATCAGGTCCGAAGCGTTGCGGACGAGCGAGCGGAAGCGCTCCTCACTCTCGCGCAGCATCCGCTCGCTCTGCGCCGTCTCGGAGACGGCGGCCTCCAGCTGCGCGGTGCGCTCCGCAACCCTCAGCTCCAGCGTCTCGTTGAGCCGCCGGATCTCCTCCTCGGCCCGCTTGCGCTCGGTTATGTCGTGCAGGACGACCAGGCGCGCTGCCGGACCTCCCCGCCGGTCCGGCAGCGCGGAGACCGAGACCTCGTAGTCGTGCCGGCCGCCGAGCCGCACCTCCCGGCGCGCCCCGCCGCGGAGGTTCCGCAGGAGCTCCCGCCCGGTCCCCACCTGATCCAGGCCCATCCCGACGGCTCCGGAGCCCGGCAGGTTCAGGATGCGCCGGGCGGCCGGGTTGAGGTCCACGATCCGGTCCCGGTCATCCAGCACCACTACGCCATCGCTCAGCTCCTCGACGACGGCGGTGCGCGCCACGGGCACGATGTCCAGCAGACGCCAGCGGAAGAGCGCCCAGGTGATCGCCACGCCGCTCAGCAGGAAGGCGAGGGGTGTGAGATCCAGGTTCGGGAGCGGGCTGAGACCCAGCACGTAGAGCCCGTTGCCCAGCCACGGCGCGAACGCACCGAACAGCAGCGCCGCGCCCTGCCGGCCGTAGAGATCCGGCGAGCGGCGGAGCATAGATACCATCAGAAGGGTGCCGAGCAGGATCAGCGCGTAGGCGTAGGCCCAGTAGATCCAGAAAGCCGGACCGTACTCCACCTCCAGAAAAGGTCCGTCCAGCGCCACGGCGCTCCAGATCAGGCCGTGCGCTTCGTTGGTCCACACGAGCAGCAGCGTGGCGGCCGGCAGGGCGGAGAGCAGGACGAGACGGCGAGGATCCAGCCTCGCGCCGCGGCCGGTGTACTGCAGGGCGAACGCCAACCAGGCCGGCGGCACCGTGACGATGCCCAGATACTCTACCCTGGCCCACAGAACCTTGTCCGGGAGTCCGACGGCGCTCAGCTCCAGAGCGTAGCTCCCCGACCACACGGTCACGGCCAGCATGAGCAGCGCCAGCGCCCTACCCCCCGGCGCGCCGCGCCGCCGCCAGACGTACAGGGCGAGCGCGCCCGAGACGACCGCGACCACGAACGAGAGCGGCGCGTAGGGCGTATACTGCCACTCCATCAGCCTACCCCGGCCCCGTCCCTTCCGATGCGCGCCTCCAAGAGTATATTAGGATAGCCACGATTTCTACGAGAACGGGCGCGGACTCTCGCCGGCGCTTCTCTAGCGTCCGGTGCCCGCGTAATCCGGGCCGAGGTGATCCCGGATGAGCTCGGCGTAGAGCCGCTGCCCCTCCGGGCGGAGGTGTATCCCGTCGTCCCAGAAGAGCTCCGGACGATCGGCGCTCGCTGCGTGCCAGTCCACCAGGACGGCGTTCGGGTGACGCTCCGTCCCCTCGGCGATCACGCGGTTGTTGGAGGACTCCCAGGGCCGGGGAACTTTCACGTTCACGAAGACCACCCGCGAGACGCCCTCCAGGATGTCCATGATCTCTTCGAACTGCTCCTCGCTCAGGGGTCCGTTGTTGCCGATGTGCAGCACGACGACCTCTCCCAGCTCACCCCTCTCCCGCCGCTCTCTCAGGATCTCCACGGCGTCCCCCACCTGCAGCCCGGACTCGGCGTCGAGGACCCGCAGGTCTCCTGCCTCCCGCTCCAGCGTCCTGGCCGCCCCGAGCATCACCGAGTCCCCGACGGCCGTGGCGGGTCCCGCCGGCTCCTCCCGCGCCGCCCGCTCCCCTCCGGTCTCCCCGGCCCGGATCGTCTCCTGCGCGAGATACTCGGGCGGCGGGGGCGACTCGGCTTTCACCGCGGCGACACCGATCAGGGCGCAGACGGCTACGTTCGCCGCCGCTCCTCCGGCCCACAGCGCCCCGAGCCGCCAGCGCCGCCGGCCTTCGGCCTCGCGCAGCGACCGCCAGGCCCGCTCCAGAGCCCCGCGCCGGACGGGGGTCTCGATGAAGCGGTAGGAGAGGTCGGCGAGCAGGAGCGTCGCGGCGAGCTGCAGCGCCAGCAGCGGCGGCCCGTCCAGGGGCACGTCGAGCTGCGGCCGGGTGACCATGAAGACCGGCCAGTGCCAGAGGTAGATGCCGTAGGAGCGCACGCCGACCCAGCGCAGCGGCCGCAGCTCCAGCACCTCAGATCCCAGGCGGGTGCCGGGATGGACGGAGACCGCGATCACGGATGCGGTCGCGAACGCGACCAGCGCGAAGCCTCCCCGGTAGAGGAGCGGATCGTACTCCCCGAGCGTGAGGCAGAAGAAGACCAGCGCGCCGAGCGCGGCGACGCCGGCCGCGTCCAGCAAAAGCGGTGCGAAGCGTCCGGGCTCGCGCCGGAGGTTCTGTGGCACCCAGAAGAAGGCGAGCGCGGCCCCGAAGAGCAGTCCGGCGGCGCGGGTGTCGGTCCCGTAGTAGAGGCGAGAGGGGTCGGCGTCCGGCGTGTAGAGGGCGGCCATCAGCCCCGCCGAGGACGCCGCCACCACGAGCACGCAGAGCAGCGTCCACCGCCGCAACAGCGCCAGTCCGGCGAGCAACAGCGGCGGCCACAGGAGGTAGAACTGCTCCTCGACGGCGAGCGACCACAGGTGCTTGAGCAGCGACGGGCGGCCGACGGCCTCGAAGTACGACTCGTCGGCGAAGATCAGGTACCAATTCGTCACATACCCGAGCGCGGCGAGCGCGTCGGCGCGCAGCCCCGCCACCTCTTCCGGCAGGAAGACGACGGCGTACGCCAGCGTCGCCACCAGCACCAGGTAGAGCGCGGGCAGCAGCCGGCGGGCCCGCCGGAGCCAGAACCGCTTCAGGTCCATGCGGCCCCGCTCGCGCCACTCGGCCAGCAGCAGCGCGGTTATGAGATACCCGCTGATGACGAAGAAGATCTCCACGCCCAGAAAACCGCCCGGTACCCACGGCAGCCCCGCATGGTAGAGCAGCACGGCCAGCACGGCGAAAGCCCGCAGGCCGTCGAGCCCCGGCAGGTAAGAGAGCCGGGTTCCGCCCGGACCGGAGACCTCCCCTCGGATCTTCCCCCCTCTTCTGCTCACGGTACCGAGTAAGGCGGAGCGCGCCGCCGCAGCGGCGCAACCCCGCCTGCCTGACTACTGCCTTACCAGGTGCCGTATGATATCCGATGCGCCGGCCCGGTTCACCCGCCGCCCACGCATACACCGGCCCTGAGCAGCCGGAGGTCGAGAGAGGCACACCTCCCCGAGTCCCCCCCTCCGGTGTCCTCTTCCGCTCCGGAGGAGGGCTGCTCCTGAGCCGGGGGGCTCTCCTGCTGCGGAGGGGGCTTTTGCCCGGCCTGTCCCCCGCCGCCTGAAGACGAGGAGGGTTCTGGCCTGCCCGGCGAACCGCCGGTCTTATGAACCGGCTGCTGATGTGCGGGCTGTTGTTCCGGAGCGGAGCGCCGGACGGTACCGCCGCCCTCCGGCCGGTGCTGCTGAGACGGCGGGCCGTGGAGCCGGTTCTCCGATCCTCCCGCCACCGGCTGGCTCCGGGTTGCCTGGTCTTTCGGTGCGCTTGGAGGAGCCCCGCGCGGGCGTTCTTTGACCCCGACGGACGCATTGACGGCGGGGGCGGCCGACCGGCCGTGATCCGGCATCCGGCCGGTTCTGACGCCCCCGGATCTCTCCGCCGGAGGCGCGGGAGCGGCCCGCTCAGCCCGTGCACCGCCGGACGGGGCGCCGGGCTCCCTCCGGACGGATCGAGCCGGTTCCGGAGAGGCCGGAGCCCCGTCAGACGCGGCCTGCGGCCCGCGGCTCCCGGAGAAGGCCGGAGGAGCAGTTCCGGTCTGCGCAACGGTCACAGAGGGGGCGGGCCGCTCCCTCTCGCAGACCGCCGGTGACGGTATATAAGGTTCGCCGCCGGTCACACGTCCGCCGTTCTGCCGGAGCCACTCGAGCAGCGGGTAGGGGTTCTTGGCCCCCGAGGGGGCTTCGGCCCGGGTGTCGTTCACGTACCAGCCGAGATGCAGGTGAGGATCGAACGGCCCCAGGGTCCCCGGCACGGAGGAGTAACCGGTGTGTCCCACATAACCTATGAGATCGCCCGCCCGGACCCGCTGTCCGAACTCCAGCGGGGGCCGGTCTACGAGGTGCGCGTAGTAGAAGACGTCTCCGCGCCGGATCGGTCCGACGCCGGCGGTGACCTCGATCATGGCCACCCAGCCGCCCAGATAGTTCCACCAGCCGGACTCGTGCCCCGAGACCGGACGTACGATACCGTCCGTTATGGAGTACACCGGGGTGCCCTCGGGAGCGAAGATGTCGGTCCCCTCATGCCCTCCGTTCGGACGCGGAGCCCCCCAGTCGTTGGTGTAGCTGTCCATGTAGCGGGCGGGCAGGGGGAAGACCGCGCTCCGGTTGCCGGTGACCTCCACCTCCGGGGAAGCGCGGTGGTCCGCACCGACCACGGGAGCTGGACAGTAGCCGCCGCTCTCAGCCACATAGGGGATGGGCTCGCCGTTGCGGTAGGCCTCGGCCAGCTCCAGCACCCGTTGCACGTACTCATGAGAGTTGTTGTAGGCGTAGAGGGCCCGGTGGTAGTCTTCCGGCGCTCCGGAGCGAACCAGATAGTTGGCGGCGCCGAAGATGGCATCCCTGTAGTGGCAGGGATCCCTAACCCCGTCCCCGTTCGCATCCACCCCGTAGATCCTCCACGTAGAAGGCAGGAACTGCATGGGCCCCACGGCCCGGCCGTAGACGGTCGGCGGTCCCTGCACACAGGTGTACTCCTGCCCCCCTCCATGCCCGCTCTCGACGAACCCGATGGCTGCCAGAACCGCCCAATCGAGGCCGTACTCCTCGGCGGCCTCCTCGTAGGCCCGCAGGTAGTTGCCGGGGATGGAGCCAGCGGCCCCGGAAGCCGATACCTCTCCGGGAACATCGCCGCAGATCTCCGCCCCTCCCGTAACCAGCTCCGCCAGCGAGGAGTTCACTATCTCGATCAGCGCGGGAAGATTGCCCGGATCGCCGATATTGTCGAGCCGGATCATCCGGCCGCTCCTGGCCACCGGCTCCCGTTCCGCAGCGACCGCCAGAGCCGGGGATGCGGAGCGCTGCGGGAAATCTGCGCGCAGCGCGCTGAGGCTCCGGGCCTCGACCCGCGCGTCGTCCAGCCGGAGATCTAACGGCCGCTCCCCCAGCCTCAGACATCCCCCGGAGATAGTGAACGAGAACCCGGTGGCTTCTATGGCGAGATCGTCCATGTACACGGGCCCAGGGGCGGTCTGGTTCACGGCCAGCTGACCACCCCCGAGCTCCGGCGGCCGGGAGACGTTGGAGAGCCTCAGCCCGTAGATGGTCGCCCTCTGAAACTCGATCCTCGCCCGGAGAGGCTCCCCATCCCGGGGAGGACGCAGGGATATCCTGACCCCCTCACCCTCGATCCGCTCCGAGTTGATGACGAATCCCCCGGAGATGCTCAGAGCTCCGGAACCGGAGTAGTCCGAGGAGAGGAGCAGCATGAGAGCCGCAACGACCGCCAGCACCGAAAGCCTGAGGACCCATCCCCGGCTCCTCCCCGATTCGAGAGGAGCAGAGACACCCTCCCGCACCGGCGGCCCGGACTGTCTCTGAAAGCGGGTGATCACAGAGCCCGCCCCACGAACTCCCTACCCGCTCAGCCCCGCCGCCTCTGGAGCAAGATTAAACCGCAAACCCCGCCCAGCAGGACCAGCACCGCCAGCAGCGGCAGTACACCCCCGGTGTCCGGCAGAACTCCATCCCCAGGCGATTCCTCATACTGCAGCTCCCCGGCCACCGAAGACTCCCCCTCGAAACCGTCATCCCCCGGGAACGGCCCCGCCCCGCCCGCCTCCGGACCGGGACCCGAGAAGTGCGGCGGATCTTGATCCACCCCGCCAACCTCCGGCGGATCCTGATCCACACCGCCAACCTCCGGCGGATTCTGCGAAGGTACCCCGAAACCACCCGGCACCTCTCCGCGCTGCGAGGGCTCATCCCCTCCCAGCCCCGGCACCTCTCCGCGCTGCGAGGGTTCATCCCCTCCCAGCCCCGGCACCTCCCCACGCTGCGAGGGTTCATCCCCTCCCAGCCCCGGCACCTCTCCGCGCTGCGAGGGCTCCTGCTGAAACACGCTCTGAGCCAGAGCCTCCCGCTCGCAGAAGACCACGAACACAAGAGCCGCAGCCAGCACGGCGCAGATCAAAGCCCCCCGAAAGCCGTACCCCTCTCGATATCCCCGCATCAGCCTGCTCGCCTCCCCTCACCCGAACCTCAGACTGCAGGCCGGCCTCCCGCCGGCCGACAGAGACATAAATAGCAGAAACCGACAAATTATGCAACGGATGATAACTAAATCGCTGGGAAGCGTGCCCGGGGGTTGCGATCAGTTATCATTTGATGCTATCATTTGTTGCGATCGCCATTTGCGAGGAGAGGAGGCAGCTGGCTGTGGAGATGCACTATGACAGGAAGAGGCTATTCATAGCTCTCGGCGGGGGGTTTGGTGCGCTGGCGGCCATTTTGGTTGCGCTTTACATGGGTGGGGTAGCGCTGGCCGTTCCGCTTGGGGGGATTGGGGGGTTCAGGATTCAGGCGGACCGGGTGGAGTTGCAGGGGTTCTCGCTCACTCCGCGGATAGGGGACAACTCGCAACGGGAGGTTTCTCCTGCGGTAAGGAATCAGGCGAGGACGGCGATCATTGAGGGTCTGGTGGTTTCCAAGCGCATACCCATACCTGAGGGTGTACCGGGAGCTGGGGGGCGGGTCTTCGTGATCACCATCACGGGCAGCGAGGATCAGCCGGTAGAGATCCAGGGCCTCATTCAGGACGCCATGTATCTGCAGGCCAGATCTTTCCAAGCCGAGGCCCTTGAGCAGGACGAGGCTCCGCCGAGCCTGCGGCAGGGTTGGGAGCAGTCCTTCTACCAGCTCTCTCCGAGGGTGGTGATCATCGGGCTCGACAGCCAGAACAACTACCAGTTCGCGAACAGCATCACCATTCCGGGGCTGCAGGTCAACGCGAGGCTGGAGTAGGCATGCGGGGAAGCGCGAGTACAGAGCGGCCGAAGCTGGGCCTGACGCTGCTCACGCTGGCCGGGCTGCTGATACTCTGGATGCCGCTGGTCATCTACATTCAGGAGATCGGGCAGTTCAGCCTGGTCTTCGGCGGGGTGGTTATCGGGGGGATCGTGCTCGGCAGCGCGATACTGGGCTGGATCTACCCGCAGAGGGTCCAGATCTTCGGGGTGGTGGGCATGATCTTCTCCATACTCTCCCTGATCGGCGCGCTGGGAGGGCTGGTGATAGGAATGTTGCTCGGGATCGTCGGAGGGAGCCTCTGCGCCGCCTGGGCCCCGAAGAATCCCTCCGGCGAGGGTTAGCCGGTCTTCTTCCTGATCCGGCCGAACCCCAGAAGGACCCGCGCCCACTCCTTCTCCTCGGCCAGCGAGTAGAGGTCTATGCTCGCCGCAGCGGTGAGCAGCATCGCCTGGGCGAAGAGCAGCCGAATGACCTCCTCTTCCTCCCCGGTCGCCTCCCTGACGTAGGCGTAGATCTCCTCCATCCGCCCCTGCACGGCACGCAAGACCTCAGGGTCCTTGGAGGCAGCGAACATCTGGATGAGCATGAGCAGCTCTTCCCGCCGGTTCATCAGCCCCACATAAGCCCGCTGTAGAGCCCGTACGGGCTCCTCAGGATTCCTCTCCACAGCCTCCCTCAACGCCGCCATAATGCGGTCGAAGACCCGCTGCCCGGCCTGCAGGAACAACCCCTTCTTGGAACCAAAGAGCCTTATCACATAAGGCTGGCTCACCCCCACCCGCTCGGCTATGGTATCCGTGGTCACACCGTGCAGCCCATAAGATGCGAACTCGACTATCGCCGCATCCAACACCATGTCCCGCCGCTCATCCCGGCTCATCCGAGTCCGGCGGGCCGATACATCCCTCCGCCCCCGCGCCCTGCTCATCTCCGCTCTAAACCCCCTTCTGCTAACCGAATCTCCTACTCTACCCTGAAAATATATCAGCCGTTGATGATTACAGGGCACGGACGTCCCTCTCCCCGAGCGGCCTCACCTCGAGGATGAGCTCCCAGGGATAGAAGCTGGCCACCTCTCCGGCCATGAACCGCCCCAGGGATCTGGAACGATAGGCCCGCGCAAAGTATACCCCCCTGCTCGTAATCCCCCTCAACCAGCCCACAACCGTATACCGCTCCCCCGCAACCTCTATGAATTCCAGCTCCACAAGACTCCCGACAAACTCCCGCGAAACGTTCCTTCCCCGAAGCTCCACCGGACGCCTCATTCCTTTCCTCCAAAGAGATCCCCACACATTCTATACCGCGGTAGCGAGATTTTACAAAGTTATCATCTAATGCTATCATAGCTGTTGAGGTCCGTAAGGTTACGGTGGGGTGAGCTGGTGAGAGTAACGAGGCTGGTTGCGGGTGGGGCGGCCTTCGGGGCGGGAACGTTGCAGGTGCTGGAGGTCTTTGCGCGGGGTCTCTGGGAGGCGGCGGGGAGGTCCCGGGTGGAGCTTCTGGCGAATCTTCTGGGGGACGGGAGCGTGCTGTTCGCTGCCGCGGCGGGGGCCGGTCTCTATCTCGTGGTGCGCGGACATCTGGGCTCCCGCGAGCGGCAGGTCGCGGATCTCGGCGGGATAGTCTTCGGTCTGGCGGCGTTTCTGGCGTTGCTGGCGGTCGTCTATGATCTCTTCTGGATTCTCTGGGGGCCTGTTCTGTATGGTCAGGCGACCGTTCCTGCTCCCTCGGTCATCTCTCAGGTACCGTTTCTGGCGGTATGGATGGGGCTGCTGCTGGCGGGTGCGGCTTCGGTGAGGGCTTCCTCTTTGGGGGGCTGGCGGTATCTGGCTCTGGGTCTGGCGTTGGTGAGTTTTCCGACCCCGGTGGTCGTGGCGGCCCTCACGCCGCTGGAGTCGGGGCTGGGGATCAGGGCCACGGGTCTTCCGATGCTCCTGCCGGCGGGGGGCTGGATCCTGGCGGGGTCCTTCCTGATCGGGGCGAAGGTTCCGGCGAGAGCGGCCGGAGCCTGAGGGGGGACTTCTCTTTCAGACCCAGCGCGCCAGCCAGCCCGTTGGAAGGAGGCGCAGGAGGAGGCTGAGGGGCCTCCAGGGCCAGTAGGGGACGTAGGCTGTGGCGGGCTCGCGCTCTACCGCGTCGGCGAGCAGGCGGGAGCCCCTCTCCAGCCCGACCATGAACGGCATCCTCCCCGCCCGCTCGTTCATCTCCGTGCGGATGTATCCGGGATGGATGGCGCTGACCCTGATGGGGGTGCCGTGCAGGTCCGCCCGGAGGCCCTCGGCGAGCGCGGTCAGGGCGGCCTTCGAGGCGGAGTAGGCCGTCATGCTCCCGGGCAGGCCCCGCACGGCGGCGACCGAGGAGATGACCACGAGATGCCCGGCGTTTCTCCGCCGGAAGAGCTCCACCGCCGCCTCGCACTGGGCGAGGGCAGCGACGAAGTTCGTCTCCGCCGTCTCCAGGTTGGCCCGGAAGTGGCCGGTCCCGAGAGGCCGGCCCTTCCCGATCCCGGCGTTGACCACGACCCGGTCGAGCCCGTCGAGCTCCCCGTCGAGGGCGCGGAAGGCGCGGAAGACCTCCTCGTGGTCGTTCACGTCGAGCCTGCGGACGGCGATGCGGAGGCCGGGGTAGCTGCTCGCGAGCTCCTCTCTGAGCTCCTCGAGCAGCCCGAGCCTCCGGGCGCAGAGGGCGAGGTTGCGGCCCCGGGCGGCGAACTCGCGCGCCATCCCCCGCCCGAGGCCGGAGCTCGCGCCGGTGATGAGGACGTTCCGGCGCACCCGGCCAGCCTAAGAGGAGTAGAACCCCTTGCCCGAGGCGGCGCGCTCCTCGAGCAGGGTCGGCGGGGCGAAGCGCTCGCCGTGGGCCGAGCGGAGGTTGTTCAGCTTCACCACGGCCCTCTCGAGGCCCATCTGGTCCAGGTACCAGAACGGGCCGCCGCGGAAGGGGGCGAAGCCGAGCCCGAAGACCGCGCCCACATCTCCGTCCCTGTGGGAGGCGAGGATCCCCTCCTCCAGGCAGCGCACCGCCTCCGAGACCATCATCATCGAGAGCCTCTCCTGGATGGCCCGGGATGGGATGGGGCGGCGCCCGGTACCGAGGAACTCGTAGACCTCCGGGTTCACCTTCCCTTTGTCCCGGCCCTCGTAGAGGTAGAAGCCGCGGCCGCTCTTGCGGCCCTTGTACCCGGCGGCGACCACCTCGCCGCCCCGGTCGCTCGTGCGCAGCGAGCGCGCCTCGAAGAGCGGGCGCATCACCTCGTTTATCTTCACCCCGGTGTCTATACCCACCTCGTCGAGGAGCTTGAGCGGCCCGACCGGGAAGCCGAAGTCCATCATGGCCTCGTCTATGGCGTCCACGGCCGCCCCCTCCTCCAGGAGCAGCAGCGCCTCGTTGATGTAGAAGGAGAGGATGCGGGTGGTGTAGAAGCCGGGGCCGTCGTTCACCGTGATTACGGTCTTCCCCTGGGCGAGGCCCTCCCGGATGCAGGTGGCGAGCACCCACTCCGGGGTGTCCTCCTTGCGGACCACCTCGAGCAGCGGCATCCGGGGCACCGGGGAGAAGTAGTGCATCCCCACGACCCGCTCGGGGCGCTCTGCGGCCGCGGCGATCTCGGCTATGGGGATGGCCGAGGTGTTGGAGGCGATGATGAGGTCCTCCCGGCCCACCTTCTCGACCTCCCGGATCGTCTCGTGCTTGAGGTTCAGGTCCTCCGGGATTGCCTCTATGACGAGGTCGGCCCGCGCGAGGGGGGCGTAGTCCCCGATGGGTACGATGCGCTCGACGGCCCGGTCGCGCTCGAAGGCACTCATGCCCCTGCCGACCCGGCGGCTCAGGGCCTTCCAGACCTCGCCGCGGCCCTTTGCGGCGAGCTCGAGGCTGGCGTCCTTGAGGAGCACCTTCCGGGAGGCCCGGGCCGCGCTCACCTGGGCTATCCCCGAGCCCATGAGCCCGGCCCCGAGCACGCCGACGGTCCTCACCTCCCTCTCCCGGCCCGCGTAAGGGTTCTTCTCGGCGCCGTTCTTGAGGAAGAAGAGGTTCCTCAGGGCCTTCGACTCCGGGGTGAACAGCAGCGCGGCGAAGGCCTCCCTCTCCGCCTCGAAGCCCGCCTCGGCCCCCTCCTTCTGGCCGGTGCGGATGCACTCTATTATCTTCGGGACCGCCGGGTAGTTGCCGCGGGTCTTCTCCCGGGCCGTCTTGTAGGCCCGGTCGTAGACGAGCCGGTCGAGCGGGGTCTCCTCCAGCACCCTCTCCCGCAGGGAGGGCCTCCGGCGCCGGGGTTTCAGGGTGCCCCCGGCGAGGGAGAGGGCGGCGCGCTTAGCGGCGTCCGCCAGGCCCTCCGGGTGGATCAGGGCGTCCACCAGCCCCATCTTCTTCGCCTGGGAGGGGTAGACGTTCCGGCCGGTGGTGATGATCTCGAGCGCCCGCTGAACCCCCACCAGGCGGGTAAAGCGCTGGGTGCCGCCGAGGGCGGGAAGAAGCCCCAGCATCACCTCCGGGAAGGCGAACCTGGTGGCCGGGTGGTCGGTGGCGATGCGGTAGTGGCAGGCGAGGGCGAGCTCCAGCCCCCCTCCGACCGCCGGGCCGTGGATGGCGGCGACCACCGGCTTGGAAGAGGACTCCATCCTCCCCAGAAGCTCGTGGCCCTTGCGGATGATCCCCTCTACCTCTCCAGGGGTCTTGAGGCGGGAGAACTCCTCGATATCCGCGCCGACCACGAAGGAGTCCTTCTTCGCGCTGATCAGGACCGCAGCCCGGATGTCGCCGTCGCCCTCCAGCTCGCCGAGCGCGGCCTCAAACTCCCCCAAAACCGGGGTGGAGAGCTTGTTGACCGGGCTCTCCGGCTCGTCCAGCCAGACGAGCGCGACCCCGTCCTCCTTGCGTACGTTTAGGTATCCCATCTCTCTCTAGCCCTCCCCGATGCGTTCGACGAGCATGGCGTGTCCCAGCCCTCCGGCGGCGCAGGCGGTAACCACGGCGAAGCGCCCGTCCTCCTCCCGGAGCCTGCCCACCGCGGTGGTCACGAGCCGGGCCCCGGTGGCCCCGAAGGGGTGCCCGAGGGAGACCGAGCCGCCCCAGGCGTTGACCTTCTCCATCTCCACCTCGCCCACGCGCCGCTCTCTCCCGAGCCGCTCGCGGGCGAAGCGGTCCGAACCGAGGGCCTTGAGGACCGCGAGCACCTGGCCGGCAAAAGCCTCGTGGATCTCGATGACGTCCACGTCGGAGAGGGCGAGGCCGTTGCGCCCGAGCAGCCGCGGCACGGCGTACGCCGGGCCGAGCAGGAGCTCCTCTCCCGGGTCCTGGGCCACGTAGAGGTAGTCCACGAGGCGCGCCTTCGGCCTATACCCGGCGGCGCGGGCAGCCTCCTCCTCCATGAGGAGCGTGGCCGAGGCCCCGTCGGTGAGCGGGGAGGAGTTGCCCGCCGTGACGGTGCCGAAGGGCTTTATGAAAGCCGGGGGCAGGGCGGCGAGCTTCTCCAGGCTGGTATCCCTGCGTATGGTGTTGTCCTGGGTAAGGAGCTCGAAGTCCGGGGGGACCGCGGTGGGCAATATCTCCGCGGAGAGCCGGCCGCTCTCTGTGGCCTTCGCGGCCAGGGTGTGGGTGCGCAGGGCGTACTCGTCCTGCTCCTCGCGGCTCACGCCGAAGGCTGCGGCGAGCCGGTCGGCGCTCTCCCCCATCAGCTCCCCGGTGGAGTACTCGGAGATGGTAGGCGCCCGGGGCAGGAGGTCGCTCGGGCTCAGCCCCTCAAGCAGCCGGCGCAGCTCCAGAGGGGACTTCAGGCCCTGCGCCCGGAAGAGCCGCTCGCGGGTCTTCTTCTCGAACTGGGGCGGGGTGTCGGACATGACCTCCACCCCGCCCGCGATCGCGGCTGCGGCCTTGCCGGCCCGGATCGTCTCCAGGGCGCTGGTTATGGCCTGGTTGGAGGAGATGCAGGCCATCGTCACCGTGTGCGCCGGGACGGAGTTCGGGACCCCGGCCGCGAGCGCCGCGTCGCGGGCGACGTTCGAGGTGCGGAGGTTCTGGATCACGGTGCCCATCACGACGCAGCCCACGTCCTCCGGGGGGATCGCGGTGCGCTCCAGGAGCCCCCGGAGCACCGTCCGGGCCAGGTCGTAGGAGGTCTGGCTCAGGTAGGCGGTCCCGGCCCGCATGAACGGTGTTCTCACGCCGTCCACCAGGACGACCCGGCGTCCCTCGTGTCTTCGATCCTCTGTCATCTGTCGCACCTCCGGGTCCTCAGACCGTGGGGAAGAACGCCTGCTCGCCGGTGATGGAGCGGCCCACGATCAGGGACTGTACCGTATCGGTGCCCTCGTAGGTGTAGATGATCTCCATGTCGGCCAGGTGCTTGCCGACGAGGTAGTCGACGAGCACGCCGTTGCCGCCCAGGATGTCGCGGGCCTCGGCGCAGATCCTCTTCCCCTGCCGGGCGGTGATGAGCTTGGCCAGGGAGGCCTTGCCGTGGGTCATCTCGCCCCTGTCCATCAGCTGGGCGAGCCGGAAGCAGACGAGCTGCATCTGGGTGAGGTCGGCGAGCATCCCGGCCAGCCGGTACTGGATGAGCTGGAAGTTGGCCTGGGGGATGCCGAAGATCTCCCGCTCCTTCGCGTACCGCACGGCGGCCTCGTAGCAGGCGAGCGCGTGCCCGAGGGCCTGCCAGGCGACCCCGTAGCGGGTGTTGGTGAGCACGGTGGAGGTGTCGGCGAAGGAGTTGGCGTTCTCGAGCCGGTTCTCCTCGGGCACCCGGACGTTCTCCAGGGTGATGTCGGCCTGCCAGGAGGAGCGGTTGCCGATCTTGCCCCTTATCTTCTCGGCGGTGAAGCCCCCGGTGCCCTTCTCCACGAGGAAGCCCTTGACCTCCCCGTCGTCCTCGTCCCGGGCCCAAACCACCACGACGTCGGCGAAGGTGCCGTTGCCGATCCAGCGCTTCCTCCCGTTGAGGACCCAGCCGTCTCCGTCCCTCTCGGCCGCGGTCTCGAGCATCACCACGTCGGAGCCGTGGTTAGGCTCGGTGAGGGCGAAGGCCCCGATCTTCTCCATCCTGGCCATCGCGGGAAGCCACTTCTGGCGCTGCTCCTCGCTCCCCAGAAGGGCGATGGAGGTCATGGCGAGCCCGGAGTGGACCCCAAAAAAGGTACTTAAAGACCCGTCCCCGCGCGAGAGCTCCATCATCACCAGCCCGGAGGCCAGGTTGCTCATCTCCGGACACCCGTACTCCCTGGGGATGACGTGCCCCGCTACGCCCAGCTCCGCGAGCTTGGGGATGAGCTCGAAGGGGAACTCCTCTTTGTTCCAGTACTCCCCCATGACCGGGATGACCTCCCGGTCGCAGAACGCCCTGACCCGGTCCCGGATCTCGCGGTCCTCATCGCTCATCCACTCCTCGACCATGTAGTAGTCGGTTCCGAACCCCTTGCCTATGTCCGCTAGCATCTCGCTCCTTTCACAGAGTTTTTCGCAGCCGTCCTCTCCTGCACTTACGCGGTACGAGCCGCGGCGTTGATCTTTCTCTGCGGCCTCCCTACCAACGCCCCCGCACCCCGGGCAGACGCCGCATGAGCCGCAGCGAGAGGGACATCACCCCGGCGTAGGTCTCCCCGCCCATCCCGAGCACCGGGGCCACAAGGGGCAACAGCCGCTGGGTGACCACGGTCTGGGAGTCGGTGTACTTTAGGATCCCCTCCTCGCCGTGCCTCCTGCCCACCCCGGAGTCCTTGAACCCGCCCATAGGGGCGTCGGTGGAGGCCCACGCGGGAGCGTAGGCCTCGTTGATGTTGACCGTCCCGGCCCGGATGCGCCGGGCGACCTCGGCGCCCCGCCGGAGGTCGCGGGTCCACACGCTGGCGTTGAGGCCGTAGCGGGTCGCGTTGGCCAGCTCCACCGCCTGCTCCGGGGTGTGGAAGGGGAAGACGGAGACCACCGGGCCGAAGGTCTCCTCGGAGAAGAGCCTCGCCCCCTCCCCCACCCCGCCGAGCACGGTCGGCTCGTAGAAGTAGGGGCCTACGTCCGGGCGCGCCCGCCCCCCGGCGAGCACCTCCGCCCCCCGCTCTGCGGCCTCCTCCACGTGGGAGGAGACCCTCTCGAGCTGGGCGGCGGAGATGAGGGAGCCCATCTCGAAGCCGTAGTCCAGCCCTACTCCCAGCTTCACCCGCCGCGCCCGCTCGACGAAGCGGGAGAGGAACCCTTCGTAGACGGCGCCGTGCACGTAGAGCCGCTCGGCGGACATGCACAGCTGCCCGGCGTTGGAGAAGCAGGCCCGGACGGCCCCCTCCACGGCGGCCTCGAGGTCGGCGTCCTCAAAGACGATCATGGGGTTCTTCCCGCCGAGCTCGAGCGAGAAGTCCACGAGCCTGCGGGCGGCCGCCGCTGCGACCTCCCTCCCGGTCGCGGTGCTGCCGGTGAACATCACGAAGTCGGCGTTCTGGACTATGGGGCCGCCGAGCCGGCCCCCGGGCCCGCAGACGACCTGCACGAGCTCGCGCGGCAGCCCGCACCGCCGGAGCAGCCGCACGAGCCACAGGGCGGTGAGGGGGGTCTTCCGGTCGGGCTTTATCACGGCGGCGTTCCCGGCCATGAGCGCCGGGATGGCGTCGGAGATGGCGAGGGTGAGCGGGTAGTTCCACGGCGCTATGAAGCCGACGACCCCCTTGGGGTGCCGGTGGTGGACGGCGGTGGTGAGCAGCGGGATGACGCCCCGCCGGCGGCGGCTCCTGAGGTAGCGTCCGGCGGTGTGGGCGTAGTAGCGGGAGACGATGGCTACGTCCATCACCTCCTCAAAGACGTGCAGGCGGGCCTTGCCGGTCTCGAGCTGGACGAGGTCGAGTATCTCATCCCTGCCGCGCAGCACCTCGTCGTGGAAGCGCAGGAAGATCCGCGCCCGCTCCCGGAAGGGAACCCGCTCCCACTCCTCCTGGGCCCGCCGGGCCCTCCGGAAGGCCCCCGCCACGTCCTCCGGGGCGCAGAGGGGCACCCCGGCGAAGACCTCCCCGGTGAACGGGCACTCCACCTCGAGCACCTCCCCGGCGCTCCCGGCCACCGCCTCGCCCGCGAGGTCATCCAGCAGCCCCTCGCCGACCCGCCCGGTGGCGGCCATGAGCGCCTCCGTCGCCGGATACGCCCGCCCGCCGGGCGCTGCCCGCTCCTCGATCCTCATAGCACACATCACCCCTTCCAGGAGAAGAAGGCCTTCTCCCCGCTCCTCTGACGCCCCACGAACTCGTCCATGGAGTGGTTGACCCCGAAGAAGCCCATGATCCAATCCAGAACATCCGCCGGCAGCACGTGCAGCGCCGGGACGGTGTTGACGATGAGGGGCATCTTCACCTCCTGCCGGTTGCGCTCGATCATGCGCACCACCTTCCCGGCCACCCTGTCCGGGTCCAGGATGGGCAAGACCCGCGGGAAGCGGGTCTTCACCCCCCGGAACATGCCGGTGTCTATGTAGTAGGGGTTGACGATGGTCGTCCGGATCCCCCGGTGCCCGTAGCGCTTGAGCTCGACCCGCAGCGACTCCATAAAGCCTATGGCCGCGTGCTTGCTCGCCGAGTAATCGGTCTGCTTGCTGACCCCCACAAGCCCCGCCGCCGAGGCTATGGTCACTATGTGCCCCTCGCCGCGCTCTATCATCCGCGGCAGAAACGACTTGGTCACCCAGTAGAGCGCGAGCACGTTCACCCGGAAGACCCGCTCTATCTGCTCGTCCGGGGCCTCGAGCAAGCGCTTGCCGGTGACCACCCCGGCGTTGTTTATGAGGATGTCCACATCCCCCACCTCTCCCCGCACCCTCCCCCCAACCTCGTAGACGGCCTCCCGGTCGGAGACGTCGCACACGTACCCGTACGCCCCGCCCCCGTTGTACGCCCCGATCTCCCGCACAGCCCGCCCGATGGCCCCCTCATCGAGGTCGTAGATCACCACCCGCGCACCCCGCCGGGCCAGCTTTACCGCCACGAGCAGCCCGAGCCCCCCGGCCCCGCCCGTGACCAGCGCAACCTTCCCCGGGATCTCCGTCATCCTCGCCTCCTCGTCCTGCCGTTGGCAGTATTGTAATCAACTAATGAAAACACTTCAAAACACGCTTTTTTGCATTCTCGTCGGTCTTCCGGAGAGGAAAGCGTCGGCGTCGGCTGCGGTTCTCTCCGGGCTCTCTTCCATCGGCACGTGTCCCACGCCGGGGTAGGTTACGAGGCTGGCGTTTTGGAGATCGCGCACGAACCTGCGGGCGTGATGTGGGGGGATCCAGCGGTCCTCTTCCCCCCACATCACGAGGGTTGGTGTGGCAATGCGGCGTATCTCCGAGTGGTGGGCTGCGAACTGCCGCATCAGTTCGGAGCTCGCCGCCCGCAGCGTCCGCCGGTTCCCCGGCCGCAGCATCAGCTCGTGGTAGCGCCGGACGAGCTCGCCGGTAACCCTCCTCCGGTCCGCGTAGACTTCCCGCAGGCTCATACGCACCAGCGGTCTGGGACTCACGAACCGGAAGAAGTCTCCGAATACCGGGGTCGAAGCGAGCCTGAGCAGCGGCGGCATCCGCAGAGGATAGCCGGCGGAGGAGATCAAGACCATCCGCTCCACCCGCTCCGGACGCGCCAGAGCATACCGCCAGGCGAAGTATCCCCCGAGAGAGCTGCCCGCCAGGCTGAAGCTCCCAAGCCCCAGGGCGTCCGCAAACTCATCCAGCACCCCCTCAATGTCCCGCACCATCCCCACCACGTCCGCAGGCGGCCCGGTGAGCCCGAACCCCGGTACGTCCGGCCTCACCAAACGGTACCGGCCCCGCAACCTCTCCACCCAGCCCTCCCAGGTGTGCAGCGAGGAGAAGACCCCGTGCAACATCAAGAGCACCGGCCCCTCCCCCTCGTCCCGGTAGTGTACCCGAAGCCCCCGCACCTCAGCGAAACGCGACCCGCCACCAGCATACCGGCACTCCAGCTCCCGGAGCGGGATGTCCCCCAGCCCCAGCCATCGCCTCGCCGCACTCCAGTCCATCCCGAGACTCCCCCTTTCATATTCATTAACTGATAACTAAGTTTAGAGGTTTCAGTTTAGGAGATCAAGTTGACGTCCGGGAGCCGGGCTAGTATCTTATTAATCAGTCGATGAGTTTTAGGTTTGGGGCGGTTACCCTGAGGTGGTGAGAGGCATGCATTCGTGGGGGCGTGACCGGGAGAGGGTTTGGGAGATCGTCGGGCGGGTCCGGCGGGCGCGGAGCCTGCCTGAGGCGTTCCGGATGACGGTACTGGAGAAGGCAGAGAAGCCGGCGCTTGGGGAGAAGGCCGGGGGGAGGTGGCGGGAGTTCTCCTTCCGGGAGGTCTACCGGCGGGTGGAGGATTTCGCGGCCGGGCTCTCCGGGCTGGGGGTGGAACGCGGCTCGCGGGTCGCCCTCATGTCCGAAAACCGGGTGGCCTGGACGGTTGCGGACGTGGCGATCATGAGCCTCGGGGCGGCGACGGTCCCCATCTTCCCCACGCTGGGGCCGCGGCAGGTGGCGCATATCCTGGAGGACTCCGGGGCCGGGGTGGTCGTGGTGGAGGGGGAGCGGCAGCTTGAAGCGGTGAGGCGGTCGGGGGCTTCGGTGGAGCACATCGTGTGCATGGACGAGGCGGGAGCCGGGAGGGGGGTGCTCGGCTTCTCGGAGGTGGAGCGGCGGGGGGCCCGGAGCAGGGATCCGGGGTGGGAGGCGAAGATGCTCTCGCTCGGGCGGGAGGATGTGGCGACCCTCATCTACACCTCCGGGACCTCCGGGCGGCAGAAGGGTGTGGTCCTCACCCACGGCAACATCCTCTCCAACCTGGAGGCCATAATAGAGGTCGTGCCCATAACCGACGACGACGTGGGCCTCTCCATCCTCCCGCTCTCCCACGTGCTGGAGAGGACGTGCAGCCAGTTTCTGAACCTCGTCGGCGGGGGGACCAACTACATCGCCGAGTCCGTAGAGAAGGTGCAGGAGAACCTGCTGGAGGTGCGCCCCACGGCGCTGCTCGTGGTCCCGCGGCTCTTCGAGCGGGTCTTCGCGGTCATCCGGGAGCAGGGCACCGCCAACCCGGTGCGCGCCAGGATCTTCGGGAGCGCCGTGCGGACCGCCCGGCAGAAGTACCGGCACGACACCGGCGAGGAGCGGATGAGCCCGGCCCGGCGGGCGCTGTTCCGGCTCTACGACCTGCTCGTCTACCGCAAGGTCCGGGCCGGGCTCGGCGGCAGGGTCCGCTTCTGCGTCAGCGGCGGGGCCCGGCTGGAGCCCTGGCTCGGGGAGTTCTTCTACGGGGCCGGGATACCGGTGGCCGAGGGCTACGGCCTCACCGAGACCTCGCCCGTGATCTCGGTGAACCGCTTCGACGACCTGCGGTTCGGCACGGTGGGGCCGCCGCTGCCCAACGTCGAGGTCCGGCTCTCGGGGGAGGGCGAGATACAGGTCCGCGGCCCGAACGTGACCCCCGGCTACCACAACCTCCCGGAGGAGAACGCGGCCGCCTTCACCGGCGACGGCTGGTTCAGGACCGGAGACATCGGCGAGTTCGACGAGGGCGGCCGCCTGAAGATAACCGACCGGGCCAAGGACATAATGGTGCTGGATACCGGGAAGAACGTCGCCCCCCAGCCGGTGGAGACGGCGCTCGCCAACACCCCGCACATCGCCCAGGCCATGCTGGTGGGGGACGGGAGGAAGTTCGTCTCGGCGCTCATCGTCCCCGACTTCGACGCAATACGCCGGACGCTGGGCGAGAACCTCCCCGCCGAGCGCCTGTGCTCCGACGAGCGGGTCAGGGAGCTGATCCGCTCCGAGATGGAGGAGGCGGCCGCGGAGTTCCCGGAGCACGAGCGGCCGAAGCGGTTCGCGCTGGTGCCCCGCGAGTGGACCGAGGAGGGAGGGGAGATCACACCGACCCTCAAGCTGCGCAGGAGCGCGGTCGCAGCCCGCTACGAATACCTCATCGAAGAGCTCTACGCCGGAGAAGGCGACCGCCAGATGACGGGAAGCTGAAAAGGCGGGGAGCCGCCCGCACCCCCCGCCCGACTCCTTCCTCCCCGCTACCGGGAGCCGCCGTCGAGGACCTTCTGCAGCTTCATCGCCTTGCCCAGGCTGCCCTTGACCTTCAGCTTGTTGGTCATGAAGGCACTCATCGGCTTGGTCTTGCCGGAGACGATCGACAGCCAGTCCTTCTCCTTGGCCATCAGGGTGCAGTCAGGCTCCACCCCGGAGCCCTCGTCGAACACCTCGAGCGTCCCGTCCTCGTTGAACCGCACGATGAACCTGCCCGCATCCCGGATGTCGAACTCGTAGGTGCCCCTCAGCTGCCGGATCTGCTCCGCATCCAGCTCCTCACGCATCTTCTCGAAGTACTCCCGCGCCGAAGCGTACTCAGCCACACTTCCCTCCTTCTCCAGCCTCTCCCCCCATCCTAGAGCAAAGATGGCTGATTATCAAGTGATGATTACTTAAATCTCTAGAAGAGGTCGTTGAGGAAGTTCCGGATGCCGTCGAGCAGGCGGGTGAAGAACCCTTCGGTTTCTTCTTCGGCCGGAGGCTCTTCCTGGATCTCCTGAGCCCTCTGTTCTGCTTGCTGGCGCAGTTCTTCGGCTGCCTGCTCGACCTCTTGCTGGTCGATCTCCGGGATCTCCTGAGGGTCCACGCCCAGCCGGTCGGCCAGTTCGTCTATCTGCTGCGGGTCTATATCGTGTTGTTCGCTGATCTCCTCTATCTGCCGGGGGTCGAGGCCGTAGCGTTCGCTGAGCTGTTCCAGCTCCCGGACGTCTACGTCGAGATCCTCGGCTATCTCCTGGACCCGCTGCGGGTCTATGCCGAACTCCTCGCCCAGCTCCTGCGCCTGCCGGGTAATCTCGTCCAGGTCCTCCTGGGCCAGGGCTCCCGTGCCCGAGAGACCCAGCAGCATGCTCCCCGCGATCACGCCCGCGGCCAGACGCGCTCTCCCGTTCCTCAAAGATCCACACCTCCCGAGGGTAGAGACGACTTGCGCAGACAGCATACCCGGAAAATGTTAACCTTAGATAAAGGCGGGGTTAAGTTAGGGGAACTATTCTTTCAGTTCGCCGGCGGCCGCCCGGTC
This sequence comes from Rubrobacter taiwanensis, assembly GCF_004337705.1. Taxonomy (GTDB): domain Bacteria; phylum Actinomycetota; class Rubrobacteria; order Rubrobacterales; family Rubrobacteraceae; genus Rubrobacter_C; species Rubrobacter_C taiwanensis. Next base: position 324,561 of record NZ_SKBU01000006.1, read on the forward strand.
TGCCAGCCACAAGAGCTCTCCCCCGGCGGGCCGCACGAGCTTGGCCGGGTACTTTCGCGGGTCTTCCCCTCCGCGCAGGATCTCCCGCAGCGCGGCGGCCTTCTCCTCGCCGGAGACGAGAAAGATCACGGCCCGCGCGGCGTTCAGCACCGGAAGGGTGAGCGTCAGGCGGGTAGCTCCCAGCTTGAGGACGGGGTTTGCGACCACGAACCGGTCGTGCACCTCCAGCGCGGAGGTCTCCGGGAAGAGGCTCGCCGTGTGCCCGTCCGCCCCGATCCCGAGCAGGATGAGGTCCAGGCGCGGCACCCCTTCTCCGAAGAACTCCCGCAGTTCCGCCTCGTACGCGGCGGCGGCCTCCTCCGGCGGCAGTTCGCCCCGCATCCGGTACACCCTCCCCACCGGCACGCATTCCAGCAGAGCCTCGCGCGCCATGCGGTAGTTGGATTCCTCATGTTCCGGCGGCACGGCGCGTTCGTCCCCGAAGAAGATGTGGGTCCGCTCCCAGAAGCTGCGGTCTTTGTACTCCCGGGCCAGCAGCTCGTAGGCCGCCCTCGGGGTCGAGCCCCCGGCGAGCGCGGCGGCGAAGCGCCCGCGCTCGCCGACCGCCCGCTCTGCTTGGGCGGCGAACTCCTCCGCCGCAGTCCGGGCCAGCTCCTCCGGGTTCTCGCAGACGCGCAGGTTCACAGCTCCGCCGCCACCTTCAGCGCGGCTTCGTACGCCCCGTCCCGGCCGAAGAAGGTCAGCTCTTCTCCGAGCAGGTCGCCGGTCCCGGGAGCCTCCAGGCGCACCGCCCGCTCCGTCACCGAACTCCCCTCGCGAATCCTGAGCCGGCCGACCGAGACCTCGAAGCTCGCGCCCGCAGACTCTATGAGCACGCGGGGCGGGGCGGCGTCTGAGCCAAGCTGCTCTAGCTCCAGCCGCACGCCGCCGGAGAGGTCGTACTCGCGCGCATCACCGGATCTCTTCCTGCTCTCCGGGTGCAGGCCGAGCGCGGAGGCCAGCCACCCGGCCAGCAGGAGCGCCCGGCACAGGCCGCCGGGGCGGTGCTCGATCCTCACCCGGCGCAGCTCCCGCAGCGCCGGGGCGCGCTCCGGGGGGTCGAAGAGCGCGGCGATAAACGAGCGCCAAGGCAGTAGGGCGGTCCACTGCAGGTCTCCCAGATGCGGCATCCCGGGTTCGTCCACGAACCCGGCCATCTTCCTCATCGCGCGCCCGCAGTCGCCGGCGGTGGCGGAGTCCAGGATCAGGCGGTCCGCCATCCCGGCCAGCCGCCGGAAACCGGGGGCGTCCAGCGAGATCTCTCCCGGACACCACATAACGGCGGGCAGATCCGGCAGCAGGAGCGGATCGGCGAAGCTCTCCGGGTGGCGGGCCGGCTCGCCCTCGATGTGGAGCGTGATCTGCTCGGAGCAGACGTGGCGTCCCTCCGGTCCGGGCACGTTGCACATCGTGGAGATCTGCACGTCCAGGCGGCTCTCCGGCGCGCCGGAGTCCGTGATGAGGATGATGCTCCGCGACGGATGGTTCCCGGAGAGGCGCGAGATCACCTCCGACACCTCCCCCGCCAGCCCCTCGTCCGCCACCACCAGCAGGTTCAGGACGCTGGCCCGCAGGTCGTAGAGGCCGTCGCTCCTGAGGCGCATCCGGGCCAGCTCGCGCTCGATGCCCTCCACGCCCCTCACGGCCGCCGCCACCTCCTCCCGTCGCGCCGGATCAGCTCGTCCGCCGCCTCCGGCCCCCAGGTCCCGGCTGCGTAGTTGGGGAACTCCGGCTCCTCCCGCTCCCAGACGCGCATGACCGGCTCCAGGATCTCCCACGACCTCTCCGCCTCGTCCGCCCGGATGAAGAGCGTGGCGTCGCCCAGCATCAGGTCCAGGAGCAGCCGCTCGTAGGCGTCCGGCCGCTCCTCCAGAAACGCCGCCCCGTAGGGCAGGTCCATGTTCACCGAGCGCACCCGGAACCGGGAGCCCGGGACCTTGGAACCGATCTTGAACGAGATCCCCTCGTCCGGCTGCACCCTTATAACCAGCACGTTCGGCTCCAGCCCCCCGGTCGCGTCTCCCGCAAACGGCGTGTGCGGCGCGGGCCGGAACTGGATGGCGATCTCCGTCGCACCCTTCGCCAGCCGCTTGCCGGTGCGCACGTAGAACGGGACCCCGGCCCACCGCCAATTGTCCACGAAGAGCTTCAGCGCCGCGAAGGTCTCCGTGGGAGAATCTCCGGCCACCTTCGGCTCGCTGCGGTAGCCGGGAACCTCCCGGTCCCACACCCAGCCGGAAGCGTACTGGCCGCGCACGGCGAGGGCGTTCACCTCCTCTTCGGAGATGCGCCGGACGGCCCGCAGCACCTTCACCTTCTCCTCGCGCACCGACTCGGCGTCGAAGGAGACGGGAGGCTCCATCGCGGTAAGGCACAGGAGCTGCATCATGTGGTTCTGGACGATGTCCCGCAGGGCGCCCGCCTCCTCGTAGAACGCGCCGCGCTCCCCGACGCCGAGGCTCTCGGCGACCGTGATCTGGACGTGGTCTACGAAGCGCCCGTTCCAGACCGGCTCGAAGAGGGCGTTGGAAAAGCGCAGCGCCAGGATGTTCTGGACCGTCTCCTTGCCCAGGTAGTGGTCTATGCGGTAGACCTGATCCTCTCTGAAGTGGTGCGTGATCTTCTGGTTCAGCTCCCGCGCGCTGGCCAGATCCCGCCCGAACGGCTTCTCGACCACGACCCGGGCGAAGCCCCCGCCCTCCCCTTCGTTCATCCCGGCCGCCTCCAGCCGCTCCACGATGACCGGGAAGAGCGTCGGGGCGGTCGCCATGTAGAAGACCCGGTTGCCGCCGGTGTGATGCTCCCGGTCCAGCTTCGCCAGAAATCTCCGCAGCTCGTCGTAGGCGGCCGGGTCCCTGGAGTCCAGCGGCAGGTAGTAGAGGCCGCGGGCGAACGAGCCCCACACATCATCGCGTACCTTTCCGGAACGGAATTCCCCGACCGACTCCCGCATGCGGGAGCGGAACTCGTCGTGGCTCATCCTCGTGCGGGAGATTCCCACGACGGCGAACTCCGGCGGGAGCAGCCGCCGGTCGGCCAGGTCGTAGAGGGCGGGAACCAGCTTGCGCGCCGTGAGATCCCCGGAAGCGCCGAAGATCACCATCGCCGCCGGCGGCGGCATGCGGGGTAGCCGCTCATCGGCTCTTAACGTGTTCTCGAAGGTTTCGGGCATCAGGCCTCAGGTTCAGGTTCTTAGAACGCGCGCAACTTTCGGATGAGGGAGGTTAATGTTGCTGCTGAAGTCTCTCATCCTGATGCTAGCGCTCGGCGTCTTCGGGACGGCCGCCGGGGCTCGTCTCCTGAACGGCGTGTCCGCCGAACTCCCGGCGCAGGGCTGCTATAGTCTGGGCGGCGAAGGACTCCTCCTGGCGGGAGTAGAACCGGGCGAAGAGAGAGGCCGCTATGACGGGCGCCGGGACGTCCTCGTGAATGGCCTCGAAGACGGTCCAGCGGCCCTCGCCGGAGTCCTCGACGTAGCCCCGCACGCGCTCCAGGTTGCCGTCTTCGGCGAAGGCCCGCTCGGCCAGCTCCAGCAGCCAGCTGCGCACCACGCTCCCCCGGTTCCAGAGATGCGAGATTCCGCGCAGGTCGAAGTCGTAGCGGGAGTTCTTCAGGATCTCGAACCCTTCCGCGTACGCCTGCAGCATCCCGTACTCCACGCCGTTATGCACCATCTTCACGAAGTGCCCGGCCCCCGAAGGCCCTACGTGCATGTACCCGTCCGGCGGGGCGAGGGTCTTGAGCGCGGGCTCCAGCGTGCGGAAGGCGTCCTCCTCGCCGCCGACCATCAGGCAGTAGCCGACCTTAAGCCCCCAGATGCCTCCCGACGTGCCGGCGTCCACGAGCCGGATGCCTCTCTCCTTCAGCTCCCCGGAGCGCCGGACGGTATCCCGGAAGTAGGAGTTGCCGCCGTCCACCAGGATGTCTCCCTCGTCCATGAGGCCGGCGTACCGGTTCAGCACGGTCTCGGTGACCTCGCCGGCGGGCACCATGACCCACACGACGCGCGGCGGCGAGAGCTTCTCGACGACCTCCTCCATCTCGTAGGCGCCCTCGGCCCCCTCGGCGACCACCTCGTCCACGGGCCCCGGAGAGCGGTTGCCGGCGACCACCCGGTGCTCACCGCTCCGCAGGAGGCGGCGCACCATGTTGCCACCCATCCGGCCCAGACCGTAGAAACCTATCTCCATGTTCTCCCTCTCTAGCTCGCCGCGCGGGAGGTTTCGCGCTCTATCTCCCGCAGCAGCTCGTGGTAAGAGTCGGCGAACTTCTGCACGCCCTCCCGCTCCAGCACCTCCGTCACGTCTTCGTAGTCCACCCCGGCCTCCCGGACGCGCCGGAAGACCTCCCGGGCCTCCTCCAGCCCCTCCTCCAGCGCCGGGCGAACCGTTCCGTGATCCTTGAACGCCTCCAGCGTCTCCTCCGGCATGGTGTTGACGGTCTCCGGCCCGATGAGCTCGTCCACGTACAGGGTGTCCGGGTAGTCGGGGTTCTTGGTCGAGGTGGAGGCCCACAGCGGCCGCTGCCTCCTCGCCCCTCTGGCCTCCAGCTCCTCCCACTCCGGACCGGCGAAGGTCTCCTTGAAGACCTGGTAGGCCAGCTTGGCGTTCGCCACGGCCAGCCTGCCCTTCAGCTCGTCGTGACCCCCGATCTCATCCAGGCGCCTGTCCGCCTCGGTGTCCACGCGGGAGACGAAGAAGCTGGCCACGGAGGCCACCTTCGAGGGGTCGCCGCCGCTATCTACGAGCCGCTCTATGCCCCGGAGGTAGGCTTGCGTTACGGCCCGGTATCTCTCGAGGGAGAAGATCAGGGTAACGTTGATGGACCTGCCGCGCGAGATCATCTCCTCTATCGCCGGCAAGCCTTCTCTCGTGGCCGGGATCTTTACCATCAGGTTCTCCCGGTCCACCAGCTCGTGCAGCCGGGCGGCTTCTTCCACGGTCGCCTCCGTGTCGTAGGCGAGATCCGGAGAGACCTCCAGCGAGACGAAGCCGTCCCGGTGGCCCGTGCGCTCGTAGACGGGCCTCAGGAGGTCGCAGGCCTCCCGGACATCCACTCGCGCCAGCTCCAGGAATGCCTCCTTCGGGCTCACGCCGCTCCGCGCCAGCTCGCGCAGCTGTTCGTCGTAGAGCTCGGAGCCGGATATGGCCTTCTGGAAGATGGTGGGGTTGGAGGTCACGCCGACCACGCCCTCCTCCACCAGCCGCTGCAGGTGGCCGCCGCGCACCATCTCCCGCGAGAGGTAGTCGATCCAAACGCTCTGCCCGATCTCGGAGAGTTCTTTCAGACGGCCGTTCACGAGTCTCTGCCTCCTTCCCTCGGACTGTGCCCCTCCGCTTCAGGCGGATCGGGACTTCGCCAGCAGCTCGCGCGCGGCGTTCGCTATGTGCCCCGCGCTGATCCCGGCGGCGTCCATGAGCTCCCCGGGCGAGCCCGAGCCCGGCATGCCGCTCACGGCCAGATGCCGGAACTCCAGCTCCCCGTTTCCGGCGAGCGCGGAGAGCGCCGCCTCGCCCAGGCCGCCCTCCGGCCAGTGGTCCTCAGCTACGACGACCCGGCCGCCGGTCGCCTGCGCCGCGGCCTTGAGCGTAGCGGCGTCTATGGGCTTGATGGAGTAGGCATCCACCACACGGGCCGCGACACCCTCATCATGGAGCTCATCGGCGGCTCTGAGCGCTTCGTGGACGGTTATGCCCGCGGCGACGATGGTCACCCTGTCCTCATCGGACTCGCGCAGCACCCGGCTGCCGCCGATGCGGAACTCCTCGCCGGCGGAGTAGAGGACGGGCGTCTTCGGGCGCAGGGTGCGGATGTAGCTGATGCCCTCCCGGTCGGCCATCTGCGCCACGAGCCGCGCGGTCTGGTTGGGGTCGCTCGGGTGCAGGACGGCGCTGCCGTGCACGGCCCGCATCATCGCCAGGTCTTCGAGCCCCATCTGAGACGGGCCGTCCTCCCCGATGGAGACCCCGGCATGCGAGCCGCAGAGCCGCAGGTTAGCCCCGGAGATGGCCGCCATGCGGATGAAGTCGTAGGCCCGGGTCAGGAAGGCCGCGAAGGTGGAGGCGAAGGGCACATAGCCGCGCACGCTGAGGCCCACGGCGGCCGCGAGCATCTGCTGCTCGGCGATGAACATCTCGAAGTACCGCTCCGGATGCGCTTCGGCGAACTTCTCGGAGTAGGTGGAGTTGCTCACCTCGCCGTCGAGGGCCACCACGTCCCGCCGGGCGGCTCCGAGCGCCTTGAGCGCGTCGCCGTATGCGGCGCGCGTGGCGACCTCCTCGCCCACCTCGTAGGCCGGGAGCTTTAGCTCGTCCGAAAGCCCCTTCTCGACGGCGCGGCCGGCACCCTCCTCAGGCTTGCGGACCTCGACCACCAGGTTCCTCTCGCCGCCCAGTTCCTCTACGGCCTGCTCCTCCTTCTCGGGGTCTACCGGCTTGCCGTGAAAGCCCTCCCGGTCCTCCAGGAAGGAGACGCCGCGGCCCTTCTTCGTCCGGGCTATGATCATGGTCGGCCGGTCCTGCTCCTCCAGCGCGGCGGCGTAGGCGCGGTCTATCTCCTCCGGGTCGTGGCCGTCCACCTGGATCGTGTGCCAGCCGAAGGCGCCCACCCTCCGCTCGTAGGCACCGCCGTCCCAGCCGTACATCGTCTCCCGCGTCTGGCCCAGCCTGTTCATATCCAGGATGGCGATGAGGTTGCCGAGCCCGTAGTAGGCGGCGTGCTCGACGGCCTCCCACATCGAGCCCTCGGCCATCTCGGAGTCGCCACAGAGCACCCAGACCCGGTAGGAGGCTCCCTCCAGGTGCTTGCCGGCCAGCGCCATACCGACGCCGATCGGGAGCCCCTGACCGAGCGAGCCGGTCGCCACGTCCACCCACTTTATTGCCGGGGTCGGATGACCCTGGAACGGGCTGCCGAACTTGCGGAACGAGAGCAGCTCCTCGTCGGAGATGGCTCCCGCAGCCCTGTACAACGAGTAGAGCAGCGGCGAGGCATGGCCCTTAGAGAAGACGAGGTGGTCGTTGGCCGGGTTCTCCGGGTCGTCGAAGTCGTAGCGCAGGTACTTGCTCAGGAGCACGGCCATCAGGTCGGCCGCGGACATAGAGGAGGTGGGATGCCCCGATCCGGCCGCCCCGGCCGCACGCACACTGTCCGCCCGCAGCTGCTGCGCGAGCTCGTGCCAGAAGTCTACCCCCAGGGTTGCCCGGTCCTTCTGCGTCACTGCGAACCTCCTCGGCTGTACGACATGGCAGGCTAGTGCCCCATTCTACCCGAGCGGGTTGCGCGAGTAACTAGCGGCCGGACCTTCATAGCCGGCTCATATAGAGGCGTTTCCGGGGAGCGCCTGGCGCCAGAGCGCTAAAAAATATTGCCGGACGGTATTCAAGACCCTTCCTACTCCTATCGGGCGGCAGCTACTCCCGGCTACGACCTGCTCCTTGAGGACCGTTGTAAGCCGCGAAGGTAGCCAGAGTAGCCCAGTAACAATGGAACTGTCAACACCGGCTGCAACCACATCTGACGGTCCCCGGCGAACTGTAAGTCTGTCCAGTCGGTGGTGCCAACGGCGAGACCAATCACCACCCCTATTACCACATAGTGCACTGCCGGGAGCAGCCGGCGCTCCGCTCGGTCCTGCCTCCAGCGAGACATGAAATCCCTGAAGAGAGATTCGATCGAGAGAATAACGGCAGCCACCCCCCAACCGACGAGGAAGATCCGCATGGGCACCTCTCCCGTGGCCGCTGCGGTATTGTCCCATGCCAGAACTACCAGGGTTATCGCTAATGCGATCCATGCGAGGTCGAAGAGGGGACGCAGAGTGGCCCACAGTGATCTCATCCTGGCGGAGAATTGCTGTTCTCTCTGGTTCGACATAGTGAATATAATTCCTTATGCGCACGCTTCACGCCACCGGCATTCCCTCCTGCGACAACACCGGTTGAGCGACATACACGCCGGGCACCCTACCAACACGCAGCCTAAACAAGTCCACCCGCTGCGACAAGCGAAAGCGCATGGAGCACAGCAATTAGCCGCACAAGTTCCATTATATGAGACACAACGGCAAGCCCAACACGCCCCGTGGCAATCGCTGTCCCTCCGGCAAGTCGAGGCCGTCGTAAACTCGCCTTCAGGAGCTAGAAAAACATCATCGTCTTCTGTTTCACCCGCCGCACGGGACGAGAGCAAGCGACGTAGGTGTTGGCCGCGGGCCAGCCGCACCCAGGCTGCCGCAGCCTGCCTGCCCGAGAGTTCCTTGGAGGATGTGGGCGAAAGCCGGGACAGCCAATGCTCCTGCGCCGCAGCCGGAGCGACTAGAGAGCCAACACCAGAGAGCACCGACATACCGGCTGTCTCGCAGAACGTATCTGCGGCTGGCGGGCTGCTCTGAGTTGCATCCTGGATCTCCATGCGGCGCATCGCTTCGCACACCGGCCAACCCGGCCCACCCGCTTCGAAGTCTTCTTCGAGGTTCAGGACATCATCGCAGAGCTGGAGCCCGACCGCTCCGGGCGCAGTATTCCACTTTTTGCCGCCAGGGGTCCGGTACGCGCTCGACGGCCGGGAGGTGGCAATCCACCGGGCGGCCGCACCCGTGCTGGAGGCGGGCATAGATTCGTGGCTCCGCTCCGGCAACACCCCCGGTGATAGAGGAGGGCGGGATATCCCGCCCTCCTTACCGCCGGCACCCGAGATCCGGGGTTACTCCTCCGGGATCTCGCCGTAGACCATCTTGAGGTCTATCCCCTGCAGGCGGCGGATTATCCTGAAGGCTATGTAGCCGACGATCGCTATCCCGTACAGGATACCCAGGTAGATGAACGAAGCCTCGTTGTTGATGCCGTACACGTCCCGGGAGATCCACTGGTAGAGGCAGAAGAGCAGGAAGATGGCGAACATGACGGCCGCCACCGTGACCAGCGGGATGCCGAAGACGGTGTAGCGCGAGATCGGGGAGGCGTTGTAGATATCGGGCCTGCGCCAGGGCAGCACCGCTGCGGCGATCGCCGAGCCGAGGAAGGTGGTGGCGATGACCAGCGTGGCGTTCAGCGTCCAGGTAGCGAACTCCTCTCCGAAAGCGTAGAAGTAGCTGATGGGGATGGAGGGGATGAACATGAGCAGGAGAGCCACGTACGGCACACCGTTGCGCGAGGTTCTGGAGACCGCTTCCGGCAGCACCCGGTCGAAGGCCGTGGCGAAGACCACCCGGGTGGAGGAGAGGAAGACCGTCCCACACCAGCCGAAGAACCACAGCGACAGGAGCCCGACCAGCAGGAGCTGCAGTACCGGGCTGTCGAAGAAGAACGCCGCGAGCAGCCCCGGGTAGGGCCAGGCCGGGATCACCCCTTCGCCGGCCCAGTAGGCGTTGTTGGCCGCGTAGTAGAAGTCCCAGCCGAAGGTCCGGGCGAAGAGCAGCAGCATGATGGCCGCAACGACCGTCGTCGAGATGAGGGCCCCGCCCATCGCGTAGATGTTCTTGCGGAAGTCCGAGGCTCCCCGCACCTCACCGTAGAGCGTCGCACCCCAGTTGGACCACAGGTTGAAGAAGACGACCATCGGAATCAGGAGCAGGGTTGGGTAGAAAGCGGCGGCGGCCGGGAACTCAGCGCCGCCGGCCTGAAGCGTCCGCTCGTAGGCGTCGTCCACACCGAACATCGCCTGAGCCTTCTCGTTGAAGGCCGCAACGAAGTCCGCGTTGGAGTGAACGGCCAGCAGGACGAGCATCAGCGCCAGCCCCACAAGCCCGACGTAGAAGCAGAATTTCTGGATCTTCGCGTAGGTGCGCATGCCGAGCGAGATCAGGACCGAGGCGAAGACGGCGACGAACATGGAGGCCGCGAAGAGCCCGCCGGAGCCGTTGAAGAACTCGGCCACCCCGTTCGCTCCCAGGATGTACGCCACGGGGGCGACGACCTCGACGTTGAGGATGTTGGCGTAGATGGGCACCCAGTGCCAGAGGATGAACCACCAGCCCGTCACCGCCAGCACGAACCCGATCCCGCCACCGAGGATGCGGCTCTGCCACACGTAGTCCCCGCCCGCACGCGGCATGACCGCGATGAGCGAAGCGTAGGTTACGGCCTGAAAGACCAGGTAGAAGCCCGAGAGCAGCACGGCCAGAATCAGGGATCCCTCCGGGATGAAGGGCGCGTAGGAGAAGATGAAGAGACCCAGGGTTATCAGGTTGATGGAGAACGCCGCGTAGATGAACGCGTCCCGCACCGACCAGCCGCGCAGAAGACCGGTAGCCTTCCTCTGGAAGAGATCCCCCGCGGCACCTTGACTTGCCATTCCCTTTCCTCCTTCTATCCGCTGGTGAGGACGAACCGCCGGACCTTCTCTCCCCCGTCCAGATCCACGACCGCCCCTAGCAGCTGCCCCTGCTCGTAGGAGCTGCCGGGGTTGATGCACAGCGTACGCCCCAGGCGCGTGTTGCCCCGCGCCTCGTGGATGTGCCCGTGCAAAGAGAGCGCCGGCTGCCCCTCCTCTATGGCCCGCCGCACGGCGGTCGAGCCGACCGGCACCGTGGAGCGCCCGGCGTCTTTGGGCCGCATGTCGGCCGTGATCTCGGGCGCGTCGTCGAGGCCCGACCCATAGGGCGGACAGTGGAAGTTGTAGACCGTCTTCTCAGGCGGCGCAGTGACCTGGGAGGTCATCTTCCGGAGCCGCTCCAGCAGCTCCGGTTCGTCTTCTTCCCGGTAGGTGTTCCACGGCGTGCGGTTGGACCAGCCGGTGGAGACCATCTGGAAGCCGTCGCCGAACTCCACGACCCGCCCCTCGGCCAGCTTTACCCGTTTGGCGGCGGCGATGATCTCGTCCACCTCGAACTGGTCGTCGTTGCCGGGCGAGACGAAGCACTCCACGCTGCCGTCCAGCCGCTCGTCGGCCATCCGCATCCAGCGCTCTATCCGCCCGAGCATCTTTCTGTGGAAGAGATCGTCGCGCTTCTTCTCGTCGGCCTGAAGCTCGGCCAGCTCGTCCGGAGTGGTGCGGAACGGGTAGTACCCCCGGCGCCTGACGACCTCCTCGAACTCCTTGACTTCGTCCTCGCTCTCGAACTCCCGCTTTATCTCCAGCAGCTCGGCGCGCCAGCGGCCCCCACCCTCCTCAACGATCGGAACGAGCGCCTTGCCCGTCATGTCGCCGCCGAGCACGAGTACCCGGGCGTCGTAGTGCTTGCCGGAGTTGAGAAACTTCCTCCAGCAGGTCTCCGAGCCGTGGATGTCCGTGGCGAAGAAGAGCCGGACGGAGGGCTTGCGGGAGAAGAGCCGCGAGAAGATCATCTTTCTATGGGCCTCCTTCTACTTCCTCGGGCAACTCGTACCAGCGCTTGCGCTCCCCGATGGCGGCCCGTACCTTCCAACCGAAGCTCTTGGGCTCCCGCTCGATGCGCTCCAATAGAGCCCGGATGCGCCCCTCTATGCGCTCCCGCCCCTCCACCGACAGATCGTAGCGCTCCAGATACTCCCCGAGAGCTTCCAGATTGGCGGTGAAGGTGCGCCAGAGCCCCCAGTCTGCAGCACAGAGCTCCGCTATGCGCGCCGCGTTTACGGCATCCCCGTCCCTCTCCTCCACGGGGTGATCGTGCAGCAGCGCCAGCGCGTCCCTGACGTCCTTCTCGTTGAGCTGGACGATCTGAAGCTTGGTCAGAAGCAGCTCGGCCAGAGGAATGGTCACGGGCTCCAGCGCGAGCCGCTCACCGAAGGAGATCTCATGGCACATCCTGAACGCCCCGATAAAAACGTCCAGCTGCCGGCCATGCTCCTCGTCGAAGAAGAGCAGCCGCTCCCGGCCGTGAAGGGCATTGAACCGCACCTGCGGCACATAGCCCAAAGATTCGAAGAACCTCTGCACCTCCGCCGAGGTCTTCTTCGGAGAGATCCAGTCCAGATCCGCATACTCCCGCCGAAATACCGGCGGCAAACCGTTCCCGGAACGCAGCCGGACCGCCACCCCACCCAGCAGACGCAAACTCAATCCCCGCCGCTCCGCCTCCCCAACGACACGCCGGGCCTCCTCGATTACGTCGGAGCGGATCTCACTCACCCAGAACCGCCTGTCGAAAGGAAAAGCCTCACACCAATGATACCCTTCTCCCAACCGGTATTTTACATTATACAACTGGTTGCGTACAGCACAACCTACCCACACCTTCGATTACAGAATACAGGAACGGGGCGGAGAATTCTCAGGCGGGCCGACTACGGATTGATGCACGGTGCCCGATATGATATTTGTTGTGTAAGAAGGTACAGATTCGTTATGCGCAACAGAGGGAGAGTGAGCACCGTCGCTGCGGGCTCCGAGCGGATCGGAGAGGGGCGGTGGTCTGTCTTTCCTCTCCCGCGGGTTTTGGCTTTGGGGCATCGCTTCGCCTGCCGGCGTTGTGTGGCTCTGAGGTTCATTCTGAAGAGGCCGGCACGTCTTCTGTGGTGGGCGCATGGGGCCATGGGGAGCCGGGGTCAGCTCTATGGGGCGCAGTATCTGGCCGGGCGGCGGGCGCCGCCTCTCCTGCGTTGGTAGTTTGAAGAAAGATTGTCTGACGCGGGAGAAGGGGTTATGTCTGTTGCTGAGATGAATATCCTGGTGATCGTGGCGGACACCTTCCGCCGGGATCATCTGGGCGTGTACGGGAACCCGTACATCCGCACCCCGAATCTGGACGCGCTGGGGCGTTCGGGTGTGGTGTTTGAGGGGCACACGGTCTCTTCGTTCCCCACGATGCCCGCCCGGGCGGACATCCTGACCGGGTTGCACTCCTACACGTTCATGGGCTGGGAGCCGCTGCCGCGGCATCTGCCGACGCTCCCGGAGCTGCTTTCGAGGGCCGGGTACCTGACGATGGGTGTGGTGGACACGCCGTTCTTCGTCCGGGGCGGGTTCGGCTACGACCGGGGCTTCGACGACTTCATCTGGGTCCGGGGACAGGGGGATGACACGCGCCCGCACGAGCGCGCGGACTACCGTGCCGTCTGGCGGGAGGAGGCCGACCGGCTGGTGGCGCGCACGATGACCGAGGCCGAGCGCTGGCTGGAGCGCCACTACCGGGAGAGGTTCTTCCTGTACGTGGACACCTGGGACCCGCACGAGCCCTGGGATGCTCCCCCCTACTACACCGAGCTCTATCGTCCGGACTACGGCGGCGAGCAGCTCTATCCGGCGTACGGGAAGTGGCGGGAAGCGGGGCTCACCGAGGACGACGTGGCGCTTGCGCACGCGACCTACTGCGGCGAGGTCACGATGGTGGACTTCTGGGTGGGACGTCTGCTCGCCAAGCTGGACGTGCTGGGCCTGAGGGAGAAGACGGCCGTCTTCTTCCTCTCGGACCACGGCTTCTACTTCGGGGAGCACGGCTACTTCGGGAAGGCCGAGTGGGTCCACGACCCGGGAGCCACGGTCTCCGAGGACTCGGTGCTGCCGGACTGGCTGCCCCGCTCGTGGCTGCTGACCGTAGGCTGGTCGCCGCTGTACCGGGAGCTCACGAACGTGCCGCTCATAGCGCGCGTCCCCGGTGTCGAGCCCGGCCGCCGCAGGGCGATGACGGCCGCGCCGGACCTGCTCCCCACGCTGCTGGAGCTGGCCGGGGTCGAGCCGCCGCCGGAGGTGCAGGGTGCGTCGTTTCTGGGGGTGTTGCGGGGCGAGCGGGAGGAGCACCGGCAGTTTGTGATCAGCTCCTGGCCGCTGTACTTCGCGGAGGGTGAGATCACCTGTGCCGTGGACTCCCGGCCCCGGCGCGTGGCGAGCTACATGCCGCTCACCGTCACCACGCCGGAGCGGACGCTTATCCTGGGCGGGCCGGACGAGCCGCCCGAGCTCTACGACGTAGTGGAGGATCCGGGCGAGCAGAACGACATCTGGAGGTCGCGCCCGGCGGAGGGGCGCGCTCTCATGGAGCGGGCGATCTCCTTCTTGGAGCAACAGGGAACGCCCGAGCAGTATCTCAGGCCCCGGCGGCAGGCGCTGGAGCGCTTCGGCCGGGCGTATGACATGGAGAAGGAGGCGGGATGAGCGTAGAGGCAGCGTCCGTCCGCACCGTGGAGATCCCGACCCGCATGGTGCACGGGCCCGGAGCGATAAGCCGCCTGGGCGGGCTGGTGGCGGAGCTGGGCGTGCGGCGCCCGCTGCTCGTCACCGATCGGGGGATAGTCTCCGCCGGCATCGCGGACGAGGCTCTTGAGCACCTGGAAGACGCCGTTCTCTTCGACCGGGTGCGGGCCAACCCGGACATCGAGCTCGTCGGCGAGGCGAGCGCGGCCTACCGCGAGGAGGGCTGTGACGGGCTGGTCGCCCTGGGCGGCGGCAGCTCGATGGACACGGCGAAGTCCGTAGGGGTGGTGGTCTCGCACGGCGGCTCCATCGCCGAGTACGAGTACGGCAGGACGCCCATTACCCGGCGCATCCCGCCGCTGGTGGCCGTCCCGACCACGGCCGGGACCGGGAGCGAGGTAACGCTCTGGGCGGTGATCACGGACCACGAGCGGAAGATCAAGTTCAACGTCGGCGGCACCCCGCTCATCGGGGCGCACGTCGCGCTCATAGACCCGGTGCTGATGCTCGGGCTGCCGCCCCGGATAACCGCCGCCACCGGGATGGATGCCCTCTCGCACGGGATCGAGTGCTACACCTGCGACTACCACCAGCCGTTCAACGACGCGGTGGCCCTGGCGGCCATAGAGCTGGTCGCCCGGTGGCTGCGGGTGGCCGTCGAAGACGGGAGCAACCTGGAGGCCCGCACGAACCTGGCGCACGCGGCGACCTTCGGCGGGTTGGCCTACGGCACGGAGAGCGCGGGCGCGGCGCACGCCATGAGCCAGTCGGCCGGCGGCGTCCACGACTGCCCGCACGGGGAGCTGACCGCCCGGGTGCTGGGGCCGGTCTGCGAGTTCAACGCCCCCGCCGCGCCCGAGCGCTACGCCAGGATCGCCCAGGCGATGGGCGTCAACACGCACGGCATGTCGCCGCAGGAGGCGGCCACGGCCGGGATAGAGGAGATCTACCGCCTCACCGAGGACGTGGGCATCCCGACGATGCGGGAGCTCGGGTTCTCGGAGGACGAGATCCCGCTGCTGGCGAAGATCGCCTACGAAGACCCGCAGACGATCGGCAATCCGCGCCCGGTGACGCCCGGCGACTACGCCGAGATCTACCGCAACGCCTTCTCCAGGGGGAAGTGATGCAGATACAGGTACGGGACTACCCGATGTACGTGGCGGGCGAGTGGATCGCCTCCGAAGCCCGCATGGAGGCCACGAGCCCGGCGACCGGGGAGAGGATAGGAACCGTCCCCGAGGGGACCCGCGAGGACGTGCGGCGCGCCATAGCCGCCGCGAACCGCGCCTGGCCGGCGTGGGCCGCCCGGTCGGCGTTCGAACGCGCCGCCGCGCTGGAGCGCGTGGCGGAGATAATCCGGGAGCGCCGGGAGGAGCTGGCCCGGACGCTCACCCTGGATCAGGGCAAGCCTCTCGCCGCCGAAGCCTACGACGAGGTGGACGAGCTCATCGTCTACTTCCGTCAGGCCGCAGCCGACACCACCAGGTTCGACGGCGCGCTGCCGCCCTCGGTGGACGCCGGAAAGCGCGTCCTGCTCTACCGGGTCCCGCGCGGGGTGGTGGGCGTGATCTCGCCCTGGAACTGGCCCTACACCATGCCCGCCGAGGTCATCGCCCCGGCGCTGGCGACCGGGAACGCCGTGGTCTGGACGCCCGCACCCTCCACCTCCGTCTGCTCCGTGAAGCTGGCCGAATGCATCGTGGACGCCGGCCTGCCCGCCGGGCTCTTTAACATGATCACCGGACAGGGACCGGTGGTGGGAGACGAGGTGGCATCCAACCCCGGCACGCACGCCGTTGCGTTTATCGGGTCCGTCGAGACCGGCCGGCAGGTGGCGCGGCGGGCCGCCGGGAAGCAGCTCTTGCTGGAGATGGGCGGCAACGGTCCGGTCGTGATCCTGGACGACGCCGACCTGGACGCCGCCGTGAAGGCGAGCCTCACCTCCGCCTTCCTGTGCGCCGGGCAGAGCTGCACCGCCGGGGAGCGCTTCCTGGTGCACGAGCGGGTGCACGACGCTTTCCTGGAGAAGCTGGCCGCGGCGGTGGAGCACGAGGTCCGGCTCGGCGACCCCTTCGCCCCGGAGACCACCTTGGGCCCGATGAACAACGAGCCGACCGCGCAGAAGATGGACCGGCACGTCACCGACGCGCTCCAGCGCGGGGCGGAGCTCGTGACCGGCGGCGCGCGGGCGGAGGAGTTCCCGACCCGCCTCTACTACCGCCCGACCGTGCTCAAGGGCGTCACGGAGGAGATGCAGGTCGCGCAGGAGGAGACCTTCGGCCCCGTTGCCCCGGTAACGGCCATCCGGAGCGAGGAGGACGCCCTCAGAACGGTAGACGGCTCGCCCTACGGTCTCTTGGCCGCGGTGTGGACCCGGGACCTGGTACGCGGGCTGCGCTTCGCCGAGCGGGTGCGGACCGGATGGGTCAATATCAACGCCTCCTCCAACCACTGGGAGAGCCACCTTCCCTTCGGCGGACGCTCGGGCTCCGCCTCCGGCATCGGGCGCGTCGGCGGGCGGTACCCGATGGAGACGTTCACCGAGATGAAGACGGTCGTCGTGAGCCTGGAGTGAACGATGCGCGGCGGGGCGGCCGGGGCCGCCCCGCCGGCATTACAGGATCTTCTGCAGCTGCATCGCCTTGCTCATGTCGCCCTTCATCCGGAGCTTGCCGGACATCGTGGCGCTCATCGGGTCCAGCTCGCCGGAGACCAGCCTCAGCCAGTCCTCCTCGCCGGCCATGATCGTGCACTCCGGCTCCTTCGTCTCACCCTCCTCAATGGTGACCTCGCCGTCCCGAAAATCCGCGGTCCACTTGCCGGCCCCGGAGATGTCGAAGAGATAGGTCCCCTTTATACCCCGGGCCCGCTCGGGGTCCAGATTGCGCGAGATGTGATCGAAATACTCCGCCGCCGAACCGTACCGAGACACGCTCCCTCCCGTCCCTGGCTTATACCGCGACACATTATCAGTTTTGATAACTTACCAGAACCGGGGAAGCGGGGCAACGGAGAATTCTACTTCCGGAAGCCGAGGCAGTGAGATATCTCGTCGGCGGCGCGCTTCAGCCGTTCTCCGAGCCCGGGAAGCTGCTCCTCCGGCAGCCGGAAGGCGGGCCCCGAGACGCTCACGGCGGCCACGACCCGGCCGTCGGAGTAGCGGATGGGGGCTCCCACGGCGCTCAGCCCCACCTCCAGCTCCTCGACGGTGTAGGCGTAGCCCCGCTCCTCCGCCTCGGCGAGCTGTCTCTCCAGCTCGGCCGGGTCCACAATGGTGCGCTCGGTGTAGCGCTCCAGCGGCCGTTTCAGGATGCGGCGGCGCTGATCCTCGGGCATGTTGAGCAGGAAGAGCTTGCCGGCGGCGGTCGCGTGCAGCGGCGTGTGGCGGCCCGTCCAGTCCACGTTCAGGGCGGAGGAGCGCGAGATCGACTGGTGGACGACCACCGCGTCGTCGTCCTCGAGGACCGCGAGGGTGACCGTCTCCCCGGTCTCGTCGCTGAGCCGCTCACAGACGGATCGGGCACAGCGCATGAGGTCCAGCTCCGCCGTCACCGAACTGGCCAGCAGCACCAGCCCGAACCCCAGCCGGTACTTCTCCGTGGCGGCGTCTTGCTCCACCAGCCCCCGGTCTCTGAGCGTCGTGAGCAGCCGGTAGGCGGTGGACTTGTGGATGTCGAGCTCGTTGGCGATCTCGGTCACCCCGGACCAGCCGCGCCGGGAGAGAAACTCCATCACCGAGATCGCCCGGTCGACGGATTGCACGTAGGTGTTCCTGCGGCCTGCAGCGTTAGCGGACTCCACAACAGGTTATTCTACACGCTCGCCTGCGTCCCCGGCGCCTGCCGCCAGCAGCGACTCGGCCGCCGCCCGGGCCTTGCGCGTCGGTTCCGTATCCCCGCGGGTAACGGCCGTCACGATGGCCCCCTCGAAGAGGATGACGAACTGATCCGCCAGCTCCTCCGGGTCCCGGGCCCCGGCTTCGGAGGCCAGCTTTACGAAGTGCTCGCGCATCCACTCCTTGTGCTCCCGGGCCACCACGCGCGCCGGATGGTTGGGGTCGGCGATCTCCGTGGTCGCATTGATGAACGCACAGCCGCGAAAGTCCCCGCCCTCTCCCTCGATCCAGCTCTCCAAAGCATCGAAGACCGCCAGGAGCCGCTCCTGCGGCGTGCTCCGGCCCTCCGAAGCCTCCTCCAGCCACGCACGCCACCGCTCGTCCCGAGCCCTCAGGTAGGCCGCAACCAGCTCGTCCTTGGAGCCGAAGTTGTTGTAGAGGGTCATCTTGGCAACCCCGGCCCGGTCCACGACCGTATCCACCCCAACCGCCCTTATGCCCTCCCGGTAGAAGAGCTCCGCCGCAGCCCCGAGAAGCCGCTCCGCCGGCGACGAACCCTCCTCCGTAATCCCCTTCACGCCCGTCACGAAATCCCCCCTTCGCTAGACAGACCTGTATGTCTATAATCTGGCCAGAGTCAGTATACAGAGTTGTACATCCGGCATCCAGTTACGGGAGGGCGGTACGGTGTTCAATCCGGTACGGTGGCTAGTAGAGCGGGTACGCGAGATGGACCGCGGTATGGCGGTCATGCGGGGTGAGGAGTTCGGGTCTGGAGTTGAGCTGGGGGAGGAGGGGGAGGAGTTTGTGATCCGGGCTGGGCTTCCGGGTGTGGAGCCGGGGGATGTAGACGTTGCGCTCTTCCGGCGGGGGGTGATAGCGATCTCCGGCATCCGGCGGGCCGGCCGGGAGGATGTCCCCGTCTACGACGTGCGAGATCTCGGCTACGACACATTCCGGCATACCGTGGATCTGCCGGAAGGCTACGACGAGAGCACGGCCCGGGCTTGGCTGCGGGAGGGCGTGCTGGAGATCCGGGTCCGGAGGGGGGTTCCGGAGGGGGATCTGCGGCGGATCGGGCTAGAGGGCTTCAGGGGCTAGGCTCTACCAGAACGGGCGCACCCTCCGGGGGCGCGGGAAGGCCCGCGCCCGGCCGTTCGGGGCGATCTCCTCCCGGCCGCGATATTCCCTCCGGGCGGCGGCCCGTCCGGGGAGGGGCCCGAAGCGGTCGAGGCGGAAGAGGCTTATGTCGTGGCGGGTCATGCCCCGTTCGGCCAGATCCGCCAGTATCTCCCCGATCACGCTGGCGAACTTGAAGCCGTGCCCGGAGCACGGCGAGGCCAGAACCACCTGCTCATACTCCGGGTGCAGATCGAGGATGAAGTGGTGGTCGGGGGTGTTGGTGAACATGCACACGGCGAGGCTCATCGTGGGGCCGCACCCTTCGGGGAAGTACCGCCCGGCGAACTGGCGAAGCAGCTGCTCGTCGTAGTCGTGGGGATCGCGGTCGATCTCGTCGGCGCCTCCGGTCTGGTTGAGATGGAAGTACTTGCCGAACTTGAAGCCCGGAACGCCGAAGACCGGGAAGCCGTAGAAGCGTCCCTCCTCCACCAGCAGGTTGAACACGGGAAAGGTATGGGGCCGGAAGAACTCGGGGCGGGTGGGCTGCAGCCAGGCCAGAACCTGCCGCTCGGGCACGGCGAGGTGCCCCAGAGCGTCAACCAGCGAACCTTCCCACGCCCCGGCGGTGATGACGAGCTTCTCGGCCTCGTAGGATCCCCTTTGCGTGCGAACCCGCACCCCGCCCTCATCGAGGGGTTCCCACTCAAGCACTCTTTCGTGGGCGTGGATCTCGGCTCCCTTCTCCTGTGCGGCCATAACGTAGGAGACGATGCACCTCTCGGGGGTGAGGAAGCCGCCTTCGGGCTGAAGCAGCGCGAGGTGATCGGCGGGCAGGTTGTAGGCGGGGTAGCGGCGTCTGAGCTCTGCGCCGGTGAGCACCTCGTGCGGCAGGTCGTGCAGCTTGCACGACTCCCACGAGCCCCTGAATACCCAGGAGTCCTCCGGCCCGGCGTCTATGGAGCCGGTTATGTACAGCAGTCGCTCGCCCGCTTCCCGCTCTATCTCCCGCCACAGCTCGTAGGCCCTTCTGAGGAGCAGCACGTAGGAGGGATGCTCGTAGTAGGCGAGGCGGATGATGCGCGTGTGGCCGTGGGAGGAGCCCATGGAGTGCGGGATGCCAAACCGCTCCAGTCCCAGAACCCGCCTGCCCCTCCTCGCCAGGTAGTAGGCGGTGGCGCTGCCCATCGCTCCCACACCCACCACGATGGCGTCGTAGTGGCCGGAGTAGTTTACAGCCATGTCCTTCCCTACCTGCCGGCGGTGTTGCGGTCGGGCGAGAAGGCGGCGGGCGGCGGCGCGGGTCCGGCGCGGCGTTCGTCGTCCTCGGGCCTTGCGTAGATGCGGGCATTCTCCGGATCGAAGAAGGGGGTCTGGACGACGCGTGCCGGGATGGGCCGGCCGTTCATCTGCACGATCAGGTTATTCCCGGGCCAAGAGTGCGCCGTCTCCACATACCCGAGAGCCAGCACCTTGCCCACCGAGGGACCGTAGGCGCTGCTGGTCACACGCCCGACCTGCCGCTCCCCGGGCGCCAGCTCATCCTCGTACTCTCCCGCCTCAGAGCCGGTCTCAACCACCTCCCTGAAGGTCGCAACGTCCCCGATGGCGTAGATCCCGTCCCCATGAGAGGCCGGCACCTCACTCTCCAGGATCAAACCCACCCAGCGTCTGTCCAGTCCTCGCTCCTGTACCCCGAGCAAGGCCTCCCGCCCGATAAAGTGGGGTTTGTCGAAGCGGATCCAGCGCGAAAGCCCCACATGAAAGGGCGTCTCTTCCTCGCTTATGTCCGGCCCGTAGAGCGGCAGCGCCTTCTCTATCCGCAAGGACTGCATCGCCTCAACCCCGTAAGGCCTCAGCTCAAACTCCCGGCCACTCGCCAGAATGCTCTCCCAGAGCCCCCCGGCCTGATCCGCAGGCACATAGAGCTCGTAGCCAAGCTCCCCCGTGTAGCCGGAGCGCGACACGATGACCTCAACGCCCCCGATCACCCCCGCAGCAAACCGGAAGAAGCGCAGGGCATCAAGGTCAACTCCCTCGACAACCGTCTTCAGATACATCCTGGAGAGAGGCCCCTGCACCGAGAACAAGGCGATAGCCGCCGTCATGTCGGTGACGTAGGCGCTCGTGCCCACAGCATGCTCCGAAACCCAGCGGTAGCTCTTAAGACGCGGCCCGGAGCTCGCAACCACCATGAAGTGCTCCTCGTCAAACTTGTAGACCGTCACATCATCCACGATGCCCCCCTCCTCATTGCACATCGTGGAGTACCTCAGCTGCCCCGGCTGCATGTCCTGAACCTCGTTGACAAGCAGCCGCCTCAAAAGCCGCTCAGCCCCAGGCCCCTTCACATCTATCTCCCCCATCGTGGAGAGATCCTGCATCCCAACGTTTCTCCTGACATTCAGATGCTCCTCAACCGGCGAAGTGTAGGAGGAAGGGAACATGTACTCCCCGCCGCCCTTGACCAGACTCCGCGCCGAACGCCGGTGGAAATCAAAGAGGGGCGTCCTTCTCTCCACCATCCCATGACTCCCTTCGCTTATCGCACCCTTTGCGTCCCGGGCCCATCCCCGTTACCATTACTAATTGTAAACAAAGATTACCGAAAATGTTAGTGTAGTTTACCGAAAGAGGGGGCCGGGGCGGAATGTCGGAGGCCGGGCGCAGGGGGGGTGATCTCTTCGAGCCGGTAAGGACGCGCCGGGCGTTCGAGGCTGTGGTGGGTCAGGTGGTGGACCGCATTCGGGCGGGGGAGTTGCGTGAGGGAGATCTGCTACCCGGGGAGCGGGAGCTGGCATCCAGCATGCAGGTCAGCCGGCCGACGGTGCGGCTGGCGTTGAAGGAGCTGGCTGAGGCCGGGGTCATAGAGGTACGTCCCGGGCGGGGCGGGGGGGCCCGGGTGGCTTCCGTCTGGATTCCGGAGCGGCTGCTGGAGGCGGGAGCTCCGGAGTGGCGGGCGGAGGAGATCTTCGCCGTGCTGGAGGCTCGGCGCGCCGTTGAGCCGCGCGTGGCTCAGCTGGCGGCGCTACGGGCCGGGCGGGAGCATTTTGAGGCTATGCGTCGGGCGATAGATCTGGAGGCTGCTGCGGCGGAGGAGGGGGACTGGCGCAAGATCGTGCAGGCCGACCTGCTCTTCCACCGGCGGATGTGGCGTGCTGCCGGCAACCCCCATCTGGAGCGGATGATGAGGGATCTGGGGCGGGAGCTGATCCCGGCGCTGGAGATGGCGATGCGCACCACCGAGGATCGGGCATGGGCCGTGGAGATCCACGAGCGCACCCTCGCCGCTCTGATGCGGGGCGAGATGCCCGGGATAGAGGCGGTCATGGACGAGCACATGTCTTATCTGGAGATCATCTGCGAAGACGCTCTCGGGCGCCGGCGCGTGCGCGAGATCCCGGACTTCCTGAAGGGCCGCCCGGCCCGTTAAAGTCCGCGGCCCTCCGTGCCGATACCTACTAAGGACACGGAGGGCCGCGGGAAGGTTCCGGGTGGCGATTCTCAGGCGTATCATATTTGCTGGTGTGTTCACCCTCTCCATGACCGTCCTGCTCTTCGGCGAGCCCGGGCCGGCCGGAGCCGCCGCCCGGTACGAGGTCTCCGTGTGGTATCCGGGGTGGGGAACGTCCGGCATCTCGGACTACGATTCGCTCCGGTTGCGCTCTCACCTGATCGACGAGGTCAACCCCTACTGGTACGCTCTCAAGCCGGGCGGGGCCGTGCGCCCCTACGAGTGGGCCGAAGACCCCAGGCTCCTCTCCCTCGCCCGCCGGGAGGGGCTAGCCGTCATGCCGCTGGTCTCCAACGAATTCGACCCCGACCGCGTCAGCCGGATGCTTCAGAGCCGGGAGTCGCGCGAGCGGCACGCGCGGCAGCTCGTGCAGCTCGCGGTGCAGAACGGGTACGACGGGCTGGACCTGGACTACGAGCTGCTCCGCGCCTCCGACAGGAACAGGTTCTCTCTCTTCGTCGAAGATCTGGCACGCCGCCTGCACGCCCGGGGCAAGCGGCTCTCCGTAGCCGTACACCCCAAGACCTCCGAGCCGGGGCACTGGAGCGGCGCGCGGGCCCAGGACTGGAAGCGCATCGGCCAGGCCGCCGACAAGGTGAAGATCATGCTCTACGACTACCACTGGGACGGTTCCCGCGCAGGCCCGGCCGCCCCCCTCTGGTGGATAGACGAGGTGCTCTCCTTCGCGAAAACGCAGATAGCGCCGCGCAAGATCCGCATGGGGCTCCCCTTCTACGCGCGGGAGTGGCGGGGGACGAGCGCCAGAGACCTGGTGCACGCCGACGTGCGCCGGATTATCGACGGCCACTCGCCCACCATACGCGCCCACGCCTCCGGCGAGCGCTACTTCAACTACGCCGGCGGACGCACCGTCTACTTCCAGACCCCCCTGAGTATCGACCGTAAGCTAGGCGTGCTGGTCGACAGACACCCCCGCATCGGGGGCATATCCGTCTGGCATATCGGGGGAGAAGCGCCCGGATACTGGAACGCAATCCGAAACCGGCTGGGGCGCTAGAGAGGCGCTCCGGCCCGGTTCAACGCCCCAGCTTCCGCGCCAGCCAACCGCCGCCGAACACGGCCAGCGCTATGAGCAGGTAGAGCACCCGCAGCGGGTTGAGCAGGAACCCGCCGGTCGCGGGAAGAAGCCCTCCGTACATATCCTCAAAACCTCCCTTCCGTACATCCGCCACAAATCAGAGCGGCCACAGAGAGACCGCAAGGTTTTCCGCCCCCTATCCCCGGGAGCGCTCCGGGCTGGTCCACCGCCCGCCCTCTTTGAGCCTGAAAGACCTGAAATAGGCGAGTGCGAACAGCACCGACTCCACGTACGCCAGTGCCAGAAAGCCCGGCAGCAACACCAGCGCCGCGGGCCGCCTCTTGTGGTAGGCGTAGAGGCCCCCCAGAACGTACATGTAGGCCAGATACGTCAGAATCATCCCCCCTACAAGCCACCACCAGCTCGTACCGATCAACCACAGCAGGAACGGGATCAACACCAGAGGCATCGCCGCGCTCCAGACCCAGGAGAGGATCTGCAGGTTGTTGGTGACCGAGAACCAGTCGGTCCTGAAGAACATCCTGCGGTCGCGCATGGTCTGCCAGATGCCGGGCCACCAGCGCCCGTAGGTCTGCTTGAGGTAAGCCCCGAACGTCAGGGGCTCGGCCACGAGCGCCGGCGGGGTATCGTGGAGGTATCTGATCTCGCCCAGTCTACCGTACCACACGTCGCAGAGCATCGAGAAGTCGTCCAGCACCAGCTTCGCAGCCCGGTCCCAGTCGATGCCCTTTACGGCCTCGCTGCTGAGCAGGACGCTGGAGCCCGGCAGGACGTTTATCACGTTCAGAACGTTCTGCGGCGTCCGGATGATGGCGTTGTAGAGCCACATCACGAATCCCCGGTACGCCACCCAGAAGTTCCAGGCCACGCGCTGGGACTCTATCCGCCCGATCACGAAAGCGACGCCGGGTTTCAGTTCCGGCTCCAGAGCCGCTATGTGTCCGGGCGCAAGCCAGGTGTCCGCGTCCAGGATGAAGATCCCCTCGTAACGCCCGGCGAGCGCGAAGTGGTCTATCGTGGCCTTGAGGGTTCTGGCCTTGCCCTGGTTCTCGGGCGCTGTGTATACGTTGCCCCCGGTCCAGAACGCGGCGATACGCCGCGTGTGATCCCGCGAGCAGTCATCGGCCACATAGACGTTCTCCGCCCCCACCTCCCGGACGGCGGCCTTGAGCGTCCGGTCGAGAACGGACTCCTCGTTGTAGGCCGGAACGAGTACCGCTACGCGCCCGGAGATGCCGGGCTTCCCAGACTCCCTGACCGTATCAGCCATCACCCTCCCGTCGACTCGCCTCTATCGCTCCGAACGGCCGCCGGAAACGCCTTTCCGAGCGATTGCGTAAGGGAATCTAGGTAGCTAGCACCGGCGCTACAAGAGAGGTTGGCACAGATATGCCTACAAAACGTCCGGTCGTATACCTGGCGGTCTCAAGCTCCCCATGCTAAAGTGCTAGTACTTTGGATATGTCCGAATCCGGAGGGCCCCGCAGGGCCCCGGAGCGGCACCGGGACGGAGGAAGGAAGACGGGCACCCCATGGAATCCAGGTCGGACCGCCGGTCCAGACCCCTCGGCAGGGTCTGGATCAGCTGCTCTTACCCTCTGCTGCGCGCCGGCCTGGTAAAGGCCCTGAGCCCGCGAGCCCGGGTATACGCGGGACAGGAGCCCCCTCTGGGTGAGAATCCCTCATTCGTGATCCTCTGCGCCGAGAACGTGGACGATCTCAACCGGGGCTTGGATCACGTCCATGAGAGAGCCCCCGGAGCGAAGACCCTCCTCCTGAGCGTGCAGCTGGACCTCCCCCTAGCCCGGCTGGCCCTCCAGCGGGGGGTCCGCGGTTTCATACACGCCGGGATGAGCCCGGATCAGATCTTCCGCTCCCTCGACGTGATCGCCCGGGGCGAGCTGGCCGTCCCCCGTAACATCCTGGAAGCCCTGGCACTAGATGACGGTAAGGACCGCCCTCGCGAGCTGCCGCAGCTGACCCCTCGTCAGCGGGAGATACTGGAGCTTGTGGCCGAAGGACTCACCAACGCCCAGATAGCCGGAAGACTCCACCTCTCGGAGTCCTCGGTAAAACAGCACCTGCGCGGTGCCTACCGGGCGCTCAACGTGCGGAACCGCACCGAAGCGGCGAACCTCGTACGCAACGCCGGCGACGGTCCGCTCTGGTAGACCGGAGCCCGGCCTACACCCTAAAAGAGCCCCACGATCTGGCCGTCATCGTCTATGTCTATGCTCTGGGCAGCAGGTGAGGCCGAAAGCCCCGGCATGGTGCGCATCT
>NZ_SKBU01000053.1 GCF_004337705.1 Rubrobacter taiwanensis
CGCGTCTCGGACACCTCAGAGTACGGGGTCGTGGAGGTGGACCGGGAGGGCAACATCCTGGGCTTTCAGGAGAAGCCCGAGCCCGAAGAAGCGATAAGCACGCTGGCCAATACCGGTATCTACGTGCTGGAACCCGAAGTCCTCCGGTACGTTCCCGAAGGGACCTTCTTCGACTTTGCAAGAGACCTCTTCCCCAGGCTGCTCGAGGCCGGTGAGAGGTTCGTCGGCTATGAGGGGGACTTCTACTGGTCGGATATTGGGAACCTGAGCGCCTACCGGGAGGCTCAGTACGACGTGCTCACGGGCCGGGTGCGGGTACGCATCCCGGGCGAGAAGCGGGGCGAGAGCCTGTGGGTAGGCGAGAACGCCCACATACACCCCTCGGTCACCGTCGAGGGGCAGGTCGTGATCGGGCGGGACGCCGTGATCGGGCGCGGCGTGACCCTCGCCGGGGACGTGACGGTGGGTTCGGACTGCTGGGTGCGCCCCGGCGCAACCATCAAGCGCAGCATCCTGCTGCCCGGGGCCAACGTCGGGGACAACGCCTACCTCGAAGACTGCATCGTGGGCCACGGCTACGACGTACGCCCCGGGGAGCAGATCCGGGGCGGCGCGCTCATCCGCCGGGTCCGCTGAACTCCTTCAGGATCCGGATGACGTCCTCGTCGGTCACCGGGTTGAAGTCCTCATAGTAGTAGCCGACGGCCTGCAGATCCTCCGGCACGAGCGGACAGACGACCTCGTCCGCCGATTCCCGCAGCCGCTCCAGGCCCTGCCGGCTCGCCACCGGGGCGGCGAAGACGATCTTCCGCGGGCCGTGCTCCCCGGCGGCCGCAACGGAAGCCTCGGCCGTGCTCCCGGTCGCCAGCCCGTCGTCTACCAGGATCACGATCCTGTTTCTGAGCGGCAGCATGTCCCGGCCCCGGCGGTAAATCTCTGAACGGCGCTCCAGGATCTCCACCTGCCGCTCTATCTCGCGCTCCAGATACTCTTCCGGGACCTCCAGGTAGTGCACGAAGGTCCGGTTCACCAGCGGCTCGCCGCCCTCCGCGACGGCCCCAATGGCGAGCTCGGGATTGCCGGGAGCGCCGAGCTTGCGCACGAGCATCACGTCCAGGGGGGCATCCAGGCGGCGGGCGACCTCGGCCGCCACCACTATCCCGCCGCGCGCCAGGCCCAGAACCACCACGTTCCCGCGGCCGGCGTACCCTTCCAAAAGCTCCGCCAGCCGGGCTCCGGCCTCCGAGCGGTTCCGGTAGCGCACGGCGGCTCAGTCCTCTTCGGGGCTGGCGAGCCGGTACCCGAACCCCCGGACGGTCTCTATCACGCGGGGGGTGTGGGAGTCGTCGCCGAGCTTCTGGCGCAGGCGCTGCACGTAGACGTTCACCGTGCGTTCGTCTATGTACTCGTCCTCGCCCCACACCTGCCGCAGCAAAGATTCGCGCGAGAAGACCCGTCCGGGACTCTGGGCGAGGGTGAAGAGCAGCTTGAACTCCCGCGGCGAGAGATGCACCAGCCGCCCCTCGCGCCGCACCTCCACGCGGTCCATGTCTATCTCCAGGTCTCCCACGGTGATCCGGCCCGGACTCCCGCTGCCGGTCCGGTCGCGCTTGCGCAGGATCTGCTTGATGCGCGCGATGACCTCCCGGGGGTTGGCAGGCGAACGCATGTAATAGTCCGCTCCGAGCTCTATCCCCACGATACGGTCCATCGTGTCTTCGTCCCTGAGCAGCGCGATGGACGGGACGTTGGCCCGCTGCTGGACGGCCGAGATCACCGAGAATCCCCGCTCGTCCGGCAGCCGGTTGTCCACCACGACCACGTCCGGCAGCCGCTTCTCCGCTATCTCCCGGGCCAGCCGGCCGGTCCCCGCGGGCAACACCGACCACCCCTCCCGGGAGAGCGCGCGGCGCAGGACCAGACGCTCCTCGTCGTCCCCGATGGCGATGAGAATGGACGCGCTCACGGTCGCAGGTGCTCTCCCTCTCTTCTCCGGTATGACGCTCTCATTCTACTCTCTGCGGCTGCTGAAGAGCCACCTTACTGCCCAGCTTACCCGGAGGCGGCCCGGAGCGAATCCCCGCGGCGACTTGAGATGGGACCGGGGCAGCGGTATCATATGGATACAAACTCGCGCTCGTAGCTCAGCCGGATAGAGCACGTGACTACGAATCACGGGGTCGCAGGTTCGAGTCCTGCCGAGCGCGCAGATAAAATCCCTGCAAATCGCAGGAAAAACCCCCGGACGGCAATCCGGGGGTTCTCTATTTGACACCAATGCGGGCTAGCCCAGAGCCTCCTCTATCCTGAATTATTCATGAGCGAGTTCCGGGTCTGCTGAGGAGAGCACGTGCCAGAGGCGTTGGCCCGGGTGCCCCGAGGCCAGATGCAGG
>NZ_SKBU01000054.1 GCF_004337705.1 Rubrobacter taiwanensis
GTTGCAGACACCACTCCGCTACATAGGAGACTGAAAGGTGATGTTCTTTATAGCGTTCCAGGCCGCTGCGACGGTTGCAGACACCACTCCGCTACATAGGAGACTGAAAGGCCTCGTGTGTGGCGCGAGGCTACCGGCGGCGAGGAGTTGCAGACACCACTCCGCTACATAGGAGACTGAAAGGCGAAGTACGAGCGGTAGGTGTGGTAGGCGGGGGTGGTTGCAGACACCACTCCGCTACATAGGAGACTGAAAGTTGCTGCGGTGCTCTCGATCGTACGCGAGCGCTGGAAGTTGCAGACACCACTCCGCTACATAGGAGACTGAAAG
>NZ_SKBU01000055.1 GCF_004337705.1 Rubrobacter taiwanensis
GAGGCCCTGGAGATAGGGGACGTGAGGTACGAGGTAATACCGCTTGCCGGGGTGGAGGAGCTGGTTAGCGAGCACGTTCCAAAGGAGGTTGCGCTCACCATCACGGCTTCACCGGTGCGGGGGATGGGACCTACGGTGGAGCTGGCCGAGCGGCTGGCGGGTGCGGGCTGGCGGGTGGTTCCGCACCTTTCGGCCCGGCTTGTTAGGGACGAGGGGCACTTGGAGGAGATAGTGGGCCGGCTGCAGGGGGCTGGGGTGCGGGATGTGTTTGTCATAGGGGGGGATGCCAGAGAGCCGGCTGGGCGGTTTGAGGGTTCTGCTGAGCTGCTTAGGGCCATGCACGAGCTTGGGCACTGCTTTGAAGAGGTTGGCATTGCCGGCTATCCGGAGGGCCACCCTTTCATCGGTGACGAAGATTTGAGCCGGGCTATGGAAAAGAAGGCGCCCTATGCCACCTACATAGTGAGCCAGATCTGCTTTGATGCGGAGCTAATTACCGGCTGGGCTTGGCGGGTGAAGCGGCGGGGCATAGAGCTGCCGATCTGGGTTGGGGTACCGGCTCCTGTGGAGAGCAAGAAGCTTTTTAGGATCTCAACCAGGATAGGTCTTGGGGAGTCGGCGCGCTTTCTGAAGAAGCAGCGCAACTGGCTTATAAGGCTCTTTCTCTCCTCTTTTTCCTCTTCCTCTTCTGGGTACAATCCGGACCCGCTCGTAGACGCTCTTGCTCCTGCGCTTTTGGATCCCAAGAGCAACATAGAGGGGTTACACATCTACACCTTCAACGAGCTGGAGAAGACTGAGGCGTGGCGTGCTGCCAAGCGGTGGAAGCTGGCAAAGAGCGAGCATGAGGAGAAGAACTTTTGAGGTGGTCTGCGAAGATGAGCGGCACTACTACTACTACTACTAGTGGGGGCAGATCCAACCTGCAGATAGCGCGCGGGGCCAGGCTCCTTCCCATCCGGGAGATAGCGCACTCCATGGGCATAAAGTCTGAGCTGCTTGAGCCCTATGGGGAAGGGGTAGCCAAGATAAAGCTAGAGGAGGCCCTTGAGGAGCTAGAAGAGCGGCCAAAAGGCAGATACATTCTGGTCTCTGCCATAACCCCAACACCCCTTGGAGAAGGCAAGACCACAACCACAGTAGGGCTTGGGCAGGCCTTCTCTCACATAGGCAAAAGAGCCACAATAGCCATAAGGCAGGCCTCTATGGGTCCGGCCTTTGGGATAAAGGGCGGGGCTGCTGGGGGCGGGTATTCGCAGGTAGTGCCCATGGAGAGGCTCAATCTGCACCTCACAGGAGACGGGCACGCTGTAACCGAGGCGCACAACATGCTCAGCGCGATCATAGACAACCACCTCCACCAGGGCAACGAGCTTGGCATAGAGCTGCACTCCATAAGCTGGAGGAGGGTTGTAGACGTAAACGACCGGGCCTTAAGAAACATCATCATAGGGCTTGGGAGCAAAGCCGATGGGATACCCCGTCAGACGGGCTTTGACATAACGGCAGCCTCAGAAGTGATGGCCATCCTTGCGCTCTCAAGCTCGCTCAAAGATCTAAGAGAGCGCCTTGGGCGCATAGTAGTTGGGACAAACGGGGTTGGGGAGCCTGTTAGCGCGGAGGATCTCAAGGCGGCAGGAGCCATGGCGGTAATCCTCAAAGAAGCCATAAAGCCCAACCTCATGCAGACCCTAGAAGGGACCCCTGCATTAGTACACGCAGGCCCCTTTGGCAACATAGCCACCGGCAACTCCTCGGTTGTAGCCGACCTCATCGGCATCCGCTCAGGCGATTACCTCATAACCGAGGCCGGCTTTGGGGCGGACATGGGGGCCGAGCGGTTCTTCAACATAAAATGCCGTGTTTCGGGACTAAGGCCCGATGCGGCAGTAGTTGTGGCCACCGTACGCGCCCTAAAGGTCCACTCTGGCCGCTACGAAGTGGCGGCGGGAAAGCCCCTTCCAGAAGAGCTTCTCAAAGAGAACCCAGACGATGTATATGCTGGAGCGGAGAACCTCAAAAAGCAGCTTGAGAACATAAAGCTGCACGGCATTCCGGCAGTAGTAGCCATAAACGCCTTTCCAACAGACCACCCCTCAGAACACAGAGCAATAGAGGAGGTGGCAAAGCAAATGGGGGCAAAAGCTGCTGTATGCAACCACTTTGCAGAAGGGGGCAAAGGAGCCATCCTTCTTGCAGAAGCTTTAGAGAAGACAATAGAAGAAGAGAAAGAGCGCTCTTCTTCTTCCTCCTCTTCCTCCTCATTCCGCTTTCTCTATCCGCTAGAGGCCTCTTTAAAGCAGAAGATAGAGACAATAGCCAAGGAGGTATATGGGGCGGGGAAGGTGGAGTACGAGCAGGAAGCTTTGAGGCAGCTAGAGAGATATGAGGGGTGGGGCTTTAGGAAGCTTGCTGTATGCATAGCCAAAACCCATCTTTCCATCTCCTCAGATCCTGCTCTCAAGGGGGCGCCTTTGGGATGGGTTTTGCCGGTAAGAGAGGTACGGCTTTCTGCGGGGGCGGGTTTCATCTACCCCATCTGCGGGCAGATGCGCACCATGCCGGGGCTTTCGGCCTCACCTGCTGCCCAGAGCATAGACATAGACGATGACGGCCAGATCGTGGGGCTCTTTTA
>NZ_SKBU01000007.1 GCF_004337705.1 Rubrobacter taiwanensis
GGGGCTCGATGGCGTTCGGGATCAGACGCTGCTGGATGTACCTCTCTTTGACCACCACATCCGCCCGCTCGAACGCCTCCTCCACATCCCCGACCTCAAGCGGCCAGGTGTAGCACTCGTTGGTGCCGAGCTCCTCATGCACCAGCGGCGAGCCCTCTTCGAGCGCCGCCTCCACGTCCACCACCGCATCCAGCGGCTCGTAGTCCACCTGAATGGCCTCCAGCGCGTCGCGCGCCCGGTAGCGGTCGGTCGCCAGCACCACCGCGACCGCATCCCCCACGTAGTTCACCTCCCCGCGGGCCAGCGGCCAGTGATCCGGGATGCGGATGTCCTCCGTGACCGGCCAGCCACAGGGGATACCGACTACCCACTCATCGGCCAGATCCCGGCCGGTGAAGGCCGCCACCACACCGGGCATCTCCCTGGCAGGCGAGACGTCCAGGTTGGTGATCCTGGCGTGCGCGAACGGGCTGCGCAAGACCGCCATGTGCACCGTCCCCGGCAGCCGGATGTTGTCCGTCCACTCCCCCCGGCCCTCCAGAAAGACCGGGTCCTCTTTGCGCGGCAGGCTCGTGCCAACGTGCGTCTGAGCTACATCAGCCATCTGAACTCCACCTTTCCCTCACGTAACGCAGGTAACGTAGCACAGCGGGTAGCTCCGGGCAACAGTATCCTTGTATCATTACTGCAACGTAGCAGGAAGGAGACGGGATGGAGAATTCGCTGGACTACGCGGTGATCTTGTTCTACTTCGCCGCGGTGGTGGGGGCGGGTTACTGGGGTTTGAAGCTGGCGCGCAGTGCGGAGGACTACCTCGTTGCCGGGCGGCGCCTGGGGTTTCCGATGTACGTGGGCACCATGAGTGCGGTGGTGCTGGGTGGGGCTTCTACGGTTGGCGGGGTGAGTTTGGGGTACCAGTATGGCATCTCGGGGTTGTGGCTGGTGTTCATGATCGGGCTCGGGGTGGTGGCGTTGGGTTTCTTGCTCTCGACCCGGCTGGCGAACCTGGGAGTCTACACCGTATCCGAGATGCTGAGCCTGCGCTACGGGGGTTCGGCGGGTTTGATCAGTGCGGTTGTGGTCTCCTCGTACGCCTTGATGATAGCCGTCACCTCCACGATAGCTCTTGGAGCGGTCTTCAACGTGGCGCTCGGGCTCTCGCCGGTGTGGGCGATCCTGATCGGGGGTGGCGTCGTAGTGCTCTACTCGTTCGCGGGTGGGATGTGGTCCGTAACCCTCACGGACATCCTGCAGTTCTGCGTGATGACGGTTGGGATCTTCTTCGTGCTGCTGCCGCTCTCCGTGTCTGAGGCCGGCGGGATTTCCGGGATGCGGGCTGCGCTACCGGACTCCTTCTTCTCTCTTACGGCTATCGGAGGCGGAACCATCTTCACCTACTTCCTGCTCTACGTGTTCGGGCTGATGATCGGGCAGGACATATGGCAGCGGGTCTTCACCGCGCGCGGTCCCTCCGTGGCGCGGTGGGGGAGCATAGCGGCCGGGGTTTACTGTCTGCTCTACGCTCTGGCCGGGGCTCTGATCGGGTCTGCTGCCCGGGTGCTCTTGCCGGAGCTGGAGGCTGCGGACAACGCGTTCGCCGCCGTTGCGATCGCGACCCTGCCGGTCGGGCTCCTGGGGCTGGTGCTCGCTGCGGCGCTGGCCGCGGTAATGTCCACTGCAAGCTCGGCCCTCTTGGCCTCCTCCACCATACTCGCCAACGACGTCTACGCCCGGCTGGCCCGCGGCGTTCACAACCGGGTTCTCATCAGTCGGCTGGCGACCCTGCTCGTGGGCGTGGCGGTGCTCGGCATTGCCATCGCCGTAGGCGATGTTGTCGGCGCGCTGACCGTGGCATACAACCTGCTCACGGGCGCGCTCTTCATCCCGATCGTGGGCGCGCTCTTCTGGCGGCGGGCGACGGGTGCGGGGGCTCTGGCCGCAATGCTGGTGAGCAGCGGTGTGGTGATAGCGCTCATGTACACCCGCGGGCTCTTCTCCAACGACCCGATCATCTACGGCATGCTGGCCAGCCTCGGGGTCTTCGTCGCGGTGAGCCTGCTCTCGCGCGGTCCGGGCCCACAAGAGCAGGAAGCCTGGGAGAAGCGTCTGAGGGAGCCCGTGCGGCGGGATGAGCTACACTAGCCAGATACGGTTCGAGGAGGAAGCTGTGATCGAAGAACAGGTAGCGGACAGGATATTTGTCGGCGGGGAGTGGGCTGAGGCCGCCTCCGGCAAGACCTTCGAGGTCACAAACCCCGCAACCGGCGAGGTCATCGCCACCCTCCCGGACGGCGGGCGCGAGGACATGCGCCGTGCCGTAGACGCCGCCGCCTCCGCCCAGCCGGAGTGGGGCGAGAGTCTGGCGGCGGAGCGCAGCGCCATCCTGCAGCGGGTCGCCCGGACCATGCGCGAGCGGAGCGAGGAGCTCGGGCGCATCATGACGCTGGAGCAGGGCAAACCGCTCGCCGAGGCGCGGGGTGAGATCGGATATGCTGCCTCGTTTCTAGAGTGGTTTGCCGAGGAGGCCAAGAGGATCTACGGCGAGACCATACCCGCCAACACGCAGGACAAGCGCATCCTGGTCATAAAGCGGCCCGTGGGGGTAGCGGCGGCCATAACGCCGTGGAACTTCCCGGCGGCCATGATCACGCGCAAGCTCGGCGCGGCGCTGGCTGCCGGCTGCGCCATGGTCATAAAGCCCTCGGAGCTGACCCCGCTCTCCGCTCTTGAGATAGCCAGGATCTTCGAGGAAGCCGGGCTGCCCAAGGGCGTGCTCTCAGTGGTTGCGGGGCTCGATGCCGCGGACATAACCTCTGCTGTTATGGAGGACGGGCGGGTCAGGAAGCTCTCTTTCACCGGCTCGACGGAGGTGGGGAAGCTCCTGATGAAGCAGGCCGCCGACACCATGAAGCGTCTCTCTTTAGAGCTGGGCGGTCACGCGCCGTTCATCGTCTTTGAGGACGCGGACATAGAGGCGGCCGTAGAGCACGCGGCCGCTTCCAAAATGCGCAACATGGGCCAGACGTGCGTGTGCGCCAACCGCATCTTTGTGCAGCGCGGCGTGATGGAGGAGTTTGCCGAGAAGCTCACCGCCAGGATGGCCGCCATGAAGGTCGGCAACGGCCTCGAAGAAGGGGTTGAGGTAGGGCCGCTCATCGAGGAGAAGGCCGTGCAGAAGGTCGAGCGGCATGTCGCCGACGCCCGCAAAAAAGGCGCGAAGGTGCTTCTGGGCGGTGAGCGGATCAACGGCGCGGGCAACTTCTACGCGCCCACCGTGCTGCTCGACGCCGACGAGACGATGCTCGTGGCGCGGGAGGAGACCTTCGGGCCCGTGGCGGCGCTCATGCCGTTCGAGAGCGAGGAGGAGGTGGTGCGGCGGGCCAACGACACCTCCTACGGGCTTGCCGCCTACTACTTCACGCGCGACGTGGGGCGGGTGATCAGGCTGGCGGAGAGGCTGGAGTACGGCATCCTCGGGGCCAACGACGGGATGCCCTCCACGGCCCAGGCGCCCTTTGGCGGCGTCAAGGAGAGCGGCTTCGGCCGGGAGGGCAGCCACTACGGCATGGAGGAGTATCTGGATATCAAGTACGTCTCGCTGGGCGGCGTTAGTAGTTCTCCTCGGTAGTGATCCTGACCCGGAAGAAGTCGAAGAGGACCCGGAGGACGGCGACGGTCGGCACGGCCAGCACGACGCCGAGCAGCCCGGCGATCTCCCCGCCCGCGATGACGGCGAGCAGGATGATGATCGGGTGCACGCGCACGGCCACTCCCTGGATACGCGGGGTGAGCAGGTTGCTCTCTATCTGCTGGATCGCGAAGAAGACTATGGCCGTCAGGACCGCCGTGAGCGGCGAGACGAAGAACGCGACGATAACCGCCGGTATCGCGCCGAGCCAGGCTCCGAGGTAGGGTATGATAGCCGTTATCGAGACCCAGGCGCCGAGCAGGATCGCATACGGGACGCCCAAGATGGCGAGCGCGATGGCCGAGAGCACGCCTTGCGCTATGAGCACGAAGGCCAGCCCGGAGAGGTAGCGCGAGAGCGAGAACCCGAAGGAGTCCCACAGCTCCCGGGCATCCCGCCGGTAGCGAGAGGGAACGGCGAGCAGGTAGGCGGCCTTGATCCGCCGCACGTCTATCAGGAGGTAGGCCGCCACAAAGAGCATTCCGAAAAGGGCGATGCCGATGCTGATCACCCCCGAGACGAACCCCACCAGCCCGCCGAGGGCCCGCTCGGCCAGCGCCTGGGCCCGGTTGAAGAGATCCTCACCCAGATTGGAGATGAAGTCCTCCGGCGTCCCCGGCAGGAGGTTGCGGTCGGCGAGCATCATCACCAGGCTGCGGAGCATCCGGTCCGCCTCGCCGGCAATGGCCGGTGTGGCGGCTATGAGCGCGCTGAGCTGCTCTATGAGTATCGGTACCAGCACCGCGATGGCGAACACCACCAACCCGGCCAGCGAGAGGAAGCTGACCAGGATCGCCAGCCCCCGCGGCATGATCTGTGAGAGAGCCCGCACCGGGAACGAGATTATGATGGCCAGCGCAAATCCGCCGATAGCTATTATCGGGACGCTGGGCGCCGCCCACATGATGAGCAGCAGCGCCGCCAGCGCCCCGGCCAGCAGCAGGTTGCGGGTGCGCCGGGAGATCCGGATCGGGGTCGGGTGGATCATCGGCCGGGCCTTCTTGCGGCCCGCTCTTTTGCGCCTCAGCCTCACTGCGCTCTCCGGGAGGTCGTCTCCATACAGGGAGTTTACCGTTTCCGCGCAGGACGTGGCCGCTGGAAGCCGGGCGAGGTATGGTAAGGGGCTGGAGAAGAAAGCAGGAGGTTCTTGATGCCCGAGTTTATCCGGCTCTCATACGATATCCGCGGCGGAGACCCCGGCTGGCCGGGGAACCCGAAATACTCCTACCAGCGGCACACCTCCATAGAGGACGGCAGCCCTGCCAACACCTACCGGCTGGACCTCTTCAACCACTTCGGGACGCACCTGGACGCTCCCAACCACTTCAACCCGGACGGGCCGAAGATAGCCGACGTCCCGATGGACCGGTTCGTCTATGAGCGCCCGCTGCTGATCGAGACCCCGAAAGGGAGCGATGAGCTCGTGATGCGGGAGGAGCTGGAGCGGCACGCAGATGCCATCCGGGAGTGCGACCTGCTGCTGCTGCGGAGCGGCTGGCAGAGGCTGCGCGCCGAAGACCCCGAGCGGTACGCCGGCGAGGGGCCGGGCGTCGCGCCCGAGGCGTGCGAGTACCTGATCGAGGAGTTCCCGGGACTGAAGGCCGTGGGGATGGACTGGATCTCGCTCGCAGCCTACCGGCGCCCCGAGGAGGGGAAGCTGGCGCACCAGATCTTGTGCGGCGTCCACCACCCGGGGCGGTACGTCATCATAATCGAGGACATCAACCTGAGCCTGGCTCCGCAGGAGATGCGGCGGGTCTACGCCATCCCGCTCTTCCCCGAGGTCGTGGACAGCAGCCCCTGCACCGTCTTCGCCGAGTCTCCCTAGTCCATCAGCAAACCGCCGTTGACCTCGATCACCTCGCCGACCACGTAGTTGGCGCGCTCTGAAGCCAGGAAGAGCATCGCTCCCACCGTCTCCTCCGGCGTTCCCGCCCGCCCGATCGGGATGGCGGAGACCAGCTTCTCCATCACCTCCGGCGGCGTGTAGCGCTCGTGGAAGGGAGTTTGGATGACCCCCGGAGCGACCGCGTTTACCAGGATGCCTTCGCCCACGAGCTCCTTCGCCATCGCCCGGGTGAGCGTGCTCACCCCGCCCTTGGCCGTCGCGTAAGCCATCGAGCCCGGCCCGCCGCCGTTGCGCGCCGCTATGGATGTGACATTGATGATCCTGGCCCGCTCACTGCGCCGCAGGAGCGGCAGCGCCGCCTGCGAGCAGAGGAAGACCGACTTGAGGTTCACAGCCATCACCCGGTCCCACAGCTCCTCGCTCATCTCGGAGAGGGTGGTGCGTTCGATCAGGGCTCCGGCGTTGTTCACGAGCACGTCCAGCCGGCCGAAGCGCCTCTCTATCTCCCCAACCATGCGCCGGACATCCGCAGCTTTCGAGACGTCTCCCCGTACCAGCAGCGCCTCGCGGCCGAGAGACTCTATCTCACCGGCCACCTCCTGCGCCGGGCCTTCGCTGCTGTTGTAGTGGACGGCGACGGCGCAGCCTTCCCGGGCGAAACCGATCGCGGCCGCCCGTCCTATCCCCGTACTGCTCCCCGTGACCCAGACTACCGTTCCTTCGGAGAAGATCATCCCTCACTCCCTCTCTCGCTTACAGCCAGTTGTTTCTAACACAACTGGAGCCGTTCCCGCAGGTTTCGCCCGGCGGACTTCCGGGCAATACCAGACACGGAGGCGATCAAAGAGGAGGAGAGTTGGCCCTGACGGCTACCGTCACCGGATTCGACGGCGGAAACGTGACGATGCTCATCGGAGAGCGCGAGATAGTCGTGGACCGCTCCGAGCTGCCGGAGGACATCGGGCAGGGAGACGTGCTGCGGCTGGAGTTCTCCGTGGAGCGCCGCACCATGAAGGACACCGACACCGAGCGCGGGAGCCGTCCCGGGGAAGAGGACTAGCGCCGGGGTCTGAACCCGGCGCTGCCGGCCGCCGCCGCGCTGACCAGCAGGATCGCGGCCCACGACCGGAGCTGCAGCGCCTCGCTCAGGATCACGAACCCGATAAGCGCGGCCACCGCGGGCTCCAGGCTCATCAGCACCCCGAACACCCGCGCGGGCATCCTCTTGAGCGCTTCTATCTCCAGCGTGTAGGGGATGGCGGTCGAGAGCAGCGCGATCCCGGCCCCGGCGAGCAGCACGCCCGGAGCCAGCAGCTCCGTCCCGGCCTGCCAGAGCCCGACCGGGGCCACGAGCACCGCTCCCACGCCCGTGGCGAGTGCGAGGCCCGTGCCTCCGGCGAAGCTCCGGCCTAGCAGGCCTCCGAGCAGCACGTAGCACGCCCAGAACGCCCCGGCCAGCAGCGCGAAGATTACGCCCACCGGGTCCAGAGCCTCGCCGCCCGCTACCCCGGTCGTGCTCGCGAAGGGGGAGAGCAGGAAGATCCCGCCGGCGGCCAGTGCGCCCCAAAGGAAGTCCAGCAGCCGCCGTGAGCCGAGGAGCGCTACGGCGAGCGGCCCGGTGAACTCCAGCGTCACGGCGACCCCCAGCGGTATGCGCTCTAGCGCCGAGTAGAAGCAGAAGTTCATCCCGGCGAGCACGAATCCGAAGGTGGCCGCCAGTGCGAGGCTCCTGCGCGAGGACAGTACCGCGCCCGCCAGCCGCCTTCGCCAGAGGAACGCCAGTAGCAGCGCCGCCAGCCCGACCCTGAGAAACACCGCCCCGCCGGGACCTACAGCCTCGAAGAGGCTCTTGGCCATCGCCGCTCCGAGCTGTACGGAGAGCACCGCCAGCAACACCAGCGCCGGCGGAGGGATGGACCCGGAGGCCTCGCGCAGCACGGCCACCCGCCCGGCGGCAAGCTCGCGCCCGAAGGGCCCGCGGTAGCGGAACGCCCGGTCAGGGGCGGCCAACTACCGGAATCCTCTCTCTACACTCCGGGTCACGGGGCGCATTCTCTCAGGTCCGGCGGGCGGTTTCGAGGCTTTTTCGCCTTGATCCGGCAGCACCGGCGGGCCAGCTCTGCGAGCTCTTCGTAACCCCACGTTCCGTTGTCCGTCACGCGGCGAGCCAGGTCTTCCGGAACGCCTTCTATCCCCAAGTGTGCCCCGCTGATGGCTCCCGCCATCGCCGCCGTCGTGTCCACGTCGCCGCCCGCCGAGATCGCATTCCGCACCGTCTCCCGGTAGTCCTCCGGGCTCCTCAAGAAGGAGTACAGGCTCCAGAGCACGCTGCCGACCACGAAGGGCGAGATCCCCCACCGGGGATCGTGCTCCCCGGATTCCAGCCCCGCCCGGGAGATCGGCCCGGCAGCCTCTCCGGGCGGAAGCTCTACCCACTCTTCCAGCCGGCGGATGTAGCCGCCGAAAGAGGGCTCTACCGCAGCCGTCCACTCGCTCAGTTGCGCCAGAAAGCAGCCGAAGTCCACCGGCCGCTCCTGGAACGCGAGCGCCACGGCCCCGGCTATGGCGACGGCCCCCGCCGAACACCGATCGTCCCGGTGGGTGATTATCCCCTGCTCCCGGGCCGCCCGGACCAGCCCTTCCGGATCGTCGTGGAAGAGAAGCCCCACCGGCCCGGCGCGCATCGCGCTCCCGTTCCCGGCCGCCGGAGGCGGCGTCCCGGACTCGCGCCAGGAGACGCCCCCGATCAATCGCCGCGCCGCCTCCTCCGTGGCCCGACCCTGACCGACGATGCGCACCTCCCGGAAGATGGCCGCGATCCGGCGCGCGTAATCCTCCGGGTCAAACCTCCCCAGCTCCGCGTAGCTCTGCAACAGCTCCCGGGCGAGCTGCGAGTCGTCAGAGTACTGGCCGAACCGGTACGGCTCGCGCCCTGCTTCCCCCGGCACTCCCTCATCCAGAACCCGGTCTATGTACCGGCGGCAGACCTCCGGCAGCCGC
Organism: Rubrobacter taiwanensis; assembly: GCF_004337705.1. GTDB lineage: Bacteria > Actinomycetota > Rubrobacteria > Rubrobacterales > Rubrobacteraceae > Rubrobacter_C > Rubrobacter_C taiwanensis. Next base: position 8,538 of record NZ_SKBU01000007.1, read on the forward strand.
CCCTCAACCACAAACCCCAGAGCATCCCCCGTGCACTGCCCGATGAGACACCCCACAAACCTCTCCTCAGCGACCAGAACTCTCAACCTCCTCCAGAGTAACGGTACTCCTTGCCAACTTTAAAATACTCCTCACGTTCTGAGAGACCCACTCTTGTAATCGTTTACGTAAACGATTACACTAGGATACAGGAGGAGCTGGTTTGAGCACGATCAAGGACGTGGCCCGGGAGGCGGGGGTATCTACGGCGACGGTATCGCGGGTGATGAGCGGCAGCGGCCGGGTGAGCGAGCGGATGCGCGAGCGGGTTTTGGCGGCGGCCGACCGGCTTGGGTACCGGCCGAATGCGATGGCCCGGTCTCTGCGGAGCGAGACGACGCGGACGCTGGGGCTCGTGGTCTCCAACGTGCTCAACCCCTTCTTCACGGCGGTGGCGCGGGCTGTGGAGGACGCTGCTCACGAGCGGGGGTACAGCCTCATTCTGGGGAACGCTGACGAGGACCCGGAGAAGGAGGAGCTGTATCTGAATGTGCTTCTGGAGCGGCGGGTGGACGGTCTTATCGTGAGTCCGGCGCGGGCTGAGTCGCCGTATCTGGCGGAGGTTGTGGAGGAGGGCGTTCCGGTCGTGTTCGTGGACCGGCACATCGAGGGGATAGGTGCTCCGGTGGTGCGCGCGGACGGCCGGCGGGCGGTGGGGGAGCTGGTGGAGTATCTGGTAGGGCTTGGGCACCGGGAGCTGGCGGTGATCTCTGGGCCGCCGGAGGTCGTGTCGGGCCGGGAGCGGTTGGAGGCGTTTGTGGGTGCGGCGCAGCAGCGCGGCGTGCCGGTGATGGAGGAGCGCGTCCGGGTGGGGGACTTCCGCCGGGCGAGCGGTGCGGTGGCGATGCGGGAGCTGCTGGCGTTGAGGGAGAGGCCGACGGCGGTCTTCGTTGCGAACAACCTGATGGCGCTCGGCGCGCTGCGTGAGGTCCGGCGCGCCGGGCTGAAGGTCCCGGAGGACATCTCGCTGGCCAGCTTCGACGACGTGAGCTGGTTCGAGCTGGTGGAGCCGCCGGTTACCGCGATCTCACAGCCCACCGGCGAGCTCGGCGCTGCGGCGGCCCGGATGCTGCTGGAGATGGTCGAGGAGGGGCGCCGGCCCCGGTCGCTGATTATGGATGCTGAGCTGGTGGTGCGGGACTCGTGCGGGAGGCCGGGGCGGTGAGCGAGGAGCTGCTGGAGATGCGGGGCATCACCAAGCGCTTCCCGGGCGTGGTGGCGCTGGATAAGGTGGACTTCAAGTTGCGGGCGGGCGAGGTGCACGTGCTGCTCGGTGAGAACGGGGCCGGCAAGAGCACGCTCGTCAAGATCCTCTCCGGGGCGTACCGGCCGGACGAGGGCGAGATCCTGCGCGGTGGCGTGCCGGTGGAGATAGACTCCGCCGAGGACGCGCAGAAGTTGGGTATCTCTACCATCTACCAAGAGTTCAACCTGATCCCGGAGCTCAGCGTGGCCGAGAACATCCTGCTCGGGCGCCAGCCGCGGCGGTTCGGGATCGTGGACCGGCGCAGGATGTTGCAGCGGGCGCAGGAAGTGCTGGACGAGATGCGCGTCAAGGTGGACCCGCGGGCGCTCGTCTCCGAGCTCGGGGTGGCGCAGCGGCAGATGGTCGAGATCGCCAAGGCACTGAGCCTGGAGTCCGAGATCCTCATCTTAGACGAGCCGACGGCCGTGCTCTCCGGGCAGGAGATAGAGCGGCTGTTCGAGATCATCCGGGCGTTCAGGGACGAGGGCGTCGGGATCATCTACATCTCGCACCACCTGGAGGAGGTAGCCGGGATCGGGGACCGAGTGACGGTGCTGCGCGACGGGAGAGTCGCGGGGCACCTACCCGCGGATGCGAGCCGCGAAGAGATGGTACGCCTGATGGTCGGGCGCGAGATCGAGAACCAGTACCCCCGCCGCCGGAGCGCGGCGGGCGAGGTGCTGCTGGAGGTGAGGAACCTCTCGCGGGCGGGGGTGTTGCGGGACATCTCGTTCCAGGTGCGCGCCGGGGAGGTGGTCGGGGTAGCCGGGCTCGTTGGGGCCGGGCGCACGGAGCTGGCACGCGCCATCTTCGGCGCCGATCCTGTGGACTCCGGCGAGATCTTGGTCGGGGAGCGGAAGATGGAGCCGGGAGACATCCGGGAGGCCCGCAGGAAGGGCATCGGGTTCATTCCTGAGGACCGGCAGGGGCAGGGGCTCGTCCCCAGGCTCTCGGTGCTGGAGAACCTGGGGTTGGCGGCTCTCTCCAGGAGTGTGCGGCTGGGGATGATCCGGCGGGGGGAGCTGCGGCGCAAGGCTCGGGAGATGGTCGAGGGGTTAAACATCCGCACGCCGGGGCTGGAGCAGGAGGTCCGGTACCTCTCCGGTGGCAACCAGCAGAAGGTGGTTATCGGGAAGTGGCTGCTTGCGGACTCGAAGGTCCTCATCCTGGACGAGCCGACTCGCGGGGTGGACGTGGGGGCCAAGGTGGAGATCTACGAGCTTATCAACCGCCTTACCGACGAGGGCGCCGCCGTGCTCATGATCTCCAGCGACCTCCCAGAGGTGCTCGGTATGAGCGACCGCATCCTGGTGATGAGCCAGGGGCGCATCACGGGCGAGCTGCCGGCCAGGGAGGCGACGCAGGAGCGGGTGATGGAGCTGGCGACGCCGGAGAGCGAGGTTGTCGTTGAGTAGGCCGAGCTTCAGAGAGCTCCTGAGCCGCAGCGGGCCGCTCGGCGGGCTGGTGCTCCTGTGCGCGGTGATGGCGTTCCTCTCCCCGATCTTCCTGACCTTCACCAACCTTTTCAACGTCGGAACCCAGATAGCGGTCATTGCGATCCTGGCCTTCGGGGTCACCTTCGTTATCATCTCGGGCGGCATAGATCTCTCGGTGGGGAGCGTGCTGGCGCTGGCCGGGATCGTGTTCGGTTGGGCGGCGGTGTCGGCTGGACTGCCGCTGCCGCTGGCCGTTGCGGCCGGGCTCGGCGCGGGGGCGCTGGCGGGGCTGGTGAACGGGTTGCTGATCACACTGGGTAACCTGCCGCCGTTCATTGCGACGCTGGCGATGCTCAGCGCCGCGCGAGGTCTGGCGCTTGTGATCTCGGGTGGCATCCCGATCAGCGACATCCCCGAGTCCATCCAGTATCTGGGGAGCAGGGATCTGTTCGGGGTGATCCCGCTGCCGGTGGTGGTCATGGTGGTGATGTGGGTCATCACCGTATTCATCCTGCGCTATACCTACGCCGGACGCTGCATGTACGCCATCGGCGGCAACGAGGAGGCCGCCCGGCTCTCCGGCATCAACGTCTTCGTCCAGAAGCTCCTCGTATACACCCTCTCTGGGCTCTACGCCGGGATCGCGGGGATACTCACCACGGCGCGGCTGGCCTCAGCGCAGCCGCAGGCCGGGTTCACCTTTGAGCTGGACGCCATCGCGGCGGTCGTGATCGGTGGGGCGAGTCTCCAGGGCGGGGTGGGCACGGCCTCGGGGACGCTCATCGGGGCGTTTATCCTGGGCGTGCTGCGCAACGGGCTGAACCTGATGAACGTCTCGGCGTTCTGGCAGCAGGTGGTTATAGGGGTTGTGATCGCCCTGGCGGTCATGACAGATACCTTGCGCCGCAGGCGCAAACGATAGAAAGGAGATCGCAATGAAACGCGTACTCTCGTTATTGGTGGCGCTCACTCTGGCGGTTACGGTCGCCGGGTGCGGCGGAGCTGCGGGTGACGGTGGCGAGGGCACGAGGATAGCGCTCTCCATCTCCACACTGAACAACCCGTTCTTCGTGACGCTGCGCGACGGGGCGCAGGCGGCGGCGGACGAGGCCGGGGTGGAGCTGATCGTGGCCGACGCCCAGAACGATGCCTCCCGGCAGCAGAACGACATCCAGAACTTCGTCACCCAGCAGGTGGATGCCATCCTGGTGAACCCGGTGGATTCCGACGCCGTGGTCCCGGCGGTCGAGGCGGCCAACCAAGCGGACATCCCGGTCCTGGCGCTGGACCGCGGCGCTTCGGGCGGCGAGATCGTAACCACTATCGCCTCGGACAACGTTCAGGGCGGCCGGCTCGCCGGGGAGGAGCTGATCCGGCTCGTCGAAGAGGGACCGGTCGTTCAGCTCGAAGGCATCCCCGGCACCTCGGCGGCCCGGGACCGGGGGCAGGGCTTCCGGGAAGCGATAGAGGCCCAGGACGCCGTCGAACTCGTCGCCAGCCAGCCGGCGGACTTCGACCGGAGCGAGGGGCTGAACGTGATGCAGAACCTGATCCAGGCCAATCCGGACATAAGGGGCGTCTTCGCGCAGAACGACGAGATGGCGCTCGGCGCGGTCCAGGCACTCGGCGACCGCGCGGGGAGCGAGGTGATCGTGGTCGGCTTCGACGCCATAGAGGACGCGATCGGGGCCATCCGGGAGGGCAGGATGAACGCCACCATCGCCCAGCAGCCGGAGGAGATGGGGCGTCTCGGCGTCGAGAATGCTATAAAGGCCATCGAAGGGGAGCGAGTCCCGGAGGAGATCCCCGTCGAGGTTAAGCTGGTAACGCAGGAGAACGTGGAGGAGTTCGCGGAGTAGCGGCTTGGCGGAGGTCTTCGTAGCAGGCTCCATAAACCAGGACTTCGTGCTCCGGGTGGAGCGCCGCCCGCAACCCGGCGAGACGGTCACCGGCGCCGAGCTCTCCACCCTCCCCGGCGGCAAGGGGGCTAACCAGGCCACGGCCGCAGCCCGCCTGGGGGCCTCGGTCGCGATGCTGGGCCGGGTCGGGGAGGACTCTTTAGGCGAGGCCATGCTCCGTAACCTGCGCGAGAAGGGCGTGGACTCAAGCCGGGTGGAGGCCATCCCGGGTATATCCACCGGAGCGGCGTTCATCACCGTGACCCCGGACGGGGAGAACGCCATCGTGGTCTCGCCGGGGGCGAATCACCGCCTGATGCCGGAGGATGTGAGCGCGGCCGCGCAGGACATCCGGGCCGCGAGGGTGCTGGTGGCCCAGATGGAGCTGCCCGTCGAGACGGTAGCGCGGGCGGCGGAGGTCGCCGCCTCCGGCGGGACGCGTTTCGTGCTGAACCTGGCCCCGATGCGCGAGGTCCCGGACGGGCTGCTGGAGATCCCAGACCCCCTGGTCGTCAACGAGCACGAGGCCGCGTTCCTGCTCGGTACGGAAGTCGAGCCGGTAGAGGATGCGCGGGAAGCCGCCGGGAAGCTGCTGGAGCTGGGACCGCGCTCGGCCGTGATCACGCTCGGGGCCGCCGGGGCGGTCTTCGCGGGCGGCGGGAAGACCGGCCACTTCCCGGCTCCGGAGGTGGAGGTGGTGGATACCACGGGCGCGGGGGATGCGTTCGTGGGGGCGCTCGCCGTGAAGCTGGCCCGGGGAGACGCTTTGGGCGACGCCGTCTCCTACGCGGTGCGGGCCGGCTCGGCGGCGGTCACGAAGCCCGGAGCGCAGGGCTCGCTCCCCACGCCGGAGGTCGTGGAGCGGTTGTGAGAAAGGGGGGCATCCTGAACGCACAGCTCGCCGGCGCGCTGGCCCGGCTGGGCCACACGGACCTCGTGGTAGTCTGCGACTGCGGGCTGCCGGTCCCGGACGGTCCGGAGGTGGTGGATCTCGCCTTCAGGTTCGGCACTCTCTCCTTCGAGGAGGTTCTCAGAGGGCTCCTGGGCGAGCTGGTCGTCGAGCGGGCGACGGCCGCGCTGGAGGTCAGGGAGGCCAACCCCGGCTGTTACCGGCTGCTAAAGAGCGAGCTGGGGGGCTTGGATCTCATCCCGCACGAGCAGCTGAAGCTCCTGGTAAGGGAGGCGAAGCTGGTGGTGAGGACGGGCGAGGCGCGGCCGTACGCGAACGTTATCCTGCGCTGCGGCGTGCCCTTTTAGCCGGCGGTCCCGGCGGGTAGGTTAACCAGGCAGGCGGTTCTCAGAGCAGGTTTTCAGGAGGGAGCTTCTATGCGCGCGATGGTGATTGCGGACTTCGGAGGGCCGGAGGTCTTCGAGCAGCGGGACGTCGAGCGTCCCGAGCCCGGGCCGGGCGAGGTCCTGGTGCGGGTTGTCGCCTCCGGGACGAACCCGGTGGACGCCAAGATCCGGGCCGGAGCCATCCCGGTCGTGGAGCCGCCCGCCGTGATCGGCTACGACGTTTCCGGGGTTGTGGAGGAGGCGGGGCCTGGGGTGGACGACCTCCGGCCGGGCGACGAGGTCTACTTCACGCCCGAGATCTTCGGCAACCCGCACGGCAGCTACGCCGAGTACGTGGTCGCTCCGGCGAGCATCGTGGCGCTCAAGCCCGCCGGCCTGAGCCACGTGGAGGCCGCGGCGGTTCCTCTGGCGGGCGGTACGGCGTACGAGGCCCTGATCCGGCGTCTTGAGGTACGGCCCGGCGAGACGGTGCTCATTCACGGCGGGGCCGGGGGCGTCGGATCGTTCGCCGTCCAGATAGCGAAGGCCGCCGGGGCGTATGTGATCGCGACCGCCGGACCTTCCAACCAGGAGACTTTGGGCGAACTCGGGGCAGATGTGGCGGTAGACTACCGGAGCCAGGACTTCTCGGAGGCCGCGCTGCAGGAGACCGGCGGCGAGGGGGTAGACGCCGTCTTCGACGCGGTCGGCGGACAGCTCGTGAGAAGCCTGGAGGCGACGCGGCCGTTCGGGCGGCTGGCGAGCATCCTGCCGATCCAGGGAGACCTCACCCACGCCTATCTCAACAACCAGACCATTTACGGCGTCTTCCTGACCCGCGAGCGCCGGCGGCTGGAGGAACTGACGCGGCTCATCGAGCAGGGCAAGATGCTGCCTCTGGTGGATGAGGTGCTGCCGTTGGAGCACGTTAGCAGGGCTCACGAGCGGCTGGACTCCGGACACGGCCGCGGTAAGGTCGTGCTGGAAGTGTCCGGGTAGGGAGACTGCAAAGCGCCCGGATCGTGAGGTATATTAGATGAACTTGAGGAGGCCGGAGCGGGCTCCGGCGCGAGGCCGTCTTGGAGAGGAGCATGCAGAGATCCGGGACAGAAGAGGCGCGCTCTTCCGGGGAGAAACCGGAAGAGCGGCGCGGGCGGTGGTGGCGCTGGGGGCTCCTCTCGGCGCTCGGCGTCCTCGCGGTAATCGCCGGTGCTCTGGCCGGATTCATGGCGGCCGGCTCCCCGAACACCGGCGGTACCAACCCGATCGCCGAGATCGTCGGCGGCGACTCGCCCGGCATGTTCATAAGCCGCGAGCCCCAGTATCTGCTCTTCCTCGGGGCCGATGATGAGATGAACGAGCCCGAAGAGGCTTCGCGCTCCGACACAATAATCCTGATCCGCATCGCGGGGGAGGGTATATCCATGCTCTCCATCCCGCGGGACACGCGGGTCCACATCCCCGGCTACGGATATGACAAGATCAACCACGCCTTCGCCTACGGCGGGCCCGAGCTCATGCTCCGGACCGTCTCCGGGTTTACCGGCATAGAGGTGGAGGACTACGCCATCGCCAACTTCGAGGGGTTGCGGGAGGTGGTCGAGGCGATGGGCGGGGTAAGGGTCAACGTTCCCGTGGAGGTCGAGAAGCGCGCCTACCCCGGCGGCCCGATGATAAGGCTGGAGCCCGGCATCCAGACCCTCAACGGGGAGCAGGCCCTGGCCTACCTGCGCTGGCGGGCCGACTCCCAGGGCGACATCGGGCGCGTCAAGCGCCAGCAGGACTTCGTTTTCCGCGTCTTCAATCAGGCGTTCTCCCGCGAGAATATAGACCGCCTGCCGGAGGTAGAGGAGGCCGCGCTCAGCAACGTCGAGACTAACATGACGCGCAACGAGCTCATAGCGCTCGGTGCCCGGGTCAAGGCGCTCAGGGAAGAGGATGGCAGGATAAAGATCGAGGCCGGAACCGTCCCCGGCCACGAGCAGACGCTCTACTCGGAGCCGGCCGGGATGTACCTGAGCTTCTGGGTCCCGGATATGGTGGAGTTCCAGCAGGTCTTGAGCGAGACGGTCAAGCCGCCGGAGGAGCCTGAGGCGGCGAGCGGCGGTTAGTGCCCGCACCTCTTCTGTGGCGACCGCCGGCGAAGCTGAGCACGATCACACCGGGCGTTATGAAGAGGGCGGTGAAGATCACGTAGGGAGATTTGGCTCCCGGTCAGCCCGTAGGCGCGCCCGGGCCGCCCCGGCAGGCGGCCCGGCTGCGATTGCTGTCCGGCTGTGGCCTTGAGAGTGCGTACCGGGCCGAGTAGCCACCCTCCAGGCTTTAGCTCTCCAGAGACGCTTCGAGCCGGATGTCCACGTTGCCGCGCAGGGCGTTTGAGACCGGACAGCCCTGCTCGGCCTCCTCGGCGGCTGAGCGGAAGTCCTCGGCCGTGATTCCTGGCACCCGCCCCCGCACGCTGAGGTCCACGCGCGATATCTTCACTCCGTCCGGGATCTCGTCCAGCGCGCAGACCGCGCTCACCTCCAGCCGCTCCGGCGGGGTCTCCCGGCCCTCCAGCACGTGTGAGAGGGCCATGGCGTAGCACCCGGCGTGGGCTGCGGCTATCAGTTCCTCGGGGGAGGTCTTGCCGTCGGGACGCTCGGTGCGGGCCGGCCAGCTTACGGGCAGCTCTCCCAGCGCGCCACTGCCCCCGGTGAGACGCCCGGTGCCGCGGGCGAGACCGCCCTCCCATACCACCTCTGCTCTGCGTTCCGCCAGCGCCATATTCGCCTCCTTTCGTCGAACACTGCGAGAAGATACTACCAGAGGTCTCCCGGCTCCACGGAAATTGTGAAAAAATTTCAGAATTCTCTAAAGTTTCGTTACGCGAGGCCCAATAAACGTCTATATTTATTGCGATACGGTAACGGGCCCGTGGTTCCTGGAGGGGGCGATTGAAGAACGGTTTTTCTCTGGCGCTGATCGCGCTTCTGCTCGCGGGGGTAGTAGGGTTGGCTGCGGGCCCGGCGGAGTCGGCCCGGTACGTGCAGGTGGTAGACAACGAGACTCCTGGGCGCTTTGCGGCCTCCGAGAGCTGGGGCGCGAGCTCCTACAGCCCGGAGCGCTACGGAGAGAACTACCGCTTTGCGACCCCCAAGCCGGTAGCCGACGCCGCGCGCTACAAGGTCAGGATACCGGCCACGGACCGCTACAGGGTCCATGCCCGCTGGCCTGCAAATCCCGGCTATAATCCCAGAGCGCGGATAGGGATTCACACGACCTCCGGCTGGCAGTGGGTGACCGTCGATCAGCGGCAGAACGGCGGCCGGTGGGTGCATCTGGGGACCTTCAGGATGGCCGCTGGGGACGGTTGGAAGATCCGGGTTGCCCGCCGCTCTGGCAGCGAGGGCTACATAATCGCCGATGCGGTGCGGGTTGCGCGGGTGACCGAGACGCAGCAGACCGCCTCGGGGGGGCAGGTTACCGGGAAGGAGATTCTGGCCGAGGCGCGGACGTGGCTCGGCGTCCCGTACCAGTATGGGGGTACCTCGCGCCAGGGGGTGGACTGCTCCGGCCTGACGCTCAAGGTCTACGAGAAGTTCGGCATCCGGTTGCCGCGCACGGCGCACGACCAGTACCACTCCGGTCCGGGGACGAAGGTCGCCAAGACCGAGCTCCGGCGCGGATATCTGGTCTTCGGCTACGCCGACGGGTACGGTTCGGGCATCCAGCACGTCGGCATCGTCACCGGCGACGGGCGCATGATCCACGCTCCCGCTCCCGGCACCGTGGTCCGCTACGACGACCTGCCCAACGGCTGGTACAACATCCTGGGCGTCAAGCGCATCGTGCCGCCGGCGTAGTAAACGGCCCCGCTTCAGGCTACCATTAGGCTCATGAAGGTGGACTTCCTGTACTATGAGGACTGCCCGTCGCACGGCCGGGCGTTGGAGCGCTTGCGGCGGGTGATCTCCGAGGAGGGTGTCGAGGCGGAGGTCGAGGTGACGGAGGTGAAGACCGAGGAGCAGGCCGCCGAGCTGCGCTTCGTCGGCTCCCCGACCATTCGCGTGGACGGAGAGGACATAGTTCCGCCGCCGGATGGTGCGCCCTACGCTCTCACCTGCCGGGCCTACACGCTGGAGGACGGGCGAGTCTCCCCGCTGCCCTCTGAGGAGAGCATCCGGCGGGCGTTGCGGCGGTAGCGGCTCCTCGTCCGAGCGTTTACCCTGAGATCCGGAGAGAGTCCGAGCGACGGAGGTGAACCGTGGCCAACATAAGGATCGGAGATAACGCCATACCGTTCAACCTGCCCGGCGTGGACGGGAGGAAGTATCTGCTCTCAGACTACGACGACCGGGAGGCGGTGGCTGTGATCTTCACCTGCAACCACTGCCCCTACGCCCGGGCATGGGAGGACCGGCTGGTGCAGATCCAGGCCGACTACGCCGGCCGGGGGGTGCAGCTCATAGCCATAAACTCCAACGACGCGAGCAAGTACCCCGACGACAGCTTCGAAAAGATGAAGGAGCGGGCCGAGGAGAAGGGGTTCAACTTCCCCTATCTCCACGACGAAGATCAGGAAGTGGCCCGGGCCTACGGTGCGGAGCGCACGCCGGAGGTCTTCCTCTTCGACGCGGACGGCATCCTGCGCTACCACGGCACCGTGGACGACAACTACGAGGATCCGGAGGCGGTGAGGGAGGCCTACCTGCGCGACGCGATAGAAGCCGTCCTGGAGGGGCGGGAGCCCGCCACGGCCGAGACCGCTCCGGTGGGGTGCACGATCAAGTGGAAGTAGTGGTTCTGTTCTCCGGGCGCTACCGACCCGGCGCGTACGCGCCGGGCCGGTAGAGGTACTGAAGCTCCGGCGTGGGATCGAAGCCGGCGGCGCGCAGGATCGTCAGGATCTCCGGCTCGGGCGGCGCCAGGCGGGCCATCAGCAGGTCGAGAAAGCCCGGCCGCTGCTCGTAGCGTACGACCGTGGCCTCGTCCACCCCCGCGAGCTCGCGGGCCGTCGCGGCGGCGTCCTCCAGGTTCCCAAGCCCGTCTACCAGCCCGAGCTGCTCGGCCTGCTGGCCCGAGTAGATCCTGCCGTCGGCCAGCTCCCGCACCCGCTCTTCCGGGAGGTCCCGGCCCTCTACTATGACGCCGACGAACCTGTCGTAGGCCTCGTCGATGAAGGACTGGAGGATCTCACGCTCTTCGGGTGTCAGCTCGTCGAAGGGGGAGGCCATGTTCTTGAACTCCCCGCTCTGGACGACGACCTCCTCTATGCCCAGCCGGTCTGCAGCCTCGGCGTAGTTCACGGACCGGAAGATGACGCCTATAGAGCCCGTCAGGGTGGTGGGGTTAGCCACGATGCGGTCGGCGGCGGTGGAGATGTAGTAGCCGCCGGAGGCCGCTGTGGAGCCCATCGAGACGACGACGGGCTTCTCCGTGCGCTCCCTGAAGTCCAGGATCGCCTGATGCATCTCGTCGCTGGCCACGACCCCGCCGCCGGGCGATTCGACCTCCAGGATCACGGCTTGTACGCCGGTGTCCCGGGCGGCCTGTTCCAGCTGGCTGCGCAGGGTCTCCGGCGTGGCACCGGCCTGGGCGAAGAGTCCCTCCGCCTGCAATCCGATGACCCCCGTCACCGGCAGGACGGCTATCTTCTCCGGCCCCTCGCCCATGACGTATCTCTCGTCCCAGGTGATCCGGCTCGCAGCGGCCTCACCGGGGGCCGGACGCCCGGCGAGAGCCACCACGGCCACGGCGACGATAACCGTCAGCAACACCAGGGCTCCGGCCGTCAGCAGGATCCAGAGCCAGGTGCGGCTTCTGCGGCGCGGTGCTTCCTCCATCGCTCTATCCTCCTCCGAAGGTCCCGGCGAGCGTGACGACCAGGACCACGACGATAGTTATGGCCAGCAGGATCAGGCCCCCGCAGCCCACACATGAGAGCGCGCAGGCTCCGCCGGACTCCCCGTAGCTGAGCTGCCGGGCAAAGCGGCTCCCCACGATGACGAGCGCCACATGCCAGATGCCGGACCCGAGCAGGATCAAGAACCCCAACAGACCCAGCAGAACCCCTACCGGGCTGTCCGGTCCGGCTGCGAGCTGCAGGCCGGTCAGGGGCATCTGCACCAGGGTCTCCAGTGCGAGCGGCAGGCACGCCACGCCGACGATGGCGAGCATGTTGCTCAGGGGTCCGCTGCCCCCGAAGATGCGGGTGGCGAGCTGCATCACCAGCGAGACGGCGATCCACCAGATGAAGGGCAGGAGCACGGCGAAGACGACCGCCAGAACCCGGGCCGTGAGCAGGAGCTCTCCCTCGAACAGCTCCGGCGGGAGCTGCGGGAAGTCCTCGGGGGAGAACTGCTGCTCTACGGGGAACAGAAAGACTTCCAGCGCAGCCGACAGGAGGCTCAGCGCCGCCCACAGCGCCACTATCCCGAATCCGGCCGCCGCGCCGCCGCCCTCTCTCGTGAGACGCTCCATCGCGCGGGCCGGGGCCCAGATCACATCCAGTACGCCCAAAGAGCTACCACCTCGATTCGTCCGGCTTCAATGCCTCATTCCAGGCATATCTTACACGTCCGGCCCTCTAGCTGAGCATGAAGGGCGGTCTGCGCTCCCGCGCTGAGAGCAGGGCGTCCTTGGCCTCTTCCGGCGAGACGGACTCGTCGCGGCGCTCCAGCACGAGCTGCTCCCGGTGGGCCACGATCCACATATACAGATCCGGCTCGGTGCGGCCCGGGAAGGCGTCTAGTACGCGCTCCTCCCGGATCATGCGCGCTATGGGTCTGTAGGAGTGCTCGTACCAGTCCCGGATGGCCTCTTCCGGCGAGACGTAGCGCCGCCAGAGCTGGGAGAGCCGGAAGCCGTGCGCCTCGATGAGCGTCGCCAGCCGCCGGTAGTCTGCCACGTCCGAGAACTCCAGTTTCAGGTCCGGCAGCACCCGGTCTATCGGGAGGCGTTCCAGCAGCCGCCGGTACTCGTACATCCGGAGCAGGTCGCCGGCCGTCAGTGCCGAGTCGACCGGGACGCGGGTACGCAGCTCGGTGACGTCGGCGTCTATCATCTCGATGCCCTGCTGGCGCGCTACCGAGACCCGGTGGTTGCCGTCGCGCACGAAGTAGGCGTCCCCGATCTTGTACAGGCTCACCGGCGGCAGCTCCTCGGCCCGGTGGAAGGCCTGATCTATGCGCTTCCACCGTTGCTTGATGCTCTCGGTGGAGGGGAGGAAAGCCCGGTCGAAGTCCCGGTGCCGCCCGACGCTGCCCACGATCTTCTCCACCGGCACTACCTGCATCCCCAGATGCACCTGATTGAAGACGCCGAGCGCGTCCCGGACCTCCTCGAAGGAGAGGAGCCGGTTGGAGGCGGGGTCGTTGCGCAGGAAGGCCCGCAGCCGCCGGAGGAACGCCCGCCGCCGGGCCCGGGAGAAGTCCTGATCTGCCTGCTCTTCGAGGTTCATGTGCTCGACCACGGGGAAAATCTACTCCCGCCTCTGCCGGAGAACAAGCCCCCCGGGGTTAAATCCGTGTAAAACCGGCCGCCCTGCACTCTTCTACTGGTAGCTGATCACCGCCGGGGCGGGATCCAGCAGCAGGACCTCCTCCGGGGCGAGCGGCGGATCGTCCCGCTCGCGGAAGATCCTGATCCCGCCGTACTGGATCGGCTCCTGGCGCACGAGAAGGTCGTAGCGGATGGTCTTCTCTGCCGGGGTTCCGACCCCGTCGGTGTTCAGAACCACCTGCACGTTATCTGTGGGTCGGATGCGCTGTTTGTCGGCGATGATCCCCTCTGCGAACTGGTGTACGATCAGGACCTTGTCCGGCAGGTCGTTCTCTTCTACCAGCCGGTCGAGGAGTTCTATGGCCGCCTGGATCTCACCCCGGTCCATCGAGCCGAGGTTTACCCCCGGCACCTGCCCCTCCCCGACGGCGTACTCGGTGTCTAGCGCCAGATGTACGTGGGGAAGCTCCAGGAACGGGCGGACGGCCTCTATCTCGTCCGCCACGGTGCTGCGCCCGATCTGGAGATCCAGGATCAGCAATGCCCCATGCCGGGACGCGAGGTCGGCGTACTCTTCTATCTGCTCGGGCGGGAGCCGGTCCAGGTAGAGACCGTCGGTCCCGGGCGTCCTCCGGGCGGCGGAGACGACGAGATCCACCGCGGGAACGGCCGGGCGTTCCGGATCGGCTGCCGAGTAGGCGGCCGCTTCCTCCCCGAGGCGTTCCATGGTCTCCTCCGGCTCGTGCCGGGCGAGCAGTCCGGCGTGCTCCGGCAGCGGTGACCCGTAGTAGGCCACGATCCGGTGCCCTTTCAGCGGTCCGTCCGAAGGGTCGGCGGCTCCGGCCACCAGCGTCTCCCCGAGCGGCACGCTCCGCTCGGCGTCCGGCCGGTATCCGCCGGCTTCGGGCCGGGAGCTCTCCGCTAACCGATACTGCAGGGGAGGCTGCTCCCCGGCGGTGCGGGCGAGCGGCTCCGCGTCCGGCGGCGGGGGGACGGCCGCATAGGGCCGCTCCGGGGCTGCAGCGGATGACGCCGCGGCCTGGGGGCCGGGGTCTCTGACACCCGCCGGCTGCGTCTGGCCGCCGCAGCCCCGGAAGAGAACGAAGATCAGGAGCGCCGCCAGCAGCAGGCAGAGGAGGGCGAACCGCCTCCGGCGGCGGTACTTCCTCCTCCGGCTCATCCGGACTCTCAAGCACCCTCCCGCCGGCCTTAAATCTCTACGAGTCGGTGTCCGAACACGTTCACTATCCGGGTCCCGCCGCGCTGCAGCTCGCGCACCGGCTCGGCCCCGTAGAGGTGTACGTGGCCGTGCAGCCAGAGCTTCGGCCGGTGGCGGTTTATGAGCTCCACGAAGGATCTGAATCCCGTATGACAGGGATCTTCCCGGTCGCCGAGACCGAACGGGGGGGAGTGGGTTACGAATACGTCCGGCGCGGAGCGTCCCAGCGCCCTTCCGAGCGCTATTCTGGCCGAGAGCCGCCAGCTCTTGAGGCGCATCTCGCGCTCGGTGTACTGGTGGGGGCCGCCGGAGTAGAGCATCGAGCCGGAGAAACCGGCGAAGGTTACGCCGTTTAGGCTCTGCGTGCGGCCGTCCAGCGGGATGCAGCCCTCCGGCGGGCGTTGCGCCTTACCCTTCTTCTGCGCGGACGATCCGGGCTCCGGGTCGTGGTTGCCCAGCACGTAGAGCAGCGGCACGTTCAGCATCGTGACCACGTACTCCAGGTACTCGAACGGCAGGTCCCCGCAGGAGACGACGGCCTCCACGTCTGGAGCCAGGCTTTTGATGCCCGGCCCGTATATGAACGGTTCGACCCTGTCGCTTATGGCGAGGATCTTGATCTCGGCCGACCTCCCTTCTCCCGTCCGGAACATTCTACCAGCGATGAGTTAGAATGTGCTCCGGCGTGCCGGAG
The DNA here is from genome assembly GCF_004337705.1 of Rubrobacter taiwanensis. GTDB lineage: Bacteria > Actinomycetota > Rubrobacteria > Rubrobacterales > Rubrobacteraceae > Rubrobacter_C > Rubrobacter_C taiwanensis. The sequence goes on from NZ_SKBU01000007.1 coordinate 23,827, forward strand.
GGGTTGCGGCACGGACTCTGCTGGAGGAGGTGCGTATCTTCTTGGGGGCACCGGAGACGCCCAGACTCACCGTCGACGTCATCGTCCCGGACGAGCGAGGCCGGGTGCTCTTGATCCGGCGCAAACGGCCGCCTTTCGAGGGGCGGTGGGCGCTGCCGGGCGGCTTCGTGGACGTCGGGGAGACGGTCGAGAGCGCCGCCGTGCGGGAGGTGCGCGAGGAGACCGGGCTCGAGGTGGAGCTCGTGCGGCTCGTCGGGGTGTACTCCGAGCCGGACCGCGACCCGCGCGGGCACAACGTGAGCGTGACGTACCTGGCGCGGGCCACCGGCGGCGAGCTCGCCGCCGCGGACGACGCGTCCGAAGCGCGCTTCATGGACCCCGCGGCAGTGGAGCTGGCCTTCGACCACGCCGCGATCGTGGAGGATGCGCTCCGGCTCCTGGAGCGCCGGTGAGCCGGTGCGGGGGCAGGGGATGGTAAGACCGGTTACGGCGGGGACTCGCGGCGCGAGCATAAGGGATGTGGCGCGGGCTGCAGGGGTCTCCATCTCCACGGTGAGCCGGGTAGTGAACGGGACGGCACCGGTCGCCCCGGCGACGCGGGAGCGGGTAGAGGCCGCCATAGAGGCGCTCGGATACCGGCCGAGTGCGATCGCTCGCCAGCTCGCCTCGCGCAGCTCCGGCACGGTGGGGCTCCTCGTTCCGCACCTCTCCGATCCGGCCTGCGCCATGGTGGCCGAGGGGGTCGAGGCGGCGGCGCGGGCACGCAAGCTGTCGGTCATCCTGTGCCAGACCGGCTCCTGCGGCGAGGCGGAGCATCTGGTCCGGCTGGCTGAGCTACGGGTGGCGGGCGTGGTCGTTGTGGCCTCTGAGCCGGACGGGGAAGAGCCGCGAGATGGCTGCTACCGGACTCTGGCAGGTGAGGTCCCGCTGGTTCTCGCCGGGACGGGCGCGGGTGCCGTCCGCGTGGACGAGAGAGAGGCGGGCTACCTCGCCGCCGGGCACCTCCTGGAGCTGGGGCACGAGAAGCTCGCGTTCCTCGGCGGTAGCGCCGGTTCCACCGTTGTCCGGCGCAGGCTGGAGGGTATCGAGCGTGCCTTAAGAGAGGCGGGGATGGAGTACGGCAGCACGCTGCACCTCCCGGGCGGCTCCGGCTTCGAGGACGGACGGGCCGCCTTCGGTCGGCTCGCGCGCCGCGAGGATCGGCCGACCGGTCTTGTGTGCGTCAGTGACCTTCTGGCCGCCGGGGTGCTGCGGGCCGCCGCTGAGATGGATCTGGGCGTGCCGGAGGACCTCTCGGTGGTCGGAATCGATGACGTTTCGCTCTCCCGCTGCTTCTCCCCGCCGCTCACCACGGTGGCCAGGCCGCTGCGCGAGCTCGGCCGGCTGGCCGTTGAGGAGCTGGTTGCGCTCATGGCCGGCTCGGAGCCAGGGACGTGCGAGCTCAAACCGGAGCTCGTGGTGCGCGGGAGCACGGGGCCGCCGGACGGCCGGGAGGAAGGGTGATGAGCCTATCCGGAGTAAGAGCGCTTGCTTTCGACGTCTTTGGCACGGTCGTGGACTGGCGCTCCACGATTATCGAGGAGGGCGGGCGGCTGAACCGGGAGAAGGGGCTGGATGTGGACTGGGCCGCCTTCGCCGACGCCTGGCGCGAGGAGTATAGGCCCTCGATGGACCGGGTGCGGCGCGGGGAACTGCCGTGGACGAAGCTGGACGATCTGCACCGCGCCTCCCTCGAGAAGCTGCTGGACGAGTTCGGCGTAGAGGGGTTGAATGATGCCGAAAAGGAGCGCCTCAACCGCGTCTGGCACCGGCTCAAACCTTGGCCCGACGCCGTAGAGGGCCTCAAGCGGCTGCGGCGGCGCTACATCCTGGCGACCCTCTCCAACGGCAACGTTGCGCTGCTGGTAAACATGGCAAAGCGCGCCGGGCTGCCCTGGGACTGCGTGCTCTCGGCCGAGCTGGCGCGCCGCTACAAGCCCGACCGGGAGGTGTACCTGATGGCGGCGGAGCTTCTGGGGCTAAAGGCGGGGGAGGTTGGCATGGTCGCGGCGCACGCCGAAGACCTCCTCGCCGCCCGTCAGGCGGGCTTGAGGACCGTGTTCGTACCGCGCCCGCTGGAGTTCGGTCCGGGAGGCGCGGCGGAGGCTCCCGACCCATCCTTCGATATGGTAGTGGAAGACCTCACGGATCTGGCCCGGAGGCTCGGGCTCTGAGAGCCGCTTCACCCCGGCCGAGCGGATCGCGACCTCGCTTACGGTCGCCGCTCAGCGCGCCGGCTACTTTACCACCTCGTAGTCCTTGTCGGCGCGGTCGTAGCGCGCCCAGGCCTCCTCTGCGGGCATCTCCCGGTCCAGGGGCATCACCGCGACGTTCTCCGGGGCCGCCTGCTCCTCGGTGAAGATGCACAGGGCGTAGGGCGCGTCGTTGGGCTCGAGCTGGTGCCAACGGCCGGACTTCGTCTCCGAGATGTGCACGACCCGGATCTGGTCCCTCCGGATCTTGGTCTTCTCGCGGTCCAAGATCTCCCTCCTCGCTGGCTCTCCCTATCCTTTATACCGGGCGTTCCGGTCCGCCAAACCCGCAGGCTCTGTAACGGTATACCCTGTGTCCACCTCCGGCAGCGGGTAAGATAGGGGCGACCGGAGTGCGAGAAGGAGTATTTTCCGTGGCGGACATACCTCTCTTCCCATTGAACGTCGTGCTCATGCCGGGCACTCCGCTGCCGCTGCACATCTTCGAAGAGCGCTACAAGCAGATGGTGAACGAGTGTCTGGAGACGGGTTCGGAGTTCGGCATGGTCCTCTCGGACGAGTCCGGGACCCGGGAGGTGGGCTGCACGGCGCGCATCGTGGAGCTGGTGCAGCGGTTCGAAGACGGGAGGATGCTGATCCTGGTCGAGGGCTCGCGCCGCTTCAGGCTCCGCAACATCCTCTCCGGCCGCCGGCCATACTATGTGGGAGAGGTGGAGTACCTCGCCGAGGAGACCCCCGGAGACGAGGTGACCGGGCTCGCCGAGGAGTGCATCGCGCTTCTGGAACGGGTGGTAGAGATAGCCACCGAGGGCGAGGTGGACATAGAGGTCGAGCCGCCCTACCGCAACCTCTCGTTCGCCATCGCCGGCCGGATAGAGTTCGAGACCGAGGTGCGGCAGCAGATCTTGGAGCTCCCGAGCGAGCGCGAGCGGCTGGAGAAGCTAAAGCAGCTGCTGACCGAGGCGGCCGATCGGCTGGAGAAGACGCGAAAGATCCGGGAGATAGCCGAGACCAACGGACATATCCGTCGCCGCCCCTCTCCGGACGAACCGCCTACTCCTCCGGAGGAGTAAGCTCCTTGAGCCGCTCGACCGTCCGCCGGTCCGCCGTGTAGACCAGCGGTTCGGCCGCCAGATCCTCCTCGCCCGCGGCGGCGCGGATGCGCTGCGTCAGCTTCTCCCGCGGCAGCCAGTCCATCGAGGGCAGTGCACTGGCCTCGATCGTGAGCCGTACCCCGCCGCCGGCGAACTCCTCCCGCCGCACGAGGCGCGGCGGGGTGACGTACAGCTCGTCGGCCTCCTCCAGCGCCCGCACCACCCTCCCGGCCGCCTCCGGATTCCGGAGCTGCACCTCGACCGTGAATCGCTGACGGCCCTGTACGTAGTTGGTCACGCCGGTTATGACGCCGTTGGGGATGTAGACCACCTCGCCGGAGACCGTGCGGAGCTTCGTGGTGCGCAGGCCGAACTCCTCCACTACCCCGAAGGCTCCCATCGGTTGTACGGAGATGAAGTCTCCGACGCTGTATTGGTCCTCAAAGAGGATCGAGAACCCGGCGACTATGTCGCGCAGGAAGCTCTGCGCGCCGAAGATCACCAGCGCCGCGAGCACCGAGGTCCCGGCCACGACCGGTAGGGCCTCTCTGAGGAAAGCGCTGACCGCCACGAGCGCCACCACGATGAAGGTGGCGTACTTGAGCAGGTTGCGGATGAGGGTTACGGCCGTGTCCTGGCGTTTGATCCGGGCTCTGGTCTGCGGGTCGGGCCGTCCCTCCGCCGGCCGCCGCCAGTAGAGGAGGCGGGGGAGGATCCTGACCGCCAGCCGGTAGAAGAGGATTCCCAGCAGGATGGCGAGGACCGTCGCCGCCAGACTGGCGACGAAATCCGGGCCGGTGACGTAGTCCAGAAGCCGCTCGTAGAACCCGATGAGCCCGTCGACGGCCCGGCCGGCCTCCTCGACCGCGTTCTCGGCCTGAAAGAGCGGTGCGCCTGCCGTCACAGCGGGGATCTCCCCGGCTCTCTAACCGTGCCGCTCCAGGGCGTGCCGGATCAGGCGGTCGAGCAGCTGCTCGTAGGAGAGGCCGCTGGCGGCCCAGAAGCGGGCGTAGCCGCTGGTGGGGGTGAAGCCGGGGATGGTGTTGATCTCGTTCAGGAGCACGCGGCCGGTCTCGCGCTCCAGGAAGAAGTCCACGCGGGCCATCCCGGCGGCATCCACGGCCCGGAAGGCCGTGCGGGCGATCTCCCGGATCGCCCGCGTCGTCTCATCCGGTATCCGGGCGGGGACCACGATCTCGCTCTCTCCTTCGGTGTACTTGGCTCTGTAGTCGTAGAAGTCGCGGTTCCGGACCACGATCTCGCCCGGCAGCGAGACCTCCGGCCACTCGTTGCCGAGCACGGAGACCTCTATCTCGCGGGCGTCGAGCCCCTGCTCGACGATGATCCTGCGGTCCAGCTCCGCGGCCTCTTCCAGACCGGCCCGGAGCTCGCCGGCGTCCCGGGCCTTGCTGATCCCGACGCTGGAGCCCAGGTTGGAGGGCTTCACGAAGCAGGGGTAGCCGAGCAGAGCCTCTATCCGGCCGATCCAGCCCTCCGGGTCACACTCCCACTCCTCCCGGGTGAGCCCGACCCAGTTTACCTGCGGCAGACCGTGGAAGGCGAAGATCTTCTTCATCGTGATCTTGTCCATCGAGACGGCGCTGCCGAGTACCCCGGAGCCCACATACGGCACACCGGCCAGCTCCAGCAGCCCCTGCACCGTGCCGTCTTCGCCGTAGGGACCGTGCAGCACCGGGAAGACCACGTCGACGTCCCCGAAACCGTTCGGGAGCTTCTCGTCTCTGGTGGCCGGAGCCCGAGGCTCTTGCGCCTGCGGGATCGCTCTGCGGGCGGCGGCCTCCAGCTCCGACAGGGCGTTCTCGCCCACGCGCCAGCGGCCCTCCCGGGTGATCCCCACCGGGAGAACCTCGTAGCGGCCGCTCTTCTCGAGCGCCTCTATCACGCCGCGGGCCGAGGCGAGCGAAACCTCGTGCTCTCCGCTGCGCCCGCCGAAGATCACCATTACTCGAACCATGCGACACCCTCCGTTTTGGCTACCTATCCTAGCAGGTGTCAGTCCGGCCGGCTCTGAAGCCCGAGCTCCGGGGCGCGCTCACGCATCGCAGCCGCGACGAACTCTATGTGCTCGTCGAGATTCACCCCGAGCTCCTCGGCTCCCCGGACGATGTCTTCCCGGTCTACTCCGGCGGCGAACGACTTCTGCTTCATCTTCTTCCTGACGCTCTTCGCTTTCAGGCCCTCCAGCCCGTTCGGCCGCATGAGGGCCACCGCGGTGATGAACCCGCAGAGCTCGTCCACAGCGTACAGGGTCTTGGACATCAGGGTATCGCGGGGCACACCCAGATAGTCTGCGTGGCCTTTTATGGCATGCAGTACGTCTTCCGGGTAGCCCCGGCGCTCCAGCTCTCGCACGCCGACCATCGGATGCTCCTCCGGGGTGGGATGCTTCTCGTAGTCCATGTCGTGCAGGAGACCGGTGATGCCCCACTTCTCCTCGTCCTCGCCGAAGCGGCGGGCGTAGGCGCGCATGGCGGCCTCCACGGCCAGCATGTGCTTGCGCAGCGAGTCGCTCTCAGTCCACTCGCACAGCAGCTTCCAGGCCTCCTCGCGGTTCATGCTCCTCCTCGGCTCGCTTCCACTGCTACGCGAAGGATTTTAACCGGAAGATACGATCTCTATCGTGCCGCCCTGCCGGTTGGTCTGCTGTACGGAGCGGGTACGCTCACCGTCAGTCAGGATGACCCGCAGTACGTCAGAGCCGGGACTCTGTTTCTGGATCCTGCACCGCAGCTCCCGCCCGCCGAGCTCGTAGGTGTAGCGCCTGGGAACCTGGCCGCTGATGACCGTCCGCTCCTCACCTACGGTGCAGACCCCGGAGAAACGGGTTCTCTCCCCGCCCTCCAGCCGCAGCACGACGCTCTCTGCGGCGGCCCCCTGCCATTCGTATTGCAGCTCCCCGGGGGCCGGCCCTTCTTCTCCCGTTACCTCCAGGGTGGGCTCCCGGTAGTCGCCGGAATGCTCGGTAACCCCGTCCGAACCGCCGTTCGCGCATCCTGCGAGGAGGAACATCGTTGCCAGAATGGCCAGAGCGTGTTTCAAGAAACCTCCGGATAGCGTACGGGACTGGATTCTACCATCCGGAGAGCCGGTCCCTAAGCCCCGTAGCGGTTGAGCTTGAGCGCGTGGCCCATGAGCAGGCCCATGACCTCCTCCGCCGGGAAGGTGCCGAGCACGCCGCCGGCGCAAGCCCGCTCACCGAAGCCACCGGCGGTGGGCACGGCCCACCGCGAGTGCAGCAGGAAGGGGACCGGGTGCCAGGAGTGGCTGCGCAGCGCCGCCGGGGTGGAGTGGTCGCCGGTGACCGCGAACGCCGCCGGACCTGCCTCCAGAATCTCCGGGATCAGGGCGTCGACCTCCTCTATGACCCGCGCCTTGCGCTCGAAGTCTCCATCCTCGCCGGCGCTGTCGGTAGGCTTGATGTGAACGAAGAAGAAGTCGTATCCTTCCCAGCTCTCCCGGAGGGTCCGGATCTCGCCGGCTATCCCCTCGCCTTCCTGCAGCACCTCCATCCCCGCGAGCCGGGCGAGTCCCTTGTACATCGGGTAGCTCGCGATGGCCGCGGCCCGGAGCCGGTACACCTCGTCGAACTTCGGCAGCGCAGGATGCATCCCGAAGCCACGCAATAGCACCGTATTGGCCGGATGCCGGTCGCTCAGGATCTCGTTCGCCTGCTGCACGAAGGCGTTAGCCAGCTCGGCGCTGCGCCGGGCCTTCTGTGAGTCGGGGTCGGTGGGCCGGACCGGGAGCGGTTTCTTCCCGGTCTGCTGCGGGTCGGTGTCCGAGAGGGCGTCCGAGAGATCCTCGGCACGGAACACCACGACTGCCCGGTGCTCCTTCTCCGGCACCACGAAGGTCTCCACCGGGGAGAGATCTACCTTCTCGTTCAGCAGCGCGGCCAGCTCCGAGCCGAGCTCGCTCGGGATGCGCCCCGCGCGCCGGTCCGTGATCTCACCGGTCTCGCTCATGGTGGCGAAGTTGATCCGGGCCGCAAGGTCGGTGTCCTCGAGCTCGAACCCGACGCCGAGCGCGCTCAGAACGCCCCGCCCCACCGGGTGCTGCAGAGGATCGTAGCCGAAGAGGGAGAGGTGCCCCGGACCACTGCCGGGGCTCACACCCGCCGCCACAGGCCGGATCAGACCGAGCTCCGAGCGGGCCGCGAGCGCGTCCAGGTTCGGGGTGCCGGCTGCCTCCAGCTCGGTCTTGCCGGCGGGACCCGGCAGCCCTCCCAGACCGTCCAGGACGAGCAGTACTATCTTCGATTCGGTGCGGACCGAAAGCTCTCGCATCAGGTTCAGGTCCAAGGCTGCCTCCCTCGTAGTAGTTCGCTCCGGCTCTACGCCGGGAGAACAGCATAGATATAATGCCGGACGCAGGCAAGCTGCTGGACCGGAGGGCGGATGAGGGTAGAGGTGCTGGATCTGAACTTCCTGGACCGGAAGGGACTTATCAGGGCGTTTCTGCTGCGGAACGGGGATTCCGCAGCGCTGGTGGAGACGGGGCCCGCCACCGGTCTGGAGAGCCTCATGCGCGGGCTGGAGGAGCGGGGCGTGGCGCCGCGAGACGTGCGCCAGGTCTTCCTGACGCATATCCATCTTGACCACGCCGGAGCCTCTGGCACCCTGGCGGAGCTGCTGCCCGACGCCACCTTCTACGTGCACGAGGTCGGAGCCCCGCACATGATAGACCCCTCCAGACTCCTGAAGAGCGCCGGCCGTATCTACGGCGAGAATATGGAGGCGCTCTGGGGCGAGGTGCGCCCGCTGCCGGAGGATCGGCTGGTGAGGCTGAAGGGCGGGGAGCGGCTGGAGGCTGCCGGAGGTGAAGTGGTCGCCCACTACACCCCCGGGCATGCCTACCACCACCTCGTCTACCACGAGCCGGAGAGCGGCGCCATGTTCACCGGCGACGTGGGGGGAGTGCGTATGCCCGCAGCGGCGTACGTCCGGCCGCCGATCGTGCCCCCGGAGTTCGACCCGGAGGCCTGGCAGGAGAGCATCCGGAAGATCCGGGAGATCTCGCCATCCTCGCTCTGGCTCACGCACGGTGGCGAGTTTGCCGACGTCGAGCGCCACCTGAACCAACTGGAAGATCGCCTGAGAAGCTGGGTGGAGTTCGTCGAACTGCGCCTGAAAGAGGGTATGGACGAAGAGGAGATCCTGGCCGATCTCCGAGAGTACGGCGATGCCGAACTGGCCGAACTCGGCGCCGATGAAGAGACGCGCCAGAGCTACGAGTTCGCCAGCGCGTACTGGATCGCGGTCTCCGGCCTGATGCGCTACTTCTCCAGGAAGGGGCGCTGACCGGCCGGAGAACTTGTAATACCTGTAAGACATCTAGTAGTATGCCGGGCTATGATCGGGAGGAGGGCAGGCTCTCGGCCTTCTGGGGCTCTACGTGCGGAGGAGGCCTGAGGGGGGTACGTTCGTGCGGGGGTACGGGGTTGCGGTCATACCGGGAGACGGGGTTGGGCCGGAGGTAGTTGGGACGGCATGCAGGGTTTTGGACCGTGCTGGGGAGCTGTGGGGTTTTGAGCTCCGCTGGGAGATTTTCGACTGGGGGTGCGGGCGCTATCTCCGCACCGGGCGGGTGATGCCGCGGGACGGGCTGGATAGGCTGCGGGGGTGTGATGCGATCTTCCTCGGCCCCGTGGGGCATCCCACGGTACCCGACCGCATTCCGCTGGAGGGGCTATTGATTCCGATCCGGCGTGGCTTTGAGCAGTACGTGGATCTGCGACCCGCAAGGCTCTTCGATGGCGTCCGCTCTCCTATCCGCAACGTGCGGGGCGGGGAGATAGACTTCGTCGTGGTGCGGGAGAACAGCGAGGGGGAGTGTTCGGAGGTCGGGGGGCGGCTGCACCGGGGGACCCTGCGGGAGATGGCCGTGCAGGAGGCCGTCTTCTCGCGGCCCGGGCTGGAGCGCATCATGCGCTATGCCTTCGAACTCGCGCGCGAGCGCGGCGGTGAGCTGGCTTCGGCCGTTGCGGTGGACGGCATCACGCACACGATGCCGCTTTGGGACGAGGTCTTCTCCGGGCTCGCGGAGGAGTATCCGGATGTACGGACCGTCCGGCACTCCGCGGAGGAGCTGGCGGCTCTCTTCGTGTTGCGTCCCCAGCAGTTCGACGTGGTGGTGGCCTCGAGCCTCCTGGGCGGCATTCTGGCCGATCTGGGTGCCGCCGTCTCCGGCAGTGGTGGCATGGCGCCTTCGGCCAGTCTCAATCCGGGGCGGGAGCACCCCTCGATGTTCGGGCCCCGGCACGGGCCCGTGCCGGAGGCGGCCGGGAGGGGGACGGCCAATCCTCTGGGGCAGGTCTGGTCCGGGGCCATGATGCTGGAGCACCTCGGGGAGAGGGAGGCTTGTGAGGGGATCATGGCCGCTCTGCAGCGCGTCCTGCCCCACACGGAGGGGCTTACCCCGGACCTGGGCGGCTCGGCGCGCACCGCGCAGGTGGCGAACGCCCTGATGGGTGCCCTGGAGTGCTAGCTACCCCTCCGGGGGCGCCAGGCCTTCTCCGGAGGGGTCGAAGCCCAGCTCCGAGGCCCGCTCTGCCACGTGGTGCCACATGGCGCGGGATGCGCTGCCGGAAGACCGGCGCTTCACGGCGCCGTATATCTCCGCGTGGGACTCCAGCTCCCACTTTGAACGCTCCAGAGACCTGAGCCCGGCGCGGCGGGCTTCGAACAGCAGGGGCTCGATGCCGCGGCAGATGGAGAGGTACAGCGGGTTGCCGGAGGCGCGGGCCAGAGCTTCGTGGAACGCCATGTCTGCAAACACCCGCCCCCTCAGGCTGTCTCTCTCTATGTGAGACTCCAGATTCCGCAGGGAAGCCTCGAGCCGCTCCAGATGCTCATCCCCGGCCCGCCGCGCCGCCAGCGCCGCCATCTGCGGCTCGAAAGCCAGCCGCACCTCCATCACGGCGCTCAGGGGCACGTCCGCGCTTCTGTCCCAGATCCCCGGTGGGTCCTCCCGCGCGTCGGGGTCCGCTACGAACGAGCCGCGGCCCATCTGGATCTCGATCAGACCCATCGAGCTCAGCACGCGCAGCGCCTCCCGCACCGAAGATCTGCCAACCCCGAACCGGTCACACAACATCCGCTCAGAAGGCAGCCGGTCTCCGGGCCGAAGTATCCCCATTCTTATCTCGTCGGAGAGGGCCTCGACGATCTCGTCTACCACACCTCTCCGCCCCGAACTCCCTCTGAAGTACATGCTTGCAGGTCGCGTTGTGGCGGACATTTCCCCAAGCTACGGCTTGGGCGCCAAGTATATTATCATGAGCTAATTCATATTGTAACCGGTGATCCGGCTCAGCCGCTCTCTTTGAGGGCGGCGATGACGTCCTGGAGGCCTTGCCTGGCGTCGGCGAAGAGCATCATGGTCTTCTCCTGGTAGAAGAGCGGGTTGTCCACACCGGCGAATCCGGGGCTCAGGGAGCGCTTGATAAAGATCACGCGCCGGGCGCTCTCCACGTCCAGGACGGGCATGCCGCTGATGGGGCTGTCCAGATTCGGGTCTTTGGCGGCGGGGTTCACCACGTCGTTGGCTCCGACCACGATGACGGCGTCGGTCTCGGGGAAGTCGGCGTTGATCTCCTCCAGGTCCAGGAGCTTATCGTAGGGGACGTCGGCTTCGGCCAGGAGCACGTTCATGTGTCCGGGCATCCTCCCGGCGACCGGATGGATGGCGAACCGTACCACCTTGCCCTTCCGCTCCAGCACCTCCACGAGCTCGGCGGCCAGCGTCTGGGCCTGGGCTACGGCGAGGCCGTAGCCGGGGACTATGATCACGGAGTCGGCGTCGTAGTTGAGCACGGCGGCCACGTCCTCCGGCGTCACGGAGTTGACCGGCTTCTCGTCCTCTTCCTTCTTCGCAGCGGCCGGCGGTGATGCGCCGACCCCCGCGAAGATGATCTTGTTCAGCGGCCGGCCCAGGGAGCTGCTCATAAGCCGGGTGAGGATCGTACCCGAGGCCCCGACCAGCGCCCCGGCGATGATCAGGACCTCATTGCTCAAGAGGAAGCCGCTCATGGCCGCGGCGAGCCCGGTGAAGGCGTTCAGGAGCGAGATGACGATCGGCATGTCCGCCCCGCCGATGGGAATCACCAGCAGCACGCCGAGCGTAAGGGCTATGAGGAAGACGAGCCAGACGGAGAGCAGCGGCAGGGGCCCGCCCGCGAGGGCGTTGATGCCCAGCAGGACCGCCGCGCCCAGCAGCCCGGCGTTCGCCACCTTCTGGTAGGGGAAGGTTACGCTCCCGGCCAGGAAGAGCTCCTCCAGCTTGACGTAGGCGATGGCGCTCCCGGCGAAGCTGACGCTGCCGATCAGGATGCCGGCCAGGATGAAGAAGACGTCGGCCCGGTCGCCCGCCACCTGTCCGATGTGTATCTGGTAGAACTCCGCGAGCGCGATGAACGCCACCGCGCCGCCGCCCACCCCGTTGAAGGCGGCCACCATCTGCGGCATCGCCGTCATCGGCACCCTCACGGCCGAGACGTACCCGATCACCGAGCCGATCGCTACACCGACGAGGATCTCCCAGTAGCTGACGATCCGCTGGTCCAGCAGCGTCACACCGAGGGCGATCGCCATGCCGATCGCAGCCAGGCTGTTGCCCGAGCGGGCCGTCTCCGGCGAGCGCAGCCGCCGCACGCCGAGGATGAAGAGCAAAGCCGCGAACATGTACGAGAGCGTCATGAAGGTGTGCACGCTACACCCGCCTCCTCACCCGGCGGACGCGCCGCTTCTTCTGCGGCTCGCGCTTGAACATCTCCAGCATCCTGTTCGTAACCACAAATCCGCCCACGACGTTGATGGTGGCGAAGATGACCGCGATCATGCCCAGGACGGTGGTGAGCAGGCTCTCGGAGGCCCCGAGTACCAGCAGCGCCCCGACCAGGATGATGCCGTGGATGGCGTTCGTGGCGCTCATGAGCGGCGTGTGCAGCAGGCTCGGCACGCGGGAGATGAGCTCGAAGCCGATCACGGCCGCCAGGACGAAGATGATGATCTCCAGCAGGAGCTGCTGGTCCATCAGCTCTCACCTCCCTCGAGCGCCTCGCGGGTGGGGGCGTGGCGGATCTCGCCCGCGTGCGTGACGCACGCCGCGTCGGTTATCTCGTCCTCGAAGTCTAGCTTCAGCCGGAGGTTGCCCTCCTCGTCTCTGTCCGCCAGATAGGAGAGGAGCGCGTACATGTTGCGCGAGTACATCTGGCTGGCGTGTACCGGTACCGAGCCCGGCAGATTGAGCGGGCCGTGGATCCGGACCCCGTTGTGCTCGACCACCTTGCCCGGCACCGTCAGCTCGCAGTTGCCGCCGGTCTCTGCTGCCAGATCCACGATTACCGTCCCCGGCCGCATCTCCTCCACCATGTCCTTCGTGATCAGGACCGGTGCCCTCCGGCCCGGGACGGCCGCCGTGGTGATGACCAGGTCCATCTCCCGCAGCCGCTCCCGGATCATCTCCCGGTCCCGCCGCTGCTTCTCCTCGGGCTGCACGGTCGCATACCCGCCGGTGCTTGCACCGCTCTCCGCTTCCTCCGCGATCCCGGCCTCCGGACCTTCCTCCTTGCCGTCCCGCTCGGCGAAGGAGTAGAACCCGAGCGCCACCATGAGCCGCGCGAAGGGAGAGAGTACCCGTTCCTCTTCCACGACCTCCTCTTCTTCGGCGGCTGCTCCCCCGGGCTCTGCCGACTCCAGAAACCGCGCCCCCAGGCTCTCTATCTGCTCTTTCGTCTCCGGCCGGATGTCGAAGGCCTCGACCTCCGCCCCCAGCCTCCTGGCGGTCGCTATGGCCTGCAGCCCCGCCACCCCGGCCCCCAGCACCAGCACCTTCGCCGCCCGGGTGGTCCCGGCGGCCGTCGTCATCATGGGGAGATACTTGCCGAGGGCGTTGGCCCCGAGCAGTACCGCCTTGTAGCCTGCGAGCGAGGCCATGGAAGAGAGGGTGTCCATCGCCTGCGCCCGCGTTATGCGGGGGATGAGGTCCATGCTGAAGAGGGTGACGCCCGCCGCCGCGATCCGCTGCACGAGCTCGGGATAGAAGGCGGGCTGGATCGAGGTGATGAGGACGCTCCCTTCGCGCAGCAGGGGCAGCTCTTCCTGTGTGGGGCGCTGCACCTTCAGGACGATGTCCGCCGAACCGAATACCTCGCCGGCGCTCTCTGCCACCCGTGCCCCGGCTTCCCGGTACTCTTCGTCCGGGTGGTATTCGCGGCCCGCGCCACTCTCGACCAGAACCTCAAAGCCGTCCCGGACGAGCTTCTCCACCGTCTCGGGCACGAGGGCGACCCGGTTCTCGCCGCCTCTGGCCTCTCTGACTATCCCCACCTTCATGGCCCGCAATTATATTGCAGGGGGAAGTTCTGCGCTTCCTCCTACGGCCCCGTCTCGCCCCGCGAGACGTGCCGGGCCACGATTCCGGGCACCTGCCCGGGGCCGACACCCGTGTGCCAGGAGCCGTCCGGGTAGATGACGGCGTTGGGCCCGCGCTTGCAGAGCCCGAGGCAGTCCACCTCATTGACCCTGACCCGGCGCATGCCCCGCGAACGGAACTCGCGCTTGAAGAGCTTCTTCAGCTCCTTCGAGCCCCGCTTGCGGCAGTCCCCGCCGCAGCAGACCAGAACGTGCGCCCGGTAGCCGCCCGCTTTCACACCGTTCTGCGGGGGCGCAGGCTCCGCAGGAGCCTCCCGGGGAGCGAGCGGTTTCTGTACGCCTCCTGCCTCCTCCCACTCCAGCTTCAGGCTGAGCTTGCGGCGGCGCTTTTTGGCCTTGCTCTTGATCCTGGCCCGCAGCTCCTCCGGAGCCCGCACAGGCCGCCCGTCCACCAGCAGCGTCCCGGACCGGAGCTGCCCGGCGAATCGTTCCAGCCAGGAGATCAACTCCCTCCGGCGCATCTCTCCTCCTGCTTCTTGTTGAGAGTCGTTTGCAACAGGCCCTAATATACAACAACGGCTGCGGGGGAGGCGGATTTGCGTTGCCGGGGCCGGCCCGGATCTGCTAATCTCAGGCCGCACATCTGCCGTGAGGGAGCTTTGGGCGAGCATCTGGCCGTCATAGACGTGGGGTCGAACACGATCCACCTGCTGGTGGGCACGGTGGAGGGGGGGCTGGTGTTACCCCGGGCGAGCGAGAAGGTCTCGGTACGGCTCGGGGAGGGGGTTGAGAGGACGGGGCGGCTCCAGGAGTCTCGGCTGCAGATTGCGGTGGCGGCCATAGACCTCTTCGCCCGGATCTCGGCTCTGCACGGGGCCGTGCGGCCGGAGATCGTCGCCACCAGCGCGGTGCGGGAGGCGGTGAACGGGCGGGAGCTGATCCGGGCCGTCCAGGTGCTCAGCGGGCTGGAGGTGCGGTTGCTCTCGGGTGAGGAGGAGGCCGTACTGGGGTTCCGCGGGGCGATGTCCGCGGTGAGGTTGGAGCCGGGGGCTCCGGTGCTGGTGGTGGATCTCGGGGGAGGTTCGGCGCAGTTCATCTTCGGCGGCATCGAAGGACCGGAGTGCCGGGTCTCGCTACCGCTGGGCACCGGCCGCATCACCGAGCGTTTCGTTACCGGGGAGACCGCCCGCCGGGAGGAGCTGGAGCGGGTACGGGAGCACGTGCTGGCGGCGCTGCCGGACTGGGAGCTGCCGGAGGGCACGGTCGCGCTCGCGGTCGGGGGCTCGGCGCGGGCCATGCTCAAGAGCAAGCCCAACCCGCTCACGCCGGAGGCTCTGGGCGAGGTGGCGGCCGAGGTCGGGGAGCGAACGGCGGCGGTGTACGCGCGGGAGCGGGGGCTGAGCCCGGTACGGGCCCGGGTGCTTCCGGCGGCGGCCGCGACGTTGGGTGCGGTGCTGGAGAGGTTCGGGCTGCCGCACTTCACGGTAGTGCGCGGAGGGGTGAGGGAGGGGGTTCTGCTGACGGCGGCCATGAACGGCGAGGTGCGGGGTTGGAGACCGGAATAAGGCTTACGGAGCCGGAGCTGTACATAAACCGGGAGCTCTCGTGGCTGCAGTTCAACGACCGGGTGCTGCATCAGGCCCGGGAGCGGCGGCATCCCCTGCTGGAGCGGGTACGGTTCGTGGCCATCTCGGAGACCAATCTGGATGAGTTCTTCATGATCCGGGTGGCGGGACTGCAGCAGCAGCTCGCCTCCGAGCGTCCCAACCCCGTCCCGGACGGGATGTCGCCGGAGGAGCAGCTCGCCCAGATCCAGGTCCACACCCGGGCCTTCTTCGCTGAGCAGCGCCGGATACTGCGGGAGGAGCTGCTGCCCGAGCTGGAAGGGGAGGGGATCCGGATCGTCCCCTACAACCGGCTCGACCGCCGGGAGAAGGAGGAACTGCGCCGGGAGTTCGAGCGCGAGATCCTGCCCATCCTCACCCCGCTGGCCATAGACCCGGCGCACCCGTTCCCGCACATCTCCAACCTCTCGCTCAACCTGCTCGTCGTCATCCGGGACCGGGGGCGGGAGGTGCTCGCCCGGCTCAAGGTGCCCAACACCCTCAAGCGTTTCCTGCGGATCTCGCCGCCGCAGGAGCCGCCGGAGCCGGGGCAGCACCACGAGGTGAACCTGGTGCGGCTGGAGGAGGTGGTGGCGGCGAATCTGGACGAGCTCTTCCCGGGAAAGGAGATAGTCGCCAGCTACGTCTTCCAGGTGGTGCGCAACGCGGACCTCGTAATCCAGGAAGACGAGGCCGCGGATCTTCTGCGGGCGGTGGAGGACGAGCTCGGCCAGCGGCAGTTCGGGCAGAGCGTGCGGCTGGTGGTTACCGGGGAGATGCCGGGGGAGCTGCGCGAGTGGCTGGCCGGGCATCTGGGGGTCGATCACAGCGCCATCTTCGCCGTCGAGGAGCCGCTGGGGCTTGCGGATCTGGAGGAGCTGACGCACGCCAGCCGGCCGGATCTGCTCTACCCGCCCATCGCGCCCCGTATCCCGGAGGAGTTCAAGAAGGGCCGGTCCATCTTCGCTTCCATCCGGCAGGGGGACATCCTGCTCTACCATCCGTACGACTCTTTCGCTCCGGTGGTGGACTTCGTGCGGGCCGGTGCGACGGACGGCGGGGTGCTGGCCATCAAGCAGACCCTCTACCGGGTCGGCACGAACTCTCCGATCATTGAGGCTCTGCTGGAGGCGCGGGACGAGCGCACGCAGGTGGCGGTGCTCGTGGAGCTGAAGGCCCGCTTCGATGAGGAGCCGAACATCGGGTGGGCGCGGCAGCTGGAGGCCAGGGGCGTGCACGTGGCCTACGGCATCGTAGGGCTCAAGACGCACGCCAAGATCTGTCTGCTCGTGCGCCGGGAGGAGGGCGGGCTGCGGCGCTATCTGCATCTGGGGACCGGCAACTACAACCCCTCGACCGCGCGCGCCTACACGGACTTCTCGTATTTTACCGCCGACCCGGATCTGGGCGAGGACGGCACGGACCTCTTCAACTCCCTGACCGGCTACTCCGAGCAGGAGGAGTACCGCAAGCTGCTCGTCGCACCGGGCCGGATGCGGCGGCGGCTCCTGCAGATGATAGAGCGCGAGGCGGAGAAGGCCGCGGGCGGCAGGCCCGCCCGCATCGTCTGCAAGATAAACCAGCTCACCGACCCGGAGATGATCCGGGCCCTCTACCGGGCTTCGCGAGCCGGGGTGCGGATAGATCTGATCGTGCGCGGGACCTGCTGTCTTAAGCCCGGCATTCCCGGGGTGAGCGAGAACATCCGGGTGGTCTCGCTCGTGGGCCGCTTTCTGGAGCACGCCCGGGCTTACGTCTTCGGGGCGGGGGAGGACGAGGAGATCTATCTCGGCAGCGCCGACCTGATGGAGCGCAATCTGGACCGCCGGGTGGAGATCATCTTCCCCCTGCGGGATGAGGCTAGCCGGCGGAAGGTCCGGCGCATCCTGCAGCTCCAGCTCTCCGACACCGCCAACGCCTGGGAGCTCGGGCCCGATGGCTCCTACGAGCGGCTCCGGCCGGAGGAGGGGAAGGAGCCGCTGGACAGCCAGGCACTCCTGCTGGAAGAGCCCGTCTAGCGGGTCTTCGCTTTGAAACCGGCGCGCCGGTCTGCTACGTTTGCGCTGCAGTCGGTTCTCTGAGGAGGCGGGCGCTTCAGGATGACTGAGCTTATCTCCATGATCCGGGACGTTGCGGCGGAGCCTTTCGTGCAGGCAGGGCTGCGGGCCGCCCTCATAATCGTGGGGGCCTTCGGCCTCTACTGGCTGATCAAGGCCCTCTCACACCGTATCGTGGATATGGTTAGGAATGGAGAGGCCGGGGACATACTGAGCCGCCGGGAGCGGGAGAAGCGGGCCACGACGCTGGCCGGTATAGTTCGGGCGGCCTCCCTGGTCGTGATACTCGTCATCGCGACCATCATGGTGCTCGGGGTGTTCGGATACAACGTCGCCCCGCTTCTGGCCGGTGCCGGGATCGTGGGCATCGCGGTCGGCTTCGGGGCGCAGAACCTGGTGCGGGACGTGATCACGGGCTTCTTCATCCTGCTGGAGAACCAGTACAGCGTGGGGGACGTGGTGCAGATCAACGGCGTCGCCGGGGTGGTGACGCACGTGGGGCTGCGCACTACGACGCTGCGCGATCTAGAAGGGGCTACGCACATAATACCCAACGGGATCATCGAGATGGTCTCGAACATCACCAAGGAGTACAGCCAGGCTCTGGTGGATGTCGAGGTGGCCTACAAGGAAGACCTCGACCGGGTGAGGGAGGTCCTGCTGCAGGTGGGCCGGGAGCTGATGCGGGACCCGGAGTTCGGCCCGCACGTGCTGGAGGAGCCGCAGGTGCTGGGGGTCGAGGCCTTCGGCGCCTCGGGGATAACGATCCGGATGGTCTGCAAGACCGCCGCCGACCAGAAGTGGAGCATCACCCGCGAACTGCGGCGGCGGATCAAGGTCGCCTTCGACCGCGAGGGCATCGAGATTCCCTGGCCCCATCAGAAGGTCTTCTATTACAGCGCTTCGGAAGGCCCGGACGGATCCGGACGCCCCGCCGGGTGAGGCCGTCTCTAGCGGTCCTGCAGCACGTCGCAGGCGATCAGCTCCTCCCGGTATTCCTGCAGCCCGTTGTGGGCGAGCCTCAGCACCTCCAGAACCCGCCAGTCGGTTATGGAGTAGTAGGCGTGACGCCCCTCGCGCCGCGCCTGGACGAAGCCGCACTGTGCCAGAGATCGCAGGTGATCCGAGACGCGCGGCTGCGGCGCTCCCACCTGCTCGACCAGATCGCCCACGCGCATCTCGCCCTCGCGCGCGAGCAGCAGCAGGATGGAGAGCCGGGTCGCGTTTGCGAAACCGTCGAAGAGCCGGGCCAGAATCCGCACCTCTCTGCTGGTCCGGCCGACGGGTATGTCATCCAGCGGCAGCTTCATCTTCTCCTGCATTCCGGCGCTCCTCTCGCAGTACGCCCGATCCCAGACGGTATGAATCTTCTATTACAGATATACTACCCGAACTGTACCGGGATAGGCACGTGTTCCGTTCGCGGCCGGTCCCCTGCCGTATGATTTAATCTCCCTCCGGGAAGCCAGAGAAGGAGCCGAAGCGTGACCTACGATTTCTCCCGGTACCTCAAGATCCGGTCCGCCTACGGAGCGTCCTGGTCGCCGGACGGCCGCCGGGTGGCCTTCCTGACGGACATCACCGGCGTTCCTCAGGTGTGGGAGGTGGCCGCGGCCGGCGGCTGGCCGGACCAGCTGACCTTCTACGACGAGCCGGTGGCCGGGGTCGAGTACTCGCCGGTGGACGACCGGCTCGTCTTCAGCATGGACGCCGGCGGGAACGAGCGGATGCAGATCTTCCTGCTGGAGGACGGGGAGGTTCGAGATCTCACCCGGAGGCCGGACGCCATCCACTACTTCGGCGGCTGGTCGCCTGACGGGAGCCGGATCGCCTTCACGGCTACCCGGCGCAACGGCACGGACTTCGACGTGTACGTGCAGGACGTTACCGCCGATCCCGAGCCGGTGTGGGAGGTCTCCGGGTACCATACCGTCGCCGGCTGGTCGCCGGACGGGAGCTTCCTCATCGTCTCCCGCCACTCCTCCAATCTGGACAACGATCTCTACCGCCTGGACCTCTCCACCGGCGAGGCCGCGCACCTCACTCCGCACGAGGGTGACGCCCGCTTCCACGCGGTTAACGTGACGCCAGACGGGAAGCACGCCTACCTGGCCACCGACCGGGACGGGGACTTCCTGCGCCTGGCGCGTCTGGACCTGGAGTCGCTGGAGATCGAGTACCTCACCCCGGACGAGTGGGACGTGGAGAGCGTGAGGCTCTCGCGGGACGGCGGATACCTGCTCGCCGCCCGCAACGTGGAGGGCTACTCGGACCCCATGCTATTCAGCGGCAGAGGCCGGCGGCTTCCCGATCCGGCGGTGCCCGGGGGTGTGCTCTCCGGTTTTGAGTACTCGCCGGACGGCCGGCGTCTCGCCTTCACGCTCAACGGCCCGGACCGCAATCCGGACGTGTGGCTGGTGGACCTCCCGGACGGCGAACCGGCGCGCCTCACGCGCTCGGCGACGGCGGGCATCCCGCGGCATACCTTCCGGCGGCCCGAGCTCGTGCGCTACCCGACCTTCGACGGGCGTGAGATCCCGGCCCTCTTCTACACCCCGGAGAACGGCCGGAACGCTCCCGTGGTGGTGAACGTGCACGGCGGCCCGGAGGCTCAGGCCCGGCCGCTCTTCGCGCCGGTCACGCAGTACCTCCTGCACCGCGGCTACGCCGTCTTCGCGCCCAACGTGCGCGGCTCCACCGGCTACGGCAAGGCCTACACGCATCTCGACGACGTCTACCTGCGGATGGACTCGGTAAGGGATCTGGCACACTGTGCTTACTGGCTCCGCGGGCAGGGGTACGAGCGCATCGCCGTCATGGGCGGATCCTACGGTGGGTTCATGGTGCTCGCCGCGCTCACCGAGTATCCGGAGCTCTGGACCGCCGGAGTGGACATCGTGGGCATCGCCAACATGGTCACCTTCCTGCAGAACACCGGCAGCTACCGCCGGAAGCTGCGCGAGGCCGAGTACGGCTCCCTGGAGCGCGATCGGGAGTTTCTAAAGTCCATCAGCCCGATCCACAAAGCTCACAAGATAAGGGCCCCGCTCATGGTCATCCACGGCAAGAACGATCCCCGCGTCCCGGTGGGGGAGGCGGAGCAGATCGTGGAGCGGGTGCGGAAGAACGGCGGCGTGGTCGAGTACCTCCTCTACGAGGACGAGGGGCACGGTCTGGCCAAGCTCAAGAACCGCCTGGACGCCTACCCGAAGATAGTCTCGTTCCTGGACCGGTATCTGGCCGGCGGGTTTTGACTGCCCCCGGAGGCGTGATAGATTAGGAGCCGAGAAGGTGCGGAAGATCCCGGGTGGGTGAGACATCTTGACCGGCGACCGACTGAAGGAGATCGGCCTCTTCGAATCGCTCGGCGACGAGGGGCGCGCGGAGTTCGCGGCCGCCTCGGAGGAGGTCCGTTTCAGCCCCGGAGAGGCTATCATAGAAGAGGGCACCGAGCCGGACTCCATGTACGTGCTGCTCTCCGGGAGGGCCGAGGTGTACAGGCGCGTCCGGGGCGGTGTGGAGGAGCGGCTGGCCGCCATAGACGCGGACGACGGCGGCGCCGTCGTCGGAGAGCGCGGTCTCCTGAGACCGAGCCCGGCCTCGGCCACGGTGCGGGCGGTGGATGCGGTGGAGGCGGTGAGGATCCCGCGGCAAGTCTTCCGCCGCATGATCGAGGCCGGTCACCCGGCGGCGTACGAGCTCGCCTACCGGATCTCGCGCACGCTGGCCCGCCGGCTCGTTCAGCTCGACGAGGAGGCCGCACGCGCCATCCGCCGGCTGGAAGACCGGCCGCAGGACGCCGAGCTGGAGGTCTTCAGGGACCGGCTCATAACCGAGTGGTCCGTCTAGGAGGAGTGGCATGAGCGCTGCCCGCACGCTGGAAGAGACGGGGCTCTTTCCCTCCCTTACCCCGGAGGAGCGCGCCGAGCTGGAGGCGCGCTTCGAACCGGTCCGCTTCCGCGCCGGGGAAGAGATCTTCTACGAGGCCGGCCCCGAGGAGCACCTCTACGTGGTGGTCTCCGGCACGGTCGAGGTCCTAAAGAGTGTCTCCGGCCTCCGCCGCCAAAGGCTCGCCGTGATGGAGGCTCCGACCCTGATCGGGGAGATGGGGCTGCTGACCGAGCCGCGGGCCGCCGCGAGCGTCCTCGCCCGCACGCCGGTGGAGGCCCGGCGCATCGCACACGCGGAGTTTCTGCGGCTGCTGGAGGGCGGCTCGACCGCCGCCTACAAAGTCGTCTACCGCATCGGCGAGCTTCTCGCCGAGCGCATGGCCCGCACCAACGAGAAGCTCTCGGCTGTGATCTCCGACCTTGACGAGGCCCGTCTCACGCGGGACGCTGGCGTCTTCCGTGACCGCCTCGCCGACGAGTGGTTCTGAGATGGTGAGCTCCGCGGAGGTGCGGCTGGGAGACCTGAGGGTGGTGCCGCTCGGCGTCGGCACCTGGGCCTGGGGCACGAAGCGCCTCTGGGGCTATGGCGGGGACTACGACGAGCGCGATCTGGAGGCGGCCTTCCGGACGAGCCTGGAGGCCGGGATCACGCTCTTCGATACGGCCGAGATCTACGGCAGCGGGGCCTCCGAGCGCATCCTGGGGCGCCTGATCCGGAAGAGCGGTGAGGAGGTGGTAGTCGCCACGAAGTTCGCTCCGCTGCCCTACCGCTTGGGGGCCCGGTCGCTGCTGAAGGCCGTCCAAGGGAGCCGGGAACGCCTCGGCATCGAGACCGTAGACCTCTACCAGGTGCACTTCCCCAGCCCCCTGCTCAGCATAGAGCGGCTGATGGATGCGCTCGCCGAAGCCGTCAAGCGGGGCTGGGTGCGCAACGTGGGGGTGAGTAACTACGGCGCCGGCCAGATGTTCCGGGCCGCCCGCCGACTGGAGCGTCACGGCATTCCGCTCGCCTCCAATCAGGTGCACTACAGCCTGCTGCACCGCGCCCCGGAGCGCAACGGCGTGCTGGACGCCTGCCGCGAGCTCGGCGCGGTCCTCATCGCCTACAGTCCGCTCGCCCAGGGGCTGCTAACCGGCAAGTACCGCCCGGGCGTCAGGGCCGCCGGGGGTCTGCGGCGGCTAGACCGCCGTTTCCGGCGGAAAGGGCTGGAGCGCATCCGGCCGGTGGTGGATCTGCTGCGCCGTGTGGGGGAGGCGCACGGCGGCAGAACGCCCGCGCAGGTCGCGCTCAACTGGCTGGCGATGCGGGACGGGGTCCTGCCCATCCCGGGGGCCAAGAACGAGCGTCAGGCGCGCGAGAACGCGGGCGCGCTCGGCTGGCGGATGAGCGAGGATGAGTTCCACCGCCTGGAACGCGCCACGCGCGCCCTGTGAGGAGCGTGGCTATCCCCTCAGGCGCCGGTCGTACTCCTCGAGGAGGCTCTCGCGGTTCTTGGTCTGAACTTCGTAAGCCCTCAGGGTCGAGATCTCGGCCGGGGAGAGGCCCTCGAGGCGGCCCTTGATCTCCTCCACGTTCAGCTCGTCGTAGTTCCTGATCGGCAGAACCGAGCTCGTCACCGCCCGCACGCCCTCCTGGTAGAGGGCGAACGGGGCGCTCAGCAAGTCCATATACGCCTTCACCGATTCCCGGGCCAGGTTCTGGAACGCCTCCATCTGCTCCCGGGGAGCCTCTACCAGCAGGGACCGGGTGGCCTCGGCCTGGTCCCTCAGGGTCGCGACCACGGTCTCGATCCAGTCCTGGGCCAGCTTCGTGTTGCGCTCCTGGGCCTCGTTGGCGTTCTCCACCACAGTCCGGTAGGCGTTCAGGCTCTCGGTCAGCGCCCGGGTGGTCTCCTCCTGCCGCTTGATCGCCTCCTCGACCACCTTCACGTAAGACTCCATGCTGCGCGTCAGCGCCCGGTTCGTCTCCGCCTGAGCCTTGAAGGACTCGATCACGTTCTCTACCCAGCTCTGGGCCAGCTTCGTGTTGCGCTCCTGGGCCGCAAGCGCGAGGTTCACGAACTCCTGCGCCGCCTCCGAGCTCATGCCGGCCATCCTTCGGGCCGCTTCGGTCATCCTCTCCGCGCTGCGCTCGTCCATGCTCTCTCCTTTCCCGCAGCCGATCTGCACTTAAGAATCTACCCACATGTCCGCGGGAAAAACAAGCTGCGGGTCCGCTAAGAGGGCCGGTAACGCTCGATGATCTCGGGCTTGATCCTCTTAAGCTCGCTCTCCGGGAAGTCCGCCAGAAGCTCCCAGGAGAGATCCAGCGTCTCCTCGATGGAGCGCCGCCGCGCCCCCTGACCCACGAGCCGCTCCTCGAACCTGTCCGCGAAGGCCAGATAGCGGCGGTCGTCATCCGAGAGCGCCCCCTCCCCGACGATGGAGACCAGCCGCCGCAGCTCCTTGCCGCGCGAGAGGGAGGCGTAGAGCTGGTCTGCCACGGCCCGGTGGTCTTCGCGCGTCTTGCCCTCGCCGATCCCCTCGTTCATCAGGCGGGAGAGGGAGGGGAGCACGTCGATCGGCGGGTAGATGCCGCGCCGGTCCAGCTCCCTGGACAGCACGATCTGGCCCTCAGTTATGTAGCCGGTTAGATCCGGGATGGGGTGGGTCACGTCGTCGTCGGGCATCGAGAGGATCATAAGCTGCGTCACCGATCCCGGCCGGCCCCTCACCCGCCCGGCCCGCTCGAAGAGGGAGGCCAGATCGGTGTACATGTAGCCCGGGTAGCCGCGCCTTCCCGGGATCTCGCGCCGTGCCGCCGACACCTCGCGCAGGGCTTCGCAGTAGTTGGTCACGTCGGCCAGGATCACGAGCACGTGCCGCCCCTCCTCCCAGGCGAGGTGCTCGGCGACCGTGAGCGCGGCGCGCGGGGTGAGCAGACGCTCGATGGTGGGGTCATCTGCGAGGTTGAGGAAGAGAACCGAGCGCTCCAGCGCGGCGCTGCCGGCGAAGCGGCGCCGGAAGAAGGCCGCCTCGCGCTGGGTGACGCCGATGGCGGCGAAGACCACGACGAAGCCCTCGTCGTCGCCGGGTACCCGGGCTCCCTCGGCGATCTGAGCCGCGAGCTCCATCGCCGGCAGCCCGAATCCGGAGAAGATGGGCAGCTTCTGGCCGCGCACGAGGGTGTTCAACCCGTCTATGGCCGAAACCCCCGTCTCTATGAAGTCCTCCGGATGGGCGCGGGCGTACGGGTTGAGGGGTTCGCCGTTGACGTCCCGGTAGTCGTCGGGGCTCAGGGGCGGGCCGCCGTCTATGGGATCGCCCGACCCGTCCAGAATGCGCCCGAGGAGGTTCTGGCCCACGGCCATCTTCGCGACCTCCCCGCGGGGCCTGACACTGGTGCCGGGCCGGTTGAGGCCCTGGGTGCCACCCAGAACCTGCACAACCATCCTGTCATCTTCGACCTCCAGGACCTGTCCCCGGCGCGTCTCCCCGGCCGGGGTGACGACGTCCACGAGCTCGTCGTAGCCCACCTCCCCGACGCGCTCGGCCACCAGCAGCGGTCCCGAGATGTAGGAGACCGTCCAGTACTCGACGGCGAAGAGCCCGTCCGCCGTTGTGATGCGGCCGTTCATTGCAGCTCACCTACCTCTTCTCGTATGCGTTCGGCCAAGGGGCCGGCCCTCTGCTCCACCTCCTCGTCCGTCCAGTAGCGCATGCGCGAGATCTCAGAGAGAGATGAGACCGAAGAGGCCGCCTCGGCCGACACCCCGCGCTCCACGGCCTCGGACATGGCCTCGTGAGCGGCCCGGATCACACCGAGCATCGCATGCTGCTTGGGCAGGGAGCAGTACGCGTCCACCTCATCGAAGGCGTTCTGCTGCAGGAAGTCCTCGCGCAGCAGCCGCCCGGTCGCGAGCACCACCCTCTGGGGCGGGGCCAGCGAGTCCGCGCCCAGGAGCTGCACGATGTCCAGAAGCGAGCTCTCCTCCTGCAGGAGGCTGCGTGCCCAGGCGCGCTGTTCGGACCAGCTCTCCCGCACCTCCCGGTTGAACCACCCGTCCAGATCGTAGAGGGTGTAGCTGGTGTTCCAGTTGATGGCCGGGAAGTGGCGGCTGCGTGCCAGCGAGGTGTCCAGCGCCCAGAACGTCCCGGCCAGCCTGAGGCTGTGCTGGGTGATCGGCTCGGAGAAGTCCCCGCCGGGCGGCGAGACGGCGCCCACGACCGTGACCGAGCCCGTCTCCTGCTCCCGCCCCAGGCACGCCACCGAACCGGCGCGCTCGTAGAACTCGGCCAGGCGGGTCGAGAGGTAGGCCGGGTAGCCTTCTTCTGCGGGCATCTCCTCCAGGCGGCCCGAGACCTCGCGCAACGCCTCGCCCCAGCGGCTGGTGGAGTCGGCCATCAGCGCCACGTCGTAGCCCTGATCCCGGAAATACTCGGCGAGCGTGATGCCGGTGTAGATCGAGGCCTCGCGCGCGGCCACCGGCATGTTGGAGGTGTTGGCGATCAGGACGGTGCGCTGCATCAGCGGCGAACCGGTCTTGGGGTCGGTGAGCTCCGGGAACTCCTCCAGAACCTCGGTCAGCTCGTTGCCGCGTTCGCCGCAGCCGACGTAGATGACGACGTCCGCGTGTGCCCACTTGGCCAGCGACTGCTCCAGCACCGTCTTGCCGGTCCCGAATCCGCCCGGGATGGTTGCAGAACCCCCGCGCGCCACCGGAAAGAGCGTGTCCACGGCGCGCTGGCCGGTCACCAGCGGGACCTCCGGGTCGAGCTTGCGGGCCGCCGGGCGCGGCTCGCGCACCGGCCAGCGCTGCAGCATCGCGACCGGCTCGCCCTCCACCCATACCACCGGGTCCTCCACCCGCACGGAGCCCTCGTTTACCTCCGTTACGGTCCCCGAGACGCCGGTCGGTGCGAGCACCTTGTGGGTCAGGGCGTCGGTCTCCTGCACGGTGCCGAGCAGCGCGCCGGGCTCTACCTCGTCGCCGGGGGAGACGGCGGGGACGAACTCCCAGAGGCGCTCGCGGTCGAGGGCGGGGACCGAGGCCCCGCGCCCGATGGCGGGGTTGCCGTAGGGGTCGCCGTTCCGGGCGGCCAGCGCCGGCAGGGGGCGCTGGATGCCGTCGTAGATGTTGCCCAAAAGACCCGGCCCCAGCTCGACCTGCAGCGGGGCGCCCGTATCGCGGGCCGGCTCCCCGACCCTGAGGCCCGAGGTGCTCTCGTAGACCTGAATCACGGCGCGCCCGCCGTCGAGCCGGATCACCTCCCCGGGAAGCTCCTCCTCCCCGACGAGCACGACATTGTACAGGCGCGCGTCCTCCAGCCCCGTGGCGACCACCACCGGACCGGCGACGCGCCGGATCATGCCGGCGTTCGTCTCGCCTCTGGCCGGAGCCTCGCCGGCCCTTACTTCCGTCACTGCTCAGCACCTCCTTCGAAGGTTATCTCGTAGCCCACGGCCTGCCAGAGCATCCGGGCGAGCCGCCGCTTGCGCTCTCTTCCGGCCTCCGCGCCCTCTCCGGCCGGGAGCGGCACGACGAGCGGTTCGGTCGTCTCGTCGAGCCTGCGAAGCAGCTTGCGGTCGAGGCGCGCGTGGTACGGTTCGTGCACGGCTATGACGCCGCGCTCGCCGCGTTCGTCCACCAGCTCCCGCAGCTTTGCGGCGGTCTCCTCCGGGGAGCTCACCGCAACGGTCGAGGCCCCGGCGAGCCGGTAGCCGAGGGCGAGGTCCGGGGTCGTGAGCACCACGAGCCTCATTCCGCTCCTGCCTCACCGCTCTCGGGGAGGATCATGCGCTTCCGGACCCTCTCGGGAGAGAGGTTGCGGGCCGCACCCTCCGCCAGAAGGCGCAGGTTATGCGCCTCGATCTGCTTGGCCGCGGCGTACGCCACGGGCAGATCTATCCCGAGCTGATCGCCCCGGAGGAACAGGGCGGTGGCATCCCGCAGCCGGCGGGTCTCCAGCTCGTGCTGCAGCCCGGCCAGGTTCTGATCCTGCCCCCAGCGCTCCAGCGGCTCTTGCCATGCGCCCGGACCGGCCTCGGCGAGCGCGGCGGCCACTCCCGCGGCGTCGGGCCGCCGGATGGCCTCGTCGAGCGACTCGGGCCGGACGGCCCCGCCCGGCAGGTAGACCTCGAGGTCGCCCGGCTGCGGCAGCCGCTCTATCTCGCCGCGGGCAAGGGCCTCGCGCAGCCGCAGCGCGGTGAGCAGGTTGCGCTCCGCTATCTCCCGGCCGAAGAGGCGTTGCAGAGCCTCGCTCCCGGGTCTCAGGCTCTCCAGAGCGTCCGAGGTCCGGCGGGCCCAGCCCGCAGTGACCCGGTGCTCCAGTGCGGCGAAGTCCTCGGTGCGCTCATACTCGGGCCAGGCGCGCCGCAGGGTGCGTGCCGTGTCCCAGTCGGGCAGCTGCCAGCGGACGAGCAGCTGAACCGCTGCGGCCAGCTCGCTCTGGCGGGCTACCTCGCGCACCAGCGCGTCGTTCAGGCTCCCCATCGGGAAGACGTATGCCGGCGTCTCCTCGGGGTCCGACCGCGTGGCGACCCCGCGCAGGAGCGTGAGAGCGTTGTGCAGGTCCCAGCGGGAGAGCAGCAGGTCCACAAGCTCCCGCGCGCTCCCGTCGTAGAAGGAGCGCATCTCCTCTAGTGCCCGGGCGAAGTGACGGCGCACGGCTTCGTGCACCCGCCGCGCGCCGCGCTGCCGGGTGATCGCAGCCTCCACCTCCGGACCGTAGGGGGTGGAGGCGAGCGCCCCCAGAATGCCGTCCACGTCCTTGCCGAGCAGCGCTTCGTAATCTGAACGGTGCAGAAGCCCGGCCTTGCGCACCCGCAGGCGCGTGTTGCCGTAGGTGAAGTCTGCGCCCGAGGATAGCAGCCTCAATGCCCCTCCCCGGTGATCTCCGCGAGCCGGCGGGCGTACCAGAGCCTGAGGCGGGGTTCGGCATTGGCCAGGCGCTCCTCGAAGGTGTTGCGCACCACGCGGCCGTCGCCGCTCTCCAGCACCGGTCCGCCGAGCGTCTCCTCGTGCGAGGTCTCGACGGCAAGTTCCGCGCCGGTCTCCCGCGCCAGCTCGGTGGCCAGGGCCTCATCGCGCGGGTCCACGCGCAGCACCCGGGCCTCCGGGAGGGCAGCGAGGCCCTCCCGGAGCAGGGTGCGGAACGCGGTGCG
Source organism: Rubrobacter taiwanensis (assembly GCF_004337705.1). Classification (GTDB taxonomy): domain Bacteria; phylum Actinomycetota; class Rubrobacteria; order Rubrobacterales; family Rubrobacteraceae; genus Rubrobacter_C; species Rubrobacter_C taiwanensis. The sequence goes on from NZ_SKBU01000007.1 coordinate 52,262, forward strand.
GTAGGCTGGCGTGCCGCGCAGGGCGGCGAGGCGGGAGCGCACCTCCTCCAGGAGCCGCTCCAGTGCCTCTTCGCGCGAGCCGTGCACGATGCGTGACGCCTCCAGACGGGCGCCGGCGACGCGGCGCTCGGCCTCGGCCCGGGCCTCGGCCTCGCGCGGCGGCAGCACCTCCTCCCGCACCGCCCGGGCTCTCTCGCGAGCCCGGGCGAGAATCTCCTCGGCCTCGGCCCGGCTCTCGGCTTCGAGGTGTTCGTTCTCCCGTCTCGCTTCGGCCTCGATGGAGGCCAGCAGGTTCTCCAGCGGGCTCAAGGTCGCCCTCCTACAGGAGGAGGATGACCATGGCCGCCACGGCGAAACCCAGGATCACCAGGGTCTCGGGGATGGCGATGAGCAGGATCGCCCGTCCCGTGAGCTCCGGCTTCTCCGCGATGGCGCCCATCGCCGCGGCTCCGATGCGGCTCTGGGCCAGACCCGTGGCGATGGCCGAGAGGCCGATGGCTATGCCGGCCCCTATGGCGATAAGTCCGACTTCCACTGCTTCACTCCTTTCCTTCGCTCGTTGACCTTACGGACTCCGGAGACCCGGCCAGGCGCGCCCCGAAGGGCGTGAACGGCCGGCCGCCTCCGGCGTAGAACTTGGTGAAGAACTCCACGTAGTGGAGCCGCAGAGACTGGACCATGGGGCTGAAGGCGGCGAGCGCCAGGTTGAGCGCGTGGAAGAACGCCGCTACCACGACCCCGATCCAGAGCGGCGCCACGAAGGCAAACTCGTTGGCCACGATGGCGAGGTAGGCCGAGGCGAACCCCACGGCCGCGAGCCGCAGGTACGAGAGCACGTTGCCCACGGCTCCGATCAGCTCCAGCGGCCCGGTCATCAGGCCCAGCTTCCCTTGCGACACCATAACGATGACCAGCCCCACGATCACCACCGCCACCGCCGGGGTGATGGCGCCGTCGGGCACCAGGCCGGCCGCGAGGCCTGCCAGGGCGAGCAGACCGGCTATCACCACCAGGGTCCCGGCCCTCTCCAGCAGCTCACCGCGGTGGCGCTCCTGCCAGCTCTGCCAGATCCCCAGGAGCAGCCCGAGCACAACGTGCGTGACCCCCACGGCTATGCCGAAGATCAGGACCGGTGTCAGAGCCTCGGGCCGGTAGGTCCACAGCGACCAGTCGTAGCCGAGCAGCCGGCGGGCCAGATTGCCGAGGGCCTCCCCGTAGATGAACCCGAAGATTATCGACCACACCGAGCCTACTATCAGTACCGAGGCCAGATCCCTGAGGGTCCCCGGCTCCGTAAACCGCCGCTTCATCCAGAGCGCGATCCCGAGCAGCACCAGTCCGTAGACCACGTCCCCGACGATGACCCCGAACATGAAGGGTAAAAAGAGCGCCATGAGCCCGGTGGGATCGAGCGTCCCGGGCCTGGGCAGATCCAGCAGGCGCACCAGCGACTCGAAGGGACGGGCAACGGCCGGGTTGCGCATCAGAACGGGCGTCTTCTCGTCCCGGGGGTCGGCGGGCAGCTCCTCGACGACGACCTCGGGCCCCACGTTCTCTTCGAGAGTACTGCGCAGGGAGCCGAGCCGGTGCGCGGGCACCCACCCGGCGATGACGAACGCCCGGCGCGTGCCTCCGGCGCGCTCCACCGCCTCCAGTTGCTCCAGCTCGGCCCGCAGCTCGGAGAGCAGCACGCTCCACTCCCGCTTGTAGGGTCTGAGCAGAGCGCGCAGCTCCTCCCTGGTCGCGGAGATCTCGCCCGGGATCTCGTCCAACCGTTTCCGCATCGCGAGGACCGTGCCGTGCAGCGAGAGGTGTTCGTACTCCTCGGGGAGCCTGGTGGGCCGGATCTGCTCCTCGCCGAGCAGCTCGCGCACCGCCGCGGCATCGTCGTGGTGGAAGACCAGCACGCATCCTATAGCGCCCTCTTCGATGGTCTCGTGGGCCAGCTCGAAGCGGCCGTCCAGCCGGGCGTCCAGCTCCCGCCGCAGCGCCTCCACAACGCCCTCATCCTCGGTGTTCAGGACGAGCGCGACCGTGTCGAGGCGCAGCAGGTCTGGGTTGCGGTCCTCCAGCCGGGCGAGCTCGGGCATCAGCGGGAGTAGGTGCTCCAGCGGCCTGAGATAGCGCGGGAGGATGACCTGCTCGTTTCTGAGGTCGTCCAGACGCCGGGTGAGCTTCTCGACCCGCGGCGAGATCTCCTCCAACTGTTTCCGGATCTCGTCCGTATCCACCCAGCCGGGGACCCGATCCGTGCGGTCCTCGTGCCCGTTTCCCATCAGGCCCAGCAGGGCTTCCAGCTCGGCGATCAGGACCCGCAGCTCGTCCGCCCGCCGGCCGTGCTTCTCGTCCCCGGCCAGCGGCTCGACCTCGAACTCCTCGTCGCTGCGCACGTCCGCGAGCTGCACCAGCTCCATCCGGTGCAGCTCTTCCAGCGTGCTCTCGAGTTCCCGCTGAGGCCCGATAATGCGGACCTTCGCCATCGGGACGAGCACGCTCTAGCTCACCTCTTCCGGAAGCAGGGCTTCGAGCACCTCCGCAGCCGCCGCATCCCGGTCTTTCTCCGCGAGCGCGAGTATCCTTTCGGCCTCCTTCCGGGCCCGACGCAGCAGGCGCCCGGCCTCAGCGTCGGCCGCACTCAGCAGCTCGGACCTTCGTGCCTCCGCCTCTTGCAGCGCCTCCTCCTGCGCCTTGCTCACGATGCGCCCGGCCTCCTCCCGGGCCGCTTCGAGACGCTCTCGCGCCGCCTCTCTCGCGTCCCGCTGCTTCTCCAGCTTCTCCTCCAACCGGCGGACGGCCTCAAGCGCGGCCTCCTCGCCACCCCGGCCGTTCTGCTCGACACGCTGGCGGATGTCTCCCAGGGTCGTCTCCTTCACCTCCGTCAGGACCTCCCTTCAGAGCCGGACTTCATCCTCATCAGGCGCACGCGATCCTCCAGCTCGCGCTCATCCAGAACCATCTGTATGTAGTCGCGCTCCGCCTCCAGACGGGGGATCACGACGTGATCCAGAGCATTGACCCGCCGGGTGGTGCGCTCTATCTCCTCGGCCAGCCGCCGCAGCGATAGCTCGACGGCCACCACGTCCAGAAAACCTTCGAGCGCCGACTCGAAGGCCTCCGCCGCTTCGTCTATGCCGGGGGTGGTGGAGGCCAGACTGTAGCCACGTCCGAAGCGTGGGCGCCCGACCGGGTCGTGCTCAAGCTCTAAAACCGGTACCCCGGCCACGCTTCTGGAGGTCAACCGCACCCCCACCTCCCCGCCGGCGGCTAGCGCGGCCGAACCCACGGCTTCGGGGCCGTCGAGGGCCATCGCCTCCCCGAGAGCCCCGCGGGCGTCGGCAGCCTGTTGCTCCAGAGACTCCAGCGCGTCGAGCGCCCGGGCGCTCAGCCGCTCGAACTCCTTCATCAGGGCGGTGCGCTTCTCCTTGAGCAGGTCCCGCCCCTGCGCGGCGAGAGAGATCCTGTTCCGCCGCGCCAGCAGCTCACTGCGGGTGGCACTGACGTTCTGCATAACCTCCTATCCGCTGTGTGCGGCAGCACGAAAACGGCGGCCGTCACGGTCGCTACACTTCAGAAAATGGCCGGCAGATGCATCGTGCCGGAGAGAATGCATGCCTTGTGACCGGACGGCATGCAGAGATAAACTCTCCGGCTACCCTGCGCAGACTGCCGAAGCTCTTACTCCCTGTCTGACTCTGCCCGCGACTAGTCGTCGTCCACCAACAGATTGCTATCATCCGGCGGATGCAGCGTCAACGTGGAGAGCGAACCGCCTTACAATTCTCCTACAGGGAGCCGGAGAATAGCTGCAAAAGTGTCTATCACCGGGCGGAGCATCGAGCCGCCCCATCTGATAACCTAAAAAACCAGGGTATCCTGCCGGCGGAAGAGGAGATTGCGGGAGATGAGTGGGACTCCGGAGGGCAAGCTGCTGTGGGAGCCGTCCAGGGAGCAGGTGGAGCGCTCCGAGATCGCCCGCTACATGCGGTGGCTACGCGAGGAGCGCGGGGTGGAAGCCAGAAGCTACGAGGAGCTCTGGCGCTGGTCGGTGGGTGAGGTCGAGGACTTCTGGGCCTCCGTCTGGGATTACTGCGGGGTCAGCGAGTACGCGCCCTACGGGCGGGTGCTGGCGGAGCGCCGGATGCCGGGGGCCCGCTGGTTCGAGGGGACTAGGCTGAACTACGCCCGCCGGATCTTCGAGAACTACCGGGGGGAGGCTCCGGCGCTCATCTACGCTTCGGAGCGGCGCGGGCTCTCGGAGGTTTCCTGGAGCGAGCTCAAAGAGAAGACGGCCGCGCTCGCCGCTGCGCTACGCGGGATGGGAGTGAGGCCGGGTGACCGCGTTGCCGCCTACGTTCCCAACTCGCCCGAGGCCATCGTTGCGTTTCTGGCCTGCGCGAGCGTCGGGGCGGTGTGGTCGAGCTGCTCGCCGGACTTCGGGACCCGCGGTGTGGCGGACCGCTTCGAGCAGATCGAACCAAAAGTCCTCTTCGCCGTGGACGGCTACGTCTACGGCGGCAGGCCCTACGACCGGCTTTCCACCGTCGCGCAGCTGCAGCGGGAGATGCCCTCGCTGGAGCGGACGGTTCTCATCCCGTACCTCTCGGACACCCCCGATACCGGTGTGCTGCGGGATGCGTTTCTCTGGGATGATCTGCTGACCGGCGCCGGCGGGGAGCTGGAGTTCGAGCCGGTCCCGTTCGACCATCCGCTCTGGATTCTCTACTCCTCCGGCACCACGGGGCTTCCCAAGGCCATCGTGCAGGGTCACGGGGGCATCATGCTGGAGCACCTGAAGCTGCTCCGGCTGCACCACGACCTGGGCCCCGACGACCGCCTCTTCTGGTTCACCACCACCGGCTGGATGATGTGGAACGTGGTGGTGAGCGGTCTTCTGACCGGGGCCGCGAGCGTGCTCTACGACGGCAGCCCCGGATACCCGGACATGAACGTGCTCTGGAGGTTCGCACAGGAGGCCGGCATCACGCTCTTCGGCACCAGCGCCGGGTATATCGGGGCGTGCGCGAAGGCCGGGGTGGAACCGGGCCGCGATCACGACCTGAGCCGCCTGCGGAGCATCGGCTCCACCGGCTCCCCGCTGCCCCCCGAAGGCTTCGCCTGGGTCTACGAACACGTCAAGCAGGACCTCTGGCTGGCCTCCGTGAGCGGCGGCACCGACCTCTGCACGGCCTTCGTGGGCGGATGTCCGCTGCTGCCCGTGCACGCCGGGGAGCTGCAGTGCCGGTGCCTGGGGGCGAAGGTAGAGGCTTTCAGCGAACGGGGAGAGCCCCTCACGGACGAGGTGGGAGAGCTGGTGATAACCGAGCCGATGCCCTCCATGCCCCTCTACTTCTGGAACGACCCCGGAGGGGAGCGCTACCGGGAGAGCTACTTCGACACTTTCCCGGGCGTCTGGCGGCACGGGGACTGGATCAAGATAAAGCCCCGGGGAAGCTGCGTGATCTACGGGCGCAGCGACTCGACGATCAACCGCGGCGGCGTCCGGATGGGAACGAGCGAGATCTACGCCGCCGTCGAGAGCCTGCCCGAGATCGCCGACAGCCTCGTCGTGGATACCGAAGCTCTGGGTGGCAGATCCTACATGCCGCTCTTCGTCGTCCTCAACGAGGGCGAGGAGCTGACCGAGGAGCTGAAGCAGCGCATAAAATCCCGCATCCGGCAGGACATCTCCCCGCGCCACGTGCCGGACGAGATCTTCGCCGTGCAGGAGATCCCGCGCACCCTCAACGGCAAGAAACTGGAGGTGCCGGTCAAGAAGATCCTGATGGGCTCCCCCCCGGAGAGATCCCTCAACCCGGGATCCGTCGCCAACCCCAAAGCCGTGGAGTTCTTCGTCAGGCTGGCCCGAAAGCTGCAGAAGGAGGAGGTGTAGGCTTCTATTCTCGCGCTATGGTAGTGATGAAAGAGAGAACCCGTACCGTACCGCGCAAAAAGACCTCCCGGAAGGTCACCCAGGAACCACCCTATAAGGTCATCCTGCACAACGACGACTACAACACCATGGAGCACGTCGTGGAGACGCTGCGGAAGGTCATCGCAGGGATGACGCTCAAACGGGCGACCGAGGTCATGTGGGAAGCCCACACCAGAGGACAGGCGGTCGCCGCCAAATGCCACAAAGAACTCGCCGAACTCTACCGCGAACGGCTGGGCGAGGAAGGCCTGACCGCCACCATAGAACCCGACTGAACCGGAGAACCCCCGCAGAATCGCATACATAGCCGAACCCGCCACGGCGGGTTTTCTCCCCACCGCACCGAGAACGCTTGACACAGTATTTAAGTCTTTATATAGTGAAGTCAATATGTAAATACATTACGGAGGAGTTAGATGACTGAAGCTCTGGCCGGGGTAAGGCTCGACTACAGCAGTCCTGTACCGCTGTATCATCAGGCGGCCAGGGTGCTGGAGGAGGCCATTGAGGAGGGGCGGCTGGCGCGGGGCAGCAAGCTGCCCAGTGAGTTAGATCTTGCGGAGCAGTTAGGGATCAGCCGGCCCACGATGCGGGCGGCCATAAAGCAGCTGGTCGACAAGGGGCTACTCGTGAGGCGGCGGGGCATCGGGACCATGGTTGCGCCGAAGCCGGTGCGGCGGGTGGTTGCTTTGACCAGTCTGTATGACGATTTGAAGGAGGCGGGTAGAGAGCCGAGGACGCGGGTACTGCGGTTCGAGGAGGCGGCTTGTCCGCCGGAGATCGCGGAGCAGTTGGGGGTAGAGCCGGGCGTCTCCGTGCTGAGCTTCGACCGGCTGCGCGTCGCGAACTCCGGCGACTACTATCCGATCGCGCTCATGCACAACGTCGTGCCGGCGGGGCTGTTGGAGATCGGGAGTGCGGATCTGGAGCGGACCGGCCTCTACGAGCTCTTCCGCGAGAGCGGCATCACGCCGCACGTCGCGACCCAGCGGATCGGTGCCCGGAAGGCCGGGGATGAGGAGGCGGAGCTTTTGGAGATCGAGCCCGGAGATCCCGTACTGACCATGATCCGGGTGGCCTACGACACCGAGGGTCGTCCCATAGAGTACGGGTCGCACCGCTACCCGGCGGAGTCCTACTGGTTCGAGATGATGCTGATGGAGCTGTGATTCCGGCGATTTGCGGCAGGCGGCGAGGAAGGGGGAGGGCATGAGCGAAGACGGGCAACGGGCGCCGGACCTCGTGTGCATCGGGCGCACCTGCGTGGACCTCTACGCCGAGCAGGAGGGGGCGCCCCTCGAGGACGTTCAGTCCTTCCGCAAGTACGTCGGCGGCAGCGCGACGAACATCGCCATCGGTACGGCGCGGCTGGGGGTGCGGAGCGCGATGCTCACCCGCGTGGGAGCGGAGCAGATGGGCCGCTACGTGCGCCGGACCCTCTCGGAGAACGGTGTGGACACAAGCCGCGTCAGGTTAGATCCGGAGCGTCTCACGCCCTACGTCCTTCTCGCGGTCCGGGAGTCGGAGGGCTTCCCCAGGATCTTCGCGTATGGTGCCGCCGCCGACATGGCTCTGGGGGAGGAGGATGTGGACCTAGCCTTCATAGCCTCATCGAAGGCTCTGCTCGTCACGGGGACGCCCCTCTCGCGGCCCGGCCCCAGGGCGGCCACGTTCAAGGCTATACGGGCGGCGAGGGAGGCGGGGACGAGCGTCGTCTTCGATCTGGACTACCGGCCCGTCTTCTGGGGTGTGGCCTCGCACGAGCGGGGCGGCGAGATGTTCGTGGAGAGCGAGAAGGTCACGGAGAGCTACCGGGCCGCGTTGCCGGACTGCGACCTCGTCGTGGGCACCGAGGAGGAGGTCCGGATCGCCGGCGGCTCGGCGGATACGCTGGAGGCCCTCCGGAGCATTCGCAAGGAAAGCGGTGCTGTCATCGTGCTCAAGGTCGGCGCGATGGGGGCCGTGGTCTTCCCGGAAGAGATCCCGGAGAGCGTCGAAGACGGCGTGCGGGTTCCGGGCTTCCCGGTCGAAGTCTTCAACTCCGTCGGCGCGGGCGACGCCTTCATGAGCGGTTTCCTCTCCGGCTGGCTGCGCGGGGAGCCTCTGGAGGAGTGCCTCAGGCTCGGGAACGCTTGCGGGGCCATCGTGGTCTCCCGGCACGGCTGTTCTCCGGCTATGCCCACCCGGGAGGAGCTGGAGTACTTCCTGAACCTGGAAGAGAAGCCGCGCCGCCTGCGGGAGGACGGCTGGCTCAGCCATCTGCACCGTGTCACGACCCGCAAGAGCCCCGGCGAGCTGCGCGTGCTCGCCATAGACCATCGCTGGCAGCTCGAGGAGGCGGCCGACGAGCTCGGGGCCGGCCGCGGGCGCCTGCGCGACCTGAAGGTGCTGCTCGGGCGGGCCTTCCGGCGCGTGGCCGAGGACGATGAGGCAGCGGGCGTGTTGCTGGACGATATCTACGGAGATAGGGCGCTCGAGGAGCTCACCGGGAGCGGGTTCTGGATCGCCCGTGCCGTCGAGGTGGCCAGGAGCCGGCCCGTAGAGTTCGTCGGGGGGCCGAACGTCGCAGCCACGCTGAGGCGCTGGCCGCAGGAGCACGTTGTCAAGTGCAACCTCTACATGCACCCGCAGGACGATCCGGAGATCAGGCCGCTGCAGGAGCAGCGGGTCATCCAGCTCTACGACGCCTGCGTCCAGAACGACCGGCGGCTGCTGCTGGAGGTTCAAGCCCCGCAGGGTATGCAATACGACAAGACTAGCGTAGCGGGACTGCTCGCCCGGTTCTACGAGCTCGGGGTGCGCCCCGACTGGTGGAAGCTGCCGCCGAACCCTGATCCGGAGGTGTGGCGCGGGATCGGGGACGTGGTGCGCAGGCACGATCCGTACTGCGCGGGCTTGCTGGTTCTGGGGCAGGGGCTCGAGGAAGAGAGACTGGTCCGGAGCTTCGCTGCGGCCTCATCCGAGCCGCTGTGCAGGGGGTTTGCCATCGGGCGCTCGATCTACGGGGAGGCCGCGCGCCGGTGGCTGGCCGGTGAGATAGGCGACGGTGAGCTCGTCTCCTCCGTGGCCGAAGGCTACGGGCGCATGAACGAGCTCTGGCGAAGGAGGAGCGAAGGCGGGATACGGGAAGGTGCAGCGGGATGACGAAGGATGTGCGCGTAGGGTTGGTAGGTCTGGGGAGGATGGGCCGCTTTCACGCGGCAAACCTCGCAGGCCGCATTCCCGGGGCCCATCTGGTGAGGATCGTGGACGCAAACGAGAAGGTCGCCCGGGAGAACTCCGAGCGGCTGGGTGGGGTTGACTGGTCCACCGAATATGGGGATCTGCTGGAAGATGACCGGATCGAAGCGGTCATCGTGGCGAGCCCGACACCGCTGCACGCCGATATGGCCGAGGCGGCCGCAAGAGCGGGCAAGCACGTCTTCTGCGAGAAGCCCATCTCGCTGGAGCTGAGTCGCACATACGAGGTCATTGAGACGGTGCGTTCCTCCGGCGTGAAGCTGCAAGCCGGCTTCCACCGCCGCTTCGACCCCGACTACCGCACCGCGCGGGAGAAGATCTCCGCGGGCGAGGTAGGCGACATCTACCTCTTCCGCACCTCCCTTAGAGACATGCGCTCGCCTGGCTTTGAGTTCCTGAAGGGCTCCGGAGGGTTCTTCGCCGACGTCACCCTGCATGACTTCGACACCGCCCGCTGGATGATCGGCGAGATCGAAGAGGTCACGGCCTTCGGCGCGGCGCTCTCGGACCCCGGCTTCGAGGAGATCGGGGACATAGACAACGCCGTCGTCGTTTTGCGCTTCGCCACGGGCGCTTTGGGGGTCATAGACAACAGCCGCGTGGCGGGCTACGGCTACGAGTGCTCCAGCGAGATCATGGGCTCCAGGGCCACCCTCAGGATCGGCAACCACCGGCGCGTGGCGGTGCAGACGCTCACCCCCGACCGGGTGTGCCAGGACTACGTCTCCGACTTCGTCGAGCGTTTCGCCGGGGCCTACAGGAGCGAGATTGAGCACTTCATCCGCGTGGTGCGTGAGGATCTGGAACCCGAGGTTGGCGGGGCCGATGACGCGGCCGCTCTTGCCCTCTCGCAAGCGGCCGCGCGCTCCTACCGGGAAGGCAGAACGGTGCGGCCGGAGAGCGGGATCAAGGACGGTGCCGTATTCTACGAGGTGCGGAAGTGAGCTCTCATCCGGATGTAATCTCGGTCGGTATCATAGGGGCGGGTAGCATGGGTGCCCGGCACGCTGCGACCCTGAGCACCTGCGTTCCGGGGGTGAGGGTGGCGGGCGTTATGGATCTGGACCGCTCGCGCGCGGAGAGGCTGTCTGCCGGCTGCGGTGCAGGTGTGATGGTCTTCGAGGACGGGCGTGAGCTGATCCGGCACGGCGGCATAGACGCCGTCGTGATAACCACGCCGGACGAGACCCATGCCGGGTTGGTTATAGAGTGCCTGGAGGCCGGAAAACCCGTCTTCTGTGAGAAGCCACTGGCCACCACCGTCGAGGAGGCTCGCCGGATCCTAGACGCCGAGGCGGCACTCGGCAGGAGGATGGTGGTGGTAGGCTTCATGAGGCGTTACGACCCTTCGCATCGAGAGGTCAGAGAGGCCATCGACTCCGGAGCCATAGGACGCCCAGTCCTGTTCCGGGGGATCCACCGGAACGCTGCTGCACTTCCGGGCACGACCTCGGAATCGGTGCTCGTCAACTCCGCCGTGCATGATCTCGATACCGCTAGGTGGCTGCTCGGACAAGAGATCGAAGAGGCCTACGTGTCCGGGGTAAGCACCGGGGCGCGTTCGGACGACGGAGTGCTGGACCTGCAGATGATCCAGCTGAGACTGGGCGGCGGTTGCCTCGCCGATATCGAGGTCTATGTGAACGCCGGCTACGGATACGAGGTCGGCCTGGAGGTCGTCGGAGACTCGGGCACGGTAAGCATCGCCCCCTCCGGCTCCTCCATGCTGCGCAGGCAGCGCTGTGTGGGACGCCGTATCGAGGGCGACTGGCTCGAAAGGTTCGACGCCGCATACGTGCTCGAAATGCAGCGGTGGATAGGAGACCTGCACGAGGGGAACTTTACAGGTCCGGACGCCTGGGACGGATATGTCTCGCTCGCGGCGGTCGAATGCTGCATCTCGTCTCTGAACTCGGGATCCCCGCAGAGCCTGACTATCCCAGACCGGCCCGCGCTGTACGAAGGGATCGCGGAGGTCAACAGATGAGCGGAGGAGCGCGCGTCGCCGGCGCCCCGATCTCCTGGGGGGTCATCGAGATACCGGACTGGGGCTACCAGATGCCCGCCGACAGGGTGCTGCGCGAGGCCGCTTCTGTAGGGCTCACGGCGATGGAGGCGGGACCGGCAGGTTTCCTGCCGGAAGATCCGGACGGGGTCAAGGCTAAGCTAGCCGAGTACGGTCTGAGTCTTGTGGGGGGCTTCGTGCCCGCCGTACTGCACGATCCGGGCGTTAGCCTGCAGGGACTCCACCTCGTAGAGCGCCGGGCGAGGTTCTTCGCCGCCGTCGGGGCGGACACGCTGGTGCTCGCGGCGGCGACCGGCGCGGAGAGCTATGAAGAGGTCGTCGAACTGGACGAGGCGGGCTGGAAGGAGCTCTTCGAGAACCTCAAAAGGGCGGAGGAGATCTGCGTCCGCCACGGTCTTACGCTCGCGCTGCACCCCCACTTCGGGACCGTGATCGAGACCGACGATCAGCTCCGGCGCTTTCTGGATAGTTGTGATACGGGCCTTTGTCTGGACACCGGGCACCTCGTGATCGGGGGCAGCGACCCGGTCGAGATCGCAGAGGAGGCCGCCGATCGCGTAAAGCACGTCCATCTGAAAGACGTGGACCGGGAGGTGGCGAAACGGCTCGGCGCCCGGGAGCTCGACTTCAAGGGGGCGTGCCGGGCGGAGGCGTTCCGGCCCCTGGGGGAGGGCGATGTGGACATCGGACGGCTGTTGGATGTGCTCAAGGTTGCGGGATACGGGAGGTGGTACGTACTGGAGCAGGATATGTTGGTCGAGAAAGAGCCGGAGGAGGGGGAGGGTCCGGTCGGCGATGTGTGCATAAGCTTCGGGTTCGTGCAGGAGAGATTAAACGGAGGTGTGAAGGGGTGATCGGAAAGGGAAGATGGCTGCTGGCGGTGCTGGCCGTCGCGCTATTTGCAGTAGCTGGCTGCGGTGCGGACGAGCAGGCCGGCGAGCAGCAGGGCGGCGAAGGTGGTCTGGCGGATCGTGGCGACATCCGCATCGTCATGGTGACGCACGGTCCACCGGCGGACCCGTTCTGGTCGGTGGTCAAGAACGGGGCGGATCAGGCCGCCGCGGATCTGGGCGTCGAGTTCGAGTACCGGTCGCCGGAAGCATTCGACGTGGTGGAGATACAGAGGAACCTTGAGGCGGCCATCGCTTCGGAACCGGACGGGTTGGCCGTTTCGGTCCCGGACCCCGATGCTCTGGGGCCGCTGGTGCAGGAGGCCGTCGAGAAGGGTATCCCCGTGGTCATGCTCAACGCGGGAAGAGAGGACTGGGAGGAGTTCGGCGCTCTTACCTACATCGGCCAGACAGAGTACGAGGCCGGGGTCGCGGCCGGAGAGCGCATGGCCGGGGAGGGCGTGACGAACGCTCTGTGCATCAACCATCAGCAGGGCGTTCAGACTCTGGACCAGAGGTGCAGCGGCTTCGAAGAGGGGCTTGGCGGCACCGTCGAGCAGGTGGCCGTCGACGGCAACGATCCGACGGCCGCGCGCAGCGGAATTCAGACCGCGCTCCGGCAGAACCCGGACGCGAACGGCATGCTGACGCTCGGGCCTGCGGGAGCCAACCCGGCGCTGCAGGCGCTCGAAGGGGCGGACGTCGGCGAGGACTTCGTGTTCGGCACCTTCGACCTGTCGCCGGAGATTCTGCAGGCGGTAGCCGACGGGCAGGTGCTCTTCGCCATAGACCAGCAGCAGTTCCTGCAAGGGTATCTGCCGGTCCTGTATCTGACTCAGTACGTCCAGTACGGCCTCAGGCCCGTGGGCGAGGTGCCCACCGGCCCGGCGTTCGTGACGCAGGAGACCGCGGAAGAGGTCATCGAGCTGAGCAGGCAGGGCATCCGTTAGGCAGTGTGGGGTGGAGGGGCTGCGGCCCCTCCGCCGGGAAAGGAGGTTCGTAAAGATGACGCAGGCTACCGTGAGCGAACGCATTCGAGACGTCGGGTTCCTGCGCAGGCTGCTCACCCGTCCCGAGCTCGCCGCGGTCGCCGGCGCGGTGCTGGTCTTCGTGTTCTTCGCCATCGTCGCGGGGGATAGGGGGTTTCTGACCTTCGGCGGGACGATGAGCTACCTCGTGGTCGCGGCCCAGCTGGGGATAGTCGCCGTTCCGGTCGCGCTCCTGATGATAAACGGGGAGTTCGACCTCTCGGTGGGCTCGATGGTCGGAGCGGCCGGGATCATCATCGCCATAACCGTGACCGAGTTCGGATGGCCGCTGTTTGCGGGAGCGCTGCTGGCGTGCGTGTTCGCGCTGCTCGTGGGGGCGTTCAACGGCTGGGTGGTCATAAAGACGGGGCTGCCGTCGTTCATAGTCACGCTGGCGATGCTCTTCGCCCTGCGGGGGCTGACCATCGGGTTCTCGCGCCTGATCACGGGCCGCACCCAGATAGGAGGGCTTGGCGCCGCCACCGAGGGAGACCCCCTGAGGGTCATATTCGCGGGTGAGATCGCAGGCATCCCAGTTGCCGTCTTCTGGTGGCTGGGGCTGGCGGTGCTCGGGACGTACGTCCTGCAGCGGACGGTGTTCGGGAACTGGATCTTCGGCGTCGGGGGCGACAAGGTCGCCGCGCGCAACGTCGGGGTGCCGGTGAACCGGGTGAAGGTCATACTCTTTATGTGCACCGCCCTCTCTGCCGCGCTTCTGGCGACCATCCAGGTGATGGACGCCGGGTCCGCGGACGTGCTGCGCGGCCAACTCCTGGAGCTTCAGGCCATCGCCGCCTCGGTCATCGGCGGGGTGCTGCTGACCGGCGGCTACGGCTCGGTCGTCGGCGCGGTCTTCGGGGCCCTGATCTTCGGGATGGTCCAGCAGGGCATCTTCTTCACCGGCGTCAACACCGACTGGTTTCTGGTCTTCGTCGGGGCGATGCTGCTCGTCGCCGTGCTGTTCAACAACGTGATCCGCAAGCGCGCGTCTAAGGGGTGAGACGATGGAAGCGACGCCGATCATCGAGCTGAGAGGCGCCTCGAAGTACTTCGGCTCGGTCATCGCGCTGGAGGATATCTCCATGGGCGTGAGGGCCGGCGAGGTGATGTGCCTGCTCGGGGACAACGGGGCCGGGAAGAGCACCCTGATCAAGATCCTCTCCGGAGTGCACCGGCCCGACAGGGGCACGGTGCTGGTCGAGGGTGAGGAGGTGGACTTCGCCTCGCCGCGCGACGCCATAGACCGCGGGATAGCGACGGTCTACCAGGATCTGGCGATGATCCCGCTGATGGGCATCTCCCGCAACTTCTTCCTCGGCCGCGAGCCCACGAAGGGCAGAGGGCCGTTCAGGCGTTTCGACGTGAAGTTCGCCGACCGGGTGACGCGTGAGGAGCTGGACAAGATCGGCATCAAGGTGCGCGACACCTCCCAGCCGGTGGCGACCCTCTCCGGCGGGGAGCGCCAGTCGGTCGCCATAGCCCGTGCCATCTACTTCGGGGCGAAGGTGCTGATCCTGGACGAGCCCACGAGCGCCCTGGGGGTGAAGCAGGCCTCCATCGTGCTGCGCTACATAGCCCGGGCCCGCGAGCAGGGGATCGCCGTCATCTTCATCAGCCACAACGTCTACCATGCGTACGCTATCGGCGACCGGTTCACGGTCTTAAACCACGGTCGCAGCGAGGGCACCTTCGAGAAAGGAGAGATAAGCATCCAGGAGCTGGAGAAGCTGATGGCCGGCGGCGCGGAGCTGGAGAGGCTGGAAGCGGAGCTGCAGGGAACGGGTGCTTCAGGCCCGGGGGCTTCGACCGACGAGGCAGGAGTCTAGAGAGCGGAGGGCGTGGTTTCAGAATGGGTACGGTAAGGCTTACCACCGCGCAGGCGCTGGTGAAGTTCCTGGCGAACCAGTACACCGAACGCGACGGGATCGAGCACCGCTTCTTCGCCGGGTGCTTCGGGATCTTCGGCCACGGCAACGTGGCGGGCATAGGACAGGCGCTGCAGCAGTACGCGGACGATCTCACCTACTACCAGGCCCGCAGCGAACAGGCCATGGTGCACGCCGCGGCCGCCTACGCCCGGCAGAAGAACCGCCTGCAGACGATAGCCTGCACCACCTCCATCGGTCCCGGGGCCACCAACATGGTCACCGGGGCCGCTCTCGCCACGATAAACCGCCTCCCCGTTCTGCTCCTGCCCGGAGACGTCTTCGCCTCCCGCCGTCCGGACCCGGTGCTGCAGCAGCTGGAAGCTCCGCACGACGGAACCCTCTCGGTCAACGACTGCTTCAGGCCCGTCTCCCGCTACTGGGACAGGATAGAGCGCCCGGAGCAACTCATCCCCGCCGCAATGAGCGCCATGCGGGTGCTCACCAACCAGGCTGAGACCGGGGCCGTCACCCTGGCGTTGCCCCAGGACGTGCAGGCCGAGGCGTACGATTATCCGGAGGAGTTTTTCGAGAAGCGGGTGTGGCACGTAAGCCGCCCGCTGCCGGAACGGGAGTCGCTGGAGCGGGCGGCGGCGGCGATCCGCGCCTCCCGCCGGCCTATGATCGTGGCCGGGGGCGGTGTGATCTACTCGGAGGCGACCGGAGCTTTGCGGCGGTTCGTCGAGAGTACCGGGATCCCCGCGGGAGAGACGCAGGCCGGCAAGGGCTCGCTACCCTACGACCACCCCTGCTGCCTGGGGGCCGTCGGCGCGACCGGCACCTTCGCCGCCAACCGCGTTGCGCGCGAGGCCGACCTCGTCATCGGGGTCGGTACCCGCTACACCGACTTCACCACCGCTTCTAAGACGGCCTTCCAGAACCCGGATGTCCGCTTCGTCAACGTCAACGTCGCGGACTTCGACGCGACCAAGCACGCGGGTGTGCGCCTGGTCGGCGATGCCCGCGCCACTCTTGAAGCGCTCTCCGGTGAGCTCTCCGGCTACGAGGTGGAGCCCGGATACCGGGAGCAGAACGAGCGCCTGAATGCCGAGTGGGACCGGGAGGTCGAGCGGCTCTACTCTTTGGGGCACGGACCGCTGCCCGCACAGAGCGAGGTCATCGGGGCGGTAAACGCCGCGTCCGGATCGCGCGACGTGGTGGTGTGCGCGGCGGGCTCGATGCCCGGGGAGCTGCACAAGCTCTGGCGCACCCGCGACCCCAAAGGCTATCACGTCGAGTACGGCTACTCGTGCATGGGATATGAGATCGCCGGGGGGCTGGGGGTCAAGATGGCCGACCCATCGCGCGAGGTCTACGTCATGGTCGGCGACGGCTCCTACCTGATGATGAACTCGGAGCTGGTCACCGCGATCCAGGAGGGTTGCAAGCTCACGGTTGTGCTCGTGGACAACTCCGGGTTCTCCTCCATCGGCTCCCTCTCCCGCTCGGTGGGCTCGGACGGCTTCGGGACTCACTACCGCTACCGCAAGGACGGCTCCCTCGGGCTGGACTCCGAGGAGGAGCCGGGGGAGATTCTGCCCGTGGACCTCGCAACGAACGCCGAGTCTATGGGGGCGCACGTCATCCGGGCGAAGACCGTAGACGAGCTGCGCGCCGCGCTGGAGCAGGCGAAGGGGGTGGAGGAGACGGTCGTGATCCACATCCCGGTAGACCGCTACGAGCTCGTGCCCGCCTACGAATCCTTCTGGGACGTACCGGTCGCCGAGGTGTCGGAGATGGAGAGCGTGCGCGCCGCCCGCAAGGAGTACGTCGCGAGCAGACAGGCCGAACGCTGGCACCTGTGAAGCCTACAGGCATCAGGCTTCAGGAAAGGCGGCGCATCGCACGGGAGCGGCCCGCTGCCGGAGCCAGGGTTAAGGCGGGGCAGAACGGTGCTTGAGACCGGGCCGGAGAACAAGGCCTGAAACCTTGTGGAAAGGAGCTTTGACTTGCCGGACCTCATCGTGAAGAGCAGGAACGAGCCGGCCGCGAACGGCAGTATCCTCAAGGTGACGCCCCGGTCGGCCGGCTGGGAGTACGTGGGGTTTGAGGTGCTGAAGCTCGGTGCCAGAGGAAGGACGGAGCGTCGCGCGGAGGGTGTGGAGGTCTGCCTGGTCCCCATCTCCGGGGGATGTACGGTCGGGGCGGACGCGGGGAGTTGGTGGATCGGCGGCAGGGAGAGCCCGTTCGCCGGGCTGCCGTCCGCTCTCTACCTGCCGCCGGGTACAGAGTACCGGGTGGAATCTGAGGGAGAGCTGGAGCTGGCCGTCTGCTCCGCCCCGGCCGAGAGGGGCGCCGAGCCGTTCGAGGTGCGGCCAGAGGAGATAGAGGTCGAGATCCGGGGCTCTGGCAACATGGAGCGGGAGATCCGGCCCATCCTGATGCAGGACAGGCCCGCAGAACGGCTCCTGGTCGTAGAGGTCATAACCCCCAACGGACACTGGTCGAGCTATCCGCCTCACAAGCACGACCGGAACAACCCGCCCGAAGAGACCTACCTGGAGGAGACCTACTACCATCGGGTGAGACCGGAGAAGGGCTTCGCCCTCCAGCGCGTCTACACGGAGGACCGCTCCCTGGACGAAACGCTTGTCGTCGGCGACGGCGATGTGGTGCTGGTCCCAAGAGGCTACCACCCGGTCTCGGCCCCTCCCGGCTACGACCTCTACTACCTGAACGTCATGGCCGGTCCCGTGCGCGACTGGAAGTTCAGGAACGACCCCGACCACGAGTGGCTGTTGAGCTAATCGAGGAGGAACCATGCAGACACACGAGAAGACTTTCAGGGTCAGGAACTTCATCGGGGGGCGGTGGGAGGAGCACGACGGCCTCTCGGCCGAGCCGGTCTACGACCCGGCGACCGGCAGGGTCATAGCCGAGACCCCGCTCTCCACCCGGGAGGAGGTGGATCGCGCGGTGAGAGCGGCCGAAGAAGCCTTCCCGCGGTGGGCAGCCACCCCGGTCGTGGAGCGCGCCCGGCTCCTCTTCCGCTTCAAGATGCTGCTTGAGGAGCGCTTTGAGGAGCTTAGGGACCTCGTGACCCTGGAGAACGGCAAGGATGCGAAGGACGCCGCCGGAGAGGTGCGGCGGGGCATAGAGGTGGTGGAGTTTGCCTGCGGGATGCCCACGCTGCTCATGGGGGAGACGGTCAGGGACGTCGCCCGGGGGATAGACAACGTCTCCTGGCGCTACCCGCTTGGGGTGGTGGCCGCCATAGCCCCGTTCAACTTCCCGTGCATGATCCCGCTGTGGACGTTGCCCGTAGCCATCGGTGCGGGCAACACCTACATCCTCAAGCCCTCTGAGAGGACGCCGCTCTGCTCCCAGCGGCTGGGTGAGCTGCTGATCGAGGCCGGACTTCCGGAGGGGGTGTTCAACATAGTCAACGGGGCGCGCGATGCCGTCAACGGCATCCTCGAGCACCCCGGCATAAAGGCCGTCTCGTTCGTGGGATCGAAGCCCGTGGCCGAGCACGTCTACCGGACGGGATGTGCGCACGGCAAGCGGGTTCAGGCCCTGGCGGGGGCCAAGAACTCCATGATCGTGATGCCCGATGCGGTGTTGGAGAAGGCGGTACCCAACATCATCTCCTCGGCCTACGGCAACGCCGGAGAGCGGTGCCTTGCGGGCAGCGTGCTCGTAGCGGTGGGCAGCGGGGAGGAGCAGGACCGGCTCGTCCGGAAGGTCAGAGAGGCGGCCGCCTCCCTGAAGGTGGGGCCGGGCTACGAGGAGGAGAGCGAGCTTACGCCCCTGATCCGCGACTCGCACAGAGAGAGGGTGAAGAGCTACATAGACCTCGGAGAGGAAGAGGGAGCCGAGGTGGTGCTCGACGGGCGAGAGCCGCCGCGCGGCGGGGGATTCTTTATGGGGCCCACCATCCTCGACAGGGTGACCGGTGAGATGCGGGTGGCGCGCGAGGAGATCTTCGGGCCCGTGCTCTCGGTGGTGAGGGTAAGGACCCTGGATGAGGCAATAGAGTTCACCAACGCTTCGCCCTTCGGCAACGCCTGCAGCATCTACACCGAGAGCGGCGCCGCCGTGAGGCATTGGCGGGAGCGGATAGAGGCGGGGATGCTCGGGGTGAATGTAGGGGTTGCTGCGCCCATGGCCTTCTTCCCGTTCAACGGGATAAAGGACTCCTTCTACGGCGATCTGCACGCCACGGGCAAGGACGGGGTCCGGTTCTTCACCGAGAACAAGGTGGAGATCAGCCGCTTCTTCTCCGATCCCGATGACGTGATGCCCGCTGTTGCATACCCGGAAGAGGCGGGTGCGTAGCCTTTTGGGAGGAGACAGTCGCTACTGTTTCCAGCTTTCACTTTTGAGAGCGGGGGGTCGGGGATTTCTCGGCTTCCCGCTCTCAGGAAGGTTTCACGGGAAGGAGAGTCACACGTAGCATGAAATCCGAGCAGATCGCCATAAACTCGCAGTGCACCTTTCACCGGAACCTCGAAGAGGCTCTGGATGCCTACGCCGCAGCCGGGTTTCGGAATGTCGAGCCGCACCTGAACCTTATCAGAGCTTGGCTCGACGACGGTCATACCGTGGGGGAGACTCGTCAACTCTTCGAGTCTCGTGGCCTCCGAGTCGTTGCCAGTTCGCAGCTGGAGATAATATGCTTCGGTTCGCCGGACGCACGCATGCCTAACCTAAGGGCCAACGTTGAGAACGCACGGCTTATCCGCGCGCTGGGAGCTGACAAGATGATTGTGGGCACCGACGGTCCCGAGCAGAACTCTGTCGGAGCGCTGGGGGCGGTGGCTGACGCGGTGCGGAACCTGGCCGAGGCTACCGAGGCCACCGGGGTGGAGATCGCCGTTGAGTTCAACTGGTCTCCGATAATCAGGAGCTTGCAGAGCGCCGTAAGAGTGGCAGAGATGGCAGACCACCCGCGGGTAGGGGTGCTCTTCGACACCGCCCACTACCACGTTACGCCCACGAAACTTGCCGACATAAACGAGGACTCCGTGCGCTATATAAAGCACGTCCACCTCAATGACATGCCAGACAGACCGGCGGACCTCACCCACCGCGACTTCGACCGGGTGCTGCCAGGAGAGGGTGTGCTCGACCTGCCGGAGATCATCTCCGCCCTGGAGAGAAACGGCTACAGTGGGTTCTTCTCCATCGAGCTGTTCAATGCTCAGTTGTGGCGGCTTCCGGCCAAAGAGGCAGCGAAGCGGTGCTACGAGAGCCTGCTCCCGCTGTGCGAGGAGTCCTAGCGTCTAGCCCCCGATCTGGCTCATCGTGCGGCTGCGGGACTCCTCCGGGAGGGTTACGCCGGCGGGGGGCTTTATCCTGGCGGCCTCCCACAGGACCTCGTGGATGGCCGGGATGGGGTCCTCCGAGCGTATCGCGGGCTTCACGTCCACGTCGAGGTCGGTGAGCAGGCAGGGGTGGATCTTGCCGTCGGCGGTGAGCCTGAGCCGCGAGCACCGGGCGCAGAACGGCTCGCTGACCGGGGTGATAACGCCGAAGGTTCCCGGGGCGCCGCGGAACTTGAACTCGTCCGCGGGAGCGGCGGGGTCCTCCTTCTGCACCGGGTGCAGGTCTCCTAGCTCCGCCTGGGCGCGCTCCAGGATCTCGCGCCCCGGGATGAAGAGACTGCGGAAGCGCTTGCCGTCCGTGTCGCCGTTTAGCGGCATCAGCTCGATGAAGCGCACGTGCATCGGGTAGCGGAGGGTCAGCTTCGCCATCTCCACGATCTCGTCGTCGTTGATGCCGCGCATGGCCACGGCGTTCAACTTGACCGGGGAGAGCGGAGTCTCCAGCGCTGCCATGACCGCGTCCCAGACCTTCTGGAAGTGGTTGCGGCGCGTGATGAACGCGAACTTCTCCGGTTTTAGGGTGTCTAAAGAGATGTTTATGCGGTCCAGACCGGCCTCGACCAGCGCCTCCAGGTTCTCTTTGAGCAAGAAGCCGTTGGTCGTCATGGTGACGTCCTCGAAGCCCAGAGCCTTCAGCCGGGAGACGAGCCACACCACGTTCCGGCGGACCAGCGGCTCACCGCCCGTCACCCGCACCTTGGTGACGCCCAAAGCGAGGCATGCCTCGGCGAAGGTCAGCATCTCTTCCAGCGTGAGTATCTCGCTCTTGTCCTTGAACTCGATGTCCTCCGGCATGCAGTACTGGCAGCGGAAGTTGCAGCGGTCGGTGACCGAGATCCTGAGGTAGTCGATCTTCCGGTCGTAGCTGTCGGTCAGTTGAGCCATGGTTTTTTTGGGAATGCTCTCCCTCTCGTGTGCGGTCCCTTGGCTGATTGTACACTTAAAGCCGACATCCGGCAGGGAGTTGTCCGGACGGGGTGTCTGTTAGTAAAATGCAGCGTCGGAAAAGGAAATCGGGCGGGACGGCGACACGTTTGAGGGGGCCGGACTTCTTGTGACTGGAAGGGGCCCCTCTCGTGCTGTTTGGAGGTGCAGATCAGCTACACCTGTAGGAGGGCGGTCGGAGTAGGGGTTGCCGGAGGCCGGCGCTGAACGTTCTGCTGCCGTTCGCTCTGGCGGTCGCGGCGGCTCCTGCAGCCGCGCTGGCCGGGTTCTTGAGGCCCCGGCTGGCGGCGCCCGTGGGGGCCGTGTTCGCTGCGCTGGCCTTCGCCGCCACGCTGTGGGGCTGGCTTCTTGCGGGCGGCGGAACGGTGGATCTCCCGTGGGCACCTTCCTGGGATCTGCGCTTCACGCTCGCGCTCGACGGGCTGGCCGCCCTCTACTCGCTGCTGGCGACCGGGATAGGGTTCGCCGTTACGGTCTACGCTTCGCGTTATCTGCCGCTGCATCTGGAGCATCAGGGCCGCTCTGAGGCGGACATTCCGCGCTTCCACTTCTTCATCCTGATGTTCATGGGCTCGATGGTCGGGCTCGTGATGGCGCAGGATTTGATCCTGATCTTCGTCTTCTGGGATCTGACGGCCATAGCCTCCTACTACCTGATCGGCTACGACGCTCACGAGCGGGACTCGCGGCGCTCGGCGCTGATGGCGCTGCTGGTCACCGGCATCACGGCCGTGTGCCTGCTCATCGGGGCGCTGATGCTCTACGCGGCGTACGGGACCTTCTCGCTGCCCGCGCTCATCGAGGCGTCCGAGCCGGGGGCGCTGCTGGCGGCGGCCGGCGCCCTGATCGCGGTGGCCGGGCTCGCCAAGAGCGCGCAGGTGCCTTTCCAGTTCTGGTTGCCGCGGGCGATGGCCGCGCCGACGCCGGTCTCAGCATACCTGCACTCGGCGGCGATGGTGGCCGCGGGCGTCTTCCTGCTGGGCCGCTTCTACCCCCTGATCCAGAAGACGGACTGGCTGCTGGACGCTCTGCTGGTCGTGGGGCTGGGCTCGATGGCGGTCGGCGGCATCCTGGCGCTCACGCGTAATGTGCTCAAGCAGCTTCTGGCCTACTCGACCATCTCGCAGTACGGGTATGTGGTCTTCATGTTCGGGCTGGGCGGGGAGTATGGAGCGGTCGGGGCTTCGTTCTACGTGATCGCGCACGCGCTGGCGAAGGCCGCGCTCTTCCTGACTGCCGGGGCGGTGACCGAAGCAACGCACGGCGAGACCCGGCTCTCGCATCTGGGCGGGCTGCGGCGCGAGCTGCCGTTTTTGATGGTGGCGAGCGGTTTCTCGGCGGCGGGGCTGGCCGCGCTGCCGCTCACCATCGGGTTCTTCAAGGACGAGCTCTTCTTCGAGGCCGCGCTGGAGCGGGGGGGCGTCTTCCCGGCGCTGGCGGTGGCCGGGGCGGTCCTCACCTTCGCCTACACCTGGAGGTTCTGGAGCGGTATCTTCCTCGGTGAGCGGCGGAGCGAGGCGCATGGCGTGCCGGCGGCGATGACCGTGCCGGTAGCCGCGCTCGGCGCGCTCGTGATCGCGGGCGGCCTCTACGTCGCCCCGTTCGCCCGGCTCGCGCAGGCCGCCGGGGAGGTCACCTTCAACGCCCCGACCCCCATAGACCCGGCCTACCACCTGGATGCCCGGGCGGAGAACCTGATGGCGCTCGCCACCTACGCCCTCGGCGTGCTGGTGATCTTATCGCGGAGCTTCTGGATCGGGGCGGCGGAGGCCTTCGCCCGGCTAGGAGAGCTCGCCGGGCCGGAGCGCCTCTACTTCGCCTCCCTTAAAGGGCTCAACGCCTTCTCAGACCGCATCCACGATCTGGAGGTGCGGGATCTGAGGACCCGGGTGGCGACCATCCTGGGTCCCACCGGCGTGCTGGTAGGCGCGGGGCTGCTCTTTACACCGACGCGCGGCGCGTACGAAGTGGGTGCCATCGGACCGCTGGACTGGCCGCTCTTTCTCGCGCTCATCCTGGTGGCCGTGGCGGCCATAGCGACCGTCTTCCCCCGCAGGCACCTGACGCTCGCGCTGGTGCTCTCCAGCGTTGGTTATATCCTCGCTGTAGTCTTTGCATTCTTCGGCGGGCCGGACGTTGCCATGGTTCAGGTTCTGGTGGAGACGATAATGGCGCTGCTGTTTATCGGGATACTGGTCCTGCTGCCCAGGAAGGTGCTGGAGAGGGAAGCCTCAAACCCTATCCCGCGCCGGCGCAAGGTGCGCGACGCCGGCGTGGCGCTCATAGCCGGCTTCTTCGCGTTCGCGGTGTCCTGGAGCACCCTCTCGCAGCCGGCGCTGGAGGAGAGCGTGGCGCAGGAGCACATCCGGCTGGCGCCCGAAGCGCACGCCAAAGACGTGGTCACTGCCATCCTGGCGGACTTCCGGGGGCTGGATACGCTGGGTGAGATCACGGTCGTCGGTATAGCCCTGCTCGGGATAGCCACCCTGCTGAGTAGGGGGAGGCTCTGGTGAAGACCTCGGTCATGACACGGGTTGTAGCGCGGGTGCTGCTGGTGCCTGCGCTGGTGGTGGCGCTGGCGATCCTGATCAAGGGGTACGCGGATACCGGGGACGGCTTCAACGCCGGCGTCATCGCGGCGCTCGGGATGCTCCTGCAGTACGTGGCCTTCGGGTACGAGGAGGCCGAGCGGATGATGCCGGTGCGGCTGGTGGCGGTTATCGCGTTCGGCGGGCTGCTGCTCTCGCTCGCCGTGGCCCTGCTCCCGCTCTTCTGGGGGCTGGCCATCTTCACGCACGTCCCGGGGCCGGGGGAAGAGGTGATCCACCTGGGGACCGTGGAGCTGATAACGCCGGTCGTCTTCGACATCGGGGTGTTCATGCTCGTCTTCGGGTTCGCCGTGGGCGCGATAGACCTGCTGGCGCGGGCCATCCACCGGAGGGAGACATGATACTGGTCTCCGCGCTCACAATAGCCGTCCTCTTCGGGGTCGGCTCGTACCTGCTCCTGCAGCGGGATCTGATCCGGGTCGTTGTGGGGATCATTCTGGTCTCCAACGCCGCCAACCTGTTCCTGATCTCGGCGGGCCTCTCGCGCGGGCAGGCCCCGATCTATCCTCTGGAGGAGGGGGTGGAGGTGAGCGATCCGCTGGTGCAGGCGATGACCCTGACGGCGATCGTGATCGCCTTCGGTATCTCGGCGCTCTTGATGAGCCTGGTCTACCGCGTCTACACCTCGCACCTCTCGCTCAACCTGGAGGACATCTCCGAGGCCGAGGTGCGGGAGGAGGAGAGCATAGAGAGCCGGGAGGTCGCTGAGGACTGATGATCGTCTTTACCCTCGGCCTGACCTGGACGCTGGCGGTGCTGCTCTCGCTGCTGGACGGCCGCAAGCACCCGGTGGGCGGCATCGCGCTCGGGGGGCTTGCGGCCGGTTTCGCCGGGCTGCTGGTGCTGGGATGGGAGGTGTTTACCAACGGTCCGGTTACGATGGTCGCCGGAGGGTGGCCCCCCGGGGTCGGGATCACGCTGCGCGCCGACGCTCTGGGGGTCACGTTCGCCGTGCTCTCGGTCGGGGTGATCCTGATCGCACTGGCTTACGAGGCGGTCAGCGGCATCGAGTCCCGGACGTTCCCGGCGCTGGCGATGTTCATGGCGGCCGGGCTTACCGGGCTCTTCCTGACGGGAGATGCGTTCAACTTCTACGTCTTCTTCGAGATCGCCATGATCGCGGCCTACGCCCTCACCGGCTACGGAGAGCGGGCGCGGCAGCTGCGGGCGGCGTTCATCTTCGCCGTGGTGAACCTGCTGGGCTCCGTCCTGTTCCTGATCGGGGTCGGGGCGCTCTACCACCTCACAGGCACGCTGGACATGCGGATGATCGCCGAGCGGGTGGCAGCAGCACAGCCGAACGCCGCGCTGCTAACGGCCGTGGCCATCTTCGTGGCCTTCTCGCTGAAGCTGGGGCTCTTCCCGTTCCACTACTGGCTGCCGGCGGTCTACACGGGCGTGCGGCCTTCGGTGGCGGCCATGCTGAGCGGGGCACTGGCGAACATCGGCAGCTACGGCCTGCTGCGCTTCGGCGGGGAGCTGCTGCCGCAAGAACTGGAGATGGGGGCTACGGCGCTCTTCGTTCTGGGCACCACGAGCATAATCTACGGGGCGCTGCAGGCGGTCTCCCGCCGGACCATGACCGAGGTGCTGGCCTACTCGGCGATAGGTCAGGTGGGGTACATCCTGATCGCGCTCGGGATCGGGGGTCCCGTCGGGTTCGCGGCCGCCGTGGTCTATGCGATCATCAACTCGTTGAACAAGCTGCTGCTCTTCCTGGCAGCCGGCCTGCGCGGCTGGATGGTGGGGGCGGCGTTCGCGGTAGGGGCCTTCTCCGTCGCCGGCGTGCCGCCCGCGGCGGGTTTTCTGGGCAAGCTGGTGCTCTTCCAGGCCAGCCTGGCCGTGGAGAGCGTGGCGCTGGTGGCCCTGATCTTTATCGGCGGGGCGCTCTCGTTCGTGTACTCGTTCCAGATCTACCAGCGCGTCTTCTGGAAACCGCAGGCGCGGGCGTACAAGATCAGTCCCTCCACCGCCCGGCTTCTGGTGGCGGGCGTCGCCGGACTGCTGCTCTTCGCCGGGGCCTGGCCGGAGCCGCTCCTGGCTCTGGGGCAGCGGGCGGCGGCCGCTGTTCTTCTGGGGGGTGCGCCGTGAGCCGGTTCGCGCTCGCGGTGGTCCTGCTGACGCTGGTCTACTGTTTCGCGCTGGCCAGCTTCCACCCCTGGGATATCTTCTTCGGGGCGGTCATCTCCTCGGCGCTGCTTGTTGTCTTCAGGCGATTCCTCTTCGGCGGAGAGCCCTCGGAGATAGCCGGGCTGCCGGGCCGCGTTCTCGCGTTCTTCCCGTTCGCGTTCGCCACCCTCTACAACATCCTGGCGGGCACGCTGGAGGTGACGATGGTGGTGTTGCACCTGCGGCCTCTGAACAAGCCGGGCATCGTGGCGATACCCATCGAGGAGCGGACCCCGCTCGGGGTGGCGGTCTCGATGCTGGCTACGACGCTCTCGCCGGGTACTTTCCTGGTGGACATAGACTGGGAGCGCCGGGTCATGCTGGTCCACTGCCTGGACGCCAGCGACCCCGGCCGGGTGATAGAGGAGCACCAGGAGTTCTACCGGCGCTGGCAGAAGAGGGTCTTCCCCTGAGGAGGTGAGGGAGTTTGCACGAGATCGTGTTCTACGTGGCGGCCGTCTGGATGACGCTCTTGCTGGGCGTTAGCGCCGTACTGGTCATCACGGCGCATTCGACGTCCATGCGCATCCTGGCCCTGGACATGCTCACCCTGATCCTGGTCGCCGCGCTCGTGCTCTTCTCCGACGCTCAGGTGACCTCCTACTATCTGGATGCGGCGCTCATCCTGGCCCTGCTCTCGTTCGCGGCCTCCATGGCGGCGGCCCGGTACTACGGAGAGAGGAACCTCTTCTGATGATCGCCGCGGTCGCTCCCTGGGTAGCCGACGCCCTCGTGGTCTTGGGCGTCTTCATAATGACCGTCGGGGTGTACGGCATGATCCGGATGCCGGACATCTACACGCAGATGCACGCGGCGAGCAAGGCGGTCTTTCTGGGCGTGATCTCGTTCCTGTTCGCCTCCATGTTCTCCGGCGATCCCGCCATCATCTTCCGGGCGGCGCTCATCGCCGTCTTCCTGATCCTCACCACCCCCGTCGCGGCACACATGATCGCCAAGGCCGCCTACGAGAGAGGGGAGAAGATGCGCACGCCGGGCGCGGTGGACCAGTCGGGCCGCGGGCTGAACCGGGAGGCCCACCCCGGCGACTGAGGCACCGCCCCCGGCTTCTAAGAAACCGTCCGAAAAGTGGTCTTGAGGCAGTGACTCGGTACCCTACCGAGCATGATGAGAAGAGCATACCAGACCGATCTGTCCG
>NZ_SKBU01000056.1 GCF_004337705.1 Rubrobacter taiwanensis
TGAGCTCAGGGCGGTGTTGGTATCCCCTAGAGCTCCACGCCACATCAGGGGAGAGCGTGGGCCTGTAGCCTCCTCTTCCTTCTTCTAGTTTCTTGCTAATGCTCCTGAGAAATTCTCCCCGCTCAGCCATCTCTCTCTTTAGACCTCCCCATCGCGCCACATCTGCCTGAAGCTCTTCCTGGCTAAGGGGGGCAGCTCCCTGTGCTCCATCCA
>NZ_SKBU01000057.1 GCF_004337705.1 Rubrobacter taiwanensis
TGTTGTTGTCGATTAGGTTTCGCACCAACCGACGCCGTTAATATACACCTCTAGTCACACTTTGTAAAGGGCTTGAAACAGAAAATTTAAAAAATTTTCCGGCCTCCCTCTACGCTGCTAGAATGGGATGTCGTCGAAGTCCTTCTCGGAGAACTCCACGTCGTCTCCACCGCGCCGCGGTCTGCCGCTGCCCTCGCCCTCGCCGCCGCCCCGGCCGAGGAACTGCACGTTGTCGGCCACCACGTCCACCTTGCTGCGCTTGGAGCCGTCCTGCGCCTCCCAGGTGCGGTACTGCAGGCGGCCCTCGACCAGGATCGGATCCCCCTTCTTCTTGTAGTTGGCGATCGTCTCCCCCAACTCCCGCCAGGCAGTGACGTCGAAGAAGTCCACCTCCTCGCTCTTGGAGCGTACCCGATTGACGGCAAGCCCGAACTCGCAGACCGGAACCCCACTCTGCGTGAACCGTAACTCCGGATCCCGCGTCAGATTCCCCGCCAGTATCACCCGGTTGTAGCTGACCATCCCAAAAAACCTCCCTTCTCTCCGCCTCTCTCTATGCCCGCCATTCTACAGAACCCCTCCACCCTTACAAGTAGAAAAATCGTAAAAAGTCGTCTAGATTTATGGGACATGGAGGAGTATCTCTCGAGTGGCGAGGTAGCGAGGATTCTGGAGGAGCGGGGGATCATGAGCGCCCGGACGTTTCCGAGCTACGTATCGGTTCGGGCGTGGGAGCTGGGGCGCATACCGGAGCCGGACGCCGTTATCGGCCGCCGGTTCTACGGCTGGCGGCGGAGCACGATAGAGCGCTGGCTGTGGGAGCGGGGCTTCGGGTCGGAGGGGCCCTCTGAGTTTGCGAGCTCTTAACCTGGATTTTCCGCAGATTTAACTCCCGCACCCGGCCGGGGCTCTACAATCCGGGATGCGGCCCCGCCCTCCGTCTTCGAGCTCCGGGTCCTCCCCCCACCCACTACCGGAGCCATCTTCTTCCGGGGCCGGATCTCCGGCTCCCCGCCGGAGATCTCCCATGCTCCGGAGAACCCCCGTTCTCCCCGGCGCGGAACATCATGGAGGTTGAGACCGAACCGAACTGAGCCGATACCCGCCGGATCTGGCGCTTGACAAACCGCCGCTGCTCGCTGTCCTCCGGGAACCTGCCGTAGAGCTCCTGCAGCCGCCGCCGCTCCTCGTCCAGCCGCCGCAGGAAAGACTCCAGCCGCTCCAGAGACTCGACCTCCAGCCGCCGCTCGAACTCCTCCTCCCCAACCGACCGGGCCCACTCCAGAGATAAAGGCACCGGCTCCTCTCCCCTCTCCAGCATCCCCCCAGCCACCCCGGCAGCGAGCAACCGCTCCGGCTCCACCTCCAGCGCCCGAGCTAGCTTGCGGACGGTCTCAAACCGGGGCCGCGCTATCCTGCCCGTCTCGATCCCGGAAACGGTCGTCGGACTCACCCCAGCCTCCCGCGCCAGCCGACCCTGAGTCCACATCCGCGACCGGCGAATCCTTACCAGAAGCTCCCCCATCTCAGACATCTCCTGACACCTCACCATCAGAGGTAAAACTTAACATCCGAATATGTCTATAGTATACCTGTAAAAAAGATGTTTGAAAGCTGTATGAGCTGGGTATAGAGCTTTACGGCGGTTGGAAGGTCATGACGAGAAGGGAGGTGAGGAGAGATGTTGAGTCCTTTCCGGGGGTTCTATGATCTGCGCGGCGAGTTGAACCGGTGGTTCGATGAGATGTTCGGGCGGCTGCCGGAGCGGGTTAGCACGGTACGGGGCGAGGAGTGGGCTCCGACGATGGACGTGCTGACGCGGGACGGGAACCTCGTGATCAAGGCCGAGCTGCCCGGCGTGAGGGCGGAGGATGTGGACATAACGCTGCAGGACAACGTGCTGACCATCTCCGGGGAGCGCAAGAGCGAGGAGGAGGAGCAGCGTGGCGGCTACTACGTCCGCGAGCGCCGTTACGGCTCGTTCCGCAGGAGCATGACGCTGCCCGAGGGGGTGGATGAGAGCAAGATCCACGCCCGGTTTAAGGACGGTGTCCTCGAGGTGACCGTCGAGGGGGCGGGGGCTGTGGAACAGCAGCCCAGGCGCATTCAGATAGAGGGCGAGTAGGGCCCCGGCGGTCACCGGGGAGTCAGAGGGGCCGGGGCCGCTCCCCGGCTCTTCTCTCTGATCGGGGAAAGGAGGAGAGATGACCGGCTACATTCTGGTACTGATCGTGGGTGCCATAATCTCCGGCATCGCGGCGCTCTGGGTGCGCAGCGCGTACTCCAAGTACTCCAAGGTTGCGAGCGCCAGCGG
>NZ_SKBU01000008.1 GCF_004337705.1 Rubrobacter taiwanensis
ATCCACCGGGTGTCGCACCATGTCCGTCCTCCTTTAGCAGGAGTGAGCATGATGCCAGAGCATACCACTATCTACAACTGTAGTACTAGGGCTACAGCTCGGCCACGTAGACGGGATCGCTCGTCGGTGCGGGAGAGCCGCCCGCAGGCTCTTCGGTCACGGCTACGAGCTCCGCTCCCTCGATGGGGGTCGTCACGGGGGCGGCGGCGCGCCCGTTGTGGACCTCGAAGAGGCCGCTCGGGACCGGTTCACCATCGCGGATGACCCAGATCTCGTACGTCCTGTCCTCCGGCAGCTCCGGGATGTTTCGCGCCATCAGGACGGTCTCGCCGGTCTCCTCCATGTGCACGATCTCTCCTACCGGGGCCGAGGTCTCTGCAGAGACGAGCTCGTAGGTCCGCTGCTCCTGGAGCTGGCTCATCAGTGCGACATTCCAGATGAGCAGCCCGGCCAGCACTACGGCGGCCATTCCGGCGGCCAGCCGCTGCCAGCTCAGAGCCGCCCGGATACGGGCCGGGAGCGAAGGCCACAGCGCTCCCCGCGCCGACCGGCGGGCCTCGGGCTCCACGAGCGAGAGGAGGTTCCGCCGCAGCTCCGGCGGCGGCTCGTGCTCCTCACAGCCCAGAGCCAGCAGGTCCGCCACGGTGGCGAGCTCGTCTATCTCGCTCTGGAGCTCCGGGTGTGCGGCCAGGTAGGTCTCAAACTCCCGCTTCTCCTCTTCCGGGAGTGCCTTCAGAACGTACGCCTCTTTCAGATCGTCGAACCTTGCACGGTCCATAGGGGTCAACCCGGCACCCCCATTCCCTGGCTCTCAAAGAACTCTCTGATCTTCTTCAGACCCAGCCTCATCCTGCCCTTCACGGTGCCGAGCGGGATATCCAGCATCTCCGCGATCTCGGCGTGAGTGTAGCCCGAGAAATACGCCAGCTCCAGCACCTTCAGCTGTTCCGGCGGCAGGTGCCGGAGCGCTGCCCGCACCTGCTCCCGCCGGGTGTTTCCCCAAACCTCTCTGAACGCCTCGCTCGGCTGCGAGGTCTGGGCGGTGGTGCGCACCCGCTCCTGCGTCCGGCGGCGGGAAGCCGCCGACCGGAGCTGGTCTATGCCCCGGTTGTGGACTATGGAGAGGATCCACGTCCTGACGCTGCCGCGCTCTGCCCGGTAGCTGCGCGCCGCCCGCCAGACCTCCAGGAAGGCCTCCTGTGCCAGGTCTTCGGCCGCCTGCCGGTCGCCCATCATCCGGTAGGCCAGCGAGTAGGCGGCGCGGCCGTGCCGATCGTAGAGCGTGGCGAATGCCGATGAGTCTCGGGCAGCGACCAGAGAGATCAGATCCTCGTCCGCCAGCAGCAGGTATTGTTGGGTGCCCTTCGCCACACCTGCATTCTACGGGTTTCCGGCGGCGCCAGATCACGTCTTCAGAAGTCCGGAGATTCAGGCCGGAGAATGATCCGGGCCGGATAAGCGTCCGTAGGAACACGCGAAGAGCTCTGATGGCCCTGTGGAGTAGAGAAAGGAGTGGGAGAATGAGCGAGGCGAGGGGCCGCATACACCTGGCCGGGACGAGGCCCGGTCTGGAGGTGTCGCGGCGTAACTTCATCAAGACCGCCGCCTGGGCGGGTGCTGCGCTCGCCGCCGCCGGGATCGGAGGCATCGGCTGGGCGACCCGGTACGCCGGCGCGCAGGAGGGCGGCGAGCCGTTCGAGACCTATCAGGGGCTCGGTGATGCGGCCATCCTGCAGTTCGCCTACCAGCTGGAGCTGTTGGAAGGCACCTTCTACCAGATGGGTGCGGACATGGGCGTGGTAAGCGGCGACGCCCTGGCGCAGATCCAGGCCATTCGCGACCACGAGTTCGCGCACGCCGACGCGCTGGCCGCCACATTGCAGCAGCTCGGGGCCGAGGTGCCGGCCACGCCGGACTTCACCTATCCGGATGGTGTCTTCGAGGACACGGCCGCCTTCCTGGACCTGGCGAACACCTTCGAGCCGGTCGGCATCGGCGCGTATCAGGGTGCGGCTCCGGCGCTGGAGAGCAAGGAGATCCTGGGCGCGGCGCTCTCGATCCACAACTCCGAGTGCGAGCACTGGAACGGGATCAAGATCCTGCTGGGCATAGACCCGCCCAACAACGTGGCCTTCGAGGAGGCTCTGCCGCTGCCGCAGGTGCAGGAAGCCGTAGCGCCGTTCGGCGTAGGTTAAGGAGGGAGTAGCTGACCATGGCTAACCAGAAGATAGAGGTTCCGGGTGCGGGGGTGCTCTCCCGGCCTCACAGCCGGAGGGACTTCTTGAAGACTCTCGCCGCGGCCGGCATCGGGGCGGCCGCCGGCGGCATGATGCTGTCCCGCCCGGCGGGAGCGCAGCTCGGCGAGATCAAAGACGACATAGACATAGCCAACTTCGCCCTCACGCTGGAGTTCCTGGAGGCGGAGTTCTACACGCAGGCGGTGGATGCCGGGGTTCTCTCGGGCTCCGCTCTGGGCGTGGTGACCAATCTGCGCGACCACGAGATCGCGCACGCCGAGGCGATCATCGATCTGATCGAGCAGTTCGGCGGCACGCCGGTGGAGAAGCCGGAGTTCACCTTCCCGCCGGAGTCGCTCGCCAGCCAGCAGGGGGTTCTGGAGCTGGCGAGCGTCCTGGAGCCCACGGGCCAGGGCGCATACATCGGTGCCGGCCCGCTTATACAAGACCCGACGGTCCTGGCCGCCGCCGGGAGCATCGCGGGCGTCGAGGGCGAGCACGTGGTCTCGGTTAGAAACCTGCTCGGGTTCGTTCCCCCGACGACCGAGGCTTTCCCGGCGGCGCTCACCGTGGACGAGGTGCTCGCGGCCGTCGCGCCGTTCCTCGGCATGGGCGAGATGATGGACACCGGCGGTCCGGTCGCCGGCGGGACGCACCGCCCGGTTTGATCGGACGCACCGTGCTCTCTCCGGGCAGCAGGGCGGCACTCGCCGCCCTGCTGCTCGCCGCCGTCCTCGTGCTGGCGGGCTGCACCGGCACCCAGGAGAGAGCATCCGGCCCTTCTGAGAACGCTTCCGAACGATCCGGGGTCGCCGGCGGAAGCGACGATCTGCAGGAGAGGATAGAGGCCGCCTCCGAGGCCGCTACCCCCGACCTGGAGAATCTGCAGGGGCCGCCGGAGTTCAGGGATTGGGACGACCCGGCCGCCGAGGACTACACGCCCGAGACGGCCCGGTTCTTCAGGACCGGCGGCTCGGCCGGTGCCATACCGGCCGTCAAGCCGTTCAATTTCGGGCGGGACCCCGGCGGCCCGGAGGACAAGACGCTCTACCTCACGGTCCCGAAGATCGGGCTTGAGAATGTGGAGGTTTACAACTCCCTCTCCGAAGAGGCGCTCACCGACTCGGCCGTGCACGTTCCGGCTACGGGGTTTCCTTGGCAGGAGGGCGCGAACACCTACATCGCCGGCCACCGGCTCGGCTACCCGGGCACGGGTTCGTACCGGATCTTCTACGATCTGGACAGGCTGGAAGAAGGGGATGAGATCATACTCCGCGACGCCGCCGGGAATGAGTATACCTACCGGGTCACCCGCACGCTCGTCACCGACCCCTACGACGTGGAGGTGATGAACCCGGTGGAGGGCAGGAATATCGTCACGCTCCAGACCTGCACCCTCCCGGACTACCGGGACCGGATCGTGGTGCAGGGGGAGATGGTCGAGGGAGAGACGATCCCCTCCTGAGGCCGGCCGGGCCTCGCAACGTGCTAACATGTCCCGGATGCAGAGGGTAGTTCCCGCAACGGAGCCGCGGGCTTGCGGCTGAGCGTCCTCGCCAGCGGCAGCTCCGGAAACGCCACCCTGGTGGAAGCGAGAGGTGCGAGCGTGCTCGTGGACGCCGGGATCTCCTGCCGCCGGTTGCGGGGGCTGGTCGAGCGCCTCGGACGCAGGCTGGAGAGCGTGGACGCCGTGCTGGTCACCCACGGCCATAGTGACCACACCTCCGGGATCCGGCGGCTCGTCCGGGAGTGCGGGACGGAAGTCTATGCCGGGCCGGGCGTGGCGGAGGAGATCGGGGCCCGCCGGGTCGAGGCCGGGGAGGCTCTGGATTTTGGCGGCCTGGTGGCCGAGTTCTTCCCGGTGCCGCACGACTCTCCGGCGTGCGGAATCCGGCTCTCCGGCGGGGAGCGGACCGTGGCGTTGGCGACCGACCTCGGAGAGGTCACGCCGGAGGTGCTGGAGCGGCTGCGCGGTGCGGCGGTCGTGGTGCTGGAGGCGAACCACGACCCGGAGTGGCTGTGGCACGGGCCCTATCCCGAGCGCCTCAAGCGCAGGGTCGCTTCCGAAAGGGGGCATCTCTCGAACGTGCAGGCGGCCGAGGCGGCGCTGGCGCTGGCCTCGGGTGGGCTCGAAGATCTGGTGCTGGCCCACCTCTCCAGGACCAACAACTCCCCGGCCCGGGCTTTGGGGACGGTGCGGCGGGTGCTGCGGGCGGCGGGTTTTGAGCGCGTCCGGGTGCACGTGGCGCGGCGGGAGCGACCGATCCCCTGGGTTGGGGCGGGCGGGCGGACCGCCGTCGAGCCGGCGCTCTTCGATGCGGGATGATCCGCCGGGCCACCGTTCTGGCGGTCGGGAGCCTGAAGGGGTGGGCCCGGGAGGGCTCGGAGGACTACCTGCGGCGGCTCCGGAGGTACTTCCCCGTGGAGGTGGCCGAGGTTGCCGAAGAAGACCTGAACCGCCGGACGCCGGAGGAGGTTCTGATGGCCGAATCAGAGCGACTGCGGAGGCGGCTCCCCGAAGGGGCGTATGTGATGGCGCTCGACCGCGAGCGGGGCAGGCCCACCTCCTCCACCGCTTTCGCGGAGCGGCTGGAAAGGCTGGGGCTGGAGGGGCGGAGTCACGTGGCGTTCGTCATCGGGGGTGCGCTCGGGCTGGACGAGGCTCTCCTGCGGCGGGCCGACGCGCGCGTCTCCTTCGGTCCCATAACCCTGCCGCACGCTCTGGCGCGGATCGTGCTGCTGGAGCAGCTCTTCCGGGCCGTGAAGATCTCGCGGGGCGAAAAGTACCACTGGTGAAGCCGCCGGCGCGAGGCGGACTGCTATCATAAGCGTGTATGCGCGTGCAGCTGGATCATTTCGAAGATAACGGTTGGGCCGTCATGATTCTGGGCCGGACGACCTTCGACGTGCCCCGGGATCTGCTCCCTGCGGACGCCCGGCCCGGCGACGTGTTCGACGTGGAGTTCAGGAAAGACGAGCGCGAGACCGGGCGTCTGCGGGAAGAGAACCGGCGTCTCCTGGACGAGCTGTTGCGAGGAGGGGCTGAAGAGACATGAGCATGGAGGCTCGGATCGCCGAGGAAGTCCGGCGGGCGGTGCGCAGCGCCACCGGGTTGGAGCTGGACGGCGTTCACGTTGAGCGGCCCAACGACCCGGGGCACGGGGACTACGCGACGAACGTGGCTCTGGCCCACGCCCGCACCTTCCGGCGCAACCCGCGTGAAGTGGCTGGCGAGATAGCCGGTGCTCTGGACGCTGCGTTCGTAGAGAAGGTCGAGGTCGCCGGGCCGGGGTTCATCAACTTCTGGCTCTCAGCCGGAGCGCTGGCGGGCGAGCTCACCGTGCTGCTCCGGTCGGGTGAGGCCTACGGCCGACGGGAACCGTCCGGGAAGCCGGTGAACCTGGAGTTTGTGAGCGCCAACCCCACCGGCCCGCTCCACGTGGGGCATGGGCGGCACGCGGCCTACGGCGACTCGCTGGCGCGCATCCTCGCGGCTGCCGGACGCAAGGTTTCGCGCGAGTTCTACTTCAACGACGGGGGGAACCAGATCCGGCTCCTCGGGGAGTCCGTTGCCGCCCGCTACGCGGAGCTCTACGGCCGGGAGTGGCCGGTCTCCGACCCGGACGCCTTGTACAAGGGAGAGTACATAGCGGAGATCGCGCGCACAGCGGCCGACCGCGCCGGCGAGAGATACCTGGAGATGGAGCCTGCGGCTGCGGTACGGGAGCTGAGCGAGTTCGCCGCGGACTGGTGCATGAGGGACATCCGGCGCACGCTAAAGCGGGCCCGCACGCCCTTCGACATCTTCTTCAACGAGCGGAGCCTCTACGACTCCGGCGAGGTAGAGCGCGTCGTAGAGCGTCTCAGGGAGGGCGGCTACACCTACGAGAGGGACGGGGCTCTCTGGCTGCGCTCCACGGACTTCGGCGACGACAAGGACCGGGTGCTGGTCAAGAGCGACGGCGGCTACACCTACATGGCTCCGGATCTCGCCTACCACCTGAACAAGTGGGAGCGGGGCTTCGCCCGGGCGGTGGATATCTGGGGAGCGGACCACGCCGGTTATCCGCCGCGCATCCGGGCCGGCCTCCTCGCCCTCGGCCTCCCGGAGGACTTCTTCGATGTGGAGATCGTGCGGCTTGTTAAGCTCATGCGTGAGGGCCGGCAGGTCAAGGCCAGCAAGCGGGCCGGGAACTTCGTGACCTTCGACGAGCTGCTGGACGAGGTCGGGGTGGACGTGGCCCGGTACTTCTTCGTGCGCTCCTCGCACCGGACGGAGATGAACTTCGATCTGGATCTGGCCGTTCGGCAGTCCGACGAGAACCCCGTCTACTACGTGCAGTACGCTCACGCCCGGATAGCCAGCATCTTCCGCAGGGCGGGCCTCGGGCCGGAGGAGATTAGGGAGGTGCCCGAAGGGGAGTTCGCTCCGGAGGAGCGGCTGCTGGTGCTGGAGCTGCTGGACTATCCGCGCATTCTGGAGAGCGCCGCTGCCCGGCGCGAAGTGCACCCCGTCCCGATATATCTGGAGGCGCTGGCCACGAAGTTCCACCAGTTCTACACCGTTCACCGCGTGCTGGTCGGGGACGAGGCGCTGCAGCGGCGGCGGCTCGCCCTCTGCGCCGCCACCAAGACCGTGCTCAAGTCCGGGCTGGAGCTGCTGGGTGTGGAGGCTCCGGAGAGGATGTGAGTGGCAGGCTCGGCGCTCTCGCCGGAGCGCTATTTCTGATCCTTTCCCTCTCCGGCTGCGCGGCGGGGGAGCTGGTTGACACCGCCGTGGAGACACACGTGCGGCCGGACGGGAGCGCCGAGCGGCGCGTCATGATCTCCGCCGGGCGGGAAGGGATCCCGCTGAGTCCGGAGCGCGCCTGGTCGCTGCCGGAGCCCGGGGTGAGCCTGGAGGGGAGGGGCGTAGTGCGGGGCCGGGTATTCGAAGACCTGCGGCGGGAGGGCGACGGGATGCGGCTCGCCGCCACGGACCGGGGCTTCTGGGTCACCTACGAGTTCGCCGACCGCTTGGAAGGCTGGGATGCATCCGGGGGGACGGCCTACAAGCTGGTCATGCCCGGACGCATCTCTGAAGCTCCGGGAGGGAGGGTTGATGGAGGTGTTGCGATCTGGCGGCTCGCGGAAGGGGAGCGGGAGGAGGTCCGGGCCAGTTCCACGTATATCAGATGGTGGGCGGTGGTCGCTGCCGGAGCGGCGCTGCTGGCGGGCATCGCTCTGGTGGTCGGGGGAAGGGCCGCCGCCCTCGTGAGGGGGGTGGGGCTCTGGCTCTGGACCGGGGACGTAAAGCGCCGGGAATAGGTTAAACTGAAGCCTGCGGTAGAATTCTCGTAGGACCGGGGTGAGGAGCGTGAACAAGGACGGCCGGGTCACCATCTGCCAGATCAGCGACATCCACTGCGGGAGTCCGTACTTCGTACCGGATCTCCTGGAGCGCTCGATACTGGAGATCAACGACGCGGACCCGACGGCGGTCGTGATCTCCGGCGACCTCACGAACGCCGGTTACCGGCAGGAGTTCGAGGAGGCGGCGCGGTACGTGGAGAAGATTCGCTGCGAGCACGTGATGGTCATCCCCGGCAACCACGACTCGCGCAACGTCGGCTACATACACTTCGAGCGGCTCTTCGGCGACCGGTTCTCCGTCATGGAGTTCGACGACATCCTCATGGTGGGGGTGGACTCCTCCGAACCGGACCTGAACGACGGCCGGGTCGGGCGCGAGCACTATGAGTTCATCCGCGAGACCTTCTCCGGTGCGCAGGACAGGCTCAAGATCTTCGTGATCCACCACCACCTCATCCCCCTGCCCGGCACGGGCCGGGAGCGCAACATCATCTATGACGCCGGGGACATACTAGAGATACTGGTGGATTCTGGCGTGGACCTGGTTCTCTCCGGGCACAAGCACGTGCCGTACTCCTGGAAGCTGGAGGACATGTTCATCGTAAACGCCGGCACGGCTTCCACTACGCGGCTGCGCGGCAACACTCGGCCCTGCTACAACATCATCGAGGTCGATGATGGAAGGGTGCGGGTGTTCCGCAAGTATCCCTTCAAGGACCGGGAGCTCATCGTGGACTTCAACTCCCGCACGCGGGAGTACTCCCGCTTCGAGGAGCGCATAGACAGCGAGGTAGCCAGTCCCGGCGGCGAGCAGCGGCGGTGAGGGTGCTCTTCCTCATAGACGGCGAGCACTATCCGCCCGTGGTACGCCGGGCCATCCGGAGCGTGGAGGAGCGGCTGGGGGCCGAGGGCGTCGCCGCTGCCTTCTTGGGCGGCGCGGAGAAGATAAGCGGGGGTGAGGACTACGGCGTGCCGCTGGTGCGGGGGTCGGACCCCGTAGCGACCCTGAGGCGGGCCCTCTCCGAGCATCCGGCCGACGCGGTCGCCGACCTCTCGGACGAGCCCGTCATCGGCTACCGGGAGCGGATGCGGCTGGCCTCGCACGCGCTCGCCGCCGGAGCCCGCTACATCGGCAGCGATTTCGAGCTGCGCCCGCCCGGCTTCCGCCGCGTCTCGACCAAGCCGTCTCTGGCTGTGATCGGGACCGGCAAGCGCGTGGGGAAGACCGCCGTGGCCGGATACCTGGCCCGCCTGCTGGCACAGGAGGGGTTCGATCCCGCCGTCGTTTCGATGGGGCGCGGCGGACCCGAGCATCCGGAGGTTCTGAACGGGCACCTGATGCAGCTCGGCAGCGGGTATCTGCTTGAGGCGCTGGAGAAGGGGGCGCACGCCGCCAGCGATTACTACGAGACCGCGGCGCTCAGCCGGGTCGTGACCGTCGGCTGCCGCCGGTGCGGCGGGGGGCTCGCGGGCGAGCCCTTCATATCCAACGTGCTGGAGGGCGCGAAGATCGCGGACACGCTCGAGACCTCCATGACCGTCTTCGACGGTTCCGGAGCGGCCGTCCCGCCCGTAGCGGTACAGCGCCGGGTGCTCGTGGCCGGGGCGCATCAGGACCCGGAGTACATCGCGGGGTATCTGGGAGCTTACCGCGTCCTGATCTCCGACCTGCTCATCCTCACCATGAGCGAGGAGCCGATGGCGGCCCCGGAGCGGGTGGAGGAGATAACGGCTCTGGTCCGGGAGGTGAAGCCTGAGATCCGGGTCATCCCCACCGTCTTCCGCCCCCGGCCCGCGGAGAGCGTGGAGGGGCTGCGCGTAGCCTATGTCTCCACCGCTCCCGGGAGCATGCTGGAGAAGCTCGCGGGGTATCTGGAGCGGGAGTTCGGCTGCGAGGTGGCCGCCGTCTCCGGCAACCTCTCCAACCGGAGGCTGCTCGCGCAAGATCTGGAGGCGGTGGGGGAAGTGGACGCATATCTCACCGAGATAAAGGCCGCCGCTGTGGACGTGGTGACCCGCCGCGCTGCGGAGAGGGGTGTCGGGGTCGTCTACTGCGACAACGAGCCGGTGGCCCGGGGGCTTGACTCCGCGCTGCTGGAGCTGGCCCGCGGAGCGGTGGAGGACGCTTCCTGCAACTGAACGAGAGCTTGAGGGAGGCTCGTAGCCGGACGGGGGAGCATGCGGTATAATCTCGGCGCAAGACGCAGCTTCGGGGATTCTCGGGATCCCTTCGCAGTCTCACGCAGCTCTAACCGCTAATTGGTCCTGCTGAGGGGCCTGCTACCCGGCAGTCTCTCAACAGGAATGGGAGGTGGGTGATCTCATCTTGAGCGTTACCGAGCCCCATCCGGGATCTCTGGAAGCCTCGGCCGTAGGGCACTCCGTGGTGACCGAGAAGGTCGCTCTGGAGGTAGCCCGTCTCGAGGGGTCGGGCGTTCCGGAGCGGGCCTACAGTCTGGCCGAGGAGGCTTTCCGGCGCGAGATCGGCAAGCTGCGCATCTCGGCGCGCGTGGCGGTCGTAAAGCGCGAGCGTCTGGAGGTTGAGTCTCCGGAGGAGTTCGCCGGGCTCTCCGTGGGGGAGGAGCTTGGGGCCGGGGGGGTGGAGCTGGATCTCGCCGTGGAGCCCGTTGAGGGTTTGAACCTGCTGGCCAAGGGGCAGGAGGGATCTGTCTCCGCTGCGGCCTTCGCTCCGCGGGGGAGCATCCTGCGTGTCCCGGACATGTACATGAAGAAGATCATCGTCGGCCCCCGGGTGTGTGGGAGCATAGACATCGACGCGCCGATCGGGGAGAACATAGAGGCCATCGCCTCCGCGATGGAGCGCAGGCCCTCGGAGATCACGGTCGCCGTGCTGGATCGGCCGCGGCACGAGGATCTCATAGAGGAGATCCGGCGGGTGGGGGCCAGGATCCAGCTCCGCTCCGAGGGGGACCTCACCCCGGCCATAGCCGTCGGGATGCGCGGGACGGGGCTGCACGCCGTGATCGGCATCGGAGGGACCTCCGAGGGAATGCTGGCCGCCGCTGTGATAAAATGCCTCGGCGGGGAGATGCAGGCCAAGATGTGGCCCACCCGTCGGCAGCAGGTCGACCAGCTGCGCGAGGTCGGCATCGACGATCCGGACCGGAAGTTCACCACCGAGGATCTCATCCAGGGCGACGACGTCGTCTTCGTGGCGACCGGCATAACGCAGGGAGATCCTCTGCGGGGGGTCCGCTACTTCCGGGGTGGTGGCAGGACACATTCGGTGGTAATGTCTACGAAGCCCCGGACGGTGCGGTTTATAGACACGATCCACATGCTGGAGCTCGGGGCGGAGGCGCAGGGCATCCAGCTCTAGGGGATTTTCAGGGAAGAGATCGTTTTCTCGAACGTATAAGCGAGGTAAGAGAGAGCATGACTGAGTTGGCTACCCTTGAGCGCAAGCGCTTGAGCGATCTGCACCAGATCGCCTCCCAGCTGGGCATCAAGCAGTACCGGAAGTACCGCAAGAGCGAGCTGGCCCAGAAGATATACGAGGTCGCCACCCGGCAGGCCGCAGAGCAGCAGGCCGCTGCGACGGATGGCCCGGCTGCCGCGGAACAGGAGCGTCAGACCGCCGTCGCCGTCGCGGAGCGGGACGGATCCGCGGAGGAGGCGGCCCGGAAGAGCCCGGAGGTGGATGCCTGGGGCGAGGCCGACACGGCGGTCGTGGAGCAGCCGCCCGCCGAGCAGAAGCCGGAGGAGCGGCCGCAGCAGAGGCCTCCGGAGCAGCAGCGGAGGGAGAAGGGCGAGGGAGCCGTTCAGAGCGGCGTTCTGGACATCCTCCCCGACGGCTTCGGCTTCCTGCGCACCAGCGGCTACAGCCAGAGCGGCAAGGACATCTACGTCTCCACCTCCCAGATAAAGCGCTTCAACCTGAGGCGGGGGGACCTGATCTCCGGTCAGGTGCGCCCCGCGCGCGACGGCGAGAAGTACGCCGCGCTGGTGCGCATCGAGTCCATAAACGGCCGGGAGCCCAAGAAGGGCCGCTGGCGGCCGAACTTCGACGACCTCACGCCGCTCTACCCGAACGAGCGGCTGCGGCTGGAGTGGAAGCCCACCGACATCGCGCCCCGGATCATCGACCTGGTTGCGCCCATCGGCAAGGGGCAGCGGGGGCTCGTTGTCTCCCCGCCGAAGGCGGGCAAGACCACGATCCTGAAGCAGATCGCGCAATCCATCGCGCTCAACTACCCGGAGGTCAAGCTCTTCGTGCTGCTCGTGGATGAGCGGCCGGAGGAGGTCACCGACTGGCAGAGGAGCGTGCAGGAGGCGGAGGTCATCTCCTCGACT
This sequence comes from Rubrobacter taiwanensis, assembly GCF_004337705.1. GTDB lineage: Bacteria > Actinomycetota > Rubrobacteria > Rubrobacterales > Rubrobacteraceae > Rubrobacter_C > Rubrobacter_C taiwanensis. Next base: position 11,904 of record NZ_SKBU01000008.1, read on the forward strand.
TTCGACCAGCCCGCCGACAACCACATCGCCGTGGCCGAACTGGTGCTGGAGCGGATCAAGCGGCTGGTCGAGGAGGGTGAGGACGTCGTGGTGCTGCTGGACTCCATCACCCGGCTCGCCCGCGCCTACAACCTGGCGGCCCCGGCTTCGGGCCGGATCCTCTCCGGCGGTGTGGACTCGACGGCGCTCTACCCGCCGAAGAAGTTCTTCGGCGCGGCGCGCAATATCGAGAACGGCGGCTCGCTGACGATCGTGGCGAGCGCGCTGGTCGAGACCGGAAGCCGCATGGACGAGGTTATCTACGAGGAGTTCAAGGGCACCGGCAACATGGAACTGCACCTGGACCGCAAGCTGGCCAACAAGCGCATCTACCCGGCCATAGATATCGAGTCCTCCGGCACGCGCAAGGAGGAACTGCTCATGGAGGCCGGCGAGGCCCAGCGGGTGTGGCAGGTCCGCAATATCCTCAACGCTCTGGACCCCGCCGCTCGCCTGGAGCTCCTTATCGCCAAGCTGAAGGAGACCAAGACCAACGCCGAGTTTCTGCGCGAGATCCAGCGCCAGCGCGGCCGGGTTTAGAGGTCTGCCGCGGCCGCGCGCGGAGAAACTTCCCGCGCGCGGCCGCCGTTTCTGGGTGGTTGACAGAGGTAATACACTTTAGAGATCCTTATTCGGAGAGACGGAGGTTCTTCTGGCATGAAGCAGGGCATACACCCCGAATACACGAAGACGCTCGTGCGCTGCAGCTGCGGTAATGAGTTCGAGACACGCTCGACGGCGGGAGAGGTCATAACGGTGGACGTCTGCTCCGCCTGCCACCCGTTCTACACCGGCCGCCAGCGCATCGTGGACAGCGGAGGCCGGGTGCAGCGATTCCAGGACCGTCTGGCGCGCCGCCGGAAGAACGGGTAGGAAAGCGGGGGCATAAGAGGAGGGGAGCGGATGATGAGGGTCGGGGGACAGGCCGTTATGGAGGGCGTTCTCATGCGCTCCCCGAACTTCTGGAGCATGGCGGTCCGCGACCCCGAGGGCGAGCTGGAGGTGCGGGCCGAACCTTTCAACTCCATAACCCGCAGAAACCCCCTCTTCCGGCTGCCCGTGATCCGGGGCTTCCTCTCGCTGGCCGAGACGCTGTGGCTGGGTATGAAAGCCCTGACCATCTCCACGAACATCGCCCTCGGCGAGGAGGACGAGCTCTCCCGGAAGGAGATCGCAGCGACTTTAGGATTCGGGCTCGTGCTGGGACTGGCGCTCTTTCTCGCAGCCCCGGTGCTGGGTACCAAGGGGATAGACTGGCTGCTCGGCGGCGTCATAACCAACCCGCTGCTCTTCAACATCGTCGAGGGGATCATCCGGGTCCTGATCTTCGTCGCCTACCTCGTGGGCATCTCGGTCCTGAGCCGGGACATCAAGCGCTTCTTCGCTTACCACGGCGCGGAGCACAAGGCGATCAAGGTCTACGAACGGGGAGAGGAGCTCGTCCCCGAGAACGCCCGCAGACTGGATACCACGCACGTCCGCTGCGGAACGAGCTTCATCCTCTACGTGCTGGTAGCCAGCATCTTCATCTTTAGCCTGCTCCCTATAACCGGCTGGTTCTGGATGGTGCTGAGCCGGATCCTCGTCATCCCCCTGGTCGCCGGGCTGGCCTTCGAGTTCATAATGTGGAGCGCCCGCAATCAGAGTAACCCTGTGGTTCAGGTTTTGGTCTGGCCGGGGCTCCAGATGCAGAAGCTCACCACGCGCGAGCCGTCGGATGAGATGGTGGAGGTAGCCATGACGGCTTTGAGGAAGGTTCTGGCGATGGAGCGGGAGGCAAGGATAGCTCCGGATGCGACCGGCAGGCTGGTAATATAGGGGACATGGACGGACAGGTCATCAAGCTCGCGGAGGAGACGATCGGGCGCTACGAGGCGCTGACGCGGGAGCTCTCCGACCCGGAGATCTACTCGGACCGGCGGCGCTACGCGGAGCTCGCCCGGGAGCACGCCCGCCTGAGGAAGGGAGCGGAGCTCTGCCGGGAGCTGCTGGACGCCGTACGGGAGGCACGGGAGGCGCGGGAGCTCGTCTCGCAGGCGGAGTCGGCCGAGGAGCGGGAGTTCTACCTGGAGGAGGCCCGCAGCAACGAGGAGCGGGCCGAGGAGCTGGTGGAGGAGGTCCGGGCCGAGATCATAGATCGCGACCCGAACGATGAGAAGGACGTGATACTGGAGATCCGGGCCGGCACCGGCGGTGACGAGGCCGCGCTCTTCGCCGGAGACCTCTACAACATGTATGCCCGCTACGCCGACCGCCTGGGATTCAGGCACCGCATCCTCTCCTCCAGCGAGGCCGAGGTCGGCGGCTTTAAAGAGGTTATAGTTGAGATAGAGGGTGATGGAGCTTACTCGGTCTTCAAGCACGAGGGCGGCACGCACCGGGTGCAGCGGGTACCCAAGACGGAGAGTCAGGGGCGCATCCACACCTCTACCGCCACGGTAGCCGTGCTACCGGAGGCGGAGGAGGTCGAGGTGGAGATAAACCCTCAGGATCTGCAGGTGGACGTATTCCGCTCCAGTGGTCCGGGGGGCCAGAGCGTGAACACCACGGACTCGGCCGTCAGGATCACGCACAAACCGACCGGGCTGGTGGTGAGCTGCCAGGACGAGAAGAGCCAGCTGCAGAACAAGGAGCAGGCGCTGCGCATCCTGCGCTCGCGTCTGCTGGAGCGTGAGATGCGCGAGCGGGCCGAGCGGGAGGGTGCGCTGCGGCAGGCGCAGGTCGGCACCGGTGACCGTTCGGCCAAGGTCCGCACCTACAACTTCCCGCAGAGCCGGGTGACGGATCACCGCGTCTCCCTGACCTCGCACGATCTGGAGGGGGTCCTGAACGGGGAGCTGGAGGAGTTCACCCGGGCGCTGGCGGCGCGGGAGCGGGCCGAGAGGCTCGCCGCCGAGACCGCCGAAGCAGCGGGTTAGTTAGAGACTCCTGGTGCTTGCGGAAGGGACACGTGCGACCGCGCGCCGGGTGCTCTGTGCGGCCGTCCGGAGGCTGCAGGAGGCGGGGGTGCCCGAGCCCGAGGCGTCGGCCGAGATCCTGCTCTCCGAGCTCACCGGGCTGCGGCGCGGGGAGCTCTATGCCGGGGAGTTCGATCTCTCCCGGCGGCAGCTCGAGCGGTACGCGGAGTGGATCGCGGCCCGCGAGCGGCGCGAGCCCGTCCAGCGCATACTGGGTTATGCCTACTTCCGGAACCTCCGGCTGCAACTCAACGAGGAGACCCTCGTACCGCGGCCCGAGACCGAGAGCGTCGTGGAGGCGGTGCTGGAACGGGTAGACCGCCGGGGCGGAAGCTGCCGCGTCCTGGACCTCGGTACCGGCTCGGGGGCCATCGCCGTCTCCGTGGCCCAGGAGCGCCCCCGCTGCCGGGTGTACGCCACGGACGTCTCGGAGGCCGCGCTGAGGATCGCACGCCTCAACGCTGCCGCCGCCGGGGTAGAGGTGGAGTTCCGGCGCGCGGATCTCGCCGCCGGGTTGGAGGATCTGGTCAACGGCGTGGACCTGCTCGTCTCCAACCCGCCGTACGTACCTGCGGGTGATATACCCCGCCTCATGCCCGAGGTGAGGGACTGGGACCCGCCACGCGCTCTCGACGGCGGGCCGGACGGGCTCGCTTTCTATCGCCGCATCTTCTCCGAAGCAGGGCGCCTGCTCGCTCCGGGAGCGGAGCTGGTGCTGGAGGTCGGGGACGGCCGGGAAGGCGATGTGCTCAGGATCGGGGAGCTCTACGGTTACGTCGCACGCGGCGTCAGGACGGATCTCGGCAGCACGCCGCGCGCGGTCCTGCTGAGCAGGGAGGTGTGATGGAGGATAAGTTGCTCTCTCCGGAGGAGGCTGCTAAAGCTCTACGTGAGGGTAAGGTGGGTCTCATCCCCACGGAGACGGTCGTGGGGCTCGTCGCCGCGGAGGACCGGCGGCTTAACGAGATGAAGCTGCGGGAGCCCGGCAAGCCGGTTGCCCTTCTCTGCCGCAGTGTGGAGGAGGCGTTCTCTCTCGCGCGGAGCGTCCCCGGGGCCGCTCGGCGGCTGGCGGAGCGTCTCTGGCCCGGGCCCCTGACGCTGGTTCTGGAGTCCGGGGACGGGGGGACCGTGGGGGTCAGGGTTCCTGGGCGTTCGGCCGTAGTGGAGGTTCTGAGGCACTACGGGGCTCCTCTGTACGCGACCAGTGCTAACATCACCGGTCAGCCGGCGCCCGCCGCGCTGGAAGAGGTTGACCCGAGGGTGTTCTCCGCTGTAGATTTCGCGGTGGCAGGAGAGCGAGGGAGCGGAGAGGCATCGGCCGTCGTGGATTTCTCTCAGGCAACGCCCCGGGTGCTGCGTCCGGCCGGTGAGGTCACGGAAGGGTATGTTCGCCGGCTGCATTCGGGGGAAGGGTCGTGAAGAAGATTCTCTTCGTGTGCACCGCCAACATCTGCCGGAGCCCGATGGCCAGCATGCTCTTCAACGCGCTTGCCCGGGAGCGCGGCATCGCGGCCCGGGCCGAGAGTGCCGGAGTGGCTGCTCTCGAAGGGGAGCAGATGGCCGAGAACTCGGCGCTGGCCCTGCGGGAGGCGGGGGTGGAGCCGGACCCGCAGCATCGCGCCCGGCAGGTCACCGGGGAGATGTTGCGGGAGGCGGATCTCATTCTGACGATGAGTCCCCAGCACGCGGCTGCCATCCGGAAGCTGCTCGGAGAGTCTCCGGAGAAGCTCTATACCCTGCCCGAGTACGCCGCGGGCTCTCCGGATAGCATATCCGACCCCTACGGCGGCAGCTTCTCCGGTTACCGGGCCTCCCTGCGCCAGATCCTCGGCTACGTCGAAGGCGCGCTGGACCGTCTGCAGCGGGAGGACACCGGCAGGAATGAATCTCAAGTGGAGGTAGAGTAAGAGTGATAGGCCCGTATACGGAGGTGGTAGACCCCGAGGTTCAGGCGGCGCTGGACGGAGAGCTGGACCGCCAGCGGATGAACGTGGAGCTCATAGCCAGTGAGAACTTCGCTTCTCCGGCGGTACTGGCGGCTCAGGGCTCGGTGCTGACGAACAAGTATGCCGAGGGGTACCCGGGTCGCCGCTACTACGGCGGGTGCGAGTGGGTAGACCGGGTTGAGCGGCTTGCGATTGACCGGGCGAAGGAGCTCTTCGGGGCCGAGCACGTCAACGTACAGCCGCACTCCGGGAGTCAGGCCAACGAGGGTGCGTACGCGACGCTGCTGGATCCGGGGGACAGGGTGCTCTCGATGGATCTGGCGCATGGCGGGCACCTTACGCACGGGATGAAGATCAACTTCTCCGGCCGCACCTACGAGTTTTCCCACTACGGTGTGGGTTCGGACGGCTTCATAGACTACGATCAGGTGCGCAAGATCGCTCTGCGGGAGAGGCCGAAGATGATCTTAGCCGGGGCCAGTGCCTATCCCCGCGTTCTGCACTTCGATCTCTTCCGCGAGATCGCCGATTCCGTGGGGGCTTACCTGCTGGTGGATATGGCCCACATCTCCGGGCTGGTCGCCGGCGGGGTGCATCCCTCGCCGGTGCCGTACGCCGAGATGGTCACTACGACCACGCACAAGACGCTCCGGGGGCCGCGGGGCGGCATGGTCCTCTGCCGGGAGGAGTTCGCGAAGAAGCTGAACAGCCGCATCTTCCCCGGCCTGCAGGGCGGGCCGCTGATGCACGCCATAGCCGGCAAGGCGGTAGCTCTGGGCGAGGCGCTGCGGCCGGAGTTCCGGGACTATGCCCACCGGATCGTCGCCAACGCCCGGGCGATGGCGGAGAAGCTCCTGGAGGAGGGGCTGGATCTCGTCTCCGGCGGCACCGATAACCACATGATGCTCGTGGACCTGCGGGGTACGGGAGTTACAGGCAAGGAGCTGGAGGAGCGGCTGGATTCCATCGGGGTCACCTGCAACAAGAACATGGTCCCGGGCGATCCTGCCCCGCCGACCGTGACCAGTGGGGTCCGGCTCGGAACCCCGGCCATGACTACCCGGGGCATGGGAGAAGAGGAGATGCGGGAGATCGCGGACATAATAGCCCGGGCGGTGCGCGGTGAGCTGAAGGGGTTGCGCGACCGGGTGCTCGCGCTCACGGAGGCGTTCCCGCTCTATGCTTAAGTCGGAGCGGCTGCACGTCGTGGATCACCCCCTCAGCCGGCAGAAGCTGGCCGTGCTGCGGGACGAGAACACGCGCCAGCGCGAGTTCCGGCAGGCCATGCGCGAGCTGGCGCTGGTGCTCGTGAGCGAGGCTGCCCGCCGGATGCCGACCGAGGCGGTACGGGTGAACACTCCGCTCGCTCCCACCGAGGTGCACCGCATCTCTGAGCCGGTTTGTCTGGTGCCCGTGCTGCGGGCCGGTCTGGGGATGCTCGACGGGGCGCTCGCCCTGCTGCCCGAAGCCACCGTCGGGTTTATTGGGCTCTTCCGGGACGAGGAGACCGCCCTGCCGGTCGAGTACTACGCCAATCTGCCCCGGGAGCTCGAGAGGTATCGCGTCATGGTGCTGGATCCCATGCTGGCGACCGGCGGCAGCCTCTCGGCCACGCTGGCCAAGCTCAAGGACCACGGGGCGCGTCGCATCTCGTGCGTGAGCGCCGTGGCCGCCGTCCCCGGCGTGGAGCGGGTGCTGCGCGATCATCCGGACGTGGATCTCTACGTGGGGGTCGTGGACCCCGAGCTGGACGACCGGGCGTTCATCGTGCCGGGGCTCGGCGACGCCGGGGACCGGCTCTACGGGACGCTCTGAGGTGATCTCCGATGAGGCCGTCCTGGGACGAGTACTTCATGCGCATAGCTCAGGAGGTGGCCACACGCTCCACCTGTCCCCGCCTGGCGGTGGGGGCGGTGATAGTACGTGACCGCCGCATCCTCACCACCGGCTACAACGGCAGCCCCTCCGGGCTGCCGCACTGTGAGGATGTGGGGTGCCTGATCCGTATCGTCGACGGCCGGGAGAGCTGCCAGCGGACACTGCACGCCGAGCAGAACGCCATAATTCAGGCCGCGGTTCACGGGGTCTCCGTGCGAGGCGCGACCCTCTACTGTACCCACCAGCCGTGTCTGCTGTGCACGAAGATGATCATCAATGCGGGTATAGAAGCCGTATACTACGGGCAGGGATATCCCGACCCGCTGGCCATCGAACTCGCGTCCGAGGCCGGTCTGGAGGTGGTGAAGCTGGAGTTCGACCAGGAGAGGACGGGTGGTATTTAGCCCGGACACGCTCTCCGCGCTCGCCGAAGTCTTCGCGGTGGTCTCAGTCTTCACATTCGGTGCCTGTCTGTTTATCCGCTGGATGGGATTCAAGTTCAAACTGCTGGACTACCCGGAGCCTCTCCGGCGCGTCCACAGCAAGCCCGTGCCCCGCAACGGAGGCTGGGCCCTCTACGCCGCCGTGCTGGTCGGCGCGCTGCTGTTTTTGCCGACGAACATGTTCTGGGTGCAGGGGATGCTCCTCGCCATGACGGTCGTGTTCGCAGCCTCCATCCTGGACGACATCTACGACCTCTCGCCCGCCTGGCAGTTCGCCTCCCACGTGGCGGCCGGGATCATCCTCTTCTATTTCGGAGTGACCATCGAGCGGATCACCAACCCCTTCGCCGCCGGAGGCTTCTCGTATCTGGAGTACCTCAGCTTTCCGGCCACCGTCCTCTGGGTGGTCCTGATTATCAATGCCATCAACTTTGTAGACGGCCTGGACGGCCTGGCAGCCGGAGTGGCCGGCATAGCCTCGGTCTCCTTCGCCATCATCTCCCTGGAGCAGGGCAAGTTCTTCGTCGCCGTGCTCTGCGTCATCCTGCTCGGCGTCACGCTCGGCTTCCTCCCGCTCAACTTCCACCCGGCCATGATCTTCATGGGCACCACCGGCAGCGCCGTCCTCGGGATAATGCTGGCGACCATAACGATCCAGGGCACGCTCAAGATAACCTCCACCGTCTCGCTGCTCCTGCCGCTTCTGGTGCTGGGCGTACCGTTCTTCGACGCCTCGTTCGCCGTCGTGCGGCGCTTCAAGAACCGCATGCCCATCTTCCGGCCCGACCGCGGACACGTGCACCACCGCCTCATCAACGTCGGCTTCTCACACCGCCGGGCGGTTTTCCTGATCTACGGCTGGTGCGCCACCATGAGCGCCCTGGGACTCGCTATCGGCTACAAGCACGTCCCCGCCATCGTGGCCGCCGGGACGCTCGCCGCCGGAAGTACCCTCCTCATGGCCCGGCTGCTGGAGATAGACTGGAGATTCCGCCGCAAAGGCCCCGGCTGGGACGGAGATTGACACTGCTTGCAACAGTTTGAGCCACAAGGTATACTTATAATATGGCGGCCGACGGGAACTCCGGTGATCGAGGACCGGGGGCGTCCTATGCGCGGTACATAGGGGTCGGATTTACATTCGTGTTGACGCTGGGGATCGCGGGTGTGATCGGGTTCTTCGTGGACCGTTGGCTGGGGACGCTGCCGCTCTTCTTGCTGGCCGGGCTGGTGCTGGGGTTTGCGGGCGGTCTCTATTACGTTTACGGGATTCTGAGGCGAATGGAGAATGAGTGAGTCATTGGCGGCTGGCGCTGGGTTACTCGCTGCTGGTCGCTTCGGGAGCGGTCGTCATAGGGGGGATCATTTGGGTATACTACGCCGGGGCGCAGGCCGGGGGGTTCGCCTACGGTGTGGCCGTTGGGCTTGCGAGCTTCGTATCGACGGCTCTGACCGTTTCGATGCTGACGAGCGGGAGCGTGCTCTGGCGGGCCATTGGGGCCGGCTCTTTCGTTGTCCGCTACGGGTTCGTGGCGGTGGCGCTAGGCGTCCCCGCCTATTTGGGGCTCTGGCCGGTGATACCGATGGTTGCTGGTTTTGCGGGGGTCTATCTCGCAGAGAATCTTATACTCATTCCGGGAGCTTTGAGGATGATCGGTGGTTCGAGACGGGAGCATAAGAAGGGAGCGGAACGGAGGGTGACGGCGTGAGACCTATGCTGGCTCTGCTGCAGCAGATAACGCAGGAGGAGCTCAGGCACGAGATCCTGCACACCTGGGAGACGGCCAAGACCAAGTGGGTCATCCCCATCGAGGTCTTCGGGGTGGATCTCTCGATCAACAAGATCGTCTGGTTCCTGTTCATCGGGGCGGCGGTAACGTTCCTGCTCCTGTTCATTGGGAGCCGCATCCTCAAGGACCGGCCCGGTGCGTACCAGGTGATCGTGGAGGAGATCTACGGCTTCGGGCGCAACCACCTCGGCGGGCAGATGGGCGAGGAGGGCAAGAAGTGGTTCCCCTACACGCTGACCCTCTTCGTCTTCATTCTGGTGCTGAACCTCATGGGGCTCATCCCCGGTTCGTATCCGGTGACGAGCAACATCACGTTCACGATCACGCTGGCCCTGATAACCTTCCTGATCGTGCAGCAGCAGGGGATCGCCCGCAACGGTGTCGTCAAGTACTTCAAGAGCTGGGCGCCGACCGACGTGCCGGCCCGGCCGGTGCTCTATCCTTTCATGTGGATCGTGCACCTCATCGGGGAGTTTGCCAAGCCGCTCACGCTCGGCGTCCGGCTCTACGCCAACATGCTGGCCGGGAGTCTGGTGATATATGTGTTCCTGAGCCTTATTCTGTACTTCGGGGTCTTCACCGCCTTCATCTCGGTGCCGGCGGCGATCATCTTCTACGCTTTCAAGCTGTTCATCGCGGTGCTGCAGGCTTACATATTCGCGATACTCACGCAGGTGTACATAGAGCTGGCAATGTTCGCCGACGAGTCCCACTAGGGATTTTCCGGTAGGATTCGCGGCGGGAGTGATTGAAAGAGATGTCGAGTAGAGAGAGGAGAAGAGGATAGATGGAGATGCTGGCGCTGCTTCAGGCCGATGCTGAGGGGCTCAAGATGCTCGGGACCGGCGTGGCTGCCGGGCTGGCTTCCGTGGGGCCTGGTGTCGGGCTGGGATATCTCGTGGGCAAGACCATCGAGAGCATAACCCGCCAGCCGGAGATGGGCGGCGAGGCCCGGACGCTGATGTTTATCGGCATCGCGTTCGTCGAGGCGCTCGCGCTCTACGGGCTGGTCTTCGCCATTCTTCTGGCTTTCGTGCTCTAGAGAAGGATAGCGGGGGGTAAGAATAAGAGAGGAGCCGGAATAATGGGCACCGTCTTCGACATAGGAAATCTGGGCTTGATGTTCTGGCAGCTGATCACCTTCGCGATCCTGCTCCTGCTGCTGTACAAGTTCGTCTATCCGCCGATCCGGGACCAGATCATCAAGCGCCAGCGCTCCATAGAGCAGGCCATCGACGAGGCGGAGCAGACCCGGGCCGAGGCCCGGCGGCTGCTGGAGGAGTACCGGCAGCAGATCGCCGAGGCCCGCGGCGAGGCCCGCCAGATACTGGAGGAGGCCCGGCGGCAGGGGGAGGCTCAGCGGGAGCGGACGCTGCGGGAGGCCCGCGAGGAGGGTGAGCGCATCATCCAGCGCGCCCGGGAGGAGATAGAGCGCGAGCGGGCTCAGGCTCTCTCCGAGATCCGGCGGGAGGTCGCCGACATGGTGATCATGGCCTCCGAGCAGGTGGTACGCAAGAGTCTGGAGCGCGAAGATCACGAGCGCTTGATAGAGGAGGCGCTGCGGGAGCTGGACGTTGAGTTGAAGGAGAAGGAAGTCACCCGGTGAGCGTGGTGTCCACATACGCCGAGGCGCTCTTCGAGGCGGCGCAGGAGCGGGGCAACCTGGAGGAGACGCTTCAGGATCTCAAGGACTTCGCCGGGGCGCTGCGGGAGAACGAGGAGCTGCGTCGCTTCTACTACCACGCGCAGGTGACGAAGCCGCAGAAGCGTCGGGTGCTGGACCAGCTCACCGAGGGTATGCAGCAGACCGCCCGCAACTTCCTCAAGGTTCTGGCGGACAAGGACCGGGAGGAGTATCTGGAGGAGATCCTGCTGCGCTACGAGGAGCTGGTGAAGGATCATCTCGGGCGCGTGGAGGTGGAGCTCACCACGGCGGTGGAGCTTCCCGGGGAGACGCTGCGGCGCATAGAGGAGCGCCTGAAGGAGATCCTGGGGCGGCGCGAGGTGGTTCTGGAGAATCGGGTAGATGAAGATATACTCGGGGGCGCCGTCTTCCGGTTCGGCGGCATGATGCTGGACGGCAGCGTCCGGGGGCAGCTCGAGGGTCTCCGGGAGAAGATGTTAGAGAGAGGTGTTGTGTAGTGGCAGGCAGACTGCGGCCCGAAGAGATTTCCTCCATACTCAAGGGTGCTATCACGGACTACGAGGGTCAGGTCCGCACCGAGGAGGTGGGGCAGGTACTGGAGGTCGGGGACGGCATCGCCCGCGTGCACGGCCTCGCCAACGTCATGTACCAGGAGATGGTCGAGTTCGAGGACGCGCGGGGCGAGAAGATCATCGGGCTCGCGCTGAACCTGGAGGAGGACAACGTCGGCGTCATCATCGCCGGCGAGGACCGGCACATCCAGGAGGGCAGCACCGTCCGCCGCACGGGGAAGCTGGCGAGCGTGCCTGTGGGCTACGGGGTTCTGGGGCGCGTCATCAACGCGCTCGGAGCCCCAATGGACGGCCGGGGCGAGATAGAGACCGAGGACACCCGGCCCGTGGAGATCGTGGCCCCCGGTATCATCCGCCGTCAGCCGGTCAACACGCCGCTTCAGACCGGGATCAAGGCCATAGACTCCATGATCCCGATCGGCCGCGGGCAGCGGGAGCTGATCATCGGCGACCGGCAGACCGGGAAGACCTCGCTCGCGATAGACACGATTATCAACCAGGCCGAAGAGGGCGTGAAGTGCATCTACGTGGCCGTCGGGCAGAAGGACTCCTCGATAGCCGGCGTGGTGGCCGCTCTGGAGGAGGCCGGCGCGATGGACTACACGACGGTCATCAACGCTTCGGCTTCCCAGTCGGCGACGCTGCAGTACCTGGCCCCCTATGCGGGGTGCGCCATCGGGGAGTACTTCATGCACCAGGGAGAGGATGCGCTCGTGATCTACGACGACCTCTCCAAGCACGCCGTCGCCTACCGGCAGATGATGCTGCTGCTGCGGCGGCCGCCGGGCCGCGAGGCCTACCCCGGGGACATCTTCTACCTGCACTCGCGGCTGCTTGAGCGGGCGGCCAGGATGAGCGACGAGTACGGCGGCGGTTCGCTGACGGCGCTGCCGGTCGTGGAGACCAAGGCCGGCGACATCTCCGCGTACATCCCGACGAACGTCATCTCGATCACGGACGGCCAGATCTTCCTGGATGTGGACCTCTTCAACGCCAACCAGCGGCCGGCGATCGACGTCGGCAACTCGGTCAGCCGGGTTGGGAGCTCGGCCCAGATCAAGGCCATGAAGAAGGTCGCCGGTACGCTGAAGCTGGACCTCTCGCAGTACCGGGAGCTGGCCAGCTTCGCCCAGTTCGGGAGCGATCTGGACAAGGCGACTCAGGAGACGTTGGCTCGCGGCGAGCGGCTGACCGCGATCCTTAAGCAGGGCGAGCGGGACCCGATGCCGGTTGAGGAACAGGTGGCGGTCATCTTCGGGGCCACCCAGGGGCTCCTGCGCGACGTGGAGCCCGACGACGTGCCGGACTGGGAGGCGCAACTACGCGACTATCTGCGCGACTCGCACGGCGAGATCCTGCAGACCATCCGCGAGACGAAGGAGCTCTCCGACGAGACCGCCGACCGGCTCCGGCGGGCGATAGAGCGCTTCAACGAGGGCTTTGAGCCGAGCGAGTCGGCGGTCTCGGTGAGCACCGCTCCGGACGAGGAGGACGGGAGCTAGAAGTTGGCTTCGCTCAGGGACCTAAAGCGTCAGATACAGTCCGTCAAGAACATCGCCAAGGTGACGGACGCCTTGCAGGCCGTCTCCGCCGTGAAGTTCCGCAAGGCCGAGGCGCGGGTCAAGCGCGCCCGGCCCTATGCGGAGAACCTGGAGGAGATGATGCGGGCCATCGCCGCCAAGGCCACCAGCAAGAGCCCGATGCTCGTGGGCCGGGAGGTGAGGACCGTCGCCGTGGCGACCCTGACGGCCGACCGGGGTCTCTGCGGTGGCTTCAACGCGCAGGCCGTCCGGCGCACCATGGAGTTCCGCTCTCAGCAGAGCGCCGATCTGCTGCAGGTGGTCAGCGGCCGGAAGGGGATAGCCTTCTTCCGGTTCCGGAGGATAGGGCTCGCCGAGTCCTACAGCGGCTTCTCCGACAACCCCGACTACGAGAAGGCGCGGGAGATCGGACGGCGGCTCACGCAGCTCTTCCAGGAGGAAGAGGCCGACGCGGTGTACCTGATCTACAACCGCTTCGTGAACCCGGCCGTCCAGCGTCCGGTGCTGATGCGTCTGCTGCCCATCGCGCCGGAGGATGCCGAAGAGGAACGGGAGCGGGAGGAGCCCGGCTTCGGGGCCGAGGCCCCGTTCGAGTTCATCCCGGATGCGGACGAGATCCTGAACGAGCTCGTTCCCCGCTACGTGGAGACGATGGTCTTCCAGGCGCTACTGGAGAGCGCGGCGGGGGAGCACGGGGCCAGGATGACGGCGATGAAGAACGCCACCGACAACGCCAACGAGATGGTTGACGACCTGACGCTGCAGATGAACAAGGCCCGGCAGGCTCAGATCACGCGCGAGATAAGCGAGATCGCTGCGGGCGCGGAGGCTCTGTCGGCGGGTTAGGAGGAAGAGGCTATGACGGAGAACGGCGAAATGAGAGAAGACGGCCAGAGGGCCGGAGGTGACGGGCACCGGCCGGGCGGCGTCGGCCGGGTGATAGAGGTCAAGGGACCGGTCGTGGACGTCCGGTTCGCTCCGGAGGAGATCCCGGAGATCTACAACGCGCTCACCGTTCCTATCCGGAACGAGGAGGGTGAGGAGACGACGCTGACCCTCGAGGTGCAGCAGCTCCTGGGCGACGACACGGCCCGCACCGTGGCCATGGCTTCGACCGACGGCCTGAAGCGGGGCGTCGAGGTGCGGGACACCGGCCGCCCGATAGCCGTGCCCGTGGGCGAGGCGGTGCTCGGGCGCGTGCTGGACGTGCTCGGCGAACCGGTGGACGAGGCCGGACCCGTGGAGGGCGAGGCCGACCGCTGGCCGATCCACCGGCCGGCCCCCAGGTTCCAGGACCTCTCCACCAGGGCCGAGCAGTTCGTTTCGGGCATCAAGGTGGTGGACCTGCTCTGCCCGGTGCGCCGGGGCGGCAAGGTCGGCCTGTTCGGTGGCGCCGGAGTCGGCAAGACGGTCTTGATCACCGAGCTGATCAACAACATCGCCCTCCAGTACGAGGGCACCTCGGTCTTCGCCGGCATCGGCGAGCGCACCCGCGAGGGGAACGACCTCTACCTGGAGATGGAGGAGGCCGGGGTTCTCAAGAACACGGCGCTCGTCTTCGGCCAGATGAACGAGCCGCCCGGGGCGCGCTTCCGGGTCGGCCTGACGGGCGTGACCATCTCCGAGTACTTCCGGGACGAGCTGGGTCAGGACGTGCTCTTCTTCATGGATAACATCTTCCGGTTCGCTCAGGCCGGCAACGAGGTATCGGCGCTGATGGGCCGGATGCCCTCGGAGGTGGGCTACCAGCCGACGCTGGCCACCGAGATGGGAGCGCTGCAGGAGCGGATCACCTCCACCAACCGGGGCTCGATCACCAGCTTCCAGGCCGTCTACGTGCCCGCAGACGACTACACCGATCCCGCGCCGTTCACGGTGTTCGCACACCTGGACTCGACGGTCGCGCTCTCGCGCAGCCTGTTCGAGCAGGCGATCTTCCCGGCGGTGGACCCGCTGGCCTCCACCTCTACGATCCTGGACCCGAAGGTCGTGGGGCAGGAGCACTACGAGGTGGCCCAGGAGGTCAAGAACATCCTGCAGCGCTACCGGGAGCTGCAGGACATCATCGCGATCCTGGGCATAGACGAGCTCTCCGAGGAGGATAAGGTCATCGTCGGGCGGGCGCGGCGGCTGCAGCGCTTCCTCTCGCAGCCGTTCTTCGTGGCCGAGCAGTTCACCAGCCTCCCCGGGCGCTTCGTGGAGCTGGAGGACACGATCCGCAGCTTCCGCGAGGTCGTCGAGGGCAAGCACGACGACCTGCCAGAGCAGGCGTTCTACCTGGTCGGCAACATAGACGAGGCCATAGAGAAGGCGAAGCGGCTCAGCGGCGAGGAAGAGGAGGAGCCGGCCGAGGAGCCGGTCGGGGCCGCTGCCGAGGGCGAGGGCGGCGAGTAGTGGCCGACGGCGGGCGCACGCTCTTCTGCCGCGTCATCACGCCGGAGCGCACCGTCTTCGACGGCGAGGTGGACCGGGTGGTCGCCACGATCGCGGACGGGGAGATCGGGGTCCTGCCGGACCACGCTCCCCTCATCGCGACGACCAAGATCGGTACCGTCCGCATCAAGCGGGATGAGGAATACCTGGTCTTCGCTACCTCCGACGGCTTCTTCAAGGTTTCGGAGAACCTGGCGCAGGTGCTGGTCGAGGAGGCCGTGCCCGCCGGGGAGATAGATGTGGACGAGGCCGGAAACCGGGTCGAGGAGGCCAACCGGGAGCTGGAGGGGCTGACCGTCGAGGACGAAGAGGGGTACCGGAAGCGCCGGGCGGAGATCGAGCGGCGCGTCAGGATGGGAGAGAATCTGGTGCACGTGGCGCGGAAGTACGGCGAGGCTTAGAGGGGCCATCCGCGCCGAGAGGGGGGAGATAGGGCTTTGAGCAGGTTCATAGTCGAGGGCGGCAACCGATTGCGGGGTGAGGTCCGGGTCTCCGGAGCCAAGAACGCGGCCCTCAAGCTCGTGGCCGCGGCGCTGTTGACCTCCGGGCGTACGGTGCTGCACAACGTGCCCGATATAAAGGACATCGGGACGATGCGGGCCGTGATCGAGGAGATGGGCGCGAGGACGGAGCATGACTCCGGAACGCTCACCGTGGAGGCGGAGGGGGTCGACTCCTTCGTCGCTCCTTACGAGCTGGTGCGCCAGATGCGGGCCTCCATACTGGTACTCGGCCCGCTGGTGGCCCGCTTCGGGCAGGCCGAGGTCTCGGCGCCCGGGGGTTGCGATCTGGGCTTCCGCAAGTTCGACTTCCACATGAACGGCCTGCGGGCTCTGGGCGCGGAGGTGGAGCTGGATCACGGCTTCATCAAGGCCCGGGCCCCGCGCGGGCTCAGGGGGGCCGATATCTACTTCGACTACCCCAGCGTAACCGCGACCGAGAACGTAATGATGGCCGCCGTGCTGGCCCGCGGCCGGACCGTCATAGAGAACGCGGCCCGCGAGCCGGAGGTGGTCGAGTTCGCAAACTTCCTGAACAGGATGGGAGCCCGGATCCGCAACGCCGGCTCCAGCCGCGTTGAGATAGAGGGGGTCGAGGAGCTGCATCCCGTCGAGCACACGGTGATGCCGGATAGGATCGAAGCCGGAACCTTCATCATGGCCGCGGCCGCCACCGGCGGCGACGTGCGGGTGGTCGGAGCGGTGCCCCGGCATCTCGGTCTGACCCTCGACAAGCTGCGGGCCATGGGCGTGGAGCTGGAGGAGTTCGCCGGCGGGATCCGCGTGCGGGTCGACGATCCGCGAGAGCTGGCGGCAGTGGATGTCTCCACCCTGCCGTTCCCCGGTTACGCCACCGACCTCCAGCCGCAGATGATGGTGCTGCTCACGCAGGTCTCGGGAGCCGGCGTTATCACCGAGAACGTGTTCGAGAACCGGCTGCGGGTGGCCGAGGAGCTGAACAGAATGGGGGCCGGAATAGACGTCTTCGGCGGCCACCGGGCCATAGTGCGCGGTCCGAAACGGCTCTCGGGTACCATCGTGCAGGCACCGGATCTGCGGGGTGGCGCCGCCTTGGTGATGGCCGGTCTCGCGGCTGAGGGAGTCACGACCGTAGACCGGGCGACGCACATCCTGCGCGGCTACGAGCGGTTCGAGGCGAAGCTCTCGGGCCTTGGGGCGGCGATCTCCTACGAGTCTAGCGCCGCGCTGGTCTAGCGGCCGGGAAGGCAGGGGACCCATATATAATGCCGGCGGCGTCCCTGCGGACGCCGCTTCCCGATTCTGACCGGAGACGGAGGTGCAGGGTCTGAAGCTCGGAATCGACGGGACGGAGGTTCTCGCTCTGACCCGGCGTCTGGTGCGCTACCGCTCGTACACGCCGGACGCGGCCGAGGCCGCCATGGACTTCATCGCCGACTGGTGCAAGAGCCGGGGGCTCCAGACGGTGCGCTACCGGGGCGCCGGCCCCCGGGGAGAGCACAGCGCGATGGCCGTGCGTACCGGTTCGGGGAACCCCCGGCTGCTCCTGCACGGCCACGTGGACGTCGTGCCCGCCGAACCCCACCAGTTCGACCCCCACGAGGAGAATGGCGAGCTCTACGGTCGCGGCGTCTACGACATGAAGGGAGCCCTGGCCGCGATGCTCTACGCCATGCACGATCTGGACCTGATGCGGTGCGATGCCACCGTGGAACTGCTCATCGTGCCGGACGAGGAGCGGGACTACGGCGGCATGACCGGCGCGGAGCTGCTCATAAGCCGGGGACACGTGGGGGACTTCCTCATAACCGGCGAGCCGACCAATTTCCACATCGGCGTGCAGGCCAAGGGGGTGCTGGACGTCCGTGTCACGCTCAGAGGCAAGAGCGCGCACGGCTCCCGGCCCTGGCTCGGGAAGAACGCGATCCTGCTGGCGTACGAGCACTTCCGGCGCCTCCGAAAGCTGCCGTTCTACGGCGAGCGCAACGACCTCTTCCCGTACCCCAGCGTCAACCTGGCCCGGATCGTCGGCGGAGACGTGATCAACCGCGTCCCCGACCGCTGCACCTACGATCTAGATATCCGCTACCTGCCCGAGCAGAACCCGCGGGAGATAGTGCGCCAGATAGAATCCATCGACCCGGCCGCCGAGATCGAAGTCCTGAACGTCCGCGAACCCACTTACGTCCCGCGCTCCAACCCCTTCGTGAAGATGCTCCGGGAGGTCGCCGCCCGCCACTACCAGGGAAACCCGGTCAGCGTCGGCCGCCACGGCGCAAGCGACATAGTGTACTTCCAGCGCCACGGCGTGCCGGGCGTGGAGTTCGGCCCCATCGGAGGCGGCCACCACGGCCCGCAGGAGTTCGTGCTCTCCGCATCGCTGGAACGCTACCGGCAGATGCTCGTGCAGTTCGTGCAGCTCGTCGCCGGCAAGGGCGCGGAGCGGTAGCCGGATACACTTAGCATCACTTTGCAACTATTAGTAGCGTGTTGAAATAGCTGCGCTTCGCATGTTATATTCTGGATACTTCTTGAGATCTTCGGTCTGACAACGCGAGAAAGGTCGGGGCTGTTGCTGGCGCTGTTACAAACCGAGATGCCGTACACCGCGCTATATGCCTACGTCGGGCTCTCGATGGTTTTTATCGTGGGTTTCGTTCTGGTGGTTTTGATGGTTGCGCGGTTGATCGCGCCCAGCAGGAAGAGTTCGACTCAGAAGGGGCAGTCGTATGAGACTGCGGAGGCGCCGGTTTCGGATCCCTGGCGGCCGTTTCCCGTACGGTATTACATCTTCGCGTTGATGTTCCTGATCTTCGACGTTGAGACGGCATTTCTGTTGCCGTGGGCGGTGGTCTACGGGCAGCTGGGGCTGTACGGGTTTGTGCAGATGGTCATCTTTATCGGGATCATAACCTTGGGGCTTATCTACGAGTGGAAGAAGGGGGCCCTCAGATGGGTGTGATGCAGAGGTTCAACGAGCCGAACATATTGACGGTCAGTTCGGACAAGCTCTTCAACTGGGCGCGCAAGAACTCCATGTGGCCCCTGCAGTTCGGGCTGGCCTGCTGTGCCATTGAGATGATGTCCACCGGGATGGCGCACAACGATCTGGACCGTTTCGGGGCGGGGTTCTTCTCCGGCAGTCCGCGGCAGGCCGACGTCATGATCGTCTCCGGCACCGTCTCCACCAAGATGGCCGAGCGCATGACGCGGCTCTACGAGCAGATGCCCGAGCCCAAGTGGGTTATAGCGATGGGAGCGTGTGCCATCTCCGGCGGTCCGTTTCTGGACGGCTACTCGGTCTTGATGGGGGCAGATAGGGTCATTCCGGTGGACGTGTACGTACCCGGGTGTCCGCCGCGGCCGGAGGCCTTGATCTTCGGGATCATGACCCTGCAGAAGAAGATCGAGAGGGAGTCGCAGGTCGGGTACGAGAAGCCGCGTCCGGCGCTCGTGACCGAGGACGGTGAGTTTCTGGAGTATCTTCCGGAGCGCGAGTACACCAACATCTCCGAGGGCAAGTCCAACCGGCCTTCCGGCATCAAGCGTCTCAAGCGCACCTACGTCTTCGAGCGCAGGGGTATGCCGCCCGAGTCCCAGACCGATGTGGGCTGGATCCCGCAGGAGGTCAGGGAGAGGATCAGGCAGAGGGAGAGAGACGGCGGAGAAGGGGGCGAGTAGGTTGGCCATCTCGCTACCGGAGGGGAGCCTTGAAGAGCGTTTGCGGCGGTACTTGGAGGGGTTAAGCGGCAGTCACGGGCTCGAAGAGGCCGGGATAGAGGGGAACGTCGTGCGGGTTGTGGCGCGGCCGGAGGACGTTCCGGCGGTGCTCGCGACCGCCCGCGAGCGGCTCGGCATCCTGCACCTCTCGTTCATCACGGTGGTGGATCGGGGGGATGGGGACTTCGAGCTCACCTACGAGCTTTTGGACCTCCGGGGGGGGCGGGTACGGGTCAGGACGAACCTTCGGAGCGAGGAGCCCGTCATAGGTACGGTGACGCACATCTACCCGACGGCCAACTGGCACGAGCGGGAGGCGTACGATATGTTTGGGGTGGCTTTCGCGGGGCATCCGGATCTGCGCCGCGTCTACATGTGGCAGGATCACTTCGACCACCACCCGCTCCTGAAGAGCTTCGAGATCAGCACCAAGCGGACATTCGAGGGGTTGCGGTAGATGTTGGAAGAGAAGCGGAAGACGGTGACCGAGCGGCTGGCGAGCCCCGACATCCGGGACGAGTTCGGCCTGGAGACCATGGACATGAACATGGGGCCGCAGCACCCGGCGATGCACGGGCTATTGCGCCTCATCTTGGAGCTGGACGGCGAGACGATCGTCCGCTGCGATCCCATAATGGGGTATCTGCACCGCTGTCAGGAGAAGATCGCCGAGAACCGGATGTATCCGGCCGTCATCCCGCTTACCGACCGGCTCGATTACTTCGCCAACATGCACAACGAGCACGGGTACTGTCTGGCGGTAGAGGATCTGCTGGACGTGGAGATCCCTCCGCGGGCGGAGTACATCCGGGTTCTGATGTGCGAGCTGATGCGGATCGCGAGCCACATCCCCTCGATAGGGTTCTTGCTCTTGGAGCTCGGGGCGTTCACTCCGATCCTGTACGCCTTCAGGGAGCGGGAGCGGATACAGGACATCTTCGAGGCCGTCACCGGGGCTCGCATGATGTTCCACTACATCCGCATCGGCGGCGTGAAGGCCGATCTTCCGCCGGAGATCCCGGAGAAGATCTGGAACTACATCGAGGGATTGGAGCGGCGCATCCAGCCCGACTTCATAGACCTCATCGAGGGGAATGAGATCTTCATCTCCCGCACCCGCGGCGTCGGGAAGATGACGCCGGAGCAGGCCGTGGAGCTCGGGCTTACCGGGCCGCCCCTGAGGTGCACCGGTGTGGACTTCGACGTGCGGCGGGACTATCCGTACAGCGTCTACCCGGAGCTGGAGTTCGACGTGATCACGGACGATGCCGGGGATGTGGAGGCCTCCTACCGGGTGCGGATCAGAGAGGTCTGGCAGAGTATCCGGATCATCAAGCAATGTCTGGAGAAGATGCCCGAGGGGGAGGTCATGGCGGATCTGGGGCGTAGGCTGCGGCCGCCGGAGGGCGAGGGGTTCGGGCGCGTTGAGGGACCGCGCGGGGAGTTTGCGGTACACGTCGTCTCTGACGGCTCCGACGTGCCTTACCGGGTGCATTACCGGGATCCCAGCTTCGTGAACATGCAGCTGCTGCAGGAGATCGTACCCGGGCACTACCTGCCGGACATCATGCCGATCATGGGTCTCATAGATCCGGTCAGCGGCGGTTGGGACAAGTAGGGGGAGGTTAGGAGCGCGTGCTGGAAGTTCTCAATCAGGAGCCCTTCAGGTTCCTGCTGACCTTCGGGGCGCTGATCTTCCTCGTGCTGAATCTGGCCGCCGTTCTCACGCTGGCCGAGCGGAAGGTCTCGGCCTACATTCAGCTCCGCTACGGGCCCAACCGGGTCGGTCCGCGCGGGCTTCTGCAGCCGGCGGCGGACGTCATCAAGCTGTTCACGAAGGAGAACATTCCGCTCAACCGGGCCGACCGCTGGGTCTTCCTGCTGGCCCCGGCGTTCATGTTCCTGCCGGCCGTGGCGGTGTGGCTGGTGATCCCCTTCTCGCAGAACGCGGTCGTTGCGGATCTCAACATCGGGGTGCTCTTCTTCGTGGCCATAACCTCCATAGGGGCTTTGGGCGTGATCATGGCCGGCTACGGCAGCCGTTCCAGCTACTCGCTGCTCGGAGCTCTGCGGGGGGCGGCGCAGATGATCTCCTACGAGGTGCCGCTCATCCTGAGCCTGCTCGGCGTCGTCATGCTCACCGGCAGTCTGGCGCTCTCGGACGTGGTGAACGCGCAGGGCGGGGGCTTCTGGAACTGGTACATCTGGCCGCAGCTGCCGATGTTTCTGATCTTCTTCATCTCCGGCATAGCGGAGGTCAAGCGCATCCCGTTCGATCTGCCGGAGGGTGAGAGCGAGATCGTTGGCGGGTTCATGATCGAGTACTCGGGGATGACGTGGGCGCTCATTCAGGCCTCCGAGTTCGCCATGATGGCGGTCGTCTCGGCGGTTACGGCCACGCTCTTCCTCGGGGGCTGGCAGCCGCCGCTGCCGTTCCTGGATCTGGGAGCGTTCAACTGGCTGTGGTTCGCCATCAAGACGACCCTGCTGCTGTTCGTCTTTCAGTGGATCCGCTGGAGCATCCCGCGCTTCCGGATGGATCAGCTCATGGATCTGGGCTGGAAGGTGCTGATCCCGCTGACCCTGATCTGGATCTTTGTGACCGCGCTCTGGATGCTGATCTTCTGAGGAGGGATTTCTAAGTGCCCGGCCTGGGACAGGGAATATTGAAGGGGATGGCGATAACCATCCGGCGGATGTTCGAGCCGAAGATCACCCGCCAGTATCCGGAGTACCGGCGGGAGCTGCCGGAGCGGAGCCGGGGGATGCTCACCGTGGACATGGACCGGTGCATCGCCTGCCTGCAGTGCATGCGCATCTGTCCGGACCATTGCATCTCCATCGAGCAGGAGAAGCGGGACTTCGACGGCTCCGGGAAGGTTCGCCCCTATGCCGTGGGCTTCTCCATAGACGACTCGCGGTGCATGTACTGCTCGTTGTGCGTGGAGGTCTGTCCGGTCAACTGCATCTACCACACCGAGGAGTTCGAGGTGCAGGCATATGACCGGCTGGAGCTCGCCCGGCAGTTCGGCGAGCGGCCGGTGGACCCGAGGAGGGATCCCATCCCGGTCCGGAAGAGGAGGGCGTCCCGCGCGAAGACGGTAAGAAAGGAGGCCGCTTGACGGTAGCATTCGTCGTACTGGCCGCTCTGACGTTGCTCGCCGGGCTGGGGGTGGTTCTGAGCCGCCACGTGGTGCACTCGGCGCTCTTTATGGCGGCCTCTTTCCTCGGGGTGGCCGGGTTCTTCGTGATGCTGAACGCTCCGGTGCTCGCGGGCTTTCAGGTTCTCATCTATGTTGGAGCCGTAACGGTGCTGGTCCTGTTCGCCATAATGTTCACTCAGCGGCCGCAGGCGCGCTCCTTCCGGTTGATACTGCAGCGGCAGCACGTCCCCGGGTTGCTCGCCGCTCTGGGGCTCGGCGTCTTCCTGGCCTACGTGCTCGCCATTCAGGATTGGGGAGAGGTTTCTCCGGGGCAGGGTCCGCGGGCCGTCGAGGACTTCGGGGCTCTCCTGCTCGGGGCGGGCGAGTATCCGGACGTCTTCGCCCTCCTCTTCCAGCTGGGGGCGGTGATCCTGCTGATAGCCACGATCGCGGCGATCGTGATCAGCCGCCGGCGCAGAGAGGAGGATGAGCTTTGATACCGCTGGAGGCTTATCTGGTGGTCGGGGCGCTGCTCTTCGCCATCGGGACCTACGGCGCGCTGGTGCGGCGCAACGCCGTGGTCGTCTTCATGTGCGTGGAGCTGATGCTCAACTCGGTGAACCTGACGCTCGTGAGCTTCGCGGACTACCTGCCGGGGGCCATGGGCGCGGGAGCCGGCTACGCTATCCTGATCATCGCGGTGGCGGCGGCCGAGGTGGCCGTGGGGCTCGCCATTGTGCTGGCCGTGTTCCGGGCGCGGCGGACGGTCAACGTGGACGAGATCAATCTGATGAAGCGTTAGGAGGGGATGCGGGTATGCTACCTCACGAAGGGTGGAAGGATATGAATAGATGAGCGCGGGGCAGCAGCTGCTGATCCTGGCCATCCCGGTGCTCCCGGCACTGGCCTTCTTCGTGCTGGCGCTCTTCGGACGTCTCATCGGCGAGAACGCCCAGTATGTAGCGGTCTTCGTCAACGCCACCGCGTTTATCTTCTCCTGTTTTGCGCTCTTTCTGGTCATAACGGACGGGCCCATCTCCTTCTCCGTCAGCTGGATAGATCTGGGCGAGGGCGGATCTTTCTCGATGGGCGTTCTCATAGACGAGCTGGCGGCCGTAATGATAGTGGTCGTCACGTTCGTGAGCCTGATGATCAACCTGTATTCCGGGGCCTTCATGGAGGGAGATTCGCGGTACGCCTGGTACTTCGCGGTCCTGAATCTCTTCACGGCCTCGATGCTGGGGCTGGTCATAGCGCCGAACTTCATACAGCTCTACGTCTTCTGGGAGCTGGTGGGCCTCTGCTCGTATCTCTTGATCGGGCACTGGTTCGAGAAGCCGGCGGCCCGGGACGCGGCCCAGAAGGCGTTCATCGTCACGCGTATCGGGGACGCGGCACTGCTTGTGGGCATCCTGATCTTCTGGCGGGCCACGGGCACCACCTCCTTCGCCGAGATCTCGCAGGCCGCTCAGGCCGGCTTCATCGGCGGTCTGCTGCTCACGGCGGCGCTGGTGCTGGTCTTCATCGGGGCCGTCGGCAAGAGCGCGCAGTTCCCGCTGCACGTCTGGCTCCCGGACGCCATGGAGGGACCCACGCCGGTCTCCGCGCTCATCCACGCGGCGACGATGGTCGCCGCGGGCGTCTACCTGGTCGCCCGGACCTACGACATCTTCGTGCAGAGCCCGGCGGCGATGCTGATCGTGGCCTACATCGGCGGGTTCACGGCCCTGATGGCCGCGACTATGGCGCTGGTGAAGAAGGACATCAAGCGCATCATCGCCTACTCGACCGTCTCGCAGCTCGGATACATGATGATGGCGCTCGGGATCGGGGCGTACACGGCCGGGTTCTTCCACCTGTACAACCACGCCTTCTTCAAGGCGCTCCTCTTCCTCGGGGCCGGGAGCATCATCTACGCGATGACCTCCTACAACATCTTCGACATGGGCGGTCTGAAGCGCCGGATGCCGATCACGTTCTGGACCATGGTTATCGCGGGGCTCTCGCTGGCCGGCATCTTCCCGCTCGCCGGGTTCTGGAGCAAGGACCTGATCGTCGCCGGCGCCTTCGAGAAGCACTACTACATCCTGTTCGGGATGGCGCTCGTGACGGTCTTCCTGACCGCGTTCTACATCTTCCGCGCCATCTTCGTCGCCTTCCTGGGCGAGCCGCGCACCGAGGCCGCGCGCGCGGCGGTGGACCCGCCGGGGGTCATGACCGTGCCGATGGTGATCCTGGCGGCGCTCTCGATCGGCAGCGGCTGGATCGGCACGCCGGTCGCCGATCTCTTCGGCGGCTTCGTCACGCCCAGCGAGTTCGCGGCCGGGGTACTCGCCATAGAGGAGCACGCGTTCAGCTACGCGCTGGCGGCCCTCTCGGTCGCGGTGGGGCTTGCGGGCATCGCGCTCGCGTACGCCATGTACGCTCCGGGGCGCGAGCACGTCGCGGAGAGCGCCTACCGACGCTTCCGGCCCGTGCATGCCTTCCTGGACAGGCGCTGGTACATCGACGACCTCTACAACGCCACCTTCGTGAGGGGCGCGATGGCACTGGGTGTGGCCGTGCGCGAGTTCGACCGGCGGGGGCTGGACGGTGCGGTCACCGGTCTCGGACGCGCGGTGAGCTGGACCGGTGAGCGGCTGCGGCCGCTGCAGACCGGCGGCGTTCAGAACTACGCGCTGTTCATAGTCATCAGCGTTCTTGCGCTCGCCGCCGTCGTGCTCGGCGACGCGCTCATCCTTGCGGCCGGGCTGCTGGTCCTGATAATCCTGGGCTCGATAGCTGTGGGGGTGAGGCTGTGATAACAACCGTTGCGATCTTCATTCCGCTGCTGGGAGCCCTGCTGGTCGCGCTGCTCCCGGACGAGCGGCGCATAATCCAGCCGGTGGCCCTGGGTGTCGCCGCCGTGCCGCTGGCGCTGGTCCTGTACATCTATGTGGCATTCGGGAGCAACCTGGATGCCCCGGCCCTCTCCCAGAGCTACACCTGGATCGAATCTTTAGGCATCGGGTACCGCGTCGGGCTGGACGGGCTGGGCTTCGGGATGTTCTTCCTGGCCGCTTTCCTGACTTTGATCGCGGTGATCGCCGCCTGGGACGTACAGCGGAATCTGAAGCAGTACTACGCGATACTCTTCCTCGCCGAGGTCGGCATGCTCGGGGTGTTCGCGGCGCAGGATCTGATCCTCTTCTACGTCTTCTTCGAGCTCACCCTCATCCCGATGTACCTGCTGGTCGGGATGTGGGGCGACGAGAACCGGCGGCCGGCCGCGATCAAGTTCTTCATCTACACCTTCCTGGGCTCCACGATCATGCTCGGCGGGTTCCTAACGCTGGGGATCCTGGCCGGGACCTTCGCGCTGGAGGAGCTGACCGGAGGTGGCGGGCTCGGCCGGACGGCGCAGATCCTGATCGCCGCCCCCATCATCTTCGGGCTTGCGGTCAAGGTGCCGGTCGTGCCGCTGCACAGCTGGTTGCCGGACGTCTACCTCTCCAGCCCGATCTCCACGAACGTGGTGCTCTCGGGCGTGCTGCCGAAGCTGGGCACCATCGGCATCCTCAAGATAGCAATCCCGCTCCTGCCGCAGGGCGTGGAGCCGTACCTGCCGTACATCGCGGCCTTCGGCGCGCTGAACATCATCTACGGCGCGTTCGCGGCCTTCATGCAGACCGACCTGAAGGCGCTCGTGGCCTACTCCTCAATCGGGACGCTCGGGTTCATCCTGCTCGGGGCGGCTTCGTTTAACGCCATGGGGCTGAACGGTGCGGTGCTGCAGCAGGTAACGCACGGCCTGTACTCGGCCCTCCTGTTCATCCTGGTCGGGATCATCGCGGCGAGGACCGGGACCCGCAGGATCGCGGACATGGGCGGGCTCGCTCTGAGCATGCCGTGGGTCGGCGGGCTGCTGGCTCTGGGCGCTCTGGCGGCCATGGGGTTGCCGGGGCTGGCGGTCTTCGTCTCCGAGGTTATGAGCCTGCTCGGCGGTTTCGACGCGCACCCGGTGCAGGGTACGGTCGCGGCGCTGGGCGTCATCCTGAGCGCCATGTACTTCCTCTACATGCTGGCGCGCACCATCTTCGGTCCGCTGCGGCGGCCGGAGTGGCAGGGCCTGAGGGATGCCGGGCCGGCCGAGATGGCCGCCATCGTGCCGCCCGCCGCCCTGCTCCTGATACTCGGAATCTTCCCGGCCCTGCTGGTGAACATTCAGCGTCCGGCGGTGGAGCTGGTCCTGAGCGTCATAGGAGGCGGTTAGCAGATGGAAGCACCCCTGATCACGGCAGACACGCTGGTAGCGCTAATCCCTGAGATACTCGCGCTCGCGTTCATCGCGGTGGTGCTTCTGACGGAGGTGTTCGGATCGCGCTCCCCCAACCTGTCGAGCGGGCTGGCGGCGCTCGGCGCGCTGGCGCTCGCGGGCTCCGCGACGGTCTTGCTGGCCGCCGGGTTCGAGGGCAGCTTCTTCGGTGACGGCTACGTGGTTGATGGCTTCGCGCTGCTCTTCAAGATCCTGGTCGGTCTTGTGGCTTTCTTCTCGGTGCTGGCCGCGGCCCGGTGGTCGGCCCGGACCGGGGACACGGGCGAGTACATGTCCCTCATCCTCGCCGTGGCGCTCGGGGCGTCGCTTCTGGTCTCGGGGCGGGATCTGTTCGTGATCTTCGTCTCGCTGGAGCTCGCCACGATCCCCTCCTACGCGATGGTGGCCTTCGACCGCCGCCGGCGCGAGAGTTCCGAGGGTGGCATGAAGTACCTGCTCACCGGCGTGGTCGCCAGCTCGGTGCTGCTCTACGGGCTGGTGCTGATCTACGGCGTGACCGGCTCGGCCAACCTCTCGGAGGTAGCTGCTGCCTTCACTGCGGATCTCTCGCCCGCGGCGCTCCTGGGGCTGGTGCTCTTCCTCTCCGGCGTGGCGTTTAAGCTCTCGGTGGTCCCGTTCCACTTCTGGACGCCGGACGCCTATCAGGGGGCGCCCACCAACGCGGCGGCGTTCCTCTCGGTCGCGCCCAAGATGGCCACCTTCGCGCTGCTGCTGCGCGTTCTGATCGAGGGCATGCCCGAGACCGCGCAGGCCTATACCTGGCTGTTCGCCCTTCTGGCCATCCTCTCCATGTTCGCGGGCAACCTCTTCGCCCTGCGGCAGACCAACCTCAAGCGGATGCTGGCCTACAGCTCCGTGGCTCACTCCGGGTACATCCTGGCCGCGTTCGCGGCGCTCACCGGTCCGGCGCTCGAGACGGCCGTTCAGGCCGTGATCGTCTACGCCGTTGCCTACGCGGTCATGAACCTGGGGGCGTTCTTCGTGGTCGAGCTTGTGGGCGAGGAGGGCAAGAGCTTCAACGGGCTCTTCAGGACCCAGCCGGCGCTCGCCGTCAGCATGGCGGTTTTCATGGCCGCGCTGGTGGGCATCCCGCCGCTCTCCGGCTTCTGGGGCAAGGCGTGGGTGATCTTCGCCACCGCGCAGGCCGGGGCCTGGGTCGTAGTCGGGGCCGTGATAATCAACAGCGTGCTCTCCGTCCCGTACTACTTCGGCGTCATCCGGAGCATGTTCTTCGAGGAGCCGGCGGGAGTCGGGCCCGTCAAGGACGGCTCCGGGGCGCTGAGGTTCTCTATCTACGCCATGGCGGTCTTCACGGTGCTCTTCGCGTTCATCCTGGGGCCGCTCGTTCTGCTCGCGCAGGCGATCGGGCTGTAAGGAGGCTGTATATGCAGGCTGTAGTGCTGGTGGGGGGACAGGGGAGTCGGCTGCGGCCGATAACCTACGACGTGCCCAAGCCCATGGTGCCGCTGCGCAACCGGCCGTTCATCAGCTATATGGTGGACTTTCTGCGCTCCGGCGGGGTCGACCGGGCCGTGCTCTCTATGGGCTATCTCCCGGACCCCATCCAGGAGTACTTCGAGAAGCAAAAGATGGACGGCTTCGAGCTGGATTATGTGGTCGAGGACCGGCCGCTGGGCACGGCCGGTGGCCTGAAGAACGCCCAGAGCGCCCTGGACGGCGGACCGGTCGTGGTGACCAACGGCGATGTGCTGACCGGGATGAGGCTGGAGAGCCTCATAGAGGCGCACCGGGAGAGCGGGGCCCTGGCCACCATCGCGCTCACCTCGGTCGAGGACCCCACGGCCTACGGGCTGGTCGAGGTGGACCACAACATGAAGGTGCACCGCTTCGTGGAGAAACCGGCCTACGATGAGATCTCCACGAGCCTCATCAACGCCGGCATCTACGTGCTGGAGCCGGAGGTACTGGAGATGATCCCGGCCGGGAAGGAGGTCTCGATAGAGCGTGAGATCTTCCCCCGGCTGCAGCAGTCCGGGCGGCTGTACGCGTATGTCTCCAGCTCCTACTGGAAGGACATCGGCACGCCCCGCAGCTATCTGACGGCTTCTCAGGACGTACTCTCCGGCGCGATAGCCGGCGGGGAGGACTTCGACTACCGCGAGAGCCACCCCTCCATAGAGGTGGGCAAGAGCGTGAAGATCCTGCCGCCGTTCTCCATCGAGCGGGACTGCGTGCTGGAGAACGGCTGCACCGTCGGCGGCCGCACCGCGCTGGGCCGCGGCTGCCGCATCGGAGAGGAGGCCGTGGTGGAGGGGAGCATCCTCTTCGACGGGGTGCGGGTGGAGCCCGGCGCTATAATCCGGGGCTCGATCGTGGGGCCGAACGTCAGGATCGGCCACCGCGCCATCGTGCGCGGGCTCGCGGTGCTTGGGGCCGAGTGCGTTATCGGGGAGGGGAACGTCCTGGATCAGGGCATCCGCGTGAACCCGCGGGTCAATCTCCCACCGCGCAGCCTGCGCTTCTAGCCGCCCGGTGGCCGGCGGATATCTCACCGCGCTGGCGGACTTCTTCTACCCGCAGCGGTGCGTCTCCTGTAACGCCCGGGCGAGCGATCTTCTGTGTCGCGCGTGCTACGAGAACCTGCCCGAGATCGCGGCCCCCATCTGTGGCCGGTGCGGGATGCCGGCGGCGTTCGAGACGTACGGCTGCGACGAGTGCGGGAACCAGGACTTCGCCTTCCGTGCGGCGCGGGCTGCGCTGCGCTACGACGGCGTCGGCAAAGAGCTCGTGCACGCCATCAAATACCGGGGGAGGGTGGAGGCCGCGGAGCGGCTGGCCGCGCCGCTCATGGCCGGAGCGCTGGACGAGAGGGGTTTCGACGTGGTGGTGCCCGTGCCGCTGCACCGGATGAGGAGCCTCAGGCGGGGCTTCAATCAGGCGGAGCTGCTCGCCCGGGGTGTGGCGCGGAAGATAAACGCCCGGGTTTCGGATAAACTAAGAGCCGTGAGGAAGACCGCAGACCAGGTCGGGCTTACGGCCGGGGCGCGCGCGGCGAACGTCCGGGGGGCGTACGCCGCCCGGGGGCAGGTTGCGGGGAAGGTGCTGCTGGTGGACGACGTCTTCACCACGGGTGCAACGCTCGATACGTGCGCCCGGGCGTTGATCGGGGCCGGGGCCGACGAGGTCTTCGCCCTCACTCTGTGCCGCACGTGCTAAGGGAGGGCCGGCTGCCAATCGTCAGCGATTTCTCGGAGGAGGGCCGGGGAGCCGGTCTTTAGGAAAGGAGGGACCCCAGCTGATGGAGATATCCGTTCAGGGCAGGAACATCTCGGTAACCGAGGCGCTGGAGCGCTACGCCAGAGAGAAGGTCGAGCGGGTGACCAAGTTCTTCGACGACGAGAAGAGCCACGCCCGCGCCGAGGTCGAGCTCATACACGAGCGCAATCCCTCCATCGCCGACAACCAGGTGGCCGAGACCACGCTGTTCATCAACAGCGCGGTTCTCAAGGCGCGCGAGGCCTCGGGCGACATGTACGCCTCCATAGACCGGATGGTGGACAAGCTGGAGCGGCAGGTCCGGCGCTACCGGGGGCGGCAGATAGACCGCTGGCAGGGCCGGCTCAAGAACAGTGCTCCCGGACCGCAGGATTCCGTGAGCGTGCTGGAAGACGAGATAGAGAGTAAGATAGTACGCACCAAGCAGTTTCAGATGAAGCCGATGCTGCCGGACGAGGCGGCGCTGCAGATGGAGTTGCTAGACCACTCGTTCTTCGTGTTCACCAACGCCGATACCGGCGATATAAATGTGGTATACCGTCGCAGGGATGGAAACTACGGACTCATAGAACCCGCGAGGTAGAGAGATATTGACTAGCCTGCTGACAAAGATTCTCCGGTTCGGAGAGGGCCGCAAGGTAAAGGCGCTGCAGAATCAGGTAGAGGCCGTGACCGCTCTGGAGCCGGAGATCCGCAAGCTCTCCGACAGGGAGCTTGCGGCCAAGACGGACGAGTTCCGCGAGCGGTTGGAGCGCGGCGCGTCGCTTGACGACCTCATGACGGAGGCCTTCGCCGTCGTGCGCGAGGCCGCCCGGCGGACGCTCGGGATGCGGCCGTTCGACGTTCAGGTGATGGGCGGCATCGTGCTGCACCAGGGCAAGATCGCCGAGATGAAGACCGGTGAGGGTAAGACCCTGGCCGCCACGATGCCGGTGTACCTGAACGCGCTCTCGGGCGAAGGCGTGCACATCGTCACCGTCAACGACTACCTGGCCCGCCGCGACGCAGAGTGGATGGGGCCCATCTACGAGTCTCTGGGGCTTACGGTCGGCGTCATCCAGGACGGCATGGGCTTCGAGGAGCGCCAGCGGGCGTACGCCGCGGACCTCACCTACGGGACCAACGCGCAGTTCGGCTTCGACTACCTGCGCGACAACATCGCCACGCGCACCGACCAGCTCGTGCAGCGGCGGCTCAAGTACGCCATCGTGGACGAGGTGGACTCCATCCTCATCGACGAGGCGCGGACGCCCCTGATCATCTCCGGCTTGCCCGAGAGCGCGGCGGATACCTACTACCGCTTCGCCGCCATAGTGCCGCACCTCAAGGAGGGCGAGGACTACGAGGTGGACGAGAAGAAGCGGCAGGTTGCGCCGACCGAGAGCGGTGTGGAGAAGGTGGAGAAGGCTCTGGGGGTGGACAACCTCTACGACGACGTCAACCGGAACCTGGTCAACCACCTGAACCAGGCACTGCGGGCGCACACGCTCTTCAAGCGGGACAACCAGTACATCGTCCGCGACGACCAGGTCTTCATCGTGGACGAGTTCACGGGGAGGGTGCTGGAGGGCCGCCGGTACTCCGAGGGGCTGCACCAGGCCATCGAGGCCAAGGAGGGCGTCCCGATCAGGGAGGAGAACCAGACGGTCGCCACCATCACCATCCAGAACTTCTTCCGCCAATACGACAAGCTGGCGGGCATGACCGGAACGGCCGCCACCGAGGCCGACGAGTTCATGCACATCTACGGCATGGAGGTCGTCTCCATCCCGACCCACCGGCCCATGATCCGGGAGGACCGGGAGGACCTCATCTACGCGAACAAGAAGGCCAAGTACCGGGCCGTCGTCGACGACATTGCCGAGCGCCACCGGAAGGGCCAGCCGGTGCTGGTCGGCACGATCTCGGTCGAGGTCTCCGAGCTGATCTCGAAGATGCTCCGGCAGCGGGGCATCAGGCACAACGTGCTGAACGCCAAGCACCACGAGCGGGAGGCCGAGATCGTGGCCGAGGCCGGCCGCAAGGGGGCGGTGACGATCGCGACGAACATGGCCGGCCGCGGCACGGACATCAAGCTCGGCGGCTCCGACGAGGCGGACGAGGAGTGGACCGAGGAGCATGAACGGCTCGCCGCCGGGATCATGCAGAAGTACCCCACCATCACGCGGGAGATGCTGGAGGGGCGCTCGCTGGAGTCGCTGGAGGTCGTGAGCCTGGGCGGGCTCTACGTGCTCGGTACCGAGCGGCATGAGTCGCGCCGGATAGACAACCAGCTGCGGGGCCGCAGCGGCCGGCAGGGAGATCCGGGCGAGTCCAGATTCTACCTCTCGTTCGAGGACGACCTGCTGCGGCTCTTCGGCGGCGACCGGATGCAGCGGATGGTAGACCGCATCGGGCTCGAGGAGGGCGACGCCATAGAGGCCGGGATGGTCTCCGGCTCGGTGCGGCGGGCGCAGGAGCAGGTCGAGAGCCAGCACTTCCAGGTGCGCAAGAAGATCCTGGAGTACGACGACGTGCTCAACAAGCAGCGCGAGGTGATCTACGCGCTCCGGCGCGAGATTCTGGAGGGCGAGAAGGTAGACACCTGGGACTACGTCGAGGACGTGCTGCGCGAAGCCGTCGCCCGGCACGTCTCGGACGACGTCTACCCCGAGGAGTGGGACATGGACGCTCTGGCGGCCGAGGTCAACCGCTTCTTCCCGTGCTCCATAGACTTCCACGCTCTGGACATCGAGACCCTCACGCCGGAGAGCGTCACCGAGATGGTGCTCGAAGACGCCCGCGAGCGTCTCGAGGAGCGCCGGCGGGAGTGGGAGGAGCGGACGGCCGAGCTGGAGCGGCGCGGCCTCTCCCGCAGCGACGGCGTGAGCACCTTCGAAGACGCCGAGCGCGCGACGCTGCTCTCCATCGTGGACCAGAAGTGGCGGGAGCACCTCTACGACATGGAGTACCTGCGGGAGGGCATCGGCTGGCGCGGCGTGGGCCAGCGCGATCCGCTCGTGGAGTACAAGCGCGAGGGCTACGACCTGTTCATGGACATGGAGCAGGGGCTCAAGGAGGACTACGTAACCTACATCTACCGCATCGAGAACGTCCAGCTCCCGGAGGAGCAGGAGCTGAAGAACCTCTCGTACAGCGGCGGAGAGGAACAGCCCCGGAAGCCGCAGCCCCGCAAGGTGGAGAAGAAGGTGGGGCGCAACGACCCGTGTCCGTGTGGCTCGGGCAAGAAGTACAAGAAGTGCTGCGGGCGTGTGGGCGTCCAGACCGGCTGACGGTGAGGGGGTTTGGAGGAGCACCTCAAAAACCTGCGGGCGCGGCTGGAGGAGCTGGGGAACATCCTGGATGTGGAAGGACTCCGGAAGCGTACGCGCGAGCTCGCGGAGCGGATGAGCCGCCCGGACTTCTGGGACGATCCGGAGGAGGCCCGGAGCGTCTCTGCCGAGTTCTCGCGCATAGAGGGCAGGCTCAAGACCTATGACGGCCTGCGGGACCGGCTCACCGACGCCGAGGAGCTCTATGAGCTGGCCGAGGGGGACGAGGCTCTGCTGCGGGAGGTCGAGGAGGAGGTGCGCCGGATAGAGCGCGAGCTGGAGGTGCAAGAGCTGGAGCGTCTCTTCGTCGGCGAGTACGATGAGTCCGCGGCCATCTTGGCCATAAACCCCGGTGCGGGCGGTGTAGATTCCCAGGACTGGGCGGAGATGCTGGCCCGCATGTACCGGCGCTGGGCCGAGCGCAACGGCTACCGGCTGGAGGTCGTGGAGTACACGCCCGCGGAAGAGGGCGGGATAAAGAGCGCCACCTTCACCATCTCCGGGGATCACGCCTTCGGGCTGCTCTCCGCCGAGCGGGGGGTGCACCGGCTGGTCAGGATAAGCCCCTACGATGCCTCCGGGCGGCGGCACACCAGCTTCGCTTCGGTGGCGGTGGCTCCGGTGGTGGACGACGAGGTCACGGTCGAGATAGACGAGAAGGATCTGAAAGTGGACACCTACCGGGCTTCGGGGGCGGGCGGGCAGCACGTCAACAAGACCGACTCGGCGGTGCGCATAACGCACCTCCCCACGGGCATGGTGGTGCAGTGCCAGAACGAGCGGAGCCAGCACCAGAACCGGGAGGTAGCGATGCGGATCCTGCGTGCCCGGCTCTTCGAGCTGGAGCGCCAGAAGCGGCAGGAGGAGATAGCCGCACAGAGCGGGGAGAAGGCCGAGATCGGCTGGGGCTCCCAGATCCGCTCTTACGTCCTGCATCCCTACAGGATGGTCAAGGATCTGCGCACCGGGGTTGAGACCTCGGATGTGGACCGGGTGCTGGACGGTGATCTGGACGAGTTCATATACTCCTACCTCAGAAGCCGGGCAGTTGCCTAGTGCCCTGCGCGTGGCGATAGGCTCCGGCCTCATCTCGGCGGTGTTTCTGGTCATCGGGCTGTACACCTTCATCCCGGCGCTCGTGGATCAGCTGGTCGCCGGCGCCCTGCGCCAGCAGCTCGGGCTCTCGCAGACGCCGACCGTGCGTCTGCAGAGCGATCCTGCGCCGGCCGTGCTGCTCGGGGATTTCACGGGCGGCCGGGTGGTCATCGAGGGGGGGGAGTTCGGGGGCGTGGAGGCGGAGCGCATCACGATAGATCTGAACCCCTTCGAGCTGAACCTGGTGCAGAGCCTCTGGAGCGGGCGGCTGATGGGTGAGGGGGAGATCTCAGGTGCGCTCCGGGCCGAGCTCTCGGAGGAGGAGGTGGCCGAGGTAGCCCGCGAGCAGGTCACCCAGTTCCCGGTCGGGGAGGTCACGCTGGAGGGGGGGAGGGTGACCGTGGGATCGGATGTGGAGGTCTTCGGGCTGGGGGTGCCCATCACGGTCGAGGGGGAGGTGGAGCTGTTGGAGAGCGGGGAGCTGGAGTTCCTGCCCCGGCGTGTTGAGGCGTTCGGGGTGCCCGTCCCGGAGGAGATAACGGACCGCCTGCTGGCCGACTCAGACTTCAGGTTCGCGCTGGAGGAGCTGCCGTTCGAGATGGAGCTCGAGGAAGTCGGGGTGGAGGAGGGGCGGCTCTACGTCTCCGGGGAGGTGAGGGATCTCCTCCCCGGTTGATATACCGGGAGGCGCTTGGTATCTTTTGAGCGGTCTGGAGGGACATTGCAGGATGCAAGGATTCCCGCGAAGCACATGGCCGCACGGGAAGGATGTGCTGCGATCGCCGATGATCCGGGCGATCGCCGATCCGGGAGAGTAGCGTGATTCGATTCGACAACGTCACCAAAGTCTACGGCAACGACGTTCTGGCTCTGGAGCGCGTCAGCATGGAGATCGGTCAGGGAGAGTTCGTCTTCCTGGTGGGAGCGAGCGGGTCGGGCAAATCCACGGTGGTGCGCCTGATCCTCAAGGAGATCGAACCCTCTGCCGGGACCGTCTACGTCAACGGCCGGCGGCTGTCCGCCATACCCCGGCGGCAGATACCCCGTCACCGGCGCTCCATCGGGTGTGTGTTCCAGGACTTCAAGCTGTTGCCGAACAAGACGGCTGCGGAGAACGTGGCCTATGCCATGGAGGTCACGGGACAGCGGCGGCGTGCGATCCGTACGAAGGTGCCGCAGATACTAGAGCTCGTGGGACTGGCCAACAAGATGGACAAGTATCCGGACCAGCTCTCCGGCGGGGAGCAGCAGCGGGTCTCCATCGCGCGGGCGTTCGTCTCGCAGCCGCCGATCCTGATCGCGGACGAGCCTACGGGGAACCTCGATCCGGAGACGAGCGTGGGGATCATGCAGCTTCTGCACAGGATCAACCGCATCGGCACCACCGTTCTGGTCGCCACCCACGACAAGGAGATGGTGGACGTGATGCGCAAGCGCGTCATCGCGCTGGAGGACGGCCGGATCGTCCGCGACCGCGTGAAGGGGGCGTATCTGGATGAGGTTTAATCTGGGCTTCTTCCTGCGCGAGGCGTTCAAGAACATGCGGCTCAACCTGCTCATGAGCGTCACGGCCGCGACCACAACCTTCATGTGCATTCTGGTGCTCGGCATCGGGATGCTGGTCAACGCGCACGTCTCGGACATCATCCGCTCCATCGGCGAGCGGGTGGAGATAACGGCCTTCTTCCCGGAGGATGCGACACAGCAGGAGATCCGGCAGGCCCGGGAGGAGGTGCAGAGCTGGCCGGAGGTGCGGGAGAGCACCTACGTCTCCAAGGAGGAGGCGCTGCAGCGCTTCCAGGAGAGCCTGCCGGAGATCGCGCAGAATCTGGAGGACAACCCGCTGCCGGCGTCGATCGAGATCTCGCTGCACGACCCGGCGGACTCGCAGGCCGTCGCCGACCGGCTGGTGGAGAGCGGGTATTTCGCCCGGGAGGATATTAGCTATCCGGCTCAGACCATAGACCGGCTCAATACCATAACCGGTTACATCACCTGGGCGCTGCGCGGGGCGACGGCGCTGTTCCTGATCTCCAGCGTGCTCCTGATCTCCAACGCCATCCGGCTCTCCATCTTCGCCCGGCGGAAGGAGATCGAGATCCAGAAGCTCGTCGGGGCTTCGGACAACTTCGTTCGCATGCCGTTCGTGGTGGAGGGCATGGTGCAGGGGCTGATCGGCTCCGCTGTGGCGGCCCTGGTTGTGGTGTGGCTGAACTTCTTCTTCGTGGACTGGGCGAACCGGAATATCCCGTTCTTCCCCATCTCGGCCACGGCCGTAGACACGGTCTCTACCATGGCCATCCTGATCGCCGTGGGTGTGATCATCGGGGTGGCGGGCAGCTACCTCTCGGTGCGCCGGTTCTTGAAGGTTTAGCCCTTTTGCGAAGTGGCTCTCGGGATTCTCTGCGGCCCGTGATAGACTCTGCATTGTAATGCAGGCTATTTTACGGAGCTCGTTCGACCGCCATGCTCATACCGGCGATCCTGATCCGGCGCGGGAAGTACTCCATAGCCGACCCGCTCTTCGTGAGCGAGCGGCGGCCCATCCTGGTCTCCCGTAAGGCCCGGAAGGGGGCCGAGGCCGGGGACATCGTTCTGGTGCGCACCTGGGAGAGCGACCGCTCGCTGCGCGGCGAGGTGGATCGTGTGCTGGGGCCTGCGCGGGACCCCCGCACCGTATATGATGCGCTCTTCGCCTCGATAGAGACTTCCCGCGAGTTCCCCGAGCGGCTGGAGGAGGAGGCCGAACGGGCGGCCGGAACCCCGGCCGGGGAGCGCGCCGATCTGAGGCGCCTGCCGACCGTGACGATAGACGGCGAGGACGCCAAGGACTTCGACGACGCCATCAGCGTGGAGCGCACGGATGAGGGATACCGGGTCTGGGTGCATATCGCGGACGTAACGCACTACGTGCGCCCGAACACCGCTCTGGACCGCGAGGCCCGGCGGCGCGGCAACTCCGTCTATCTGCCCGGGACGGTGGCCCCCATGCTGCCGGCGGCCCTGTCTGCGGATGCCTGCTCTCTCGTTCCGCATCGGGAGCGGGCCGCGGTCACGGTGGAGATGGAGGTAAGCTACGCCGGAGAGATGAAGTCCTGCCGGGCGTTCCGGAGCCAGATCGCCAGCGACGCCCGGCTCACCTACGAGGCGGTAGATGCCATGCTCTCCGGCGGCGAGAAGGTGCCGCAGGCGGAGATGGTGCTGGTGGCGCACGAGCTCTCCCGGGTGCTGCGGAGGAAGGCGCTGGAGCGAGGGAAGCTGGAGCTGGAGAGCAAGGAGCCGGAGTACGAGCTGGACGAGAACCGGGTGCCGGTGGAGGCCCGGATGCGGCGCTCGACCCCGGCCCGGGAGCTCATCGAGGAGCTCATGGTTCTGGCCAACGAGGCCGTGGCGAAGATGGTCCGGGAGAGGCCCGGAGCCGTCTACCGGGTGCACGAGCGGCCGAGCCTCGCGGACCTGGAGGAGCTGGGGCGGAAGCTCGCCGCGATCGGGTTCATAGCGGAGCCCACGCCGGAGAACCTGAGCGCGATAGCGGCCAAGATCGGCTCCGACGCCGGCCGGTACCTGATCCTGCGCTCCATCCCGCGGGCTCTCTACTCGCCGCACAGGATCGGGCACTACGGGCTCGCTCTGGAGGACTACGTGCACTTCACCTCGCCCATCCGGCGCTACTCGGATGTCCTCGTGCACCGGTCGCTGCTTGGGGAGGAGCCGCCGCACGACCCGGAGGCCGTCGCGGATCACATCTCCGAGCGCGAGTGGCAGAGCATGCTTGCGGAGCGCACTGCGGACGAATACACCCTGATGTGGCTGATGCGGGACCGCGTCGGTGATACCATGAGGGGCACCGTGGTCGGTACGGCTTCCTTCGGCATGTTCGTGGAGCTGGAGACCGGGGCCACGGGCCTCGTGCACGTGAGCAAGCTCCCCGGCTGGTGGGAGCTGGAACCGAGCGGTGTTGTGCTCTCCAACCCCGAGATAGGCGGGCGCTACGCCGTGGGCGACGAGGTGCTGGTGGAGCTGGTGGATGTCTTCCCGCTGATGCAGCGGGCGGAGCTGAGAGTGGTGAGGCGGCTGTGAAGCTCTTCGCACAGAACAAGAAGGCTCTCCACGACTTCAACGTGGAGGAGACGTACGAGGCCGGGATCGCGCTCACCGGCCCGGAGGTCAAATCTATCCGCGAGGGGCGGGCGAATCTGAGGGAGAGCTACGCCCGCGTCCGGAACGGGGAGGTGTTCCTGATCGGGGCTCATGTCTCTCCCTACAAGAACGCCACGAACGTCCCGCAGAACCCGACGCGGGACCGCAAGCTGCTGCTGCACCGGGGCGAGATCTCGCGCCTTTCGGGCAAGAGCCAGGAGGAGGGAAAGACCCTCATCCCCCTCAAGCTCTACGGGAAGAACGGGAAGATCAAGGTCGAACTCGCGGTGGCCAGCCGCAAGAAGCAGTACGACAAGCGGCGCGAGATCGCCCGCAAGAGCGCCGAGCGCGAGATGCAGCGGGCGATCAAGGACAGCCTCCGGCGCTCCCGCCCGTGATTGAAACGGGCCGATCTGTGGTAAAATAATCGCCCACGGGGGCGAAAAGGCTTCGACGGGAGTGGACAGCGCCCTGTGAGACGAGCCGAGCTTGCCGGAAGCTCGTAAAACCCCGGCGACATAAACACACACGCCAACGATAGAGAGATGGCGCTCGCTGCCTAAAACCATTTTGGCAGCGCATCGGCCCGGATGGCCCGCGATCCGGTGTCCGGTGTCAGAGTAGCGGGCTCACCTCCGGGACTGTGGCCCCAGGCCCGGGGGGACATCTGAGGGGCTAGCCCGGCTGTGGGGCCCCGGTCCGCAGCCGGTAGCGAAGACAAACCGGGTGCAACGCTCGTACAATCTCACGGGTGGCGCACTCGCGGACGCGGGTTCGATTCCCGCCGCCTCCACTCTCTTTTCTTCCGGCGCTGCGCCGGGGTGCGGGATGAGGCACACTGAGCCTCATGAAGGTCTTCTACAGCGACACGTTCGTGCTCCCGCTGC
This sequence comes from Rubrobacter taiwanensis, assembly GCF_004337705.1. GTDB lineage: Bacteria > Actinomycetota > Rubrobacteria > Rubrobacterales > Rubrobacteraceae > Rubrobacter_C > Rubrobacter_C taiwanensis. The sequence goes on from NZ_SKBU01000008.1 coordinate 51,475, forward strand.
CGGAGGGGCACCGTTTCCCGATGCGCAAGTACTCCATGCTGCGCGAGCGGGTGGAGCGGGAGCTTGAGGCTCTGGTGGAGCTCGTCGTGCCGCATGCCGCGACTGAAGGGGAGCTGGTTAGCGCTCACGACCCGGAGTACGTACGCCGTGTACGGGTGGGAGGGCTGACGGCATCTGAGATGCGGCGCATCGGGTTCCCCTGGTCGCCGGAGATGGTGGAGCGCTCCCGGCGCTCCGTCGGGGCCACGATAGAGGCGTGCCGGGCGGCGCTGGAGGAGGGATACGCCGCCAACCTGGCCGGGGGGACGCATCACGCGTTCCGGGACCGGGGGGAGGGGTTCTGCGTATTCAACGACGGTGCGGTCGCCGCGCGGACCGTACGGGCGGAGGGGCTCGTGGAGCGCGTGGTGATCGTGGATGCCGACGTGCACCAGGGGAACGGCACGGCCTCCATCCTGGAGGGAGACTCCTCGGTCTTCACCTTCTCCGTACACGGGGCCAAGAACTTCCCCTTCGAGAAGGAGCGCAGCGACCTGGACGTGGAGCTCCCCGACGGGGCGGACGACGGCGAGTACCTGGAGGCTTTCGAGCGCGGGCTGCTGGAGGCGCTGGAGCGGGCGGACGCCGGGCTCGCCGTCTATCTGGCGGGGGCCGACCCCTACGAGGGCGACCGGCTCGGCCGGCTCGCTCTCAGCAAGGCCGGGCTCGGGGAGCGGGACCGGCTCTTCTTCGAGCACGCCCGGGCTGCCGGGCTGCCGGTGGCGATCACGATGTCCGGCGGGTACGCAAGGAGCATAGAAGACACGGTGGACATCCACTTCAGTACCGTGCGGCGGGCCGCCGGGCTCGCCGCGGCGGAGCGGGCGAGATCTGGGGAGGTATATGAATGAGGGTTCTGGTGAGCGGCGCTTCCGGTTTTCTGGGTTCCGCGCTGAGGGAGAGTCTCGAAGCCGATCGGCACGAGGTAGTGAAGCTGACCCGCCGGCCGCCGGCCGCCGGCGAGCGGGCGATCCGCTGGAATCCCGCCGCCGGGAGCCTCAACGTCTCGGTGCTCGAGGGGATGGATGCCGTCGTTCATCTGGCCGGTGAGAACGTGGCGGGCCGCTGGACCGCGGCCAAGAAGGCCCGTATCCGGGAGAGCCGCGTCGGGGGCACCCGGCTTCTGGCCGAGTCGCTCGCCCGGATGCAGAACCCGCCCGGGGTGATGGTGTGCGCTTCGGCCGCCGGGTACTACGGCGATCGGGGAGACGAGGTGCTCACCGAGGAGAGTCCGCCCGGATCGGGCTTCCTGGCGGAGGTTGCCCGCGAGTGGGAGGCCGCCGCAGACCCGGCGCGCCAGAAGGGCATCCGGGTGGTGCATCTGCGCTTCGGCATCGTGCTCTCGCCCGAAGGCGGGGCTCTGCGGCTCATGCTGCTCCCCTTCCGGATGGGGCTCGGGGGGAAGCTCGGCAGCGGCCGGCAGTACATGGCCTGGATCTCGCTCCCCGACGCCGTCGGCGCGGTCCGGCACGCGCTGGACACCGGGGAGCTCGAAGGGCCGGTCAACGCCGTTGCTCCCCACCCGGTACGCAACGAGGAGTTTACCAGGACTCTAGGGAGGGTGCTCTCGCGCCCGACACCCTTCACGCTGCCGGAGTTCGCCGGGAAGCTCGTCATGGGTGAGATGGCTGAGGAGATGCTCTTCGTCAGCCAGCGCGTAGAGCCCGTGCGGCTGCTGGAGACCGGCTACGGCTTCAAGCACCCGCGGCTGGAAGAGGCGCTCCGCGACATGCTCGGCTGAGTCCCGGTCGCGCGCTCTCTGCGGCCGGGCGGTGCATATCCCGCGGGCGAATAGATATAATCTCTCGCCGTGAGCGATCCCCGTCCCATAGGAGTCTTCGATTCGGGAGTCGGCGGCCTGACGGTGCTGGCCGAGGTCCGGGATCGCCTGCCCTTCGAGCACATCGTGTACTTTGGTGACACGGCGCGAGTACCGTACGGTGTGCGGGATCTGGACGAGGTCCGGGAGTTCGCCTTCGAGATTATCGAGTACCTCACCGGTCTGGACGTGAAGCTCGTCGTGATCGCCTGCAACACGGCGACCGCGGCGGCGCTGGAGGCGGCTCAGGCTGCGTTCGACGTTCCCATTATCGGGGTCATAGAACCGGGGGCCCGCGCAGCCGTGCTGGAGACCCGGCTGCGCAGCGTCGGGGTTCTGGCGACCGAGGGAACGGTCAACAGCCACGCCTACCGCCGGGCTGTGCACTACCTCGACGCCGGGATCCGGGTCTACGAGCAGGCCGCTCCGGCGCTCGTGCCCCTGATCGAGCGCGGCATCGTAGACGGCCCGGAGCTGGAGCGAGCCGTGCGCTGGTACCTGCACCCATTGCAACGGCAGGGGGTGGACGCCGTGATCCTGGGCTGCACCCACTACCCGCTCATCTCGGCCACCATAAACCGGGTGCTGGGTCCCTCGGTGCGCCTCATATCCTCCGCCGGGCAGACGGCCCTCGAAGTCCGGCGCGTGCTCTCCCGCCGCGGTTATCTGCGGCACGTCCCCAAGATGGGCGACGAGGGCAGAACGACCTTCATCTGCAGCGGAGATCCCAGACAGTTCGCAACCCTGGGCAGCATGTTCCTGGGCGAGGAGATAGAGGTGGTGGCCCCCGCCGCCGCGCTTTGAAGCCCCAAGGAGCTCTGTTATACTCTCAGGGGTTCCCGGCGGGGCGTGGCGCAGCCTGGCAGCGCACCTGCTTTGGGAGCAGGGGGTCGGAGGTTCAAATCCTCTCGCCCCGACTCCGGGAGAGTACGCGCGGGTGTAGCTCAATGGCAGAGCTCCAGCCTTCCAAGCTGGCGATGGGGGTTCGATTCCCCTCACCCGCTCTTCTCAGGCGCCCGTAGCTCAGGGGACAGAGCAGCGGACTTCTAATCCGCCGGTCGCAGGTTCGAATCCTGCCGGGCGCGCTTCGAGAAGCCTTGATTTGCAGGTGAAACGCAAACAACAGAGAAGCCCCCGGTTCGACGTCGGGGGCTATTTACCGCAACCGTACCGCAACCCGTTATCCCAAAGCGTCGTCCATCGCGTCCGCCAGACCGTCGCCCATGCCGGGGAGCACGTGGGAGTAGGTGTCGAGCGTGATGCCGATGTTGGCATGCCCGAGGAGTTCCTGGACGTACTTGGGGTGCTGGCCCACCTTAAGAAGTATGGTGGCGCAGGTGTGCCGGAGGTCGTGCACGCGCACGGTGCGGGGAAGTCCGGCGCGCTCCAGGATCTGCTTGAAGGAGCGGGCAGTGAGGTTCTTGGCGTTCATGGTCTTGCCGACCTGGTTGGGGAAGACGAGCCCGTGATCCTCCCACAGCCCCGCCGCCCGCAGACGCTCCTCCAGCTGCGCTTTGCGATGGCGCCTGAGCGCCTTCATAGCCCCGGTGGTGAGCTTGATGCGGCGCCCCTTGCCGTTCTTGGGGGCTTCGAAACGGTGCCCCGTTCGCGTCTCCGAGAGCGTGCGGCGCACGGCGAGCGTGCCGGCGTCGAGGTCCACGTCCTCCCACTTGAGCCCCAGCAACTCGCCCTCCCGCAAACCACAGTGCACGGCGAGCACGTACAGGGTCTCGAAGCGGTCGCCGCGCGCGGCGTCGAGGAAGGCGCGGGCCTGGTCGGGAGACAGGGGCCGTATCTCTTTCTTGGTGGGCCTCGGCGCCTTTATGGCCTCGGACGCGTTGCGGGGTATCAGCTCGTCCCTCACGGCCTGCTTGAGCGCCTTGTGGAGCGTGACGTGGATGTACTGGACGGTGCGGGGCGAGAGTCCGGCGCCCAGCTTCTCCCGGTAGAGGCCCCGGACATGCGCCGGAGCGAGGGTCTTCAGTTTGATCCGCCCCAGCGTGGGCTTGATGTGCACCCGGACTATGGACTCGTACCGCTCGTAGGTGCGCTGCCTCACCGTGTCCCGCACGGAGTCCGAAAGCCAGCGATCCAGGTACTCGCCGACGGTCAGCTTCCCGGCGTCGTACACGATGCCGCCATTGCGGTCCGCTATCGCCTTCGCCAGCTTCTCCGCCACCTCCCTGCGCGTCTTGCCGTACAGCGTCTTCCGCTTGCGCCCCTCGGCCGTGTACACGGTGTACTCGGCGCGCCAGGTGCCGTTCTTGCGACGGCTGATGCTGCCCTCGCCGTTGCCGCGTTTACCCATCTTCTCCTTCCCTTCCGGTCCCGGCGACGAGCGTCGCCACTTACAACACCTCTCAACATCCGGGTGCCTTTATCCTGCTTGGATCCACCTCCCCAACCATGAGCCTGCCGTCCGACGATCTTTGATCGCTGCGTAGACAATGTCAATGATCCACCTGTTACGAGGTAGGGATCCTCCCCGACGGGTCTACTTCCGCCTGGCTTCCGGATAGCGTTGCTCTTCGAGCCAGCGATCGAGCTCCCTGCGGCTCACCCGGACGCTGCGCCCGATCCTCACCGATGGGATCTGCCCCGAGCCGACCAGCTCGTACGCCCGGCTGCGCGCGATCTGCAGGACCTCCGCCACCTCCGGTACCTTCAGCCACTCTCGCTCCCTGTTCACCCACACTCCCCTCTTCTGTCCTGTTCCCTACTGTAGTACAAATACACATTTGCGGTCAAGGCCAGGATCGTCTACAGTACCCTCGAATACGCCTTCGGGGAGGGACATAAGCGATGCGAGAGAACCTGGAGAAGAGGTTGGAGATCCTGGGCTACCTGGCCCGCAGGGCCGCCAGGGGCGAGGGGGCGCCGAGCGTGAAGGAGGTGGGGGAGGCCGTGGGCTTGAGGAGCACACAGACCGCCCACAAGCATCTCAAGAAGCTCGAAGAGGCCGGTTACGTCGAGCGGGAGGTCGGGAAGGCCCGGGGCCTGAGGCTCACCCCTACAGGCTGGGAGGTGGCGGGGAGGACGCCTCTATTGGGCCGGATCGCCGCCGGGCGCGGGTTCGAGGCCATCGTGGACGAGAGCACAACCTTCTCTCTGCCCGCAGAACTCCTCTACTCCCCCTCAGGCAGGGAACGCTACTCGCTGCGGGTGGTCGGGCAGAGCATGACCGGAGCCGGCATCGAGGACGGAGACCTTCTGGTCGTCGAGGAGGACGAGGACCCGCCCGACGGGGCGGTAGTGGTGGCGCTGCTTCGGGGAGGCGAGGAGGTCACCGTCAAGAGGCTCTACCGGGAGGGTAAGTACCTGCGGCTAAAGCCCGAGAACGGCGAGCACGAGGACATCGTCGTGCCCGATGAGGAGACGATCATCCAGGGACGGGTCGTCTACGTGATACACCCGCCCAGGAGACGCCATTAGGAGGGCGTCGTGAGGCCGCTGGAGCGCGTGCTGGAGGTCCTGGAGGTAGACAGGGGTCCCGACCATCGAGGCGAGTACCTGGCCTTCTGCCCGGCCCACGACGACAGGAACACCCCCAACCTGCGCGTCGAGGAGGCAGAGGACGGCCGCGTCCTGCTCCACTGCTTTGCCGGCTGCTCGCAGGACGAAGTGCTGTCGGCCCTGGAAGAGCGGGGAATTCGCAGGCGCGACCTGTTCTCCCGGAACGGCCGCGGAGTGGAGGAGGGGAGTAACCTCCCCCCGTATAGGACTGCAACGCTGCAACCCCGCTCTGTAAAGGGCGAAGATAAGCGGGAGAAGGGGTTGCGCGACCCCGCGCAACCGGGTGCGACGGTGCAACCTCCCTGCACCCTCGAAGCCTATGCCGGGGCCAAGGAACTGCCCGTGGAGTTTCTCCGGGAGCTCGGCCTCTCGACCGTCAGCTACATGGGCACGAAGGCTGTGCGGATGCCGTACCTCACGGAGGACGGCCGGGAGGGAGCCGTGCGCCTGCGGCTGGCCCTGGAGAAGTCTCCGCAGGGCGACAACCGCTTCCGGTGGCGCAAGGGCTCGAAGCCTACCCTCTACGGCCTGTGGCGCATGGAGCGCGTCCGGGAGGCCGGCTACGTCGTGCTGGTCGAGGGCGAGAGCGACTGCCACACTCTCTGGCACCATGGCATCGAGGCGCTGGGCGTCCCCGGCGCTTCCAACTGGAAGGAGGAGTGGGCGGCGCACCTCGAAGGGATCGGGAAGGTCTACGCCGTGATCGAGCCGGACGAGGGAGGCGAGATGTTGAAGGAGAGGCTCGCCGCCTCGGGCATCCGGGACCTGCTACGCTTCGTGGAGCTCGACGGAGCGAAGGACGTCAGCGAGCTTCACCTGTCCGAACCCACCCGCTTCCTGGAGAACCTACGCTCCGCCTTCGGGCGCGCGGCGCCTCTAATCGACCAGGAGAAGGAGCGGGCTGAGGCTCGTGCCCGTGAAGTCCGGGAAGCCTGCGAGGGCCTGGCCCGCGAGGGACGCATACTCGACCGGTTCGCCGCCGAGCTCGGGCGCTCCGGTGTCGCCGGCGAGAGCCGGGCGGCGAAGCTCCTCTACCTGGCCCTCACGAGCCGTCTCCTGGAGAGAATCGTGAGTGTCGCGGTCAAGGGGCCGTCCTCCGGCGGCAAGACCTACCTTGTGGAGCGTGTCCTCTCCTTCTTCCCGGAGGACGCCTACTACGCTTTAACCGCGATGAGCGAGCGGACGCTCGCCTACTCCGAAGAGCCCATAAAGCACCGCTTCCTGGTGATCTACGAGGCCGAGGGCATGAGCGGCGACTTCGCCACCTACCTGATGCGCTCTCTGCTCTCTGAGGGGCGCGTCCGCTACGAGACGGTCGAGAGCACCAAAGACGGCATAAGGCCCCGCCTCATAGAGCGGGAAGGCCCCACGGGCCTGATCGTCACCACCACCGCCGTCAAGCTCCACCCCGAGAACGAGACCCGCCTGCTCTCTTTGACCGTCGCCGACACCCAGGAGCAGACCAGGAACGTGCTGCGGGCTTTGGCCAGGGGTAGGATCGGCGAGCCAGACCTCAAACCCTGGCTCGCCCTCCAGGAGTGGCTGGTGACGGCCGAACGCCAGGTCGTCATCCCCTACGCCGGGGATCTCGCCGAGCTGGTCCCGCCCGTGGCCGTCAGGCTGCGCCGGGACTTCGGTGCGGTCCTGAATCTGATCCGTGCCCATGCCGTCCTGCACCAGGCCACTCGCGAGAAGGATGCCGACGGCCGCATCGTCGCCACCCTCGACGACTACGTCGCCGTCAGGGAACTGGTGGCCGACCTGGTGAGCGAAGGCATCGAAGCAACCGTGCCCAAAGGCGTGCGCGAGGCCGTGCACGCCGTTGCACGCCTGCACGCCGGGAACTCCGAGCCGGTGACCGTGGCAGAGGTCGCCCGGGAGCTGGAGCTCGACCGCTCCGCCGCCTCCCGCAGGATCAAGACAGCCAGAGAACAGGGCTATCTCAGAGATCTCGAAGATAACCCCCGCAAGCCTTCCCGCTTGGTGCCCGGAGATCCCTTGCCCGAGGACCTGGAGATACTGCCGCCTCCGGATGCATTGAAAGCGTGCAAGCGTGCAGGCGAAAACGGGGGGATAGACACCCCCCTCCCCCCGTCGAACGGCGATGAGGAAGGCGGGGGAGGGGGTGCATACCCCTCCGAAAACGGTGCACGCCTGCACGCCCCGGACGAAGACGGGCGCGTGAGGTTCACATTATGAGTGCTCGCGCACTGCTTGAGGAGCTGCGTACGCGCGACGTGCGTCTGGAAGCCAGCGGCCTCACGCTGCGCGTAGACGCTCCCGCCGGCGCCGCAACCGACGAGCTGCGCGCCGTCCTCCGCGAGCACAAGCGAGCCCTGATCCGGCACCTCGAACGCGAGCGCCGCAGGCTGGAGGAGGCGGACCGCCGGGGGCTCGTGATCCGGTGGGCCAGAGAGCCCGGCTACGTCGCCCTGCACGACCCTACCACCGGCGAGTGGCACGAGGTCGCGGTGTCCGGGTGCCCGCCCTGGGTGCTGGAGGATGCGAAGGCGTACCGCCGCCGGGAAAGGAGCGAAGCATGAGCAGCTACGACGAGGTGGTCCGCCGCAGGGAGGTCAATACCCTCTACCGCAAGCTCTGCTTCCTGGGCCTCGAAGCCTATGCCGAACCTGACGCGGAGCGGCCGGCAGGCTACAGGGTAGTGGTCGAGGGCCTGAAGTCCTTGAACCCCGACCACGCCGACCGCCTGATGCGGCTGGTGCGGGACAACGAGGCCGCGCTGGCAGAGGTACTGCCGAAGAGATGTCCCCGTCTTCGGCTCGTCCGCGGCAACGGACCGGTCCCTTGAGAGCACGTCTCCTATCCGTCTGCGTGTCCCGCGCCCGGGAGGGCGGTCTGAAGATAACCCTGCGGTACGCTTACGAGGGCAGACCTCCGTCCTTGAGGCAGCGCGCCGGGATGGTGAAGGCCCTGCTGGCCGAGGCCCTCGGCCGCCTGGAAAAAGGTAAGCCCATGGACGCGGGCTTCAGCGAGGACGCCGTAAGGCGCGTCCGCACCGACACGATGGAGACGTAGCCGTCCGTGCCGGAAGAGGGCGTATCCGTGTGTGAGAAACCCCTATATAAGAGAGAAGATCACACGCACGGGCGGGAGAAGGCGAGGCGCTTGGACTTCGACACCTCAAAGAGCAACGGCAGGGACCGCCGACGGCCGTCCGGCGGTAACAGCTTCCCTGACTTCTCGACGGGTAGAGCCGGCCGCCCGGGTCGAGGTTTCGACACCTCCCGCCGTTACCGTCACCAGAGCGGGATCGACGGGGGTGTCGGCGAGGACTTCCGTATACCGGCGGGCGCGAGGAAGGCCGCGCTGGTCCACCTGGCGCTCGAAGCGTGGCGCGCTGGCCTGCTCGACCCGAAGGAACTCGGTGAGGTGAGGGGCCGCGACGTGGACGAGGCAGGATTGCAACGCGCCCTCTACCGCTCCTCCATGGGCGAGATCGAGCACGTCCTCGGCCCGATAGTGAGGGGTAAGCGCATCGTCGTGGAAGGCCATCTCGCCGGCACGGGACGTACCGCCATAGAGAGGCTCGGCGCCGAGGTGGAGGAGCTAAGGCTCGAAGACGAGAGGCGCTACATAGACATGACTCCCGTCATCTTCGTTGTTGCAGCGGTCGCTATGGCCGTCCGCTACGTCTCTTTGGGCCTGGACGACCAGAGCCTCTACATCCTCGCCGGCATAGCCTTCGCCCTCATGTACGGCCTCAGGCCTTTCTTCTTCAAGATGCAGAGGCCCAGGGACGAATAGGAGCATGCCGTGAAGGTCGCTACCCACATAGTCTTCGGCGAGTGCTGCCTGTTCGCCGCCTCCGCCGTCTTCGACTTCCACTACGAGATACCCTCGGTCTTGGCGGCTGCCGTCTGCTCCGTCCTGCCCGACGCCGACTACCCCAAGAGCTGGCTCGGCCACCAGCTCGGCAGCGTCTCAGAGGATCTGTATGGCGCCTTCGGGCACCGCTCCTTCCTACACAGCTTACTGGCTCTCGTGCTCGTCACGGCTGCTCTCGGCTCGCTTTTGTGGTGGATCACCGGCCAGCCTGCCACGATGATCGCCGTGGGGGTGGGCTATGGCTCTCACCTCTTCGCCGACATGATGACTTTAGGAGGAGTGCAGCTCTTCTGGCCCTCTCGTCTGATCGCCGTCTTCCCTGGTCGCGACGAGTACCGCGTCGTCAGCGGCGGTAACTCCGAGCGCGTGTTTGTCGCCGTTGCTCTCATCTTTGCGCTGCTCTTCTACCCTGTCTCGCGAGTAGGCTTCGACGGCCTGATCTACCGCATGGGTGGCTCCGACCAGCTCTACGGCGAGGTGACCAGAGTGACCGACGGCGACACCATAGAGGTAGAGACCCAGGGCCGCACTACTCCCGTGCGTCTCATAGGCGTGGACACCCCGGAGACCGTGGCGCCTGACCAGCCTATAGGTTGCTTTGGACCGCAGGCATCTGACTACACGAAGCAGGTCCTCTACGAGCGCCAGATCAACGAAGAAGGTGAGGTCGTGCGCGAAGGCCGTCTCGTGAGGCTGGAGATCCCGCGCATAGGAGATTCCGAGGACGCCTACGGCCGTACTCTTGCCTACGTCTACATCGATGCGAACGATGACGGCTCCTACGAGCGCCTCTTCAACGAAGACCTTATCGAACTCGGGCTCGCCCGCACCACGACTTTCGCCCACACCTACCGCCGCGAGTTCGAGCGAGCAAGGGAAGAGGCCGAGGAGAGGGGCGCGGGATTGTGGAGCGCCTGTCCCGAAGTGGACACTCCCTGACGGGCTAACGCCGTTGCGAGGAGGCTTCACAGGCGGGAGCCATTAGGCGACACCAGACTCCCGTGGCGGGTCTGCGCACCCACCCCGGGCTGCGCTCTCCCGGCCGCGGAAGGGTGGAAGGCGCAACTCCGCGTGACGGTCCGCAGGCCGCCCCCGAGGGTCGGCCCCCGGCCCTGCGCCTCTCGTCCGTAGCGGGCGAGACTCGGTATGGCGGCCAGCTTGCGCTCGCCGCTACGCAGGATCATCCTCGCCGGCACGGTCCGCCGTCGGCTAAAGCCGACCCCGGCCCTCCACCAATGATCAGCTATAGCGGAACGCGGCAAGGCGGAGAGCCGTCCTGACGGCCGGCACCCCGCCCCAGACCACCTTGAGGATGCAGAGCGAGGGTTCCCACCAACTTCGAGACCAGCGTCTGGAGCCTGATGGAGACGATGTGTTGCCAGCGCCCCAGAAGGCTACACCGGCAGGGCGGGGACGGCTTCGCCGCCCTTTCAGGGTGTCGAGGCTCTCCATACCGGCCGTGCCCTGGCCTTGACATCCCCGTCCCCCGGCCCCTTACGCCCCCAGGCAGGCAACACATGATTTCCTCCACCGCACACCCGTTCCCCCTATCCGGCGTCGTGGCCTTCGCGGGCTCCCGGCACGGCTCCCCGTTCCCGGTGGCGCCGCTTGTCTCTGCCGTCCTTGCCGCAGGTGGATCGGTGCGCGTGGGCTGCGCCCCCGGCGTTGACGCTGTCGTCCGCTCCTGTTGCCTCTTGGCCGTGGTGGTGCGCGCCTCGTCGTTTCCCGGCCCGCCGCGTGCCCGGCTCGCTGCCCGTACCCGGGTGGTCGTTGCCGGTGCCTCGGCTCTGTGCGTCTTTCCACCCGCCGGCGGCGCGCTCGGTCCCGGCTCCTCGCTGACGACGAGGGCGATCCTTGACTTTCCCCTGAGGAGAGCTACACTGGTCGTTATTAATCAAGTAAATTTGATAAAAAGGTGGTTCGGCTTGGACGAGTGCTACAGCGAGATACCCAGGGTGCGGCGGGGGGACCTGCAACTGCTCCCCGAGGGGGAGGCGTCGGCCCTGGCGGCCTACGGGAAGGCTCTCGGAGACCCGATCCGGCTGCAGATGGTCCGCCTTCTGGAGCAGCGAGAGGACCTCTGCACCTGCGAGTTCGAGGAGCTCCTGGGTCTCGGCCAATCGAAGGTCTCCTACCACCTGAAGGTCCTGCTCAAAGCGGGGGTCGTGGAGCGCGAGTTGCACGGCACCTGGAGCCACTACAGCCTGCGCGACCCGAGGCTCCTGGAGCGGCTCGGGTTGCTCTTCTCGGCGACGCACGAACGTAACGAGGCGTTGACCGCATAAGTTCATAAGGCGCGCGTTCGGCGGTCCGTTTACACTCATTTAATCAAATTTCCTTGATCATAAAGGAGACGGTTTGAAAGAGCGGTTCGAAGAGCGGGAGGTAGGGCCGCCCGTGGAGGATGGAAACGGCGGCGGTGACGGACGGGTGGCGGTCTACGAGGTCGAGGGCGCTGGTTGCCTGGACTGCGCCGGGGAGGTCGAGGAGGCCATAGCGGATCTTCCGGGTGTAGAGGAGGACGACTTCAACCCGGTGGCCGGTAGGCTGACGGTGATCGGCGAGGCCGACACGGAGGCCATCCGGAGGATCACGAAGAGCGAAGGGTGGGCGGTCAGGCCGCAGGGCTCCCGGAGCCCGAACGGTTCTGTGGCTGCGGCCGCAGGGGCGCCACCGGCCGGGGATACGCCGGCAAGAGAGGAGCCCAGGCCCTGGTGGAGGCAGACCCGGCAGGTGCTTCTGGCTCTCTCGGCGTCGCTGCTCATGTTGGGCCTCGTCTTCGAGTGGACCGGCCTGGCCGACAGGCTCGGAGGTGGGGAGCTCCTGGCACGAATTCTGTTCGGCGCGTCCATCCTCGTCGGTATCTACGCGCCCGCGCGCAGCGCCTACGCTTCCCTCAAGCGCAAGAGGATCACGATCAACACGCTTCTGGTCGTGGGCAGCGCGGGGGCGCTGTGGCTGGGGCTGTGGGAAGAGGCGGCGAGCCTGGTGGTCATCTTCTCGCTCGGGGAGGTGATGGAGGTCTACGCCACCGACCGCGCCCGGCGCAACCTCAAGGCACTCATGGACCTGGCACCGCCTTCGGCACTCGTGGTGCGCCAGGGCGGAATGGAGGAGACCGTGCCCGTGGAGGCGGTGCGTACCGGAGACCTGATCCGGATCAAGCCCGGGACCAGGATCCCCCTGGACGGCGAGGTGGTCGAGGGCGGCTCCGCGGTGGACGAGGCGCCCATCACCGGCGAGTCCATGCCGGCGGACAAGGGGAGAGGCGACGAGGTCTTCGCCGGGACGATGAACCTGAATGGCGTCCTCACCGTGAGGGTCACGGCCGCCTCCTCGGAGACGACTTTGGCCCAGATCATCCGCACGGTGGAGGAGGCTCGCGCCCACAAGTCGAGCTACGAGAACTTCGGAGAGCGCTTCGGGGCCGTCTACACCCCCGCTATGTTCGCCCTGGCCGCGCTCGTGGCGGCCATACCGCCGCTCCTCTTCGCCCAGCCTTTCGAGCCCTGGTTCTACCGGGCGTTGGTGGTGCTGGTGATCTCCTGCACCTGCGGGCTCGTGCTCTCGGTGCCGACGGCCGCGCTCGCCGCGATCAGCAACGGGGCTCGTCGCGGCCTGATCGTCAAGGGAGGAGCATACCTGGAGGCCGCCGCCCGCGTGGATACGGTGGCCCTCGACAAGACTGGGACCTTGAGCACCGGTCAACCCGAGCTCACCGACGTCGTCCCGGCGGAGGGTGTCGTCTCCCGCGAGGAACTGCTCGGGCTCGCCGCGGCGGTCGAGGCCGGTTCCGAGCACCCCATAGCCGCCGCCGTCGTGCGCCGGGCGCAAAAAGAAGGGCTCGCGGTCCCGACCTCCGAGCGCTTCTCGGCCCTTACGGGACGCGGGGCCGTCGCCGAGGTGGAGGGCGAGCGCATCTTCGTCGGCAGCCCGCGCCTCGCTGCGGAGGAGGACATCCCCACAGGAGAGCTCGGGGCCGTGGCGGACCTCGAGTCCGCAGGAAAAACCGCGATCGTTGTCTGGAAGAGCAGGAAGATCCTCGGCGTCTTGGGCATCCAGGACCCCTTGCGTGAGGAAGCCGCCGAGGCCGTCTCGCTGCTCAAGAAGCGGGGCGTAAAGCGCGTCGTCATGCTCACCGGCGACAACCGCCGGACCGCCGAGGCGCTCGCCCGGCAGGCGGGCATAGACGAGGTCCACGCCGAGCTTTTGCCCGACGACAAGATCCGGGTGGTCCGGGAGCTGCAGGAGCGGGGCCACCGGGTCGCGATGGTCGGCGACGGCATCAACGACGGGCCGGCCCTTGCGCAGGCGGACCTCGGGATCGCCATGGGAGTCCGCGGCACCGACGTGGCCCGCGAGACAGGCGACATCGTGCTGATGGACGACGACCTGAGGCGCCTGGCCGAGGCGCTCTCTTTGGGGCGCCGGGCGACGCGAACGATCCGCCAGAACGTCTTCTTCTCCGTGAGCCTTGTCGCGGTGCTGGTACCCACCGCGCTCCTCGGCCTGGTGGGCCTGGTGCCGGCCATCGCCATAAACGAGGGGAGCGCCCTCGTGGTGATCGCCAACGGCCTGAGGTTGCTCCGCCCGAAGCCGGAGAGGGATAGTCTCCCGATCAAGTGTTGGTAATTGGAAGTGGCAACGTGATGAGCAACTCCTCGATCTCCCAGATATGATCCGTCAATCCAGCCGCCATCGCTGGAGATCGCCTCCTCCAGCGTCGCCCCGCTTCTTCCGGGCTCTTGATCCTCAACGTCTTTAGCGCCCGGCCCAGGTTGTAGACCGCATCTTCCCAGATCGAGGATGCCACGAGCATCTCGAGCTCTTTGGAGTAGCCTAAAGTCTTCCTCGCCAACCTACCGTTCATGTGCCGAGAGGTGAGGTTGGTGCGTTCGACGTAGCTGGTGCTTGTTCCCAACAACTCGATCACTTCGTGCTCGTCCCCATAAATGGTCTTCGCCTTCGCTCCCATCACCCGCCCGTTTTCTCGCCGCTTGACCATTTGCAAATGCCGCCAGCCCGATTGGGGTCGCTTCTTGGTCGGAGGGCGTCCTCTTCCTCCATACTCGGGCACCTTCCCCCACACCTCCACCATCGCCTCGTCGTATCCACCCCACCCATCCGATACCAAAGGCGGCGGAGAATGCGGATGCCCTCGACTCTTTAGCCTCTCGAACGCTTCGATAGCCGCCTGTGTCTCGCTCTTGGCTATCGCGCGTGCCGCCCGCAGTCGTGTGTCGCTCTCGATCAGCGTCAAGCGCCAGAACTCTCCTCTATCCGGGCGTTCCTCGTGGCCCCCTTTTTGCCTTTGTTCCCCACGTAGGCCCACAACCCATCCACCTGAGCCTTGCTCACCTCGTAGTCGCCCATCAACGCCTCTTCGACGGCGTCCGCGTGGCGGGCAGCCTCGCGCAGCCACCTGAGGATCGTGTCCTCCTTAAAGCCCTTCGCGCGAGCGAGGCTACTGATCCTGACCCCCTCGGCCAAGAGCGCCAGAGTTTCGAGGATGTCCTTTAGAGCCGCGTGTTTGCGATAGAAGAGCGTCCCGCGCGTGGCGCTAAAGGTGGTTGCACAGGACTTGCATCGGTAACGCTGGACGCCCTGCTTGCTCTTACCGAACTTGATGATGTTGCCCTCATCCACCTGGGCATGGAGTTGGCACTCCTCGTTGGGGCAAAAAGTGCCAGCCGAAGCCAACCTCTGCTCCTTGATCCGCTCCACTCGACCTCCCCTGCTCTCGTTGATGACATATTCTCCGTATCTCACCAACTCTAATCAGGGAGACCACCCGGAGAGGGGAGGGAAGTAATGTCTCCCGCCGGCGGAGCCGGTCGTGGACCGGGCCGGGAAGAAAGCCGAATGTCCCCCTTCCCGGCCACCGGCATGCCGGACAGGGACTGGTGGAGCGCCCTGTGGCCCGACCCGGAAGGCGTGTTGGAGAAGCTGGGCATCTCCTCGGGGATGAGTGTGGTCGACCTGTGTTGCGGCGACGGCTACTTCACCGCTCCTCTGTCGCGGTTGGTGGCTCCGGGCAGGGTCTACGCGCTGGATCTGGACCCCGGGATGCTGGAGCGGGCCAAAGAAGAGGTGGCCCGCCACGGGGCGAACAACTGCGAGTTCGCCCTGGCCGACGCCCGCGATATCGCCAAGCACGTCCCCGCGCCGGTCGATCTCGTGCTGCTGGCGAATACCTTCCACGGAGTGCCGGAGCAAACGAGGTTGGCCCGCGCGCTCTTCGAGGTGCTCAAACCCGGCGGAAGGTTCGCCATCGTCAACTGGCACCCCATACCGAGAGAAGAAACGTCCGTACTGGGCGAACCCCGCGGCCCCGCCACGGAGATGCGTATGTCACCCGAGAAGACCGGGGCCGTCGTGGAGCCCGCCGGTTTCGAGCTGGAGCGGGTCATGGAACTCCCCCCATACCACTACGGGATGGTCTTTGTACGAAAGGACCGGTAGCGAAGGAGAGAGTATGGCCGAAAAACAGGTTGTGATCTACACGCAGCCTGGTTGCGCCGGCTGCTTGCGGGAGAAGAAGTGGCTCTCGGACAAAGGTGTGTTCTTTTCATCGAGAAGGATATCCGGGAAGACGAGCAGGCCCTCAGAGAGCTGACCGGGCTCGGATCTCAAGCGACCCCGACCACCGTGATCCGTGGAGAGGTCATCATCGGGTTCGACCCGAAGAAGCTCGGCGAGAAGCTGGAGGTGTAACCGTGGACAGACGAGGCAAGTTCCGAATACTTGACACGGGAGGTTGCGCGACCCGTTGCCTGCTGCCGGAAGCGGCCAAAGCCGCGCGCGAGCGCCTCGGCGAGGGGGAGGTTCGGCGGGTGCCGTTCACCTGCGAGGTCTCCGGGGAGTACGTCGCGGCGGTCCTGATCGGCGAAGCGGTGGCCGAACGGATCCTTGGAGCGGCCCCTGGCCTTCTGCGCGACCCGACGGAGGCCAGGACACTGGCAAGCCTCGCGGAGGCGACCCTCTGCGCCTGCGACGTAGCCACGTTGCTCGAATATCCGCAGCCGGAGATCGAGGACGTGCTGCGCGCTCTCGCCGCCCGGGGTCTTACGGAAGAACGTCCCATAGCGGGGATGCCTTACTTCGGTCTCTCGCGAAGGGGACGCGGCTTCGTGGAGAGTGGTCTCGCAGAAACCCCGACTCCGCGAGAAGGTCCTTGAAACCTTGCGGGGGTGACGGTTCTCAGCAGTACGTACGTCTCACGTTCTGGTGCGAGACTTGTGATTTTGGTCCTGGAGTCGCAGTTCGCTTACGCAGGCGCGGGTTGGCTGAGAGGGCGACCCGCGCCACCGCGAGGATACCGGCGCAGCCGTAAGATCCTGGGCAGCCTTGGAAGAAACCCCTTTTCAAGCACTCCCTTCGCCCCGCAGCACCTCAAGCGATCTCTCGTACTCCTCGGCGTCGATCTCGCCGCGCGCGAAGCGCTCCCGCAGGATCTCCTCCGCCGATCCGGCGCGTGCCCGATGGTCGTCGGAGCTACCCTGACCCGAGGTGATGCGCACTACGGCCCAGACGATCAATGCGATCAGCCCGCCCCAGAACAGGAGCGGGACGAGCGTCCAGAGTATCCCGAAGAAACCCCGGCCGCCGTCCATCATGCCACCCGGACCCCACCCCCAGTCGTCCATCATGCCTCCGGGACCCATCATCGAACCACCACCGAACAAGCCGCTGCCGGCGAGGATCGCCAGCAGGACGAGCAACAACAAGAAACCGCCGAGGGCGCCGAGCACGGTCTTGGTACCATCACTCATCGAAGAGCCTCCTTCTTCGTACTTGCGACGCAAATGTATCGGAGCGAGACGGTGTTGTCCTGATCAGATCGGCTCAATTTTTTGTCAATGTTGACCATATGCCGGATACTGTTGGTTTATTCATCAGCGACGCTGCATACTCCAGGAAGCAGCCCCGAGAGCCACCTTCCTGGAGGGCAGAGAGTTATGTCTATGCACCCCAAACCGATCGGTCCCGTCCCAGAAGATACCGCCCGTGTCGCCAGGGCTGCCTTTCCCAAAGGAACAACCTACATACAGATGCGCGATGCGCTCGGAGCCATCTACGAGGATGAGGACTTCTCAGAGCTCTTCGAGGTGCGCGGACGTCCCGCCATCGCGCCGTGGAGGTTGGCTTTGGTGACGTTGATGCAGTTCTCTGAAGGGCTTTCAGATAGACAGGCGGCGGAAGCTGTACGCGCCCGTATAGATTGGAAGTATGCACTCGGCCTCCAACTGACCGATCCCGGCTTCGACTTCTCGGTGCTCTCGGAGTTCCGTTCGCGGCTGGTTGAAGGCGGTAAGGAAGAGTTGCTTTTGGAGAAGCTCCTTGAGGTGTGCAAGGAGCGCGGCTACCTCAAAGTCCGTGGCAGGCAGCGCACCGACTCGACTCATGTGCTTGGTGCTTTGCGCGTCTTGAGTCAGCTGGAGCAGACGGCGGAGACGATGCGGGCCGCCCTCAACGCTCTGGCAGCCGCAGACCTGGACTGGCTCAGAGAGCACGCCGATCCGAAATGGTTCGAGCGCTACGCCAGGCGCATCGAGGATCAGCGGTTGCCCAAAGGTAAGGAAGCAAGGAAAGAGTACCTGCAAACTGTGGGCGCTGATGGGGCGCGGCTTCTTGCACAGCTCGATGATCCTCACACACCGCGAATTCTAAAGACGCTCGGTGAAGTCGAGATCCTGCGCCAACTCTGGGAACAGCGCTACGTTCAGAGTCCTGAAGGAGAGCTGCGGGCGCGCGACCCAAAAGAGAGGCCTGAAGCCGCCTACTGCATCGAATCTCCCTACGAGACGGAGGTTCGCTACGCTACCAAGCGAGGGATGAGTTGGATTGGCTACAAAGTGCATCTGACGGAAAGTTGCGACGAAGGGCTGCCGCATCTGATCACCAACGTCCACACCACTGCGGCCACCGCCACCGACGTAAAACAGCTTTGTGCCATCCAGGAAGGGCTTGCAAAAAGCGGGCTTCTGCCCGCCGAGCAGTTGGCGGACGCCGCCTACGTCTGTGGCAGCAACCTGGTTTCGAGCCACGCCTGCCGGATCGATCTCATCGGACCGACCTACGAAGATCGCCAGTGGCAGGCAAAAAGAGGCGAAGGCTTCGACGTAGCAAACTTCAGCATTGACTGGGAAAAGAAGGCGGTAACCTGCCCACAGGGGCGGAAGAGCATCCGCTGGTCCGAAACGAAGACGGCTCGGGGTCGAAGTATGATCCACATCGACTTCTCCCCAAATGATTGCGCTGCGTGTCCGAGCCGCCCGTCGTGCACCCGGGCCAAGAACCTTCCCCGCACCCTCACTCTACAGCCAAAAGAAGAGCACGAGGCTATCCAGTTTGCCAGAGAGCGTCAGAAGAGAGAGGATTTTGCTGCCCTCTACTCTCGGAGGGCGGGCATAGAAGGAACGATCTCACAAGGAGTAAGGGCCTTCGTTCTCTACGTCAAGCTCGCTACCGGGGCTTGAAGAAGACCCACCTGCAAGAACTGGCCACTGCGACGGCGGTTAACGTGGGACGGATCGCTAACTGGCTCAACGGTGTTCCTACCGCCGTAACTCGGCGCTCCCGATTGGCGGCTCTGGCTCCGGTGAGCTGATCGTGGCTCTCCGGCGAATAAACCAACAGTATCTATGCCGGCGTTTACTTGATCTTTGCCGGACTCTACGACAGGCGCCATTCCACCAGCTCCGGCCCGCCGCCTTCGGCGGGGAACATCTGGACCCTGAAGCGTATATCCGGGTGGTGGGTGTCCTTGCCGCCCCGCGTGTTGTAAGCGTCGACGAACCGGCACCGGTACTCGCCGGGGAAGGTCTCGTCGGTAAGCTCCACCTCGAGCCTCACGGTCACCTCTTTCTCTCCGCCGCCGTCACCGTGCATGGATATGACGCGACCGCTCGCGTCTTCCCTGAAAAGGGCATCGACCCGGGAGACGCCGCTTGAGTCCCTCAGGTCCAGCTCCAGTGTGATAGTGTCCCCAACCGTGTAAGTCCTCACCGCTCTTTCTCCTCTCCCGAACGGCTCCCTCTTCGCCGTCGTTGGTCGCTCGTCGGCTTTCTCCGCCCGGAACCCCGAACCGGAACCCGACCGCCTCCGCCCGCCTTCCTGCGGATCGCGCCGCCCCGGCAAGTTGACGCTCCATACGCGCCGGTATAGCATTATTTCGATTGTCGTTCAACTATAGGAGAGTATTGCGTGCGAGCGATCGACGACAAAGAGAAGGATCTGGAGCGGATCGCGAGCGAGGGCGTCTGCGAGGTGGACGTCATCCACGCGGAGGCCGTGCGGCGAGCTCGGGAGGCTTTGCCGGAGGAGGAGGTCACGCGGAGGGCGACGGAGATCTTCGGGCTCCTCTCCGACCCCACGCGGTCACGCATCGTCTACGCCCTCTCGGTGGAGGAGCTGTGCGTCTGTGATGTAGCCGCGGTGGCGGGGCTCTCCATCAGCGCCGCGAGCCACCAGCTCAAGCGCTTGAGGGATCGGGGGGTGGTGAGCTTCCGTAAGGAGGGCCGGTTGGCCTACTACCGCCTCGAAGACGAGCATCTGCGCCGGCTCCTTGAGGACTGCGTGGGACACGTCCTCGCAGAGCGAGGGGCGACTTCCGCCTAGGGCTTTGACCGTACGCAGACCTTAAAAGGAGCAAAACGTGGCCAAAGAACGACTTCGCGAGCGCGAGGATGTAGAGACCGAAGAGAGAGACGAGGACGAAGAGGTCGAGGGCTTTGAGGGGCCGTGGTATCTCTTCCCGCCGATGCGCAACGCCCTCATCGCGGGCGCGCTGCTGCTGATCGGGTGGCTGATCGAGCGCTTCACGGGCTCTCCGGACTACGTACCGATCTCCGTCTTCGTCCTCGTCATCCTGATCGGCGCTTACTACTGGGCGCGCGAGGGTCTTGAGGAACTCGTAGAGGAGCGCGAGGTCGGCATCGAGGTCCTCATGGCGTTCGCGACCGTGGGAGCGGTGATCCTGGGCGAGTGGTTCGAGGCCGCCTTCCTGGTCTTCCTCTACGCCGGCGCCGAGGCGACCGAAGAGTACACCTACGCCCGGACCCGCACCGCCATCCGGGCGCTCCTGGACCTCGCCCCCGAGACGGCGACGCTCCTCAAGGATGGGCGCGAGGAGACGGTCCCGGCGGAGGAGCTTGCGGTCGGCGACCTCTTCCTGGTCAGGCCCGGCGAGCGCATCCCAACGGACGGTGAGATCCTGGAGGGCGCAAGCAGCCTGGACGAGTCGGCGGTGACGGGCGAGTCGGTGCCGGTGGAGAAGGGCGAGGGGGAGAAGGTCTTCGCCGGGACCATAAACGCCACAGGCTCCCTGAAGGTGCGCGCCACCACGAGCTTCGAGTCGAACTCGTTGCAGAAGATCATCCACCTGGTCGAGGAGGCGCAGGGCGTCAAGTCCGGCGCGCAGCGCTGGATCGACCGCTTCGGTAGCCGCTACAGTCCCGCCGTCCTTTTGGGAGCGCTCTTGCTCCTGGTCGTCCCGCCGCTCTTCGGCGGCCCCTTCGACACCTGGGCCTACCGCGCGGTGGTGCTGCTCGTCGCCGCCGCTCCGTGCGCCCTGGTCATGTCCACCCCCGTGGCGGTTGCCGCGGCGATAGGCCGCGCCGGGCGCGAGGGCGTGCTCATAAAGGGCGGCATCCACCTGGAGAACCTGGCGAAGGTCAGGGTCGTCACCTTCGACAAGACCGGAACCCTCACCCGCGGCAAGCCCGTGGTGACCGATGTCGTCGCGGGCAACGGTTCGGCCGACGGCATGCTGAGAGTCGCAGCCGGCGTCGAGCACCTGAGCGAGCACCCGCTGGCCCGGGCGATCGTCGAGCGTGCCCGCTCGGAGGGCATACATCCTGCGGAGGTCAGGGATTTCCGGTCCCTCACCGGTGCCGGTGCCAGGGCCGAGGTCGACGGCCGGACCGTCTACGTGGGCAGCCCCGCCCTGTTCCGCGATCTCGGGGTTTCCCTCGACGGTACGCTAGAAGAGATCGAGCACCTTCAGGAGGAAGGCAAGACGGTGGTCCTGGTCGGGACCGGAGAGCGTGTGGAGGGGCTCCTCGCCATCCGTGACGAGCCGCGTCCGGAGGCGAAACGCGCCATCGAAGAGTTGCACGAGATGGGCTACAAGGTAGCGATGCTCACCGGGGACAACCTGCGCACCGCCAGAGCCATCGCCCGGGAGCTGGGCATCGACGAGGTGCGCGCCGACCTGAAGCCCGAGGACAAGGTGGAAGCCGTAAAGGAGCTGGAGCGGGAGCACGGCCCCGTGGCGATGGTCGGGGATGGCATTAACGACGCGCCGGCCCTTGCCACGGCGACCGTCGGGATGGCGATGGGCACCGCAGGTACCGACGCGGCCATAGAGGCGGCGGACGTGGCGCTCATGGGCGACGACCCACGCAAGGTTGCCTACGCTCTCAGGCTCGCCAGGCGCAGCCAGCGCATAAGCCTGCAGAACATCGTCTTCTCCATACTGGTTCTGGCCGTCCTCATCCCCGGCGCGGTACTCGGCTTGCTCGGCATCGCCGCTGCCGTCTTCGCCCACGAGATATCGGAGCTTCTCGCCATCGCCAACGGCCTGCGCGTCGCCCGGAGGGTCGGCTGAAGGAGGTCGATGGCATGTCCGGCGCACCATCGAAAGCAACCGGCGCGGCAACCGCACCCGGCAGGACGCGCGAACATCCGCTGTGGCTGCTGCGCGACGCGCGCAGGGCCAGAAAGCAAGGCCCGGCTGCGATCGAGCGGCGGCAGCGCGCCCGGCTTGCCGGGATGGTGGCCTTCGCGCGTGCCAACTCGCCGTACTACCGCAAGCTCTACCGGGACCTGCCGGAGAAGATCGAGGATCCCACGCTCTTGCCGATTACCTCAAAGAAGGCGCTGATGGCGCGCTTCGACGACTGGGCGACCGACCGTGAGGTGACCATCGAGAAGGCGCGGGCGTTCGTTGAGAACCCCGACCTCATCGGGGAGCGGTTCCTGGGCAGGTACACGTTGCTCACCACCTCGGGCACCACCGGGAACCGCAGGATCTTCGTGCTGGACGACCGGAGCATGGCCGTGACCAGCGCCCTCGTCTTCCGCATGCTGAGCGCCTGGCTCGGGATCGGCGACGTCATCGGCATCCTCGCCGGCGGCGGGCGCATGGCCATGGTGAACGCCATGGGCGGCCACTTCGCCTCCGCGGTAGCCGCCACCCGCCTACGTGGCAAACGGGTCCAGGTCTTCCCGGTGGATATGCCCCTACCGGAGATGGTGGCTCAACTCAACCGGTTTCGGCCGGTCATAGTCGCCTCGTACGCGAGCATGGCCGCGCTCTTGGCCGGCGAGCGGGAGGCCGGCCGCCTGCGCATCGACCCGGTGCTGGTGGTGCTCTCGGCCGAGGGGCTCCCGGCACGCGAGTACGACCGGATCGCCGGGGCGTTCGACGCCAAGGTCCGCGACAGCTACGCCGCCACCGAGTGCCCCTTCATCAGCTACCGCTGCGAGCACGGCTGGCTGCACGTCAATAGCGACTGGCTCGTCTTGGAGCCGGTCGACGCCGACCACCGCCCCGTCGCGCCGGGCAAGCACTCGCACACGGTCCTGCTCACGAACCTCGCCAACCGGGTGCAGCCCATCATCCGCTACGACCTCGGCGACAGTATCTTGCAGCGGCCCGACCCCTGCTCGTGCGGTAACACGCTGCCCGCCATCCGCGTGCAGGGCCGCGCCGCCGACGTGCTCGCCTTTCCTATCGGCGGCGAGCGGGTCACCATTCCGCCTTTGGCGTTCGGCTCGCTGGTCGATCGCACCCCGGGGGTCGAGCTGTTCCAGATCGTGCAGACCGCACCGGCGAGCCTGCGCGTGCGCCTGCATCCCGCGGCCGGTGCCGACCCGGAGCGCGTGTGGCGGATGGTGCACGACGAGATCACGCACCTCCTCGCCGGAAACGGGCTCGACCACGTCACGGTCGAGCGCGCCGGGGAGCCGCCGGAGCAATCCGCGGGTGGCAAGTACCGTACGATAATCCCGCTAAACTCGGGGGGATCATGACCCGACGGTTCGGCAGGAAGATTGGCGTAACCTCGACAGCCGCCGCCCTGACCGTCCTCGGCGCGTACCTCGCGCGCCGGTGGGCCGAACGCGGCTTGGACTACGGCGAGACGGTCCCCCTGGCCGGCGACCTCTTCCGCCTGACCCTCGGCGAGAACCCGGGCGTGGCCTTCGGCCTGCTCGGTGGCTCCCCGCTCGTGCCCTGGCTCTCCGCGCTCGCGCTCGTCGTCTTCGCGCTTTACCTGGCTCGATCCCTGCGGGACAGCCGCGCGGGCGGTGTCTCGCTCGGCCTGATCCTCGGCGGCGGCCTCGCCAACCTGCTCGACCGCCTCGGCGACGGGCGCGTCACCGACTACCTGGACGTCGGCCTGGGGAGCTGGCGCTGGCCTACCTTCAACCTGCCCGACGCGGCGATAACGGTTGGTGTTTTCCTGGTCGTGTGGCTGCTCTGGCGTGACGCGCCCCACTCTACGACGGGAAAGGAGAAGAATTCGCGTGGGCTCTTTGAGCGACTTCTTCGATAAACATGATCCGGACGGCAGGTGGCGCGCGGGCGCCCTTACGGGACTGGCCAGCGGCACGTTCTCGACGGTCCTTATCTCCCTGGGAGGACCCAGGATCGGGCGCGACGTGCCGCTCGACTGGATGGAGATAGCGAGCATCAACCTGCGCGACCGGGCGATCGTCTCCGAGCCCGGCTGGCCCCAGGTCCTCCCGGGCATCCTCACCCACCAGAGCGTGGACCTTGCGTGGGCGGCGGCGTACTTCGGACTCGGCATCGGGCACCTCGGCCAGGAGAAGCAGAGGAAAGCCCTGCTCGCCGGGGCCATCCCGTGGGCGGTGGCGTCCTCCGCGTTCGAGTTCTTCGTCGCCATCCCGATCCTCCAGCGGCTGCTCAAAATGCAGGTCCCCTACTGGACGGGCTTGACCGTTCACCTGGCGTCGAGCGTCGCTTACCCGCTCTTTCTGCGGATACGGCGGCGCATCGCAGGGGAAGAGACGACCCCGGACGAGGATCGGCTGGCGCGCCTGACCCTCCTGGCGATGGGAGGCTCGATCGCGGCCCTCGCATTGCTCGAGGTCCTCGCCCGCAAGGGGCATGAGCCCCGCTGGCCCTTCGACCGGGAGCAGGAGATCGAGGTCGGCAGGAGCTTCCTGCGGCAGATGACGGCCCACCACGAGCTGGGGGTCCGCCTCTCCCGCCTGCTGCGGGACAAAGCCCCACAAAAGGAGGCGCGGGTGCTGGGGACCCTGATGTACGCCGAGCACGTGGGGGAACTCGACGCGATGCGCCGCTGGTGGCGCAACTGGTACGGCGGCGAGATGCCCGAGCCGACCGAAGAGGAGCACGAGCGCATGCCCGGCATGCCGCCGACCGGGCGGGTGGACGAGCTGGAGACGATGAGCGGGGCCGCCTTCGAGCGGAGCTTCTACCCCGTCATGATCTCCCACCACGAAGGCGCGATAACCATGTCCGACGACCTGATAAGGCGGGCCAGGGACCCCCGCCTGATCCTGTTCGCCGACCAGATCCGCTACGCGCAACGCAACCAAGTGCAGTACATGCGCGAGTTGGAGGGGCGTGCCTGACGCCGTTGGCGCCCCGTTCGGAGCGCGGCCGCCCGAGGGAGCAGCCCCTTGAACGAGTACCTGGTCGTACTCGCGTTCGCCGCGTTGCCCGCACTCGGCAACTTCGCGGGCGGGGCGCTCGCCGAGTTCGTGCCCGTCTCGCGCCTGATGCTCAACCTCGCCCTCTACTCGGCCGCCGGCGTGGTGGTCGCCGTGGTGGCCGTGGAGCTCATGCCCCGGGCGCTGGAGGCCGACCCGGCCTGGGCCATCGTTCTGGCCTTCGTCCTGGGCGGCGTCTTCTACGTGGCCGTGGACTGGGCCATACAGCGCCTCAACGACCGCTACGGCGGCGAGGGCGGAGCTGGGCCGTGGGTGATCTTCTTCGGCGTCTCGGTTGACCTCTTCTCCGACGGGATCATGGTCGGCACCGGCTCGACGGTGGCCGTGGGCCTCGGCCTGCTCCTGGCTTTGGGACAGGTGCCCTCGGACATCCCGGAAGGCTTCGCCACCGTCGCCAACTTCAGGAGAAGGGGCGTCCCGCGCAGCCGGCGCCTGCTCCTCTCGGCGGCCTTCGCGGCGCCCATCTTCCTGGGCGCCACGCTCGGCTACTGGCTGATGCGCGACGCGTCCGAGCTCAACAAGCTCCTCTTGCTCACCTTCACCGCCGGGGTTCTCAGTACGCTGGTGGTCGAGGAACTGGTGCCTGAGGCGGTCGAGGAGGTCCCCGAGTCCCCGCTTTCGTCCCTGGCCTTCATCGGCGGCTTCGCCCTCTTCGCGCTGCTCTCTACCTACCTGGAGGTGGAGTAGAGGGCCGGGCAGGGACCCTGATGGCCTCCACGAGCATGGCCTGAAGACTCCGCCACGCTCGCCTGATGGTCATCCGGCTTCCCGACCACCCGGCTCCGCAGAGCAGGAGAGCATGAATCTCGTGGCCGCTAACCGGTGCCGGGCGGAGGCACGAGCCGGAAGAGCGCCCGGAGCCTGACGAGCGTTGGCGCGAGTTCGGCCCTATTCGCATCACCATCGAAGGCGTGACCCGGAGGGACGGAGTGGGAGTCGGCGGAACGGCACTTGGCTTTGTCCTCGGCAGCCTTGCCAATTTACTCGACAGCCTGGTGCTGGCCCACCTTCAACCTCCCCAAGTGGCAATAACCGTCGACTTCCTCTTCGCTCTGAGGCTGTTCGCCCGTCTCGCACCATACGATCGTGACGGGCGAACAAGAAAGTTGTAGAGCACGCAGATCGGCATCGATGCAGTGGCTTTCGCTGCCGTCAAAGCGGGATTATGAGACCGGATCGCGACATCGGGTAGTACCACAGTAAACCGTGCTCATGCTGCACACGCCGCCTCCACCAGCCACTTCGGTCGCCTCCCACGCCGTTTGGGTATGTCGGCCGGCGGCACCATGAAGCTCATAAGCTCCTCAAGTGTCCAGCAATGGTCCGTGAGTCCCGCCGCCTGCGCAGGTGTTCGCTCGATCCACTTGCCTCCTCCTGGATCCTGTGCCTCGCCGCGCTCTTTGCGCAAGCTTAGATGTGCCCACAAGAAGTTGTAGCAACTTCCCACCAGCCACATCCCGGCTTCGAGGGTGGCTCGCTCATGCACCCCGGCGCGGGTGCGACGTGCCAGCGGCGCCAATCGCGCCCGAAAGGTCGCATTCAATCGCTCTACGTAAGCGGTGTTGATCAGCGCCGTCAAAGATCGCTGGGTCTCCATCAGCCGCTGTTGTACCGTCGTCTCGGCGCCCGCCACCACGCGCCGCACCACGTCGATTACCCGCCGACGTTTGTACCTCTTGACAATCTGCGCGATCATCACCCCCTCGGGCAACAGGAGCCGGGGACGGCCCACTCTTCCGGTGCGAAGGGGCTCCCTAAAGAGGCGCAAGGCTTGCTTGGCATAGCAAGCCAGCCCATCGGTGCACAAAAGTATCGTCCGCACCGACCCACAAACAGCTATCCTCCCGAGCAGTGCGCGGATCAGCTCGCGATCCCTACTCACGCTTATGACGCCGCCCAGCCACAACCGACTCCTCACCTCCAAAGCCGAAGCCAGCCAGAAGATCCCGCCGACCGCTCGCACCCTAAGCTCGTCGGCCTGAACCTGGGAAAGCTCGACCCCTCCGGCTTGCACCAGGTGCTCGTGCACCCGCCGGCACTGCAAGCCGGCCTCTTTCTGCCAGCGAGCTACCGTCCGCTCGTCGATGCCAAAGGCGGCGACGACAGCTTGGATCGGGCATCCGTGGGCCAGCAAAGTAAGGACCAAGAGGAGCAGTTCGTTGGGCTTGTGGAGGCGATAGAAGGCGGTGCCCTTCGTCTGAGTGAAGGTGCCAGAGCACCTTTTGCAGCGGTAGCGCCGCTCTTTTTGGCTATGGATCACGATATGCCCCTCTCCCTTGCGCCCGTAGGCCCAGCAGGTTCGGTTGTGGCAGAATTGCTCTTGCGGGTTCATGCGGGTTCTCTCTTTGCCGGTCGTTGCACAACCGACAAGGATGCCGCGGAACCCGCCTTTCGTTCAACTTACCCTTCGTCCACGGTTGCGTGGGGTGCTACCCGACATCGCCACGCCTACGGGAAGGCTCGCACACCTACCTCCCAGGCGGCTTTATGCCGCCCCTTCGGGGTTGCCTGCGGCAACCTGGCAGGAACCGGGCTGTGCTCTCCCGGCGGAACGGCGCAGGGCGAGGCTCGGAGGTACGGGCCGCAGGCCGCCCCGGATGGTCGGCCCCCGGCCCTCTACAGACATTCTCCGGTAACGCGCCCCGACAGGGCGGCCAGCTAAAGCTCGCCGCTTGTGGAAGGCGATCCTCATCGGTACGGTCCGCAGTCGGCTCCGCTTCTCTACGCCGACCCCGGCCCTCATCGAACATCGCGAGAAGCGCAACGCCGTAAAGGCGGAGAGCCTCCCGGAGGTCGGCACACCGCCCCGAATCACATTGAGGACGCAGAGTGAAAGTTCCGCCGACATCGAAGGATCCACGCATGATCTGACCGGGTTCCGGGTTTTGCCTACGCCAGGGAAGGCTACACCGGGAGGGCGGGGACGGCTAAGCCGCCCTTAAAGGGGTGTCAAGGGGCCTCCATACCGGCCGTGCCCTACCCCTTGACATCCCCGCCCTCCCGGTCCCTCCCGCCTCCAGGCAGGCAAAACATGATCTCTGGCAGCGACACATCTGGCTCTTCTTCTGCACTCCCTCTCGGTGGGGTGGTAGCTTTCTGCGGCTCCCGTCATGGCTCGCCCTTTCCTGTCTCTCCCGTGGTGGCGGCTGTGCTTTCCGCCGGCGGCTCCGTCCGCGTCGGCTGTGCCCCTGGCGTTGATGCCGCCGTCCGCTCGTGCTGCATCTCGGCCGTGGTGGTGCGCGCCTCGTCGTTTTCCGGTCCGCCGCGTGCCCGCCTGGCTGCTCGCACCCGTGCGGTGGTCGCCGGTGCGTCGGCCTTGTGCGTCTTCCCGCCCGCCGGCGGCTCCCTTGGCCCTGGCTCATCACTCGCCATCCGGTGCGCTCTGTCCGCTGGCCTTCCGGTTTGGTGTGCCGGGCCTCGGCCTTCCGTGCCTGTTTCCTGGTCTTCGCTTCGCCTGGCGGGTGTGCCCGGCTTTGTCTATCTTCCGGCGCCGTCTCTCTTCTAGCTTGGAAGATTTTCCTGCAAATCAAACAAAATTAATGTTGGGAAAACACCATGTTGCCGTACTATTACTGTACGCGCACAATCAGTGCGGAGTGTAAAGAAGCCCGGCGGCGCTGGTCCCGCCCCGGGCGCGACCCAAGGAGGTTTGGTCCTTGAGTGAGCAAAGTGTACACGAGCGGCAGACGTCTCGGGCGCTGCGCGGTCTCGTTCTCTTCCGGGAGCGGGGAGTGGATATCCGGCCCATGCAGGACAGGCGCTGGCGGGTGCCTTCGTGCAGCTGCCCGCGCTTCTACGCGGTGGATCTCGAAGAGGAGTCCTGCACCTGCGCGGACTTCCAAAACCGGTGCAAGGCGTGCAAGCACGTCTTCGCGGCGGTGATCGCCGCCTCGCGCCACGGTCGGGCGGTCTCCTTCATGGCGGAGCTTCGCGCCCGGCGCGCCGAGGAGTTGGCGGAGGCGGTCGCGGAGCCGTTGGCTGAGCCGGTCACCGAGGCGGCGATCCGCCAGAGCTACGACCTGTACCTGCGGGTGTGCGGGCTCTACCCGCGCGACGGCCTACTGGTCGAGGCGGCGAGGGCTCGCCACAAGGCGGCCCTGCGCGCCTTCGTGGCCGGGGCTCCCTGACGCACGCCCTCTTCCCGCCGGGGCGCCGGCGCACACGGCCGGCGCCCCCTGACCATCTCCCGAAGAGAGCGCACAATGGTACTATATCTGTGCGCGCACATGCGAGAGGAGGCGCGTGGACCTGGACCGGATGATCGCGGGCTTGAAGGACCTCGACCGGGAGGGGCTCGCCCGCTTGCGAGAGGAGCTCGAGCTGCGGCTGCGGGAGCTCGGAGACGATGCCTCCGGGAAAGATGGCAAGCCGGCGGGCTCCGGGGTGCTGGAGTACCGCCCGCATGCGGACGGGACGCTCCAGGCGGAGGTCCGCCGGTACGTGTGCAAGGACGGCACGGTCAAGGAACAGGGACCGTACTGGTACTTCCGCTACCACGAGGGCGGCAGGCAGAAGAAGCTCTACCTGGGTAAGACTGACGACCCGGAGGGGG
Organism: Rubrobacter taiwanensis; assembly: GCF_004337705.1. GTDB lineage: Bacteria > Actinomycetota > Rubrobacteria > Rubrobacterales > Rubrobacteraceae > Rubrobacter_C > Rubrobacter_C taiwanensis. The sequence continues at coordinate 80,970 of NZ_SKBU01000008.1, forward strand.
AGCTTGCGCGGAGGCGGGCGACGAGTTCGGGGAAGGCGACGTAATCGGGCAGAACATGCGACAATCTGGACGGAACGATAGGAGCCCTCAGATGGAACAGCGGTTAGAGAAACAGACCGAAGAGATGACCCGCGCGGCCAAAGAGATCACCGAGGCCGTCAAGGAGCTTAGAACCGCGGTCGAGAGGCTGGCTGAGATCCAACGCCCCGGCGAATTCCCTGAAGACGAAGCAGTGCGGCTCGCCCAGGAAGGCGTGCACGAGGTGAGGGAAGAACTCAGGCGTGAGCGCGAGCGGTTGGGCCTCAAAGAGGAGAGAAGGCCCGCGCCGACCCCGGAGGAGATCCGGGAGTGGGAGCACCGCAGGGAAGAGCGTCGCCGGCGCGAGGGCTATAAGCCCCTTTGAGCGGGCCGCTGGTCGTCCTCGACACGGACGCGGTCGTAACCGCCCTGATCGGCGACGAGGGCGCTTCGAGCTACCGGATCCTGCGCGCCGTGGGCGCCGGGGACATTAGGGTGGCGCTCTCCGACGCCTTCCTGGTCGAGTTGGTGAGGACCGTCCGCAACCGATACCGGCAGGGTTTGATCCTCAACGCGGCCAGGGCCTTCGAGGTGGCGCTGGACCTGGGCCTGCAAGGCGAGCTCAGGCGGCCTCCAGGCTGGGAATGGCCCAGCGTGCCCGATCCCGAAGACCGGTGGATACCCGACCTCGCCTACGACGCCGGTGCAGACTTCATCGTCACCTGGGATCGGCACCTGCTCGACGCCGAGCTACCCTTCAGCGCCGAGGTCGTCACTCCAGCCCAACTCCTCCAGAGGCTTTCAGCCCCTGCCCCCTAATCCCCCTCGCCGCATACTCGGCCGGCGAAACTTACCGCAACCGTACCGCAACCGAGCTGATGCGGAGCGGTACGGAACGGACGAAGGGTACCTGCCAAACCGCCAAAACCGCATAAATAAGCCGAATCTGCGGACGTATTAGTACGGGCTAGAACCTGTCTCTTCGAACTTCTAATCCGCCGGCCGCAGGTTCGAATCCTGCCGGGCGCGCTCTTCTGGCGAGCGGGGAGGTTGCTGCGCTAGAATTCAGGACGATTCGTCCGCCATTCCGGAGGTGAGGGCATGTTAACGCTGGCCGAGGAGCTGGCGCTTCTGGCGTTCGATGCCCGGACGGGCAAGGTGGTCGGTGCTGCCGCCGGGCGTCTGGAGTACGGGCTGGCCGGGGCCGTGCTGATGGAGCTTCTGATCGAGGGCCGGCTGACCGCGAGGGACGGCCGGCTGGAGGTCTCGGACGCCTCCCGGACCGGGGAGCCGGTGCTGGATCATGTCCTCGCCCGGGTAAGGGAGACGCGCAGACTGCGGGACCTGAGGGGCTGGGTGGACAGGCTAGCCACTCCGGAATTGCGGGAACTGGTGGTGGACCGGCTGGTGGACCGGGGGGTCTTGAGCAGGGAGAGTGGGCGGGTTCTCTGGGTCTTCGCCTCCAGCCGGTATCCCGAGCGGGATCCCGGCCCGGAGCAGAGGGTCCGCCGCCGGGTGCGGAGAGCCGTACTGGAGGAGAGACATCCCGGGGTGCATCTGGCGGCCCTCGTGAGTCTGGTGGAGGCCTGCGGGCTTGTCGGCGAGATCTTCAGCCAAGAGGAGCTCCGGCGGGTGCGGCCGCGCCTGGAGCGCATCGCCTCCGGCGAGTTCGTCGGGGGCGTGGTATCCGGCGCGTTCGCCGACGCGCAGGCCGCGCTGCAGTCGGCGACGACGGCGGCCATAACGGCGGCCATCATCTCAACGCCACCCTCTTCGGGGCGGTGAGGTAGACGGTGTTATCATCCCGGATGGTGCGTGAAGGACTATCTCACGGGAGCTCAAGGTCCCCGGAGGGCATCCGCCGGGAGTATGCTGCCGGGCGTCTGGACGAGCGGGAGGTTGCCTCCGACCCGGTGGAGCAGTTTCGCCGCTGGTTCGAGGACGTGCTGAGCGCGGATCTTCCGGAGCCGACAGCGATGACGCTCGCGACCGCGAGCGCGAGCGGCCGGCCCTCGGCCCGGATGGTGCTCCTGAAGGGATTCGACGAGCGCGGGTTCGTCTTCTACACCAGCTACGAGAGCCGGAAGGGACGGGAACTGGACGAGAATCCGCGCGCCGCGCTCGTCTTCTGGTGGCCCGAGCTGGAGCGGCAGGTGCGTATCGAGGGCCGGGTCGAGCGTCTGACGGCCGCAGAGTCCGACGCGTACTTCCGCAGCCGCCCCCCTGGGAGCCAGCTGGCGGCGCTGGTCTCCCGGCAGAGCCGGGTCGTCCCGAGCCGGGAGGAGCTGGAGAGGCAGCTGCGCGAGCTGGAGGAGGAGTACCGGGGGCGCGAGATACCGCGCCCGCCGTACTGGGGCGGCTACCGGGTCGTGCCGGAGATCATGGAGTTCTGGGCCGGCCGGGAGAACCGGATGCACGACCGGCTGCGCTACCGCCGGTCGGCCGGGCGCTGGATTCTGGAGCGTCTCGCGCCGTAGCGGTCCGGAGTCCGGCTCTCTCTGCTAGCATGTCTTGCGTGGAGGGCGGAAGTTGAGGCTGGCGAGCATACGCCGGGAGGGTGGAGAGGGCGCTGCGGTCGTCGTGTCCGGGGGCCTGATCCCGGTGCCAAAGCTGGGGCGTGCCTCCGGGCGCCGGTATCCGGAGAGCCTGGACGCCCTGCTGGCGCAGGGGCTGCTCGGCGAGCTGCGCGCCGCTCTAGAGAGCCTGACGCCACAGGACAGGCAGAAGCTTGCGGTTCCCTTCGAGCGGGTCGAGTACGCCCCGCTCTACCGGCGGCCGCCCAAGATCTGGGGCATCGGCCTCAACTACGTCGAGCACGCCGGGGATCTGGGCGAGAGGGCCCCTGCGGAAGAGCCCGCCAGCTTCATGAAGCCGTACACCACGATCATCGGGCCGGGAGAGGCCATCCGGCTCCCGGAGCAGTCGGAGCGGGTGACGGCGGAGGCCGAGCTCGGGGTCGTCATCGGGCGGGAGTGCCGGAACGTCGCCGAAGAGGAGGCCCTGGAGTACGTTGCGGGCTTCACCTGCGTGCTGGACATGACGGCCGAGGACATCCTGCAGCGCAACCCCCGGTACCTGACCCGCTCCAAGAGCTTCGACACGTTCTTCAGCTTCGGGCCGCACCTGGTGACGCCGGACGAGGTGGAGAGCCTGGGGGATCTGGAGGTGGCCACGGTTATCAACGGGCGGGTACACCGCAGGAACGCGGTAGCGAACATGACCTTCTCGCCGCGGGCCCTGATCTCCTTCCACTCCCGCGGCATGACGCTCCTGCCCGGCGACATCATCTCCACGGGGACGCCGGGAGCGGCCGTCATCCGGGAAGGAGACGTGGCCGGCTGCGAGATAAGCGGTTTCGAGCCGCTGGTAAATCCGGTGGAAAGGCAGGAGGTGTTGTAGGTGGATCTGGGTCTGGGCGGTCATGTGGCGGTGGTTGCGGCCTCCAGCAAGGGGCTCGGCCGGGCGACGGCGATGCAGCTTGCGGCCGAGGGGGCCAGGGTGGTCGTATCCGGCCGTGACGAGGCCGAGGTGCGTAAGACGGCGGCGGAGATAGAGCGGGCGACCGGCTCCGAGGCCGAGCCGGTCATCGCCGACCTGACGCGGGCGGCGGACGTGGAGGAGCTCGTACAGCGGGCCGTGGAGAGGTTCGGCAGCCTGGAAGTCCTTATCACGAATGCGGGCGGTCCCCCGCCCGGGAGCTTCGACAGCTTCGGGGACGGGGATTGGCAGCGGGCCTTCGAGCTGAACCTCCTGAGCGTGGTGCGCCTCATCCGGGCCGCGCTGCCGCACATGCGCGGGCGGGGCTACGGGCGCATCGTGAACTTCACCTCCTCGTCCATCAAGCAACCCATAGACAACCTCATCCTCTCCAACACCTTCCGGGCCGGGGTGCTGGGGCTGGCCAAGACGCTGGCGGGGGAGCTGGCCCCGGACGGCATCCTCGTCAACACCATAGGTCCCGGGCGCATCGCCACCGGGCGGCTCTTCTCCATAGACGAGGGGCAGGCGGAGCGGCTTGGGATTCCGGTCGAGCAGGTGCGGGAGCGGTCCGAGTCCCAGATCCCGCTCGGGCGCTACGGGGAGCCGGAGGAGTTCGCCCGGGTGGCGGCCTTCCTGGCCTCGGGAGCCAACACCTACGTCACGGGCCAGGCGCTGTTGGTGGACGGCGGGATGGTGCGGGCGATCTGATGCTCCCGCTCGAAGGGTTGAAGGTTCTCGACCTATCCCGGGTCCTCGCCGGGCCGTACGCGACGATGGTGCTCGGGGACCTGGGAGCGGAAGTGCTGAAGGTCGAGCACCCGGAGCGGGGCGACGACACCCGCCACTGGGGGCCGCCGTTCGCGGACGGCGAGTCGGCCTACTTTCTGGCCGTGAACCGCAACAAGCGCTCGATGACCGCGGACCTGAAGGATGGCGGGGATCTGCTGCGCGTCCGGGAGCTCGCGCGCGGCGCCGACGTCCTGATAGAGAACTTCCGTCGCGGCACGCTGGACCGCCTGGGGCTGGGCTATGAGGAGCTAAGGGAGCAGAACCCCGGTCTCGTCTACTGCTCCATAACCGGGTTCGGTCCGGGGCCGGAGCAGGACAGGCCCGGTTACGACTTCCTGATCCAGGCCATGGGCGGCATCATGTCCGTTACGGGGGAGGAGAGCGGGGAGCCGATGAAGGTCGGGGTGGCCATCGCGGACATCGTCTGCGGGCTCTACGCCGCCGTGGCGATCCTGGCCGCCCTCCGCCGGCGGGAGGTGACGGGCGAGGGAGCGCGCATAGAGGTGCCGCTCTTTGAGACCCAGCTCGCCTGGCTCGCCAACCGGGCGCAGGAGTACCTGGTCTCCGGCGAGGAGCCGCGGCGCTTCGGCAACGCCCACCCCACGATCGTGCCGTACCAGACCTTCCGGGCCTCCGACCGGTATTTCGCGCTCGCCGTGGGGAACGACGCCCAGTTTCGCAACCTTTGCCGGGCGGTCGGCCGGGAGGATCTGGCAGGGGATACGCGCTACGCTACCAACCCGCGGCGGGTCGAGAACCGGGAGGAGCTGGTCGCGGAGCTGGGGCGGACCTTCGCCGAGCGTCCGGCGGACGATTGGGTGGAGAAGATCCGGGCCGCCGGGGTCCCCTGCGGTCCGGTGAACACCATCCCGGAGGCGCTGGAGAGCGAGCACACGCTGCAATCGGGCATGCTGCGGGAAGTTTCACATCCGGCAGCCGGGACGCTGCGGCTTCTGGCCTCTCCTCTGCTGGTGGACGGCGAGCGCCCGCCGGTGCGGCTACCTCCGCCCACCCTGGGACAGCACTCGGGGGAGGGCTGGTAGGAACGCCGGGGGCACTCCAGTCTGCTCCAAGTATAATCACCGCATGCGGATATATCTCATAGACGGCTACTCGCTGCTCTACCGGGCCTTCTACGCGCTGCCGCAGAGCATCGCCACCAGCGGCGGGTTGCCCACAAACGCGCTCTACGGCTTCACCAGCATGCTGCTGAAGCTGCTTCAGGAGGACGGCGAGATCGGCGTCGCGGTGGTCTGGGACGCCGGTGTCCCGGAGTTCCGAGTGGAGGTCTACCCCGAGTACAAGGCTCAGCGCTCCGCGATGCCGGACGAGCTGCGGCGGCAGATAGAGCACCTGGACCGCATCCTCGCCGCCATGAACATACCCGTGCTGCGGGTCGAGGGGTTCGAGGCCGATGATGTGATCGCCACCCTCTCCCGGCAGGTGCCGGACGGCGTGGAGCTGCGCATCGTCACCGGAGATCAGGACGCCATGGCGCTCGTGGACGGCGGTGTGAAGGTGCTGCGCACCACCAGGGGCGTCTCGGATACCAGGCTCTACGGCCGCGAGGAGGTCGTGGAGGACTACGGGGTGGCTCCGGAGCAGATCCCGGACTACAAGGCACTCACCGGCGACCCCTCGGACAACATCCCCGGCGTGCGCGGCATCGGCCCCAAGAGCGCTGCCAAGCTCTTGCAGGAGTTCGGATCGGTGGAGAACCTCTACGCGAACCTGGAGAAGATCTCCGCCAAAGGCATGCGCCGGAAGCTGGAGGAAGGGCGCGAGAGCGCCTTCCTCTCGCTGGAGCTGGCGAGGATGCGCTTCGACGCTCCGGTGCGCCTGGAGCCCGAAGCCCTGAAGTTCGAGGGTGTTTCGCCCGAAGCTCGGGAGGTGCTGCGGCGTTACGAGTTCCGCACGCTGGAGAGCCGGGTAGCCGAACTACCCGTGGCCGCGGGCGGCGAGTTCGAGCTCCCCGAGCGGGTGAAGGTGGCCGTCTCCGGGGAGGGGGTGGAGCCGGGAGACGAGCCGGTCGCCGTCGCGAAGGCCGGCGGCCGGTGGTGTGTCGCCGTGGCCGAGGACTCCGTGCGGGTGCTGAGCGGGTTGCCGGAGCGCCCCCTCATCGTGCACGACGCCAAACGGACGGGCGTGCGGGGAGCTAAGTTCGACACGTACCTGGCCGCTTACCTGCTGCGGCCCGGCATGGGGGCTTACGAGCCGGAGGCGCTCGTCGCCGAGCGGGGGCTCGCCGAGGTGGAGGTGGAGCACGAGGACTTCGAGGTGGAGGCCGCCGCGCGGCGGGCGGCGCTCGTCTACGCGCTCGCCCCCGTGCTGGACGAGGAGCTGGAGGAGCAGGGGCTGAGCCGGCTGCTGTACGAGATAGAGCTGCCGCTCGCCGACATCCTGGCGGAGATGGAGCGGACCGGGATGCCCGTGGACCGGGCGGTCCTCTCGGAGGTGGGGGAGGAGATCGAGGCCGGGATGCGGGAGCTGGAGCGGGAGATCTTCGCCGAGGCCGGGCGCGAGTTCAACATCAACTCCACCAAGCAGCTCTCGGAGGTGCTCTTCGAGGAGATGAGCATCCAGCCGGTGCGCAGGACCAAGACCGGCTACTCCACCGACGCCAAGGTGCTGCAGCAGCTCGCGCTGCAGGGCCACACCATAGCCGGCCACGTAATCCGTTACCGGGAGCTAGCCAAGCTCAAGGGCACCTACATAGACGGGCTCTCCGCCCTCATCGGGGAGGACGGGCGCATACACACCACCCTCAACCAGACCACGACGGCCACCGGCCGCATCTCCAGCGACTCCCCGAACCTCCAGAACATCCCGGTGCGCACGGAGCTGGGGATGAGGATCCGGGACGCGTTCACCGCCTCGCCGGGCCGGTTGCTGCTGGTCGCGGACTACTCGCAGATAGAGCTCAGGATCCTGGCGCACCTCAGCCGCGAGCCCGCGCTGCTGAGGGCGTTCAGGACCGGTGAGGACGTGCACACCCGCACCGCCGCCGAGGTCTTCGACGTGCGGCCCGAGAGCGTGACGCCGGAGCTGCGGCGGCGGGCCAAGATGGTGAACTTCGGGATCATCTACGGCATCTCCGGGTACGGTCTCGCCACGCGGCTCGGAAACGTGCACCCCAAAGAGGCCGAGCGGTACATCAAGCGGTACTTGGAGCGTTATCCGAAGGTCACCGAGTTCATCCAGCGCACGCTCCGGGAGGGTGAGGAGCGCGGGTACGTCACCACGCTCTTCGGGCGGCGGCGGTACGTGCCGGAGCTGCGCAGCTCCGACAGGAACCAGCGCAAGTTCGGCGAGCGGATAGCCGTCAACGCCCCGGTGCAGGGGACGGCGGCCGACATCATCAAGGCGGCGATGGTGGATCTGCACCCGCGGCTGGCCGGGATGGGTGCGGATCTCCTGATGCAGGTGCACGACGAGCTCGTCTTCGACGTGGAGCGAGGCCGGATGGAGGAGGTGGCGGATCTGGCGGTCGGGAGCATGGTTTCGGCCTACGATCTGGACCCGCCGCTGGAGGTCGAGCTCAAGGTCGGGGAGCGCTGGGGTTCGGTGCGTCCGATGGCCCTGCGGAAATAGGGTAGAATAAGAGCGGTAGAGCAGGATTGACGGTCAAGCGTACGCCGTTTTTCTGTATAATCACCGGCTGCAAGCGAGGTAGAAGGAAAGCAATCGAGTAGATGTCAGAGACCAGAGTATCCCAAAATGTCAGCATGAGAGACTTCTTCGAGGAGAAGGACGGCGAGCTCGTCCCCAAAGATGAGAGCGTGCTCGTGGATTTCAGGGAGGGCGAGATCGTCGAGGGCGAGGTCGTCCGCGTGGACAAGGACGAGGTGCTCGTTGACATCGGGTATAAGTCCGAGGGTGTGATCCCGGCCAACGAGCTGACCATCCGCAAGGGCACGGACCCGGCGGAGATCGTGGAGGTCGGCCAGCGGATAGAGGCGCTCGTCCTCCAGAAGGAGGATGCCGACGGGCGCATGATCCTCTCCGCCAAGCGCGCCGCATTCGAGCGGGCGTGGAACAAGATCGAGGAGGCTTACGCCAACGGCGAGATGGTCGAGGGCCCGGTCATCGAGGTCGTCAAGGGCGGCCTCATCCTGGACATCGGGCTCCGGGGCTTCTTGCCGGCGAGCCTGGTGGACATCCGGCGCGTGCGGAATCTGGAGGCGTTCCTGGGGCAGAAGCTGCAGTGCAAGATCATCGAGCTCAACCGGGGCCGCAACAACGTGGTGCTCTCGCGCCGGGCGGTCCTGGAGGAGGAGCGCAAGGAGGAGCGGCACCGCATCCTCAGCTCCCTGGAGGAGGGCCAGATCGTGACCGGGAAGGTCTCGAACCTGGTGGACTTCGGGGCGTTCGTGGACCTGGACGGCATAGACGGTCTGATCCACATCTCCGAGCTCTCCTGGAACCACGTAGACCATCCGAGCGAGGTCGTTGAGGTCGGTGAGGAGGTCAGCGTCAAGGTTCTGGAGGTGGACCGCGAGCGCGAGCGCATCTCGCTCGGGCTCAAGCAGACCCGCAAGGACCCCTGGCAGGAGGTCGTCGAGCGTGTGAACGTGGGCGAGAAGATCCGGGGCCGCGTGACCAAGCTGGTCTCCTTCGGGGCGTTCATGGAGGTCGCCGAGGGGGTGGAGGGTCTGATCCACATCTCCGAGCTGGCCGACCATCACGTCGAGACGCCGGACGAGATCGTTCGCAGCGGCGATGAGGTGGAGGCGCGCATCATAGACGTGGACGCCAAGCGCCGCCGCCTCTCGCTCTCGCTGCGGGAGCCCCGGGAGGAGCGCGAGGAGCGGCCACGCCGGGAGCGGCGCGAGGAGCGGCCGCGCCGGGAGCGGCGCGATGAACGGCGCTCCAGCGTGGGCGACGGGCTGCAGAGCGGCGTCTTCGACTCGCTGCGCGACCTGGACCTGGAAGACCGATAGCAACCGGCCGGAGCGACAGGAGAAGAGAGCCGGTGACCCTGGGGGTCACCGGCTCTCTCGCTTCCGGCAAGAGTACCTTCGTAGGCTTCCTGGCCGAGCTGGGGGCCGAGACGGTATCCACGGACGCGATCGTGCACGAGCTGCTGGCACGGGACCCGGAGACGATCTCGGCGGTAATCAAGCGTTTCGGTGCGGGCGTGCGGGGGGAGTCCGGGATAGACCGGAGGAAGCTGGCCGCCGAAGCGTTCAAGACCCCCGAGGCCATCCGGGATCTGGAGGCCATCCTGCATCCGCGGGTAGAGCGGGAGGTGCTCGCGCGGGCCGGGCGCTCCGAAGCGGAGTTGTTCGTGGCCGAGGTCCCGCTGCTCTTTGAGTCCGGGATGGAGAGGGTGTTCGATCTCACCGCCGCCGTGATATCTTCTGGGGAGCGGCGGCTGGGATGGGCCGGGGAACGGGGGATGAGCCCGGAGCAGGTGCGGGGGATAGAGACCCGGCAGCTCGCCGCCGATGAGAAGGCGCGCCGGGCGGACTTCGTGGTGTACAACGACGGGACGCTGGAGGATCTGCGGGTCCGGGCGGCCGAGCTGGTGGACGAGGTGCTGAAGGAGAAGAGGGCATAGCCACGAGGGCGAAGACAAGAGCGAAGCCGAAGATGCGGCGCTACGGGCGGGCGCGGGCCCGGCGGCGGCGGTGGGTCGGGCTCGTAGCCGTTGTGGTGCTTGCGGGGCTGGTACTCTGGCTGTGGGCCTCGCTGGAGCCCGAGCGGCGGGTGCAGGAGGCCGTCTATCCCCTGCGGTACGAGGAGACGATACGGGCTGCGGGGGAGCTGTATGGCGTGGATCCGGCTCTGATCGCGGGGATCATCTACGTCGAGAGCCGGTTCAACCCGGAGGCCGTCTCGCCGCGGGGGGCGTACGGGATGATGCAGATCATGCCGGACACGGCGGTCTTCATCTCGGAGCGCTCTGGGATAGGGGGCGACTTCCGGGACCCGCACGTCAACATCCGGATGGGCACGTGGTACTACACGTACCTGGAGCGGAAGTACCAGGGCGACGAGCGTCTGGTGCTCGCCGCGTACAACGCGGGCGAGGGCCGGGTGGATGCCTGGCTCCGGCGCGAGGGCTTCGATATCGAGCGGGACATCCCCTACATCGAGACCCGTAACTACGTGGAGGACGTGGCCGAGGCGCGGGACCGGTACGCCGAGCTGTACGGCGACCGGCTCCGTTAGGAAGGGATATGGGGCTCTTCTGGCGCAGAAAGCAGGAACAGCAAGCGCATATAGCGCTCGTGGAGCGCGAGCGGTGCGGTGAGTGCGGCGGCCGGTACGAGGTCTCCTCCGAGATTCCGCTGCGGGACCGGGAGACGGGCGAGCGGGTTCTGCTCCTGGAGGGGCGCTGCACGGGCTGCGGGTACAAGAAGACGTTCGCCATCGGGGCGGATCGTCCCCTTTAGAATCCCCGCCGGCGGTATAAGATAGGGGACGTGAGCAGCTTTTCGGTGACCAGCGAGTACCTCCCCACCGGCGACCAGCCGCAGGCGATAGAGCGGCTGGCCGCCGGGATCGAGGAGGGGATGCGCTGCCAGACGCTCCTCGGCGTCACGGGCAGCGGCAAGACGCACACGATGGCGCGCGTGATCGAGCGGGTGGGGCGGCCGGCGCTGGTGATCGCGCACAACAAGACGCTGGCGGCGCAGCTGGCGAGCGAGTTCTCCGAGTTCTTCCCCAACAACGCCGTGGAGTACTTCGTCAGCTACTACGACTACTACCAGCCGGAGGCCTACGTCCCGCAGACCGACACGTTCATCGAGAAGGATGCCCAGATAAACGAGGACATCGACCGCCTCCGGCACTCGGCGACGAGTGCGCTGTTCACGCGGCGGGACGTGATCGTGGTCGCCAGCGTCTCGGCGATCTACGGCCTGGGAAGCCCGGAGGAGTACCGCTCGAAGATGGTGCTGCTGGAGGCCGGCGGCTTCTACGACCTGGACGACGTGCTCAGGGACCTGGTCAGGATCCAGTACGCCCGCAACGACTACCAGCTCGGACGCGGCACGTTCCGGATGCGGGGCGACGTGCTGGAGGTTCACCCGGCCTACCAGGACACCTTCTACCGCGTCTCGTTCTTCGGGGACGAAGTGGAGGGGATAGATGAGGTAGACCCGGTGACGGGCGAGATCCTGCGCTCGTCCGAGCTGCTGACCATCTACCCGGCGACGCACTTCGTGACCGCCGAGGACCGGCTGCAGCGCGCGCTGCAGAACATTGAGGCGGAGCTGGAGGAGCGCTACGCCGAGCTGGAGCGGGAGGGGAAGGTGCTCGAAGCGTACCGGCTCCGGCAGCGGACACAGTACGACCTGGAGATGCTGCGCGAGCTGGGCTACTGCTCCGGGATCGAAAACTACTCCCGGCATTTGGACGGCCGGGCTCCGGGCTCCACGCCCTACACCCTGCTCGACTACTTCCCCGACGACTACGTCACCTTCATAGACGAGTCGCACATCACGCTGCCCCAGATCCGGGGCATGTACAACGGTGACCGCTCGCGCAAGACGACACTGGTCGAGCACGGCTTCCGGCTCCCCTCGGCCCTGGACAACCGGCCGCTGAAGTGGGACGAGTTCCTGCTGAAGACGAACCAGATGGTCTTCGTCTCCGCCACGCCCGGGCCGTACGAGCTGGAGAACAGCGAGCAGGTCGTGGAGCAGATCATCCGCCCGACCGGCCTGGTGGACCCGGTGGTGGAGGTGCGCCCGACCAAGAACCAGATAGACGATCTGCTGAACGAGGTGCACGCGCGCATCGAGCGCAACGAGCGGGTCCTTATCACCACACTCACCATCAAGATGACCGAAGACCTGACGGACTACCTGCTTGAGAGCGGCATAAGGGCGCGCTACATGCACGCCAACATCGAGACGCTGGACCGCATCCAGATCATCCGGGGCCTGCGCGCCGGCGAGTTCGACGTGCTGGTAGGCATAAACCTCCTGCGCGAGGGCCTGGACCTCCCCGAGGTCTCCCTGGTCGCCATCCTGGATGCGGACAAGGAGGGGTTCCTCAGGGGCGAGCGGGCCCTGATCCAGACCATCGGCCGGGCCGCGCGCAACGTGGGCGGCCGCGTAATAATGTACGCGGACAAGGAGACCGACGCGATGCGCAAGGCGATAGAGGAGACCGAGCGCCGCCGCGCCATCCAGACCGCCTACAACGAGCGTCACGGCATCGAGCCCCGGACGATCAAGAAGGGCATCTCCGACATCCTGATCGCCGCCGAGGCGAAGGGCCTCTACAAGTCCACAAGCCGCCGGGCCGCCGCCCGCGAAGCGCCCGGAGACCCGGCCGAGATCCAGAAGCTCATCGCCGACCTGCAGGCCGAGATGCTTCAGGCCGCCGAGGAGCTGAAGTTCGAGTACGCCGCCAAACTGCGGGATGAGATCAAGGACCTGGAGCGCCGGCTGCAGGAGGTCGCTTCGTAACAGAGCTTACGCGGCGGGATAACTTATCGGCTCGAAGATCGAGGGGGCACAACCGGGTACGATGAGGTTTGCCCAAACCAACCGTAACCGGCGCAGGTTCTTTCATGACGTCCCGCCTGTGTCGAACCACCCGCCCTCTGGCCGCCCGGGTTTCTCTGCTTCTGCGCCGCCTCGGCATCAGCGCAGGGGGGAGCCCGACCCCGGCCGCCCTGATCGCACCCCACTTAGTGGGGCTGATATCGGCCGGGAGGCAGGGGGTAGCGTTCGCCTCCTCTCGCTCGTTGTTCTGCCTGCTACTTGGATAAATTCCGCACGTTTGCATCTTCGGGAGAACTAAAAAACATAAGCACGAGATGGAACCTTTGAGTTGCTTTCTCCCTGGAGTTCTTTGATCTCGCCTTGGATTCAGCCTCGATGGCCAAAGCACGGTCCATCAAGTTGGCGACCTCCTTAGAGAGCTGGTTGGCTCCCTCTTCGTCGAGAAACACAATATCCCGGGTCAAGTGTGAGTGCGGAGCATCAAATCCACCAGCAGATGCCGCGGAGAAGACATCTTCGCCAATCTGGGAAAGTGCAGAACCAATTATTCCTGCTTGGAGTGAATCAGGTAAGTTTTTCCAGGCTTGTTCTGAGATTACCCACTGTACGGGCGCGTAATAATGTTCCATCGCACCGCGCTTCTGCTCCTCGCGCACTAACTTAATGAATCCTTTTTCGTGAAGGATGCGCATGTGGTAGCTAACCGTCCCTAATGCAACCCCTAGCTCATCCGCAAGCTGACTGGGGCTTGCTTCACGACCTTGTAGAGCCATCAGCAACCGAAGGCGCAACGGATGCGCCAGCATCTTAACTATTTTGGGATCGGTCAGAAATTCTAGGCCTTGCACCTACCTAACCTCCACACTTGATCTTATTCTTGCTCGAATTCTACGTAACTTCGTCTTGACCGTACCCTCAGGTAAACTAGCAGTCTTTGCTATCTCCGTTTGTCGTAGCTGTTGCACGTAGCAGAGATGGAAAAGTTCCCTATCTTCTTGCGAGAGCTTTGCTATCGCAGCCTCTAGGTCGATCGACAAAGCAACATTGTGCCCTAGATCATAATAGCTGCCAGACCGTTCGCCACACTTCTCTATCTTCTTCATTTCCCGGTTGCGGTGCTGTGCCAAGCGCATGCACTCGCGACGGGTTATGGTCAGCAGCCACGGTATAGGAGCTTCTGGATTACGGCAAGTCTCCGCATGCTGCCAGCCCCTTAATAGCGCCTCCTGCACAGCCTCCTCAGCGTCCTCCTGTGATCTCAGCAGGCTCAACGCCAACCTTAGACACCGGTGTCGAACTGCGTCCCAGTCCCAGCTTTGAGCCCGATTGGGCATATCTGTTGTGGCCACAGCACCCTCCTTTACTTCACTTCCCCAATGAATTTTTAGTGAACATCGATAAATTACTAAAACTATTTTGACCAATCAAGGGTCTTATTGGTAAATGCATCGGTTGACGCTCCTGTTAGCCGATTTGCTAGCGAAAAACGGAAAGGAGGTGAAACTAAAGATGCAGCTTGAGACGCTGGCAAATGCCATCGAGGATACGAGGCTTCGCGACTCGCTGAAGGGTCAGATGTCTGCCGAGGAGGTGTCTGCCTTCGAGGAGTACATCGACGAGTACGAGAGCGCCGACTACGTCCTCAAGAAGGACAACTAAAAGAATAGGGGCTCGATAGGCAATCGGTGGCGGGTGGACGGCCACAGTGGTGTGCTCGCCTGCCACCGGTTTAGGAGTTAATCAATCAGATAGGAGATGTAATGAAAGAATTGCCGCTTCTACTTCGCAACCAGAGCTATTCTGTAGAGCTTCCTCCTCGATCGCGAGACTTCCGGACACGGATGTGCAGGATCTTTAGGAGCAAGCTCCTTGAAGCTCCAGATAAACCCAGAGTGCTTATGTTAACGAGGACTGGAGATAGCGAGGCTGACGCTGTTGGCCTGCGCTTAGCGCAATATGGGGTGCACTACATTAGGATAGATGCGGACTGCTTGTCCGATACTATGACGCTCACTTTGCATGATAGCCCCGAGTGCCAAACTCCATCGTTTAAGGTAAGTTCTCAGAATCTTGACGAGTTAAGTGTAATCTGGCTCCGGCACTTTGATACAACCTCCATTACATCACCTGCCGAGGATGCGATTGTTGAATCTTTCATCCGCGCAGAGTGGGGGTCTATGGTGCAAAGCCTATCATCATTGCTAACTTCTCCTTTGTGGATAAACCATCCCCAGGCGATCGGACGATTGGATCGAATCTCTCAGCTAAAGTTTGCGCGCCTTATCGGTTTACCTACACCAGAAACCCTCGTATCGAATGATTTAGACAGCATAAGGTCCTTTCTGAGGTCAACTTCCGGAAAACTGGTAGCTAAGGTCCTGGGGAGCCACTTTCTTGAATTAAAGCCGGGGGTTCTCCACGGAGTTTTTCCTCGCATTATCACCGAGTCTAACCTTGAGTCCTTATCAGGCGCGAACTTGGTCCCCTGCATCTATCAAGAATACATACCCCATATGCAGGAAGTGCGCGTAACTATAGCTGGTCGAAAGGTCGCTGCCGTGGCGGTAACCAAGGCGGAACCTGCGAGTCTTTGGGAGTGTCCCAAAGAGGTGTTCGTACAAGAATACGATTTACCGAGTGAAATTCTTGAGAAGCTGATAAACTTCATGGGGCTTACAGACCTGGAGTACGGTGCTTTTGACCTTCTCCTAGACGACGAAGGCAAGTATGTATTCCTGGAAGTTAATCCCACCGGAGACTGGGTGTACTTCGAATCCCAGGGCAATGATACCTCCACCAAGATAACAGATAAGGTAGCGTCGTTTATAGTCGAGCAGTTGGAGGGTAGATCATCATGATGGTAAAAACATCCCAAAACCTGGTGCTGTTCTGGCGTGATGGGCAGCTCATCTGTGACAACTTTCTGGCATGCAAACAACGGGCTCTCTCTCCTATCGCAGAGCCGCTACTGCGATGGTTCTCGGACTGGAAGGACATCAACACGGTAGTCGAACTAGAGCGCAATAACGAGGCTAATTCAAATTTGCGCGCCTTGACGCAGCAACTGCTCGATGCTGGAATACTTATAGAGCAGAATTCTGAGGCGCACCGTTTGGAGAATAAGCTCAAGATATGGGACGTATGGGGACAGGGGGCAAAGTACTTTCGATTCTCTGGTAGAACATCTGCAAGCACCAAATTTCTGAGCGGTGCAACCGATGCCGACCGCTTGTCAGAGAAGGCCAATCTATCTCCACCACCGTCCGTGTATAAGGAATATTCTGGAGCCAAGCTGGTACCTCTTGACAAACCTTATCCTACATCGGAGAAAGAGAGAAACGTAGATGAAGACAGTTTTATAAACGTTCTCTTGCGCCGCCGGACGACGCGCGTGCTGGCTCCCGACAGACCCATTACTGCTTCTCAGCTGTCGGCTCTCTTGTACTACTTCTGTGGAGCGACCCATGTGGTTCAGACCAAAGGCACCGGAGAAGTGCTTCTGAAAACTAGCCCTTCGGGAGGAGCACGCCACTCTATTGAGGTTTACCCGTGCGTTTTCCATGTCGAAGGCATTGATCCTGGTATATACCACTACTCGGTAAAGCATCACGGATTGGAATTGATCTCGCCCGGTGACTACCGGGATCGTTTCCCAGAGATGTGCGGGGGCCAGGAATACACGAGCAGAGCCGGTATTGTCTTTATCTACGCTGCTGTGCTCGACCGCCAGGTGTGGAAGTACGAGACTGCTAGGGCTTACAGGGGACTAATGATAGACCTCGGTCACCTAAGCCAAACTTTCTACCTCGTTGCGGCGTGGCTGGGCCTCGGAGCCTTCTTTACAGCTGCATTCAGGGATGAGCTTATTGAGAATAACCTTGGCTTGGACTGGACCAAAGAGATTGTCCTTGGCGTTTCGGGTGCCGGTATCTTAGCCCGAAGTGCCAGAGAGCGGCAGCACGAAGCACTAACAGGCCTCGGTGAACCGCTGAATTAGTTCTGGCGCCCATTGAGTTGACCTCTCCAGGAGCGATAGACGTTTCTCATGGGTATAGCCGAAGCTGCTTTAGACCCTGGACAAGTTTATAAGCGTCGAAGTAGTCTCTCGAATTCTACAACTTTCACAGAGGATTGTGGGAGGTATCTGACTCGGAGTGGAGCGAAATCAGCAAAGCAGAGTGGCCCACTCGAATGTGCAATGAGTACTAGAGTGTTGTGAGCATATTCCTTCTTAAGGGACTATACCGCCGTATGGGCACCGCTACGTCCGATGTTTCTTTCTCGATTAGAAGGAAACATACTCCTACTATTGCTTTGCTCGGGGTAACCGGGCTTTCGGAGTTTGGCAATGTTTTGGCTAGCCTCGCGATCCCATGGTTTGTGCTTCAGACATCGGGGAGCCCGTTGAAGACGGGAATAACGGGAGCTACCATGATTCTCGCATTCGTAATTGCCGGGATCTTCAGCGGTCCACTACTGGATCGCTTGGGATTTAGGCGGTCCAGTATCGCCTCTGATATCTCTAGCGGGATAACCGTCGCGATGATACCATTACTCTACCTCACTATAGGCCTTCCTCTGTGGTTGCTGCTAATATTAGTCTTTGTCGGGGCACTACTGGATGCTCCGGGCAGAACGGCGCGCCTGAGCATGCTGCCCGAGCTGGCAAGAGACGCACAGACCCCTATCGAAAGACTCAACTCAGCTTACCAAGCGATCCTGCGTCTGTCGCAACTCATCGGGCCTCCCTTGGGAGGAGTCCTTATTGCAATATTGGGAGCGAGCAATGTGATGTGGCTCAACGCTGCAACCTTCATAGTGTCTGCACTAGTCATAGCTATAGCTGTCCCTGCTCGGCGTGAAGCAAGAGAGGAGAAAGAATCGGGAGAGGGCTACATCAACCAACTCTGGATTGGTCTCGCTTTCATTCGCCATAACAAATTGATTCTTTCGGTCTTTCTACTTTACACGACCTCAGAATTTCTCGACGCACCGTTCGTGACCATCGCTCTGCCAGTCTATGCGGACACCGTCTTCGGTAGCGCTATCAGTCTAGGACTTATGGTCGGAGGTTTGGGAGGAGGAGCCCTGATAGGCTCCATCATCTATGGGTTTATAGGACACCGGTTGCCGCGCTGGAGAACCTGTGTCGTAGCTCTTGTTGCAGCATGGCTCCCCTTCTGGGTGTTAGCCTACACCTCGTCCTTCGGCATCGTTATGGTGATTCTCTTCGTTATGGGGCTTGCTGCTGGCCCACTCAACGCGCTGCTTTATACTGTGGTTCATGAGCATACCCCCCCGGAAGTGCGCGGACGGGTATTCGGCGTCTTCTTCGCACTTGCGCTCGCTATGGTTCCGCTTGGAATGGTGCTCAGTGGATACTTTCTTGAGATACTAGGCTTGCGGTTGACACTCGTCGCTATCGCGGTTGGCTACCTAGCCATCATCCTCAGTTTAATCGTCATCCCCTCGTTTCGGAGGATGGACTCTTCTAGGCAATGATCTATCACCGATGCTGAAAGTGCTCCGGGAATAAGAGCAAGAGCAGCCAGCCGCAATCTGGAATTGAGCAGCATTAGAGCTTCCGCCAATAGGCCGGCAAACTTTTCATGCTTGGCGGTGCCCAGAGTGATTCCGATGAGAAGGTTGTATTCGCATTTGAGGATGGATGTAAGAAACCGTCCGAAAAGCCTCATTTGCGAGCCAACCGCCTCACCATCAAACGGCTCATCGCCACGTAAATGAACGCCTCCCCACT
>NZ_SKBU01000009.1 GCF_004337705.1 Rubrobacter taiwanensis
CCTATTCACGGCGCGCCGGGCCCCGGGCGGCCGGGCGCGCGCTTCGTAAGCGGAGAGGAATTTGGGATAATCCAGTACCTGCAGGGACGCGCCCGGCGGTTCGAAGACCGCCCGGCCGGGGATAGAATCGTTTTTGTGAAGAGCCAACTTCCGAGGATCGGGCCATAGGATCATGAGACCTCTGAAGCGGGGGATGCGCGGGCGGGAGGTCGTGGACCTCCAGACCCGGCTGAGCGCTCTGGGCTACGAGCTGGGCAACCGGGGGATAGACGGCGTCTTCGGTCCCGCGACGGAGCTGGCCGTGAGGCAGTTCCAGCGGGATCTCGGCCTCCTGGCGGACGGGATCGTGGGCGAGATCACCTGGCGCGAGCTGGTCGAGAGCGGTTACCGGCCGGGCGACCGGCTGCTCTACCTGCGCCAGCCGCCCTTCCGGGGCGCCGACGTGATGGAGCTGCAGCGGATGCTGAACGATCTGGGCTTCGACCCCGGCGCTGTCAACGGCCTCTTCGACGGCCGGACGGTGCGCGCCGTCCGGGAGTTTCAGCGCAACACGGGGCTGGAGGCGGACGGGGTCGTGGACTACGAGGTCTTCAGAACCCTGAGGACGCTCGCCGCCCAGAGCCTCGGCACCCACCCCTACCCGGACAAGAACGGCGGCTACTTCCCGGACGACCTCTTCTCCGGCATGATCGTGGTGGACGCCGCCCACGGCGGGGAGGATGCCGGGCACGTGGCGGCCTCGGGCCTGCGCGAGTCCGACCTGAACCTGGCCGTGGCGCTGGAGTTGGAGAAGGTGCTGCCGGCGCAGGAGGTGCTTCTGACCCGCCGCTATGACGAGCACATCGCGCTTTCTGACCGGGCGTTTTTGGCCAACACCTCGCGCGCGAAGATGATTATCTCCATCCACCACGGCTGGCACCCCACGCCCGCCGCCTCCGGGACCGCCACTTACTACTTCGAGCGGCTGGGCTACCACTCGCACCGGGGCAGGATGGCCGCCGCCTACATCCAGCGCGGCGTGAGCCGGGCGCTCGGCACGGTGGATATCGGGGAGTTCGGGCGCTCGTACGAGATCCTGCGCGAGACTAATATCCCGGCCGTGCAGGTGGAGCCGCTGCATATCTCCAATCCGGACGAGCTGCGCCTGGCCGAGGAGCCCTCCTACCCGGCGAGGGTCGCCGAGGCCATCGCCGGCGCTCTGGAGCTCTACGCCAGCCGCGACCGCAGCTTCATCGCCGCCCGGTAGAGCCATGCTCCTCTATACCGACGCCTCGCTCGCAAAGCACGTAAACGAGCTCTCCGCCTTCGAACGCCCGGAGCGCCTGCCCGCGGCCCTGGCCGGGGCCGAGGCGGCCCGCCGGGCCGGAGCCCGCGTGGAGCGCCGCGCCTTCGAACCCGCCGACCCCGGCCTCCTGCGCGAAGTGCACGCCCCGGAGTACCTGAACCTCCTGCGCTCCACGGCGGAGTCCGGCGGGGGGACTCTGGACCCGGACACCGCCATGAACGAGCACTCCTGGTCGGCAGCGCGCCTCGCCGCCGGAGCCGCTGCCGCCGCGGCCGAAAGCGCACTCTCCGGAACCCCGGCGTTCGCCGTGGTGCGTCCGCCGGGACACCACGCCGAGAGCGGCCGGGCGATGGGCTTCTGCTACCTGAACAACGCCGCCGCAGCCGCCTCCCGCGCCCTCGCCCGGGGGGCCGGACGCGTGGCGGTGCTGGACTGGGACGTGCACCACGGCAACGGGGTGCAGGAGATCTTCTACTCCGATCCCCGCGTGCTCTACCTCTCCGTCCACCGCAGCCCGTTCTACCCCGGCACGGGCGCTGCGGAGGAGACGGGCGAAGGACCCGGAGAGGGCTTCACCGTTAACGTCCCGCTCCCGGCGCGCAGCGGTGCCCCGGTCTACGCCGCCGCCTTCGCCGGGGTCCTGCTGCCCGTGCTGCGGGAGTTCGAGCCCGGGCTCGTTGTAGTCTCTGCCGGCTACGACGCTCACCGCCGGGACCCTCTGGGCGGCATGGAGCTCGATGAGAGAGACTTCGGAGCCTTCGCCGCCGCGCTGAGGAGGGAGGCGCCGCTCGCGCTGGTGCTGGAGGGTGGCTACGATCTGAAGGCCCTGGCCGCGAGCGTGCGCGAGACGGTGCTGGGAGCGGAGAGCGGCGGACCCCCGGTGTGGAGGTTCTCGGACGACCTGCCGGAGCCGGTGCGCCGCGCCCGGCGCATCCTCTCCCGGTACTGGGAGGGGATGCGGTAGAGCCCGTTGGTCAGACCGGCACCCTTCGGTTATAATGACGCACCGGACAGTCGGGACGTAGCGCAGCCTGGTAGCGCGCCTCGTTCGGGACGAGGAGGTCGGAGGTTCAAATCCTCTCGTCCCGACTCTCTTTTGTCTCTTGCAGCCTTGTATCAAATATCTTATAGTGTCTCGACTTACGATAAGCGGGGGGTGAGGTGTCTTGGCAGTAGGGCGCGGACTGGCGCGGCGGCTGGCGAAGTATCTGCGATGCGTCGCCGCCCTGCGCGAGGAGGGTCTGGATGCGGTCTCTTCGTGGATGCTGGGCGAGTACACGGGCGTAAACCCGGCGCAGGTGCGCCGGGATCTGGCGGGCCTCGGGATCGGGGGTACGCGCGGGGTGGGTTACGAGACGGAGGAGGTCTTCGGCACTCTCCGGAGGGTGCTGGGGCTGGATCGGGTCCACGACGTGGTTCTCGTGGGGGCCGGGCGGCTGGGGACTGCGGTTGCGGGCAGCGAGCTGCTGGTGAAGCGGGGTTTCCGGGTTGCGCAGCTCTTCGACCGGGATCCGGCGAAGATCGGGCGCAGGGTGGGGAACCTCACGGTCCGGGATGTGAGGGAGCTGGACGGCGGCGAGAGGATGCCGGAGATCGGGATCATCGCCGTACCCTCGCAGAACGCGCAGGAGGTGGCGGACCGGCTGGTCGCCTCGGGGGTCGTCGTAATAGTTAACTACACGGACGCTCTGCTGCACGTGCCGGCCGGTGTGCAGGTGCACGACGTGGATCCCTCCAGCCAGCTCATGCACACCCTGTACTATCTTACGCGCTCCGGGGAGGAGATTCCGGCCTGAGGCGGCCGTCCGCTCAGTCCGGCGTCTCGCCGCCGGCGTCGAGCCCGAACTGCTCCACCGGGTTCAGACGCTCCACGGTCGAGCGGTACTCCATGCGCACGGTTCCGTTGGCGAAGTTGGAGCCGCCGCTGCCGAGCCGGATGTAGTGGGTGTAGAACTCGGCCTCTTTCTCCGTTCGGGTGTAGCCGGTTCCGGCTTCGTACTCGCCCTCGAAGAAGATGTAGAGCTCTCCGGTGCCGGAGAGGCGTTCGCCGGCCGTCTCCGAGACGAAGTTGCGGCCGGTGGAGACGGCGTACCCTTCTACCGTTCCGGAGGAGCCGTCCGTGCCGGTCAGGACGTAGCGCAGGCGGGCGGGAGGGCCGCTGAGGTTGGAGAAGGGCACGGGTGTGTCTGCGACCCAGGCGTCGTCGCGCTGCATCGTCTCGCCGGGAACGGCGGGGAAGAGGGAGAGGATGACCTCCCGCATCGAGATGAGCGGTACGCCCGCCTCCAGCAGCTCCTCGTCGCCGCGCACGCCGGTGGCCACGCCCGGCGGCCGGAACTCCACCGTTGCCCGCCGTCCCCGCAAGGAGTCCAGGTCGAGGGCGACCATCTCCCCGTCCGGGCTCTCCACGCTCGCCGCGGCGTAGAGCACCTCCACGCCGGCTTCGGAGTCCGAGACCGGGTCCACCCGGAAGGCCGCCGTGAGCTCCGTCGAGCCCCGGCGGTCCGAGATCGCGCCGGAGAGCTCGCTCGCCGCCTGCGCGCTCACCCGGTAGACGGCGGGGGCTTCGGTGGCGGGCTCCAGGGCGAGCGAGCCGGGAGCGGCGCAGGAGGTCAGGAGGAGGAGGGCGAGCGCCAGCGGGGCGAGGATCCGGGTCACAACCCCGCCTCTTCGGCTTCTTTAAGCAGCTCCTCCCAGTCCTCATACAGCCGCTCCAGGGCGCTCTTGAGCTGCCGGTGCTCCAGCACGACCTTGCGCGAGCGCTCCCCGTCGGCGTAGAGCTCGGCCGTGGCGAGCTCCTTCTCCAGCCGGTTCACGCGGCGTTCGGCCGCCTCTATCTCGCCCTCGACGGCGACCAGGCGGCTCGCGACCACGCTCTGCCGGTCGTCCATCCCCGGGCGCAGGCGCTTGCGAGGCCGCCGGCGTCCGCCCTGCGGTCTTGGGGCGTCCAGTTGCCGGTGCGCGCGGTAGTAGTCGTAGCCGCCGGGGTAGTCGGAGAGCTCCCCGCCCTCCAGCTCCAGCACGCGCGTGGCCAGCTTGCGCAGGAAATAGCGGTCGTGCGAGATGAAGAAGAGCGTCCCTCCGTACTCCAGCAGCGCCCTCTCCAGCGCCTCGCGCGCCGGGATGTCCAGGTTGTTGGTGGGTTCGTCCAGCAGGAGCAGGTTCGCCCCGCTCGCCACGAGCTCGGCCAGCGAGAGCCGGTTCCGCTCCCCGCCGGAGAGGGAGGAGACCCTCTTGAAGACCTCCTCGCCGGAGAAGAGGAAGGCGCCCAGGAGGCTCCGCGCGTCTGCCGGATCGAGGCCGGTGGCCTCCGTGACCTCCTCCAGGACGGTCTTCTCCGGGTCGAGGTTTGCGAGCTGCTGGTCCTGGTAGGCGGCGCTCACGTTGTGCCCGAGGCGCACCAGGCCGCTCCGGGGCTCGAGCTCGCCGGCTGCGAGGCGCATGACGGTGCTCTTGCCGGAGCCGTTCGGGCCGAGCAGGGCGACCCGCTCGCCGCGCTCGAGAACGAGGTTGGCGCCGGAGAGGAGGGGTTTGTCGGCGCCGTAGCCGAAGGTCACGTCCTCGAACTCCAGCACGACCCGGCCCGCGCGCTGCACCCCGCCGCCCAGGTCCACCCGCATGGCGCGGGCCTCCTGCCGTGGGGTGTCGATCTCCTCCATCCGCTGCAGGAGCTTCTGCTTGCTCTTGGCCTGCTTCGCCTTGGTGGCCTTGGCCCCGTACCTCTCGATGAACGTCTGGAGCTGCTCGCGGCGGGCGCGGTTGGCCTTCGCCTTGCGCTCCAGGCTCTCCTGCCGGGCGCGTTTTTCCGCGACGTACCTGGTGTAGTTGCCCGCATACCGGGTGATACGCCCGTCCTCCAGCTCCAGGATCGAGTCCGCCACCTCGTCCAGGAAGTGCCGGTCGTGGGAGACGACGAGCACCGCGGACTTCGCGCCCTTCACGAAGCCCTCCAGCCACTCTATCGCTTTGAGGTCCAGGTGGTTGGTGGGCTCGTCCAGCAGGATCACCTCCGGCTCCGAGAGCAGCAGGCGCGCGAGCGCGATCCTGCTCTGCTCCCCACCGGAGAACGATCCCACCGGGCGCTCCCAGTCCTCTCTATCGAAGCCCAGGCCGCTCAGCGCCGAGGCCGCCCGTGCCCGGTACTCGTAGCCGCCGTCCCGCTCGAACTCGGCCTGCAGCCGCCCGTAGCGCTCCAGCAGGGCGGGGGAGTGTTCGCTCTGCAGCCGCGCTTCCAGCTCGCGGAGCTCCCGCTCTCGCCGTATGAGGTGTGCGAAGGCCCCGAGCAGCTCGTCCTTGACCGGACGGTCCACGCCGGCGTAGAGGCTCTGGTCCGTCAGGCCGACCTTCGATTCGCCGGCCCGCTCGACCGTTCCGCCGTCCGGCTCTGTGTGCCCGGCCAGAATGTTCAGCAGGGTCGTCTTGCCGGCCCCGTTGCGCCCGACGAGGCCGAGCTTCTCCCCGGCCTCTATCTCCAGGGTCGCGCCGGCGAGCACCTTCACGGCGCCGCCGAGGTACTTTACGATGTTCTGGGCGACAAGGACCTTCATGAGAGGTTAGATTATATCGGGAATGCGATGCCGTTGAGCCCCGGAGAGCGGGAGGAGTACGAGAGCGACCTCATAGCCTTCTGCGACCGGGAGCTGGACCTGCTCGGGGAGATCCGGGGGCTGCGCACGCTCTACGCCGGGGGAGCGGCGGCACTCTGGATCGAGGGCCTGAGCCAGAGACTCGGGGAAGAGGGGGAGCTGCACGTGCTGGAGCTGGATGCCGGAAAGGTGGAGGCCGCCCGCGAGCTGCTGCGGGAGGCCGCTCTTGCCGCTCCGGTCCGGCTCATCCGCGGCGACGTGCACGCTCCGCCGTTCGAGGCGGGCTCGTTCGACCTCGTCTACTCCGCCGGGCTCTTCCACGAGCTGGACGTCTCGGAGCGCCCGGCGGAGGCTGCACTGGAGGGTATGGCGGCGCTGCTGCGCCCCGGCGGGCGGCTCGCCACCTCGGACTTCGTGGATCAGGTCCCGGCCCTGCAGCTGGAGGACGAGGCGCTGGAGGCGGAGCTGGCGCGCGCCGGCGGGAGGCGCCTGTACGGCATCGGGCCGCCGGAGCGGCTCGTAAAGCTGCACCGGAAGGTGCTCTCCGGCCTGCGGTGGCACATCAGCCCGCCGTTTCGCATCCGGCACCTCGGGCGGGTGATCGTGGAGGGCGACGACTTCGCGCAGCGGGCACGGGGGAGCGGGCTCCTCCGGCGGCGTGCAAGATTCCTGGAGCGCGTGCGGCGGGAGGGGTACACCCGGCCCGCGACGCTCTATGTGGAGGGTTTTGCGCCTACCGTTCCAGGATCACGGTCACGGGGCCGGAGTTGACGAGCCCGACCTCCATCATCGCTCCGAAGACGCCGGTCCCGACCCGCAGGCCCTTCTCCCGCAGCCGCCCGCAGAAGTAGTCGAAGAGGGGCTCGGCCTCCCCGGGCGGGGCCGCGTTCACGAAGCTCGGGCGCTTGCCCTTGCGGGTGTCGGCGAGCAAGGTGAACTGGGAGACGGCCAGTATCTCGCCGCCCACGTCCCGCACGCTCAGGTTCATCCGCCCCGCTGCGTCCTCGAAGATCCTGAGGCCACTTATCTTCTCCGCCAGCCAGTCGGCCTGAGCCCGGGTGTCTCCCCGCGCCACCCCGACGAGCAGGAGCAGCCCCCGGCCGATGCTCGAGACGGTCTCGCCGTCCACGGTAACGGAGGCGCGGGAGACGCGCTGGACGACCACCTTCATTCCAGCGGCCGCCTCCCGGCGTAGCCCGCGTCCACCTCGTGCCAGTACATCACGCGCTCCTCGGGGGGGTGCCAGCAGAGGAAGACGATCCTGCCCTCCCGCTCGTGCGGGAAGTCTATAAGACCCGCGTCCAGATCCTTGAGCATGACGCCCAGCTCGCGGATGCGGGAGATCGCGCGGTAGAGCCGGTACGCCTCCGCGCCGTACTCGCTCCCGGCCCGGCCGCCGCCGTTGTGCGGGGCTTGCTCCAGGACCGGCTCCAGCTGCGGAGCGCGGCGGCGGAGCTCGTCGCGGTGGCGGAAGGCCTCCTGCAGGAGTTCCGTCAGGCGGGGGAGGAGGGCGTTCGCCTCCTCAACGCTGAAGAGCCGGTAGCGCTCCACCGCCTCTAGCGGCCGACGGCCAGCCGGGCTGCGAGCATGTCGGGCAGTCCGGCGGCCCGGATCCTGGCCTGCGACCTCTCGATGTCGTACTGCACGAAGCGGTAGGTTACGGTCAGGCCCTCGACCGTCACGTAGGAGGCGAAGGTGTCGCCGTCGCGGGGCTGGCCCACGGAGCCTGGGTTGATGAGGTACGGCCCGTTCTCGCTCAGGTCCAGGGCGCCCGAACCGTTCGCCGGGTGCGGCGGCCGGGGGGCGATCGACTTGACGTGCGTGTGCCCGAAGAAGCAGAGGGGAACGCCCGGGTACTCGCTTTTGAGCAGCGCCAGGTTCTCCTCGGCGGTCGTGTGATCCATGATGTACTCGTCCGGGTCGCGGATGGAGCCGTGCACGAAGAGGGCGTCCGCGCTCTGCATCATCCGGGGCAGCCCGAGCAGGAACTTCCGGTTCTCTTCGGTCAGCTGCTCGCGCCCCCACAGCACGGCCGCGGCGGCGACCGGGTTGAACCAGCTGATATCCGAGCTCTCATCCGCGATGGCGAGGTCGTGGTTGCCGGAGATGGTCAGGATCTCCCGCTCCCGGATCAGGTCGCAGCACTCGTTGGGGCTGGCGCCGTAGCCGATCACGTCCCCCAGGCAGTAGATCCGCTCCAGATCCCCGGGCATGTCGCCGAGCACGGCCTCGAGCGCCTCCAGATTGCCGTGGATGTCGGATATTACCGCGTACATGGTCCTCTCTTACGCTGGAGAGAGTAGTTTACCGGCCGGATGCGGGATTTGAAAGGCTCGGAGGGGGAGATTCTCCCGGGCTTCAGCGCAGCTCCACGCCCAGGATGGTGGCGTCGTCCCGCAGGGGGTCGTCCCCGAACTCGACGACCTCCCGGATCAGGGCTTGCACGTACGGGAAGGGCGGCAGGTTGGCGTACCGCTGTGCGCGCCGCAGCAGCCCCTTCAGGCCCAGAGGGCTCCGGTCCCGGCCCCGGCGCTCCAGCACCCCGTCGGAGAGGAAGAGCAGCCGCAGCCCCGGCTCCAGCCGGAAGATATCCGGATTGTAGGTCTGGCCGTCTTCCAGTCCCCCGAGCGGCGGGTAGATCGAGGAAGTCCGGAGCGGGAGGGGCTCCTTTCCGCCCACGGCCACCGGGAGGGGATGGCCGGCGTTGATCACGCGCATCTCGCGCGTGCGGAGGTCTATCTCGGCGACGAGCAGCGTGGCGAACTGCTCCGGGCCGGTGCTCTCGAGCAGGGCCCGGTGGGCGGCGAGCATCGTCTCCTGCAGGCTCAGGCCCCGCCGCCGGGAGTTGCGGACCGCGCCGAGCGAGATCGTGGCCACCGCGGCGGCCCGGAGCGCCTTGCCGGCGGCGTCGCAGATGGCCACGGAGAGGCGGTCGCCGTTGAGCGCGTAGTCGAACCAGTCCCCCCCGATATCGTAGGCGGGTTCTATGAACCCGGCGACGCCGACCCGCTCGGTGTAGAGCTCGTTCGGGGGCAGGGCTTCCTGCTGCAGCTCGGCGGCGATGGAGAGCTCCGCCCGGCGGCGCATCCTCTTCAGCTCGTCCGTGTAGCGGTCGGCGATCGCGAGCGCGGACCCGGCCCGGACCCCCAGGCGCGCCAGCTCTCTCAGCGTCTCCGCGCCGAACGGCTCCGCCCCGCCCAGCACCAGCGCCCCGGCGACCGAGTCGCCCGCCAGCACCGGGGCCGCGGCCAGATACTCCGCGCCGGAGAGGGGGCCGGGCTCCCCGGGGAGCCCGGCCGCCGAGAGCGCCGCGGGCCGCCGGTCGTGGATCACCCGGCTCAGCGGATGCTCCCGCAGGTCCAGCACCTCCCGCTTCCCGGGCTCCGGGTGGGATGCTGCCAGATGCAGCGCGGTGTTGTCCAGATCCAGCACGAAGAGGGCGGCGGGAAGCCCGAAGGTCTCCGAGACCCGCCGCGCTATGTGTCCGGGGATCCGGCCCGGCGGCGGGGCAAGAAAGTCTTCTCCTCCCGGCAGGGTCTCCGGATGCCTCAAAACCCTCCTTGCGTCCGCATGAGAGAACTGCCCCTGGATTATGCGGCCGGCCGGAGTCTCTGGCAAGGCCGGCGCGTTGAAGGACCGGCCGCCGTGCGGTACCATATTGCGGCCGGATTTTCACGGGCCTGTAGCTCAGGGGATAGAGCAGCGGTTTCCGGGGCCGCGTGTCGGAGGTTCGAATCCTTCCAGGCCCGCTTTTGCACAGGGGGTGGTGATCGTGGGAGCCGGAGACGGCGCCCTTTCTCCAGAGGTTACGCACATCTCCTGGGGCCGGCTGGAGGCCGGCGGGCGTGTTTTCAAGGACGCCAGGCTCTACCCCGGCGGCGCCCGCGAGTGGGACTGGAACGAGACCGGGACCCGCCACGAGCCCGGCATCCGGCCGGCCGACGTGGAGGAGCTGCTTGCCCGCGGGGCCCGGGTGGTCGTCCTCTCCCGGGGATTCTACGGGCGGCTGAGGGTCATGCCGGAGACGTTGGAGCTGCTTGCGCGCCGGGGCGTAAGGGCACACGTGCTGCGCACAGAGGAGGCCGTCCGCCTCTACAACGAGCTGCGGCGGAAGGAGCCCGCCGGAGCGCTCGTACACACTACCTGCTAGGGGGCTGCAGCCGGCCGCGCAGGAGGCTCAGACCCGAGCGCAGCTCCTGCACGCGCAGCGCGAGCGCGGCCCCCAGGTAGACGGCGACCGAGGCTCCCCCGACGCCGGCCAGAATTGCGGCGCGCTGCGCGAAGTCCGAGCCCGGCCCCAGGATCTGCATCCCGAGGTGTGCCGTGGCGAACATGGCTGCCCCCGCGAGCAGGATGCGGATGAGCGAGTTCAGCAGCCGGCGGCCGTCTATGCTCTTGGTCTCCCGGCGCATGGCGAGGAGCAGGGCGAGCGCCAGAACGAAATACGCGGCGGAGAACGCCCAGGCTATGCCCTGTGCGCCGAGGATGCGCGAGAGCCCGTAGGCCAGGGCGACGTAGAGCGCCAGCAGGAAGACGTTCATCGCCGCCGGGGTCTTCGTGTTCTGCCGGGCGTAGAAGGCCCGGGCCAGGATGAAGTAGGTGGCGTAGCCGAGGAGGCCCGCGGCGTAGGCCACGAGCAGGGCGGAGACGGTCCGGGTATCTTGCGGGGTAAACTCGCCGCGCTCGTACAGCAGCCCCACGATAGGTTCGGAGAGCGTGATCAGGCCGACCGTGGCGGGAACCACGATAAACGCCATGATCCTGAGCCCGAACGAGAGCGTGCGGCGGTAGCCTTCGGCGTCCGAGGCCGAGAACCGCTCGGAGAGCTCGGGCATCAGGGCCGTGGCTATGGCGACGACGAAGATGCCGTAGGGGAGGGAGTAGATCATGAACGCGTACCACAGGTACTCCACGGCTCCGAACTGGCTCCCGATCAGGTTCGCTGCGAACTGCACGCCGACCGCTGCTGCGACGAAGACGAGCATCGGCCCGGCCAGCCGCGCCGCGGAGCGCAGGGCCGGGTGGCCGAGCCGGGGCCGGGGCCGGTAGCCGAGCCGGATCACGGGCGGCAGCAGCACCAGCGACATGACCGCCACGCCGAGGGTGGTCCCTCCGGCGAGCACGTAGACGGCTCCGGCGGGGTTCTCTTCCCGGAGCAGCCAGTACCCGGCGAAGGAGGCGATCACCACCAGGTTGTTGAAGACCGGTGCGAAGGTGGGCAGGAAGAACCTGCGGTGCGAGTTGAGCACGCCGATGCACACGGCCCCTATGCCGTAGAAGATGATCTGCACGGCGAAGATCCTGAACATCAGGATGGCGAGCTCGGTGGCCTGCCGCGCCTCCTCCGGGGAGAGGTTGCCCTCGGCGGCCTCAAAGTCCGAGGCCAGCCTCACCAGCGGCCCGGCGAAGAGTACTCCCAAAAGCGAGACGGCTGCCAGAACCGGCACGACGAGCGTGAACAGGGCGTCGGTGAACCGCCGGGCGTCCTCCTCGCCGTGCTTCTGGATGCGCTCGACCAGCAGCGGGATGAAGATCGAGTACAGGATCCCGCCCATGAAGAGCTCGTAGATCTGGTTCGGCAGCGTGTTGGAGAGCGTGTAGGCGTTGGCCACGACGCCGCTGCCCAGCGTCGCCGCCATCACCATCGTGCGCAGGTATCCGGTTATTCTGGAGACGGTGGTGGCCGCCGACATCGAGAGGACGGCCCGCACGATCCCTGTCATGATCCCTGGATGTTACTCCCTGATCGCTCCGGATGTCGAGCTGTGGTATAAGGGCGGCGGTATGGGGAAGATAGTCGCTCTGGGAGAGGTCGTGGCGGACATCTACCGGGCCGGAAGCGAGCGTCCGGAGGAGCTGCCCTTCATAGCCCGCCCCGGCGGGGCGCCCGCGAACCTAGCCGCCGCCGCAGCGAGGCTGGGCTCTGTGGCCGCCTTCATCGGCCGGGTGGGGGAGGACCTCTTCGGGAACTTCATCCTGCACGCCCTGCAGGCCTGTGGAGTGGACGTCTCGGGCGTGAGGCGCTGCGATCCTCCCACCCGCACCTCCATAGCCTTCGTGGAAGTCTCCCCGTCCGGCGAGCGCTCCTTCACCTTCTACCGCACCAGCCCGGCGGCCGATGAGCTCCTCTCGGCGGAGGACGTTACGCGCAAATCCCTCTCCGGCGCTTCGTTCGTGACCTTCGGGAGCATCCCGCTGCTGCGCGAGCCCTCCCGCTCTGCCGTCCGCCGGGCCGTGGAGCTGGCGGAGGAGCTGGACGTGCCCGTGGCCTTCGACGTGAACCTGCGCCCGCACCTCTGGGAGGGCCTTGAGGAGGCGCGGCGCGAGATCCTGCCGCTCCTCGGGCGCGCCCGGATCGTCAAGCTGAGCGACGACGAGATAGGGCCGCTGCTGGGGACAGAGGAGCCCCTGGCCGCCGCCGGCCGGCTGCTGGAGGCGGGGGTCTCGCTGGCATTCATCACGCTGGGGGCCGCCGGAGCCTTCTACGCCGCGCCGGGTTTCCGGGGCTCCGTCCCCGCCTTCAGCGTGAGAGCCGTGGACTCAACCGGGGCGGGCGACGCCTTCACCGCCGCGGTCCTGGATCATCTCTCCAGAGGCCCGTGGAGCGAAGCCCGCGTCCGGGAGGCGGCCACGCGGGGAGCTGCGGCCGGGGCGCTGGTCTGTACCGCCTTCGGGGCGCTCGGAGCGCTGCCGGACGCCGGGGAGGTGGAGGCCCTAATCTCTAGCGGCGCACCCGGCTAACCTCTACCGGCACGTCCACCAGCCCACCGAGCCTCTCCGCCAGCGGGCGCAGGGAGGGGAGCTCGGTTGCGGCGTGGCCGGCGTCTATGAGGGGCAGGCCCAGGGACTCGGCCAGCAGGGCCTCGTGGTACCGGATGTCCCCGGTCACGTACGCCTCCGCTTCTGAGGCCGCCACCCGCCGGATGAAGGACCCTCCGGAGCCACCGAGTACGGCCACGCGCCCGACCTGCCGCTCCGGCTCCGGGTCCGAGACCAGCCGGGCCGGGAAGCCCAGCCTCCCGGAGACGTACTCCGCGAGCCGCCGCGGCGTCATGGCCTCGGGCAGCCGGCCCGTCCGCCCGTACCCGCAGCCCTCCGGGTGCCCGTCCACCGGGTAGAGGTCGTAGGCCATCTCCTCATAGGGGTGTGCTTCCGCGGCGGCGGCGGCCGCGCGGCGCGCCAGATGCGCCGGCACGACCGTCTCCAGCCGGATCTCCGCGACCTGCTCCAGCCTCCCGGCCTCGCCGATGTGGGGGCTCGTGTGCTCGCTGCCTCTGAACGTCCCGGTCCCGGGAGTGCGGAACGTGCAGTGGGTGTACTCCCCGATCACACCCGCCCCTGCCGCGGAGAGGGCGTCCGATAGCTCCCCGGCGTTCTCCTCCGGGACGAAGACGACCAGCTTCCTCAGCTCCCCCGCCGGGACCACGACCTCCAGCGGCCCCTCAAGCCCCAGCGCTCTCGCCAGCGCGACCGAGACACCCCCCGGCGCGGCGTCGTAGCTGGTGTGCGCGGCGTAGACGGTGAGCCCGGCCCGCGCCGCCCGCAGGATGAGATCCCCGGGGTAGCGGCCGAAGTCCACGCTCCGCAGCGGGTCGCCGAAGATGAGCGGGTGGTGGAAGAGCAGGAAGTTTGCGCCCAGCTCCTCCGCCTCGTCGAAGACCTCCGGCAGCGGGGTGAGTGCGACCAGCACCCTCTCCACCGGAGCGTCGAGCGAACCGGCCTGCAGCCCGCAGTTGTCCCAGCTCTCGGCCAGCCCGCCGGGAGCGATCTTCTCCACAGCTGCCGCTATGTCTCTGCCTCGCACCATGGTGTGTACGATCGATTGTACAATCTCCGGGTCGTGGACCGCATCCGCACCGCAGAGCTCGTCTCCGAGGCCACGCGCCTGCCGTTTATCGTCGTGCCCCTCTTCCTGCTGCTGGGATACTCGGCGGCGGGTGGGAGCGGGCTCCTCTGGGGCGCGCTGTGCATCTTCCTGACCAGCGGGCTCTCGCTGCTCTACCTGCTGCACCTCACGCGCTCGGGGAAGGTGAGGGACCCGCGCAGGATCGGCCGGGAGGAGCGCGTGAGACCCCTGTGGATCGTGGCCGGGCTGCACGCCTCGGCTTGGCTCGTGCTGACCCTGCTCGGCGCTCCGGCGGTGCTGCGGGCGGTCCTGCTCTCCTACGTCCTCGCCACGCTGGCGTTCGCCCTGCTCACGCCGGTCGTAAAGATCTCGCTCCACGCCGCCGGCGTCTCGGGCGCCACGGTCTGCCTGCTCTTCGTCTTCGGGTGGTGGGGAGCGCTCGCCGCCCCGCTGCTGCCGGTGGTGTGGTGGGCCAGAAGCGCCCTCGGCCGCCACACGCCGCCCGAACTCGCCCTCGGCTCCGCCGTTGGCGGCGGGTCTGCCCTGCTGGCCTTCTTCGTGCTGCTGTAGTAACGCCTGGCCCGGGAGAGGCAGCCGTGACCGGCTCGTACGTCCCGCAGTTATTGGTTGATACACCGGCCAGCGCGGTACAATCGCCCGGTAGATATCTACCGGAGAGGAGCCTCTAAGAGATTTTGGGTTACGGCCATCGTCTGGAGTTCGGGATCACGATCCCTCCGGTGTTGCCAGAGGGGGCGGCCGCGTTCGCGCGGCGGGCCGAGGAGCTGGGGTACGACGTGGTGACGTTCCGGGATGCGCCCGGAAGATCCCTCGACGCCTGGACCCTCGCGTCGTGGGTCGCGGGCCGGACGGACCGGGTGCGCGTCGGGGCGCACGTGCCGTGCGCGACGCCGGCGGTTCTGGCCCGCGCGGCGGCGAGCCTGGACCTGCTCTCCGGCGGGAGGCTCGAGCTGGGGCTCGGGGCCGGGGAGGAGGCCGCGGCGCTGGGGGAGGCCATAGACATAATCCGGGGGCTCCTCGACGCCGGGGAGCGGGGCCCGCTGAGGTTCGAGGGCGAGCACTACCGCGTCCGGGGCGCCCGGCGCGGACCCGCGCCGGAGCGCTACGTGCCGGTACACGTGGAGGCCCACGATCCCCCGATGCTGCGGCTCGCGGGACGCAAGGCCGACGGCTGGGTGGCGACGCTCGGGCGGATCAAGGCCGGCGGGATACGGGCCGCGAACGGGCTCCTCGACGAGACCGCGCGCGAAGCGGGGAGGGACCCGCGCGAGATCCGGCGCCTCCTGAACATCTCGGGGCGGTTCTCCGGGGAGCGCGGCGGGTTCCTCGACGGGCCGCCCGGGGCGTGGGTCGAAGACCTCCTCCCGCTCGTGATCGAGGAGGGCGTCGGGACCCTCGTCCTCGCCACGGACGGTGCGGAGGGTATGGAGCGGTTCGCCCGCGAGGTCGTCCCGGCGCTGCGCGAGGCCGCCGGGCGCGAGCTCGCCGGGGCGCCCTCGGGGCCCGCCGTGCGTCCCGCCTGGGTGCGGGCCAGGCGCCAGCCCGGCATCGACTACGGCCGCATCCCCGCCTCGCTCGGAGAGAACGCGGTGGAGCCCGGAGACCCCGCCTACGCGCGCGTCAGGTCCACCTACCTGCGCGGCGGGGCGCCGGGGCTCGTTTTGCGGGCCGGGAGCCCGGAGCAGGTAGCCGAGGCCCTCGCCTTCGCCCGCTCCCACCCCGAGGTGCCGCTCGGAATCCGCAGCGGCGGGCACGGCATAAGCGGCCGGTCCACCAACAGGGGCGGCATCGTCATAGACCTCTCTAAGATGGACGGCATCGAAGTCCTCGACGAGGCGAGCCGGCGGGTGCGCCTCGGGCCGGGGGCGCGCTGGATGGACGTGGCCGCGGCGCTCGCCCCGTACGGGTGGGGGCTCAGCTCGGGGGACTACGGCGGCGTGGGGGTCGGCGGGCTCGCGACCGCCGGCGGCATCGGCTGGCTCGCGCGCAAGCGCGGCCTCACCATAGACCGCCTGCGCGCCGTGGAGATGGTGCTCGCCGACGGCTCGGTGGTCCGCGCCGGCGGCGAGGAGAACCCGGACCTCTTCTGGGCCGTCCGGGGCGCGGGCGCGAACTTCGGCATCGTCACCTCGTTCGAGTTCGAGGCCTACGAGGTCGGGGAGGTCGGCTGGGGGCAGTTCCTGGTGGACGCGAGCGACACGGCGGGGCTCCTCCGGCGGTGGGGCGCGGCGGTCGAGGTGGCGCCGCGGGACCTCACCAGCTTCATAATCCTGGGGGCGCAGCGGCCCGGACGGCCGGCGGTGGCGCAGGTGTTTGCGGTCGTCGACTCCGACCGGCCGGAGGTCGTCGCCGGGCAGCTCGAGCCCGTGGCCCGGGCGGCGCCCGTGTACGACCAGAGCGCCGTCATCACCCCGTACGCGAGCGTCATGGCCAACGCGCAGGGGAGCTACCACGAGGCCCGGGGCGAGCCGGTAGCGCGCTCCGGCCTCATCCGGCACATCACGCCGCGGTTCGCCGCCGCGGCGGAGATGCTGCTGCGGAGCGGGGCGGCGTACTTCTTCCAGATCCGGTCGGTCGGCGGGGCGGTCTCTGACGTCGCGCCGGAGGCGACCGCCTACGCCGGCCGGTCGGCTAACTTCCACGTCGCCGCGTTCGGGGCGAGCCCGGAGCGCCTGGACGCGGCATGGGACGCGATGCGCACCCACTTCGAGGGCACCTACCTAAGCTTTGAGACCGACCGGCGCCCGGAGCGCCTGCGGGAGGCGTTCCCGCCCGGGGTGCTGGAGCGCCTGCGCGAGCTCAAGGGACGCTACGATCCGGAGAACGTCTTCCGCGACAACTTCAACATCCCCCCGGCAGAGAGGAGACAGGGATGACGGACTACGGACACGACCTGCTCTTCGGAGCCTTCATAACCCCCGCGGCCCGGCCCCCCACGCACGCGGTCGAGCTGGCGGTGGCCGCCGAGCGGGCGGGGCTGGACCTGGTGACCTTCCAGGACCATCCCTACCAGCCGGCCTTCCTCGACACCTGGACGCTGCTCTCCTACGTCGCCGCGCGCACCGAGCGGGTCCGGCTGAGCGGGAACGTGATCAACCTGCCCCTCCGGCACCCGGCGGTTCTGGCCCGCGCGGCGGCGAGCCTGGACCTGCTCTCCGGCGGGAGGTTCGAGCTGGGGCTCGGGGCCGGGGGGTTCTGGGACGCGATCGAGGCCATGGGCGGGCGCCGGCTGACGCCGGGGCAGTCCGTGGAGGCGCTCGGGGAGGCCATCGGGATCATCCGCGAGCTGTGGGACACGGAGAAGCGCGGCGGGGCGCGCTTCGACGGCGAGTACTACAGCCTCAAGGGCGCCAAGCGCGGCCCCGCCCCCGCCCACGGCATCGGGATATGGGTCGGGGCGTACGGGCCCAGGATGCTGCGCCTCACCGGGCGGATGGCCGACGGGTGGGTACCCTCACTCCCCTACCTCTCCGGCGGCCCCGCCAACCTCGCGGAGATGAACCGGCGCATCGACGAGGGAGCGGCCTCCGCCGGGCGCGACCCCTCCGCCGTGCGCCGCCTGCTCAATATCTCGGGGCAGTTCCAGCCCTCCCGGGGCTCCCTCCTCGTCGGGCCGCCGCGGCAGTGGGCCGAGGAGCTCGCGGAGATCTCGCTCGAGCACGGCGTGAGCGGCTTTATCCTGATGGCCGACGACGCCGCCCCGATCGAGCTCTTCGCCTCCGAGGTCGCCCCCGCCACCCGCGAGCTGGTCGCCGCCGGGCGCGCCCGGTGAGCGGAGTGCCGGCACACTCAGGAGGTCGGAAAGGATGACCCCGGCGCTCTCGGTACTGGATCTCTCCCCGGTCAGCGCCGGGTCCGGCTCCTCCCGCGCCCTGCGCAACACCCTGGAGCTCGCCCGGCTCGCCGACCGGCTCGGCTACGCCCGCTACTGGCTCGCCGAGCACCACAACCTCCCGAGCGTTGCGAGCCCCGCGCCGGAGGTCATGATCGGGCACGTGGCCGGCGCGACCTCCCGCATCCGGGTCGGGGCCGGCGGCATCATGCTCCCCAACCACGCCCCGCTGAAGGTCGTCGAGACCTTCCGGCTGCTCGAGGCGTTGCACCCCGGGCGGGTAGATCTCGGGATAGGGCGTGCCCCGGGCACCGACCCCGTTACCGCCGCGGCGCTGCGCAGGGGCCTTGGGGCGGAGGCCGACGACTTCCCGCAGCTCTTCGGCGAGCTGCTGGCCTTCGCCGGCGAGGGCTTCCCGGAGGGCCACCCCTTCGCCTCCGTCAGGGCCGTGCCCGACGACGTGGAGCTGCCCCCCATCTGGCTTCTCGGCTCGAGCGGCTACTCCGCGAAGGCGGCCGGGGAGATGGGCCTCGGCTACGCCTTCGCCTCCCACTTCAGCCCCGTGAACCCCGCCCCGCCCATGCTCGCCTACCGCGAGCACTTCAGCCCCTCGGAGAGCTTCCCCGAGCCCCACGCCATCCTCGCCGCTTCTGTCGTCTGCGCCGAGACGGAGGAGAGGGCCGGGGAGCTCGCCTCCTCCATGGGCCTCGCCTGGGTGAGGATGCGCACCGGCAAGCCCGGCCCGCTGCCGAGCCCCGAGGAGGCGCTCTCCTACCCCTACAGCCCGGCGGAGCGGCGGCTGCTGGAGAGCTACCGCTCCATGCAGGTCGTGGGCGACCCGGAGTCCGTCAGGGAGCGTCTCACCGGGATGGCGGAGAGCACCGGTGCCGACGAGGTCATGGTCACCACCATGGTCTACGACCACGGGGCCAGGCTCCGCTCCTACGAGCTCCTGGCAGAGGCCTTCGGCCTGGGAGACGGGCGGTAGGCAAGGGGCGGCTCTGCTAAACTGACGTTCGCCATGAAGCTCTCGAGGCGACAGTGCAACCTGCTGCTGGGGATGGGGATCGTGATGCTCTTCTTCTGGGTCACCCGCGGCTACACGTGGTACGCCAACGACCTGCAGAGCGACCCCTACCTGGCCTTGCTGCACCTGCCGATCATAGCCGTCTCGCTCGCCATCGGCGCCTACCTCGCCTACCTCGGGATCAAGGGACGCCGGCAGACCGGCGGCTAGTGCATCCCCGGAAGATGCAGGGGTTTTATGAGTGGAGCCGGGGGGACTCGAACCCCCGACCTCTGCCATGCGAAGGCAGCGCTCTCCCGGCTGAGCTACGGCCCCTCCGACCCGCATATCGTAACACATTGTTCTGCGGCCGTCAGCCTTTGGCCGGTGTTACTCTCTGCGAGCGGGTCAGGGGCGCGGTGCTTCGCTGATCCGGCACGGACGAAGAGGCCCGGCCCCACGGGGCCGGGCCTCTTCGCGATCGGCGCAGCTCTCCCTAGCCCGTTCGCCGGTTGAGACGGCGGAGCATGATCAGCCCGGCGCTGACGAAGGCCACCGAGCTCAGCGCCACCAGGATGCCCTGGAGCCCGCCGGTAAACGGGAGGAAGTCCGCCGGCAGCACGGCCGCCTCCGCCTCGGTGGTCGGCACCTGCGCCTCGGTAGGCGCGACGCCCGTTACGGAGACCACGAAGAGCCCCTCGGTGTTGAGCACGCCGTCCCCGCCGTGTACATTGATCGGGTCGGCGGTGACCTCGATGATCAGGCTCCCGGCCGAGATGTTGGCGTTCGTACCGTCGATGAAGGTGCCCTGGGTGCCATCTCCGTCCTGCAGGACCACGGAGGCGCCCGGTGTCACCGCGAAGTCGCCTTCGCACTCGATCACGTCGCCCGCGTTGACGATCCCGTCCGTGTCGTTCGGAACCACGCACTGGCTCTCTTCGGCCGGTCCGGGAGGCGGCGCGGGGGCCGCGTACTGATCCCCGGCGGGCTGCTGGGCTCCGGCAGCGGCTGCCACCCCGAGCATGGCTGCGACGGCGAACACAAGCGCTACCATGACGTAATTGACTCTGATTGCCGGCCCCATGATTTCCCTCCCTGAAGCTTTGCGGAAATTTGTTATCTTTGTTTAAGTAAGACTACGCCAGTCCGGCTGCCCGCGTCAAGGGCAAACGGCGCAAAAAAGTCCGTTGGAAGCGGAAAAAAGAGAAATCTGCTCCGGCCGCCGCCCTACGACCGCGCGAGCACGATCCGGTCCTCCGCCCCTATCCCGGCTCTGTCGAAGAAGCCGCTCTCGGCGGCGAGGACGAGGCGGTAGGGCTGGTCCTCGCTCACGGACCCGGAGACGCCGCGCTCCACGCGCAGGATGGACCCGGCGGAGTCCGCGAGCGCCACGTCCACCGGCGCTCCGGCGCCGCGCAGCCTAAGCTCGCCGACCGTGTTGGCCGGCAGGATCAGGAGGGTCCCCGGCCGGAGCGCTACGGGATGGTCCGCGGCGCTC
This sequence comes from Rubrobacter taiwanensis, assembly GCF_004337705.1. Lineage (GTDB taxonomy): Bacteria > Actinomycetota > Rubrobacteria > Rubrobacterales > Rubrobacteraceae > Rubrobacter_C > Rubrobacter_C taiwanensis. The sequence goes on from NZ_SKBU01000009.1 coordinate 20,075, forward strand.
CTCGCCACCTCCGCGGTGAGCCCGGCCCGCTCCTCGCCCCGGTGCCGGAGCCCTACCTCCACCGACTCGACGCCGGTCTGGTAGGCGAGGTGGACGGCTCTCCGGTTGAGGTCGGAGTCCAGCGGGTTCCGCCGCAGCGCCTCCTGATACATCTCCAGGGCCTTCTCCAGCTCGCCGCGCCGCTCGTAGAAGTCGGCGAGGAACATGTAGGGCGCGTAGTGCTCCGGGTTCAGCTCGATGGCCCGGCGGTAGGAGAGCTCGACCCGCTCCCAGTCGCCCGCGCTCATCGCCAGCTCGGCCTCGCGCTGGGCCAGCCGCGGGTTGAGCGGGTCGAAGCGCTGGGCCCGCTCGACGAGCTCCAGCGCTTCCTGCGGGCTCTCGGCGGCGTAGCTGCGCTGCACGTAGTGGTCGGCCGCATACAGCGGGATCACGGCGGCGAGCGTCAGGATCGAGGCGACCAGCCCCGCCGCCCGCGCGGTCCAGCCGGAGGCGGAGGCGTTGCTGCGGCCCCAGGGGCCCGCGAGCAGCGCCAGGTAGAAGATCGCCGGCAGCGTGATCGCCGGCATCTGCCAGAACCACTCGGCGCCGGAGTGCACGAACCAGTAGGCGACGCAGGCCAGCAGGGCCCCGACCTGAGCCTTGCCCTGCGGGTTCAGCTCCCGGAATCTGGCCCACAGCCCGCCGGCCGCGCAGACCGCGAGGAAGCCCAGAAAGAGCGCCCCGCCCACCGCGCCGCGCTCGGCCAGCACCTCCAGCGGCAGCATGTGCGGCTGGCGCACCCAGAAGCCCCCCCGCTCCCGCAGCTGGTAGAAGGTCGCCTCGTAGTTGTGCGTGCCCACCCCTGTGATCGGGTTCTCCGCGAAGTCCCGCCAGGCCACCTGCCAGAGCGTGTAGCGGCCCGAGCCGGAGATGCTCAGGTAGCGGCTCTGCTCGTGGCCGGCCGGGTCGTTGGACTTGAACGCCTCCCAGCGGCTTTCGGCCCACCCGACGGGGTCCCCGACGCGTTCGAGCGCCGCCGCTCCGGCGACCACCGTGGCGACGATGACCCCGGCTAGCACCAGGCTCCCCAGGACGCGTGTCGCGACGGTCGAGAGACGCCAGTTGCTATCGGCCGCGCCCCAGAGCAGCCCGTAGAGCCCGGCCGCCGCCGCTCCCAGCCAGATCTTCGGGAGCGCAGCGGAGAGGGCCGCTCCGGCGGCTTCCTCCCGCAGGAACGCTTGGTATACCTCGTTCAGATCCGGGAAGGCCGCCGCCAGTGCCAGGGCGGCGGGGAGCAGGGCCACAAACCCCCGCAGGCGCTGGCCGGAGAGCGCGAAGTAGACCAATAAAGAGACCCCCAGGGAGACCATGGCCCCGCGCGACTGGGTCAGGACCGCCAGGTTCAGGCTCAGCGCCGCCCCGGCGAGCAAGAGTCCGCGCAGGAGCGGATGCACGCGCCGGGAGGCAGCGAGATAGATAGCGGCCCAGAACGGCACCAGCAGGAAGGCCGCCTGCCCGTTGGCGTAGCCGGCGGTGCCGAGCAGGCGGCCGTACTCGAAGAGGTCCTCCGTATGGGCGGGCAGCATCAGCAGCGTGAAGGCCGCCACCGCCGCAGGGCCGAGCGCCGTCGCCGCCAGCACCCGGCGCCGGGACGCCCCCGCCCCGAGCATGGCCAGCACAATCCAGAACGCCATGAGGTAGAGCAGGGTCTGCCCGGTGCCCACCCACGCGTCCCCTGCGTTCGGCGACCAGAGCATGGAGAGGGCGGTCCACGCCGCGAAGGCGGTAAAGAGGGCCAGCGCTATCCCGCTCCAGTCACGCCGGAGGGGCGGGCAGAGCCCGGCCAGCGAAGCCAGGAGCACCAGGAGCGCCGTTATCCCGGCGGCCACCGTCCACTGCCCGGGGAAGTATCCGGCTCCGAAGAGCCCCATCCACGGGACGAGCAGCGCCACGGCTACGAGCACCGCCGTGGGGAGGAGCCGGTCGTCGTTGCTATTATTCGTTATCTTGCCGAAAGCATCCTTCACGCGTCTTGACTTCGATGCTGCTCCTGGAAAATCTACGGCGCATCGTAGACTTTCGTGCACATAATGTCTACACTACGGCACTGTGGAACCAGGGCGGATGGGATCGAGGCCCACCTGCTTCCCTACCGCTCCAGATGTTTAGAAGGTGTGCGCCACAGATGATCAGCGATAGACCGGGAAGCGAACCCGCCGCCAGAGACGAGGAGTACGTGATCTCCCTCAGAGACCTGCTCCAGGTTCTCTGGCGGCGGCTGTGGGTGATCCTGCTCGTCTCCATCGTCTTCACCGGCGTCGCTGCGGGCTACAGCCTGCTGCAGACGCCACACTACGAGGGCTCCATAAAGATCCTGGTCGGCCAGGAGCGGGGCATCACCGAAGACCCCACGCAGGCCACGGGCCTGCAGCAGCTCACCCAGACGATAGCCGAGATAGTCAACACGCAGACGGTGGCCGCGGCGGTCATCGAGGAGCTGGATCTGGGCGTGACGCCCGAGGAGTTCCTGGAGAACATGAGGGTCGAGCAGATCCCCAACACCCAGGTCATCCAGGTGTTCTACCAGGACCCGGACCCGCAGCGGGCCCAGCTCGTGGCCAACACCGTCGGGGACGTGTTCTCCGAGCAGGTCGCCGAGGTGAGCCCCAGCGCCAACGCCATAACCGCCACGGTGTGGGAGCGCTCCTCCGTGCCGGAAGACCCCGTGAGCCCCAACCCGGTCCGCAACGGGCTCCTGGCGCTGATGCTGGGCCTGATACTGGGTGTGGCGCTGGCCGTCCTCCTGGAGTACCTCGACGACAGCTGGCGCTCGCCCGAGGAGTTGGAGGAGTTCTCGCGCGTGCCGAACTACGGTATCATCCCGCGGTTCGAGGCCGTGCGCAGGAAGGGGAAATGAGATGATCATCTCGCGCCGCAAGAAGCGCAGCGAGCGGGAAGAGGACCTCTCGGGCCGGCTGGTCACCATCCTGGACCCGGAGGGGCCCGCCGCGGAGGCGTACCGCACGCTGCGGACCAACCTGCTCTACGCCCTGGTAGACGACCCGCTGAAGGTGGTCACGTTCACCTCTCCGGGCCCCGGAGAGGGCAAGAGCACCACCTGCGCCAACCTGGGCGTGGTGCTGGCGCAGGCGAACAAGAATACCCTGATCCTGGACTGCGACTTCCGCCGCCCCGTGATGCACCGGTTCTTCGGGCTGCGCAACGTCTGGGGCGTAGTGGACGTGCTGGTGGGCAAGCGGAGCCTGCCGGACACGATGCAGGAGGTCCTGGTTGGTCTGAACGTGCTGACGTGCGGTCCCATCCCGCCCAACCCGGCCGAGCTGCTCAGCTCCCAGCGGTTCGCAGAGTTCGTCGCCCGGGTGCGGGCGGAGTTCGACTACGTGCTCATAGACGCCCCGCCGGTCGGCCTGGTCTCCGACCCGGTCGTGATCTCCACCCAGGGAGACGGGGTAATGCTCGTCCTGGACGCCCACAGCACCGGCAAAGGAGCCCTGCGCAAGAGCCTGCACAGCCTGGAGGCCGTCGGAGCCAACATCATCGGCACCGTAATGAACAACGTCCGCGGCGGCAAGGGCGGCTACTACCGCTACGGTTATGGCGGGTACACGTACAAATAATACGTGGGGCGTCCGTACTGCAAATATCGAGTGCCGCGCCGGTTGAATGCGCGGACACGGAGAGTTGGAAGGAGAGGATGTCTGCGCTGGAGGTAGGGGTAGTCGGACTCGGTTACTGGGGTCCAAACCTGCTCAGGAGCCTGAGCCGCGTGTCGCAACTCAAGGTGAGATACGCGTGCGATCTTGACGACGAGAAACGGGCGAAGCTGGCCCACTCATATCCGCAGACGCGCTTTACCGGGAACTTCCAGGAACTTCTGGACGACAGAGATCTCGGAGCGGTAGTAGTTGCTTCGCCGGCTCCGACCCACGCCGACCTCGCCCGGCGAGCCCTGCTGGCCAACAAGGACGTCTTCGTAGAGAAGCCTCTGGCGCTCGCCGCCTCGGACGCGGAAGAGCTGGTAGAGCTGGCCTCCGAGCGGGACCGGGTCCTGATGACGGGGCACCTACTGGAGTACCATCCCGCCGTCACCCGGCTAAAGGAGACCATCGAAGCCGGAGAGCTCGGCGAGATCTTCTACGTATACACCCACCGGCTCAACCTCGGCGTGATCCGCCGCAACGAGAACGCCTTGTGGTCACTGGCTCCGCACGACCTCTCCCTTATCACCTACCTTCTGGGACAGGAGCCGGTGGAGGTTCGCGCCGTAGGCCACTCTTACCTGGGCGGGGAGGTAGAAGACGTAGTCTTCGGCACCCTGCGTTTCGCCGACGGCAAGCTTGCTCACCTCCACGTCAGCTGGCTGGACCCTCACAAGGAGCGCAAGATCACCGTCGTGGGCAGCAAGAAGATGGCAGTCTTCGACGACATGGCCCGGGACGGCAAGCTCAAGATCTACGACAAGGGAGCGGAGGCACCCGAGTACCGGTCTTACGGTGAATACCTGAACCTCCGCTTCGGGGACATAGTAATGCCCTACGTTCCCAACGACGAACCACTGAGGCTGGAGTGCGAGCACTTCGCCGAGTGTCTGGCAGAGCGCAAGCAGCCGCGCAGCGACGGTCACAGCGGCCTCCGTGTGGTGCGAGCCCTGGAGGCCCTGCAGCATTCGTTGAGCGCCGGTGGCCAGGCTGTATCCCTGCAGTCTACGCTGTTGGCCAGGGAGTCTGGCGGATGACCACCGGCACGAGTTCTCTTGTCCAGGATACGCTGGGCAAGTTCAGAACCCGCACGGCTACGGTCGGTGTCGTAGGTCTCGGCTACGTGGGCTTGCCCCTGCTCGTAGAGAAGGCGAGGAGCGGCTTCAAGGTCGTCGGTATAGACCGCAAGTCGGAGCGCACGGGGATGGTCGCCCGGGGCGAGAGCTACATCGATGACGTCAGTGGCGATGAGCTGCGCGACGTGGTCGAGCGCGGGTTGGTTTCGACCACCACTTCTCTGGAGGCGGTAGCCGAGCTGGACGTAATAGTCATATGCGTCCCCACCCCCTTGACCAAGAACCTGACGCCGGATCTACAGTACGTACGGGGCGTAACGCGCAAGGTAGCTCGCTACCTGCGTCCCGGGCAACTGGTCAGCCTGGAGTCCACCACCTACCCCGGAACCACCGAAGAGGTCATGAAGCCCATCCTGGAGCAGAGCGGTCTCCGGGCCGGCTCCGACTTCTTCCTGGCCTACTCCCCGGAGCGCGTGGATCCCGGCAACAAACGGTATACGACCAAAAACACGCGGAAGGTGGTCGGGGCAAGCGATCCCGTGAGCCTGGAGGTGGCCCTCGGTTTCTACGGGGAGACTATCGAGCACCTGGTGCCGGTGAGCAGCGCGAAGGCCGCCGAGCTGGTCAAGGTCTACGAGAACACCTTCCGGGCCGTAAACATCGCACTCGCCAACGAGGTCGCCATGCTCTGCGACCGCATGGGCCTGGACGTTTGGGAGGTCCTGGACGCGGCCTTCACCAAGCCGTTCGGCATCATGCCGTTCTACCCCGGTCCCGGGGTCGGCGGACACTGCATACCGCTGGACCCGCACTACCTGGAGTGGAAGGCGCGCGAGTACGACTTCCAGACCCACTTTATCGCTCTGGCCGGCGAGACCAACCGCAAGATGCCCGAGTTCGTGGTGGACAAGGCTGCGCGGGTGCTCAACCGGGAGAGGAAACCCCTCAACGGCTCCAGCATCTTGCTCCTGGGTATGGCCTACAAGCCCGACATCGGCGACCACCGCGAGTCGCCGGCGATTCCCGTGTACCGGCAGCTCCGGGAGTCGGGGGCGCGGGTGAGCTTCCACGACGCGCGAGTTCCGGCTGTTCGGGAAGGAGACCTGGATATCGAGAGCGTGGAGCTGACCGATGAAGCGCTGCGGGGCTCCGACCTGGTGATCATAACCACCGCCCACAGCGACGTGGACTACCGGCGGGTGGTCGAGCTCGCGCCGCTGGTCCTGGACACCCGCAACGTCACGCGCGGAATAGAGTCGAACGGCAAGGTTACGCTCCTGTGAGGCTCCGTTGAACGACTACTACGCGCACGAGTCCGCCTACATAGACGAGGGGGCTAGCATCGGTCGGGGCACCAGGATCTGGCACTTCTGCCACGTGATGGGGGGCGCGGTCATCGGGGAGGAGTGCACGCTCGGACAGAACGTGATGGTCGCCGGCAACGTCCGGATCGGCAGTGGCTGCAAGATCCAGAACAACGTCTCGGTCTACGAAGGCGTAGTCCTCGAAGACCACGTGTTCTGCGGCCCGAGCATGGTGTTCACCAACGTAAAGACTCCTCGAGCGGCCTACCCGCGCAACACGAGCGAGGACTACGCCCCGACGCGGGTGCGGCGCGGGGCGAGCATCGGGGCCAACGCTACGGTGGTCTGCGGCGTTACGATCGGGGAGTGGGCTTTCGTGGCGGCGGGCGCGGTGGTAACACGGGACGTGCCACCCTACGCGCTCGTCGCCGGCGTACCGGGCAGAGTCGTCGGGTGGACTTGCGAGTGCGGGGTTCCACTGCGGTTCAGCGGAGACACGGCCGTCTGCGCCGCGTGCGGCAAGGAATACGAAAAGAGCGGCGAAACCTGCGCCCGGCGGAAGGAGCCCGCGCGGTGAGCAAGACCGGGAAGATACCGATGCTCGACCTCTCGGTCGAGATCGAAGCGCTCTGGGACGAGATCAACGCCGCCGTGCAGCGAGTACTGCGTTCAGGACAGTTCATCATGGGCCCGGAGGTCGAGGGCTTCGAGCGCGAGGCGGCGGAGTATCTGGGTGTGCGGCACGCTGTGGGGGTGAACTCGGGTACTGATGCCCTGGTTATCGCGCTGCGGGCGCTCGGTATCGGCAGCGGCGACGAGGTTATCGTCCCATCTTTCACCTTCTTCGCCACCGCCGAGGCGGTAAGCCTGGTCGGAGCCACGCCCGTCTTTGCGGACATAGACCCTCGAACGTACAACGTCGCTCCGGAGCGGATCGAAGAGAGGATCACGTCCCGCACCCGGGCGATCCTGCCGGTCCACCTCTTCGGCCAGGCCGTTCAGATGGACCGGATCCGGGCCATCGCTAGAGACAACCGGCTCGTGGTGGTCGAAGACGTGGCTCAGGCATTCGGCGGGGAGTACCGGGGGAGGAAGCTCGGCTCCATCGGCGACGCCGGAGCTTTCTCCTTCTTTCCCTCGAAGAACCTCGGGGCCTACGGCGACGGCGGGCTCATCGCGACGGACGACGACGATGTCGCGGAGCAGGCGCGCATGCTGAGGACTCACGGCGCGAAGAAGAAGTACCACAATGAGACCATAGGGTACAACTCCCGGCTCGACGCGTTGCAAGCCGCCATCTTACGGGTGAAGCTAGCGCACATAGACGAGTGGAACGAAGGCCGGCGGGCAGCCGCCCGACGTTACGGAGAGATGCTGGCTGATGTTTCCGGAGTCGAGACGCCTTACGAGGCTTCGCATATCCGACACGTCTACCACCAGTACACCGTCCGGGTCCGGGACGGAGGTCGGGACGCCGTACGCGAGCGGCTCGCGGAGGCCGGTGTCGGCACGATGGTCTACTACCCGGTACCGGTGCATCTGCTGCCCGTGTACGCGGCTTCGGGCTACGAGCTGCCCGCGACCGAGGCTGCTTCCGGCGAGGTGCTCAGCCTGCCGATCTGGCCGCAGATGGCGCGGACGGTACAAGAGCAGGTTGTTGACTCTTTGCGCGAAGCCCTGAAATGAGCCGTATGCGGAACCAACTCAAGGGAATACTCCCCAGAGGGCAGTTCACTCGCGGCGTAGCTGTGCTCGCCGGAAGTACCGTATTGGCCCAGGGACTCATCCTCCTAGCCTCACCGTTGCTTACTCGATTTTATACGCCAGCGGAGTTTGGCATCTTCGCGATCTACGTGGCGATACTCTTACCGCTGGTGACGATGGCCTCCTGGCGTTATGAGTTGGCTATTCCGCTTCCAGAGGATGAGGATATTGCGGCCAACTTACTGGTCGTTTCTCTTGTCCTCGTGGTTGGGATGAGCTTACTGTCCGCTGTCGGCGTGTGGATGCTTGGAGAGCAGATCGCGCGCTGGTTCAACGCCGCAACTCTGAAACCTTATCTATGGTTGGTGCCCGCGGGCCTTTTGGGTGCAGGAGCATACCAAGCGCTGAGCTACTGGGCAGTGCGCAAGAAAGAGTTCGGACCTTTGGCTCGAACAAAGTTAACACAGAGTTTAGGCCAGGTGTTACCCCAGATAGGGCTCGGCTTGCTGAAGCTGGGTCCCCTGGGTCTGTTGGTCGGTGACACAATAGGCCGCGCTTTAGGGGGCGGTTTTCTGGCAATCCTGTTTTGGCGTGATGGAGCCAGGGGAGCAATTCGACTTCGGTCGATGTTCGATTGCCTCCGCAACTACTCCGTGTACCCAAAGATCATGCTTTGGGCCTCTTTATTGAATATAGTAGCCTTGCAGAGCCCGTTCCTTCTGCTACCGCGCTACTTCGATGTAGCAGTCGCCGGATTGTACTTATTAGCTTATCGCGTAATGGTTTTGCCAGCATCCCTCTTTGGGAGCGCAGTCGGCCAAGTGTTCTTTGGAAGAGCTGCCGAAGACCGGCGTAATCCTGAAAGGCTCAGGCTCATCTCAGTACGGGTCGCCATTGCTTTGTTCGCTATCAATTTGCCGATTTATATCGGGGTGACACTTGCTGGAAAGGATGTTTTCTCACTGGTGTTCGGCGAGCAGTGGAGTCTTGCCGGAACCTTTGCACAAGTGCTGGCTCCTATGACCTTGATGTGGTCAGTAGCAAGCCCTCTGAGCGGGCTCCTAATCGTAGCAAATCGCGAGTTGGAGAGCTTCGGTTTTACTGCTCTGGAACTCGCGGTGAGAGTTTCAGCGATACTCATAGGAGTATACCTGAACTCGATAATGGTTGCAGTCATCTTGATTTCACTCAGCGGTTTCATACTGTCGCTTGCGGCGATCGTACGATTTCTGCGCGCTGCCAACGTATCCGCCAAGGAACTGATTATGCCAGTCACCCGGTTGATACTCATCAATTTGCCATCCGTGCTGATTCTGGTTCTAGCCTTGCAAGCCGAGAAGCCTTGGGTAACGCTCATCGCTCTCATGGGCACGGTTCTACTAAGTTATACTGCAACGCTGAAGTATTTCCCTGAGCTTCGGTTTACGCTGCTGGGGAGGGACAGCAAGCCATGGTAAGAATTGCCTTAACTGGACAAACCTTCTGGGCGATGCACTTGACTCGTCTTATGAATCAATATGGGCGGGGGAAAGTGCACGCTACTGTGATCCCGCTTCACTGGAGCCGCCCGTTCAGCCAGATCAGAGACTATCTACGGGCGGACATCCTGGTCAGAGTAGGATTTAGGCCCGGCGCGGCGACTATCCGGGGACTTGCGTTTGACGCGTTCTGGTACCTTGCCCGAATACTGAACCCCCGAGCGAGGGTTGTCTACTACTGGATCGGCACCGACGTACTTAACGCCATAGAAGATTCAAAGAATGGAAATCTTGTGCGGTTGTTCTTCAATCGGGCGTTAAAAGATTACCACATCGCTGGCGCGCCATGGTTCGTTAGGGAACTGACGAGTATCGGAGTAAAAGCAACCTATGTTTGTTTCCCTAGCTCTCTACCTGAACTGAGGTCTCCGCCTCCGTTACCAGAAACGTTTACCATACTGTCGTATGTGCCTGACCAGCGGTACGAGTTCTTTGGCGGTAGGACTATATACGCCGCTGCGCAGAGGCTCCCTAATGTCCAATTCAATATCGTTGGAGGCCAGGGCGAGTGGGTACCAAAGGACCTTCCGAATCTCAAGTTCCACGGGTGGCAGCGTAATATGGATCGGTTTTACGCTGATGCCTCAGTTATCGTGCGGATAGTCCCTCACGATGCTATTGGCGGTACAGTACGCGAAGGACTAGCCTTTGCAAGGCACGTGATATATACGTACCCTTTGCCGTTCGTACGGGTGATCGAGTTTGGCGTTCTGGAGAACTTGACAGAAGCCATTGAAGGATACTTTCGTCTTCACCAGAAGGGCGAACTAAAACCAAATCTGGAAGGACGCGCTTACGTGATAAAAAATTTTGATGCTAGAGACGCGACACAATCGCTAATCGATGCCTTAACAAAATAGGCTGAAGAACCGATGCTACCTACTGCTTTCAAGAACAATTTGCTAAAGGTAAAGCTTATCCGTTCACTATACACATGAGATTAACATGGTAGCAGTTCTTACCGTTGTTGGTGCACGACCCCAGTTCATAAAGGCTGCGACAGTCTCACGCAGGCTCCACAGTATGTCAGGGATGGAGGAGGTGCTGGTCCATACCGGACAACACTACGATGAGAATATGTCCGATGTGTTCTTCGAGGAGTTGGAGATCCCAAAGCCGGACCGTTATCTAGGAATAGGTTCGGGGACTCACGGTAGCCAAACCGGACGAATGCTTGACGCTATTGAGCAGGTACTCCTGGAGGAAAAGCCGGACTGGGTGCTGGTCTACGGGGACACAAACTCCACCCTGGCTGCGGCTCTGGCTGCGGTCAAACTACATATTCCGGTAGCGCATGTGGAGGCTGGGCTGCGCTCGTTCAATCGGAGAATGCCGGAGGAGATCAACCGCGTGCTTACCGATCATGCCTCTGACCTGCTTTTTGCCCCTACCCAGGGGGCCGTCGAAAACCTTCGCAGCGAAGGACTACCTGAGGATAGAATTCACTTAGTGGGCGACGTAATGTACGACGCAGCCCTGTACTATGGGGTCAAGGCAGATAACGAGAGCCGGATTCTGGATACAATAGATCTGAAGCCTAAGGAATACATCCTTGCCACGGTTCATCGGGCCGAGAACACTGACGAGGCTACCCGCCTCCGGATTATATTTGAAGGGCTTAGGCAAGCGTCGAAGGAGGTGCCGGTAGTTCTTCCCCTTCATCCGCGCACCCGGAAAGCTTTGGAGCGAGAAGAAATATTTACAAAGGCTTCCCGGCACCTGCAGCTGATTGAACCCGTGGGGTATCTAGATATGGTAATGCTGGAGAAGAACGCCCGGCTCATCGCTACCGACTCTGGTGGTGTGCAGAAAGAGGCCTTCTTTTACCAAGTGCCGTGTATTACCCTTCGGGAGGAGACCGAGTGGGTAGAGTTGGTGAAGGTCGGGTGGAATCGACTAGTTTCTCCCCTTAAGGTACAGGATGTTATAGAAAGTATACAGGCCGGGCTTGCTTTCTGGGCAGTTGGACAATATCCGGCTGGACTCTACGGCGAAGGAAACGCAGCGCAGAGGATTGCCAGGGTGTTGGAGGGAGTCCGGTGAAAGGGCAGGTTGCCTACCTCTGCTTGCAGGCCACTCGCGAAGGTCAGGCTTCCTATGCTCACGTTCATGAAATCATCGGAGGGCTTCGGCGTAGGGGATGGCAGGTGGATCTCTTCGAACCAGATTATGTCGGAAAGGAGACCGTGCCTGGTTTCTTGGAAAGGATTCGCGCGTTTATCAGCGTGCAGGCGCAACTCTGGCGAAGAGCGCATGGAGCGAAGGCTCTCTATATTCGTGCTCACCCAGCCTCCTTACCTACGGCGCTCTGGGCTAGGGCGCGCAGAATGCCTGTAGTTCAGGAACTAAACGGCCCTTACGAGGATCTCTTTATAGCCTATCCCTGGACGCGATCATTTGCGCCTCTGTTCAGAGCCCTGATCCGAGTGCCTCTGGCGATGGCCGACGCGCTCATCGTGGTCACTCCTCAACTCCGGGACTGGGCGTGGGAGGTAGTGGGACAGAAACCGACATACGTGATCCCCAACGGCGCCAACACCAAACTATTTCACCCGAATTCTACCGTTCAATACCCACTGCCCAAACCGTACGTGGTCTTCTTCGGGGCTTTGGCTCGTTGGCAGGGCGTAGACACCTTGCTGCAGGCCGTAGAAAGACCAGAGTGGCCTACTGAGTTGAATTTAGTAATCGTAGGTGACGGTGTGGAGCGAGCCAAAGTACAAGCGGCAGCTACCCACAACCCCAAAGTCGTGTATATGGACAGGGTTCCCTACTCGGACGTACCAGGCATTATAGCCAACAGCATCGCGGGCTTGAGTCCCAAAAATGGTACAGGAGGACACTCTAAGACGGGCCTCTTCCCCCTCAAGGTGTTTGAAACTCTGGCATGTGGAGTTCCGGTTGTGGTCACCGATTTTCCCGGACAAGCCAATTTAGTACAGGATTGCGCCTGCGGCCTAGTCGTACCGCCTGAAGACCCTGTCGCTCTGGCCCAGGCGGTAGACTACCTCTATCGTAACCCCGATCAGGGAGCGGAGATGGGGTTTCGGGGGCGGAAGGCGATCGAGCAGGAACATTCTTGGGATCGTAGAGCGGAAGAGACTGCAAAAATACTCACGATGATAAGCCATTCGAGTGAAGCATGAAGAAGCGGAACATCGACTTCTGGCCCAACCTGATTCTTATCTGGGTAGTATTGTGCGTCTTGCTTGCGGACAGACTGACGATCGACGTCAGTTCCGGTGGCCGAGGAATCGTTCCTATCCTCATTCTCCTTACTCCGTTGCTGGCTGCGCTCGTTGGCTTTCTCTCGCGCGGGATGGCGCTAGGCTTTCTGAAGCACCTTATGTTCCGGATGTTCTGGGGTCCGTTTCTACTGCTAACGTTTCTACTACCTCTACTCGGGGTCTTGTTTACCACATACCCGACACGGACACTGTTTGCCTCGATGCAAGCGATCGTCGTGCTTTCTTTTGTCTCACTCGGTTATTGGTTGGGCAGAACGGCTTCAAACCCGGAGATCCTTTGGAATCGATATTTGCCTATCGCGATCATTGTACAATTTATTTATGCCCTCGGGCAGCACCTTTCTCGCACGGGCTCGATCTCTTCTAGCTTTTGGAACCCATTTTACGAATGGGATTTGAGTTCACAGTTGGCCTATGGAAGCGAGGTAGTTCTCGGGCGAAGTACCGGATTCTACGTGAGTGCCAACACGCTCGGATTTTGGGGTGTAATCGCTGTATGCGCCTCCTTATACTTGATCACATCGCGACTACGCTACGTGAGCTTGGTGGCCGCACTTCTCACCATTCTCATAAGCCAGTCGCGCGGTGCGCTAGTGGCTGTTTCAGTCGTTCTCATCGCAGCGTTGATATGGCAGTTTGTGTTCGTAAGACGCTTTCGCATGCAGGATCTTATTCTCAGCGCCTTCACAATCGTAATCGTCACCGGAGCAGGATGGTTGCTCATTCAGCAAGGGTTTGCAGAACAATCTGTTGTAGACCGATTTGCGGGTGGACTTAGCGTCGTGACGCAGGGGAGCACAGCCGATCAAAACCTTGTGGGACGCTTCAAATTCTGGTCGGAGGCACTGAGGCTTCATTCAGAGTATCTATTGGGAACCTTTGGCCCTCCCGAATACAAGCTCGGCACCGCCATCGACAACGATTGGGTTCGCCTACTGGTACAGGGTGGCATAATCTACGTGCTAACCTTTATACTCATGCTTGGCGCGGGGATTTCACTCTTGTGGCGAGAAGGGGAGGGGCGCTTCATAGGCGCACTCTCCGGCGCGATCGCCCTGGCAGGGCTTACGCAAACACCTCTAGGATACACGCCCATACTGCTCTACTGGTTCATTCTAGGAGTGGTTTTCAGCTATGGCAGCTATGGCAGGCAGTGTAGAGAGTTAAGAACGTTTAGGTCGCGAAAAGGTTCTCTGCTATTTGTACGGTTACCACGAGTCAGGGTAGTTCGGTGAGGCGACTGATATTCATAACGACGGTTCCTGTAACCCTGAGTGCTTTCCTTCTACCCTTCGCACGCCACTTTCGCACTCAAGGCATACAAATAGACGCTATGGCACAGGGAATATCGACAAGTAGCGAGTGTGTGGAGGCCTTTGACCGAGTTTGGGAAGTGAAATGGTCGCGTAATCCGCTGGCCCCCCGCAACTTTCTGCAAGCTCCGAGAGTAGTTAGAGAGGTAGTAGAACGAGAGGCTTACGGTCTGGTACACGTGCATACGCCGGTGGCAGCACTTGTAACCCGTTATGCATTGCGGGGTTTGCGAAATCGGGGAAGACTGAAGGTCGTCTACACCGCCCACGGCTTTCACTTCTACCAGGGAGGAAATGTGGTAAAGAACGCCATATTCCTCGGTCTTGAAAAACTGGCCGGATACTGGACAGATTACTTGATAGTAATCAACCGGGAGGACGAGAGAGCAGCCAAGCGTTACCGCATAGTACCTCCCAACCGGGTGCGTTATATGCCGGGGATAGGTATAGATCTAAGCAAGTACTCACCACGGAAGGTTCAGGAGGCTGAGGTGGAACGAGTGCGCGCCGAGTTGGGACTCAAGTCTAACCAGCCGCTTTTCCTGATAATTGCTGAATTCACAACAGATAAGCGTCATCGGGATGCAGTATTGGCCTTTGCCTGTACGAGTCATCCGACTGCACACCTGGCCTTTGTCGGGACTGGGGCACAGATAGCCAAAATAAAGACTCTCGTTCAGAAACTCGGGATTACTGACCGGGTACATTTCCTCGGCTTCCGCCATGATATTCCTGCTCTGATCCGAGCTTCAATCACTACTGTAATGCCCTCTATACGAGAAGGACTGCCGCGCAGCGTGATGGAGTCGTTGAGCCTGGAGGTGCCAGTTATCGGCACTGATATTCGCGGAACACGAGATTTGCTGCAGGGAGGATGTGGGCTTCTGGTGCCTGTGGGAGACGTTGCGGCGCTAACGCGGGCCATGACATGGATATTAGACCATCCAGAAGAGGCAAGGAATATGGGTAAGCTTGGGCGTCAGCAGATGGCTGCCTACGACTTACGCCACATCATTGCGCAACATGAGGCGTTGTATGCGGAGGCTATGGAGAAAGATCATCATACATTCAGCTGAGTTCAAGCGACTTCTCTTCACCCTACTCTTTAGCTGGAAGCTCTGCGGGCAGAGGAAGCTTTCCGCTCTGTGGAGGACGCCTCTTCGAGCTCGGCGGCGACCAGCGCTTCGACTTCTTCCCCGGACATGTCCGAGAAAGATCCTCTGGCCTCTTCAGTCGCCTGAAGAAGCTTCCTTCGCTCCTCTTCCAGGAACCTGTAGAGCCTCATGGGTACCAGAGCGAAAGCCTCCTCACCCCGGCGTTCCACCACCACGGCTCTCCCTCCCTCCACCGTCCGGGCCACCCTGCCCAGAGACCGGCGTAGTTCCTCCAGAGATATTCTGCTTTGCCCTTCCATCGAACCTCTCGCTCCGCGCGGACCATGTGGTTCACATCGTAGCAAAGGAACTCTCGCAGCTCAGTGTTAAGTGTGCAGGGTAGGCGTTTCCCTGTGGTAGAGTGGAGCCGTGATCGCTCTGGTCGAGGACAGGAGGGCAGAGGTCGCGGAGATCTGCAGGCGCTACGGCGTCGAACGGCTAGATCTCTTCGGTTCGGCTGCGGAAGGTGGCTTTGATCCCGAGCGCAGCGACCTGGATTTCATCGTCGCCTTCGAGCGGCGTGACCCTCCCGATCTCTTCCGCAGGTACTTCGGATTGGAGGAGGATCTGGAGAACCTGTTCGGGCGGAACGTGGATCTGGTGATGGAGGGCGCGCTTCGCAAAGACCGGCGTTTTGCGGAGGCGTTGGTGAAAGAACGCGTGCCAATATATGCGGTCTGAGCCGATGCCCAGAAGAGCTTCCATCAATGAGCTGACCGGAATGCGCGATGTACCGGGCTTTCGGTAAACGTCTGTTTGATCTGGCTCTCGCTATCCCGTTGGTTATCGGGCTCTCACCGGTGCTGGCGCTGGTGGCGCTTCTTGTGCGCCGGGACCTCGGTTCTCCCGTGCTCTTCCGGCAAACCCGGCCGGGCTTGTACGGCCAGCCTTTCGTGATGTACAAGTTCCGCACCATGCGGGAGGCGCGGGACGAATCGGGCCGGCTGCTTCCGGACGAGCAGCGTATTACGCCCTTCGGGCGCTTCGTGCGGCGCGCGAGCCTGGACGAGCTTCCGGAGCTGTTCAACATTCTGAAGGGAGATATGAGTCTGGTGGGGCCGCGGCCGCTGCTGATGGAGTACCTGGACCTCTATACGCCGGAACAGAACCGGCGGCACGAGGTCAGGCCCGGCGTCACCGGGTGGGCGCAGGTGAACGGACGCAACGCGCTCGGTTGGGACGACAGGTTCGCTCTGGACCTGTGGTACGTGGACAACCATTCTCTCCGGCTGGACCTGAAGATCCTCTGGCTCACTCTCGTCAAGGTACTGCGAGGAGAGGGGGTCAGCGCCAGGGGACACGCGACGATGCCGAAGTTCACCGGCTCGAGACCGGTCGAGCGGTGAGGGGGATCCACGTCGTCGGGGGTGGGGGGCACGCGAAGGTAGTCGTCGGTACGCTCCAGGCTGCCGGCTATAGCGTCAGGGCCGCGTTCGACGACGATCCGCGCAAGCAGGGAAGCCGGCTGCTGGGGGTGCCCGTGGAGGGAGCTACCAGAGAGATCGAGAAGCTGGCTTCCGCCAGGACCGTACTCGCCGTCGGAGACAACGCCTCCCGGAAAAGGCTCGCGGAGCGGTTCCGCACGGTCGATTGGGTCACGGTGGTGCATCCGGAGGCGTTCGTTCACCCGTCGGTGAGGCTCGGTCCGGGTACGGTGGTCTTCGCGGGGGCTGTCGTCCAGCCGGACACGGTGGTCGGCGCGCACTGCATCGTCAACACGGGTGCCACGGTGGACCACGACTGCGTGCTGGGCGACTACGTGCACGTCGCTCCGGGAGCCAACCTGGCGGGGGAGGTCCGGTTGGATGACGGCGTGCTATTGGGCATCGGCGGGACGGCCGCGCCGGGAGCCGCGGTCGGCGCCTGGACGACGGTCGGGGCTGGGAGTACCGTGATCGGGGAGTTGTCCGCCGGGGTGGTGGCCGTTGGGACTCCGGCGCGGCCGGTAAGGAGGGCGTCCGGTGACTGACCGGATACCCATGGCCTCCGCCGACCTGGAGGACTCGGATATCCAGGCCGTTCTGGAAGTTCTTCGTTCCGGGCGGCTGGCTCTGGGACCGAAGACCGGAGAGTTCGAGCGGAGTCTGGCGGAGTATGTGGGGGTGCGCCACGCGGTGGCGGTCAGCTCCGGCACGGCGGCGCTGCACCTCATCGTCAAGGCGCTGGGGATCGGTCCCGGCGACGAGGTGCTGGTGCCCTCCTTCACCTTCGCGGCCAGCGTGAACGTGATCCTCTACGAGGGCGCTACCCCGGTCTTCGTGGACATAGAACCGGAGACCTACAACCTGGACCCCGAAGACCTGGAGCGGAAGGTCACTTCCCGCACGCGGGCGATCATGGCCGTGGACGTTTTCGGCCACCCCGCGGACTGGGATGCCATCCTGGAGATAGCCGGCCGGCACGGGTTGCGGGTGATCGACGACTCCTGCGAGGCGCTCGGCGCGGAGTACCGGGGGCGGAAGCTCGGCGGCTTCGGCGAGGCGGCGGCCTTCGCCTTCTACCCGAACAAGCAGATGACGACCGGCGAGGGCGGGATCGTCGTGACCGACAGCGACGAGGTCGCCCGGCTGGCTCGCAGCCTGCGCAACCAGGGGCGGGGTGAGATGGGGGCCTGGCTGGAGCACGAGCGGCTGGGGTACAACTACCGGCTGGACGAGATGTCCGCCGCTTTGGGAGTCTCCCAACTGCGGCGGATCGAAGAGTTCCTGCGGAAGCGGGAGCGAGTAGCCGGAATGTACTCCGGGCGTCTGGAGGGGTTGGATGGGGTGAGGCCGCCCCGGGTGAAGTCTCACGTGCGGATGAGCTGGTTCGTCTACGTCGTCACCCTGCGAGAGGGCCTGGAGCGCGACCCGGTGATCCGGTCTATGGCGGAGCAGGGAGTGCCGGCGCGGGGATACTTCTCGCCGGTGCACCGGCAACCGTACGTCCGCGAGCGGCTCGGAAACGGGGCGCTGCCGGTGACCGAGTCCGTGGCGCGCCGCACTGTGGCCCTGCCTTTCCACAACAACCTCACCGGGGAGCAGGTCTCCCGGGTGGTCGAGGCGCTGGCGCGGGCGATCGTATAGTAGTGGAGGTAAGAGGGTGAGCGAGCTTCCCAAGCATGGGGTGAGTCCGGTAAACTAGAGCTATAGTCTCTCGCTACGCATGAAAGGTGTTGGGTGAAGACTCTGTTGAGGAGGGGGCAGGCCCTGGTCGGCCAATCGCCACCGAAGATACGCCAACTGGCGGCTGTAGGGATCGACGCGGTCATCGTGGTCGTGTCCCTGGCGCTGGCCCTGCTCTTCCGCTTCGACGGGCGGGTGCCGCCGCACTTTTGGGAGACGTTCTGGCCGTTCGCGGTGTTCTCCGCGGCCGTGTTCGTGGCGCTCCTGTACGCCAGCGGGATCTACCGCCACGTCATGCGCTACACCGGCATCTACCAGAGCGTGCAGCTCGCCGCCGCGACGTCGGTGGCGGTGGGGGTTCTGCTGATGGCGAACCTCGGGGCCGACATGTTGTGGACGCGGCCGGTGCCGATCTCGGTGGTTCTGATAGGCGGTTTGCTGGCCTACGTGCAGCTCGTCGTGGTGCGGTTGTACCCGAGGTTCTTCTACGAGTTCTCGCTGCGCGAGGTCGGCCAGAAGCACCGGGCCCTGATCGTCGGGGCCGGAGACGCCGGGGTGGCGCTGGCCCGCCAGCTCTGGCGGATGCCCGAGATGGAGATCCGGGTGGTCGGGTTCGTGGACGAGGACCCGAAGCTGCTGGGACGCCAGATCGAGGGCGCGACGGTCCTCGGTGGGCCGGAGCGCCTGGAAGAGATCGTGAACCAGCAGGCCGCGGACCGCGTCTTGATCGCCATGCCCGAGGCCCCGCCGGAGAAGATAGACCGCATCTGGCGGGAGTGCATGAAGACCGGTGCGGGGGTCAAGGTGGTCCCCAGGCTGGCGGAGTTCCTCAAGGGGGAGACCGTGCCCTTGCGGGAGCTGCGCATCCAGGACCTGCTGGGCCGCGAGCAGGTAGAGATAGACCTCGATGCGCTGACGGGCTTCGTGAACGGCAAGCGCGTGCTGGTGACCGGGGCGGGCGGGAGCATCGGGCGCGAGCTGTGCCGGCAGCTCGCCCGTCTGGGACCCGCGCAGCTCGCCCTTCTGGACCGGGACGAGAGCGCCCTGTACTACCTGGAGCAGGACCTGCAGCGCGAAGGATTCGCCGCATCCCGCCCGGTCATAGGCGACGTCACGGCGGCCGGGCGCATGCGGGAGCTGTGCGCGAGCTTCAAGCCGCACCTCGTCTTCCACGCCGCCGCCTACAAGCACGTGCCGCTCATGGAGCTGCACCCGGACGACGCAGTCATCAACAACGTGGAGGGGTCCCTGATAGCTGCCCGGGCCGCCGGAGAGTGCGGGGCGGAGAAGTTTATAAACGTCTCGACCGACAAGGCCGTGCGGCCTGCGAACGTGATGGGGCTGACCAAGCGCGTCTCGGAGATGGTGGTGCAGGCCGTCTCCCGGGAGTACCCGAAGACGGTCTATGCCACGGTGCGCTTCGGCAACGTGCTGGGCAGCCGGGGCAGCGTGGTGCCCACCTTCCAGCGCCAGATAGAGGCCGGAGGGCCGGTCACCGTCACCCACCCGGAGATGACCCGCTACTTCATGACCATCCCGGAAGCGGTCTCGCTGATCCTGCAGGCCGGGGCCATGGCCGACTCCTACGCCACCTACGTGCTGGAGATGGGCCGGCCGGTGAAGATCGTGGACCTGGCCCGCAAGATCATGGAGCTGATGCGCGCCCCGAACGTGGAGGTCAGGTTCGTCGGGCTCCGGCCCGGCGAGAAGCTGCACGAGGAGCTCTACGAGGAGAACGAACGCCCGGCGCGCACCGGCCACCCCATAATCTTCCGCCTCACCTCGGAGGACGAGCTGCCCCCCGGAGTGCTCGGCCGCGTGGAGGAGCTGATCCTGCACGCCCGTGCCCGCGGCCCGGAGGGGACGGTGGAGCTGATGCACGCCCTGATCCCCGGCCGCTCCGGGGAGACCCGCGACGGCAGCGGCACTGCTGCCTGAGTGCGAACCTCTACCGCTCCATAAACGGCGCGGAGGCCCCGCCGGCCTCCCGGATCACGTCCAGCGCCACCGCGTAGGAGTTCTGCGGCCGGTTGTCGTCCATGGGGACCACGGTCAGCAGATCCGGAGCCCTGAGAGCCGCGACCGCCAGCGCCGGATCGTTTGTGTCCATGACCGCGATGGCGGGTATGCCCGCCGCCGCTGCAGCCCCGGCGAAGCCGTGGTCGGCCACTACGAGATCCACCGCTCCAACCTCCCCGAGCACGTCCCGCATGGGGTCCGGGCTGTGGGTGTGGTGCAGATGCGCCCCGTCGCCCAGAACACCCACCTTCCCGACCCAGTCGAGGGGCGAACCGTGCTCGTAGAGCCGCTCGGTGCCGGCCGTGAGAACCCTGCCGCCCAGCGTCTCGGCCCACCGGCTCAGCTCCAGGTAGTAGAGGAGCAGCGCACCGGGATGCCCGGTGCCGAACAGGAGCGTCCCGCCACCCCCGGCTACCTTCCGGATGCGCCGCGCAGCCTCCACGAGCCCCTCCACCGTGCGAACCGGATCTATGCGCCCCCGCTCCGGATTCTCCTCCCGGTCTGGGGGATGGCCCGTGAAGCGCCCAACCGCCGAGTACGCCTCCTCAAAGTCCACGCCCTCTAGCAACGGCTCCAGCCCGAAGGTGTAGACGGGGTTGTGCATCACGACCTGCTCTATCTTGTACAGATTGTCCCGCGCACCGTGCGAAGTGCGGTCCCCGGCAACCCCGGCCTCCAGCAGCCGCAGCGCATAGCTTTCTATTCTTCCGTTCATGTAACGGAGTGTAACTCATGACGCCCCCGCTCCGAAAGGAGCCCCCGGCAGCCGGCGTTCCTTTCTTCTCGATTCTTAAAGAATTCACCGTATTTTTACCTGATTGTTACCGTAGTGTAATGAAAAGGGCTTACTCTTGGTAACAAGGGGCACGAGAGAAGGAGCAGTCATGATAAGGGTTTCCGTGGAGGTTCGCCGGGGGGACATCAGCTACCGGGTGGCGGTTCAGGCCCGGAGCATCCGGCGGGCGCTGGAGATTCTGGGCGGCCGGAATCCCGGCTGCGAGCTGCGGGTGGTCTTCCCGATAGACCCTGAGAGCTTCTTCGTGCGGGGCGAGGGGGTCGAGCGGATAGAGCCGGAGGCGGCCTGAGCCTTCAGTCCCGGCGGCGGGCTTGTGCGGCCTCTCTTTGCGCCGCGTCCGCGAGGAGGTAGGCGTCCACGGCGGCGGTGGCGAAGTCGAAGCCCTGTTCTGCGTACTCCCGGGCCTCTCCGCCCGAGGAGCCGTGCATCCCGGCTGCGATGCCGGACCTGTGGCAGGCATCCCTTATCCTCTGCACGGCCTTTCGGTGCTCGGGGTTCTCTCCGGCCGACGCCGGCTCCAGCCCCAGCGAGAGGGCCAGATCCGCCGGTCCGACGTATATGCCGTCCAGGCCCGGGGTGGCGGCGATCTCCTCCACGTTCGCGAGTCCCTCCCGGGTCTCGATCATCGCGAGGCACAGCACCTCGCCGGCGAGGTGCTCCGGGGAGCCGGAGCCCAGAACGCCTGCGGCCCGGATGGGGCCGTAGGAGCGCTCGCCCCGGGGCGGGAAGCGGCAGGCGGCGACCGCGCGGGCGGCCTCTTCCGGCGTGTTCACCAGCGGCACGATAACCCCGAGGGCTCCGGCGTCCAGGGAGCGCATGATCTCGGCCGGGCTGTTCTGCGTCACCCGGGTCAGGGGCGCGAGCCCAGCGTTCTCGGCGGCCCGCAGCATGGAGACCAGCGTCTCGTAGCCGATGAGGCCGTGCTGCCGGTCCACGCAGACGTAGTCGAAGCCGCCCCCGGCCATGAGCTCCACGGCGAACGGGTCGGGGAGCGTGGCCCACAGTCCGAACGCCTTCCGGCCCTCCGAGAACGCGCGCTTCAGCGGGTTGTGGTTCGGCATGCCCGGCAGTATACCGGAGCACGGCCCGGTTCTGCGCTACCGGACCGCCGCTAAGATCCGCCGGTAGACGCCTTCTGCCAGCCCGCGCAGCGTGGCGGACTTCTCCCGCAGCATCCAGGCGGCTTCATCGACTGTGAAGTTCTCCTCTACCAGCGCTCGCGCCTCGTCATTAAACACCGGCTCCAGCTGCCGCCCCACCGCACCAATATAACCTGACCAATGCCGGCCTTCGCTTATATCAATTGATATCTACTCGAACAATTGCTAAAATCGCTACCACGGTTACTTGAGCGGGAGAAAGGAAGAGTTGTGGGAAGGAAGAGACGGGTCTTGATCGTTTGCGGAACTGGGATAGCTACCTCGACGGTGGTGGCGCAGAAGATTCGGGACTACTGCGCGGAGCGGGGGATAGAGGTGGATATTCAGCAGACGAAGGTCATGGAGACCCTGCGGGGGGTTGAGGACTACGACCTCGTAGTTTCCACGACCCAGATGCCCGGAGGGTCTGGTGTTCCGACGGTGAACGGGATGCCGTTTCTCACCGGGGTGGGCGTGGAGCAGACGCTTGAGGAGATAGGGGAGAGGCTTCAGAGTTAGGGGTATTGGGTATGGAGACTGTAACGCAGTTTATTACCGATCTGGGGCCGGCGGTGGTCTTGCCGGTCTTGATCTTCGTCTTTGCGGTTATTCTGGGGCTGCGTCCTGGCCGGGCGTTTCGGGCGGGTGTGCTCATCGGGATCGGCTTCGTAGGCATCGGTCTGGTAATAACGCTCCTTCTGGAGCAGCTCGGTCCTGCTGCGGAGGGTCTGGCCGAGCGCTTCGAGGTTCAGCTCAACGTCATAGACGTGGGCTGGCCGTCGACGGCGGCCATTGCGTTTGGCTCCCAGGTGGGGGCTTTCATTATTCCGCTGGGGCTGGCGGTCAACATAGCGCTGCTGGGGATCGGTCTTACCCGCACCCTGAACATAGACCTGTGGAACTACTGGCACATGGCCTTCATCGGGGCCATCGTCGCCATCGTGACGGAGAGCCTCTTGTGGGGCTTCGTGGCTGCGGCCATACACATGGTCATCCTGCTCGCACTGGCCGACTGGAGCGCGCCCTGGATCCAGAGGTACTACAACTTCCCGAACGTTTCGCTGCCACACGGAACGTCTGCTCCGTACGTGTTCCTCGCGATCCCGCTCAACTATCTCTTCGACCGGATCCCGGTGGTCCGGGACTGGAAGCTCGATCCGGACACGATCCAGCGTCGTTTCGGGGTGTTCGGCGAGTCCATCATTCTGGGGCTGGTGCTGGGGATTGTACTCGGTGTCCTGGGCGGCCTCTCCCTGAATGCGGTTCTGCAGCTCGGGATAAGCCTGGCCGCAGTGATGCTGCTCCTGCCGCGGATGGTAGCGATCCTGATGGAGGGCCTGGCACCGGTCGCCGAGGCGGCGCGGGAGTTCGTCCAGCGCCGTTTCCCGGGCCGCAACCTCTACATTGGGCTGGACTCGGCCATCGCGGTCGGGGCTCCGGCTGTGATCGCGACCGCCCTCCTGATGGTCCCGATTACGCTGGTCATCGCCGTGGTGCTGCCGGGCAACCAGGTGCTGCCCTTCGGGGATCTGGCCACCATGCCGTTTATCGTTTGTATGATGGTCCCGATCTTCCGGGGCAACATCTTCCGCTCGGTGGTGGCCGGGGCTATCGCCATCGCCGGAGGTCTCTACATCGCCACGGCTATCTCCCCCGTCTTCACCCAGGCGGCCAACAACGTGAACTTCCAGGCTCCCGGGGATGCCACCCAGCTCTCTTCGCTCGTCGACGGAGCTAACCCGGTCACCGGCCTCTTCTTCGGTGTGGCCCAGGCACCGGCTGTCGGGCTGCCCCTGCTCGGCGCCGCCGCCCTGCTCTTCGCCTGGTGGGTCTCCCGCCGCCAGCCCGGCGAACCGGCGGTCGCCGGGAGCAAACCTCGCCCCGGGGAGCCGGAGCGCGCCCGGGAGCCGCAGGAGGAGCGGATCTAGATCTCCGGGATGGGAGCCGCGCGTTCCAGCTTCCATCCCGGCCTGATCCGGCTGGGAATGAAAGCCCCCGACCGCGAGGCCGCGATCCGGGAGCTGGCCGGACTCCTGAAACGGGAGGGAAGGGTGAAGGACTCCTTCACCAAAGCCGTACTCGCCCGGGAGGCCGAGTTTCCCACCGGCCTCCCCACTCGCGGCGTGGCGATAGCCATCCCCCACGCCGACACCCGCCACTGCCTGAAGCCCGCCGTGGCCGTCGGAATACTGGCGGAGCCGGTAGAGTTCCAGGAGATGGGTTCCCCAGAGAACACACTGAAGGTGGGCGTGATCTTCCTGCTCTCCATAACCAACCCCGAAGCCCACGTCGAATGGCTCAGCCGCTTCGCCGAAGCCTTCCAGAAACCACAAACCCTCCAGAAACTGCTCGAAGCACCGAACCCCCAGGAGGCCTGCTACCTCCTGCGCAGAGCGGTCGAAGAATAACGGCCGCCCCCTACATACTTCATGATGCCGAAAATTTGACATTTGTTCTTGACAAAAACAAAAGTCAAGTGTAATGTGTTGCGAAAAGCGGGGAGTAAGGAGGCAATACGCATATGGGTGTAGTTGCGTGGCTGTTACTGATTCTGGCGGTTTTGTGGGCGCTGCAGGCGGTGGGCACCTACTTCCAGATGCGGCACTACCGGGAGGTTTTGAGTAGTGTCATGCGTGAAGGGGGCGAGGGTTATGTGGGGGTTGGCAATGCGAAGGCGCGGTTTGGGAAGGGTGTGATCCTGATGCTCGTGACCGACGAGGGTGGTTCGGTTATCAGGAGGGCGTTGAAGATGCGTGGTGCGACGGTATTCGCCCGGTTCAGGGAGGCTCCTGAGCTGGTGGGGGTTGGCCTGGATGAGCTGCGGAGTGGGGAGCGTGAGGAGCCCCGGAGTGAGCGGGGGACGCTTCTGGCTGCGCGGCGGGCTATCGAGCAGATAGACAGGATCCGGGCCGAGCGGGAGGGGAGGGAAGTGATCATGAGTTAGGGTGCTTATCTTCTCTGCGGGGTGTTTGCTTCTTAAATTTCAGGTGGTGAGTATATGCAGGGAGTGCTTGCTCAGTTGACGTGGTTCGTGGCGTTGCTCCAGCAGGAGGGGGAGGAGGCCGTTGCACGGCAGGGAGGTATCCTCGGTGCGCTGGAGGATGCGGGCACGTGGTTCATCGGGCTGTTTCAGGCTGGTGCGGATGTGTTCGTCGGTTTTGTGACCGGGATCATACCGCTCGTGATCGTGCTGTTGACGGCGTTCTACACGATAGTCAATTTGGTCGGTGAGCAGCGGGTGAACCGGGCAGCTCAGTTTGCCGCTGGCAACGTGCTGACGCGGTACTCGTTGCTGCCGCTTCTGGCGGTGTTCTTCCTGACCAATCCGATGGCCTACACGTTTGGCCGGTTTCTGGAGGAGAAGTACAAGCCGGCCTTCTACGACTCGGCGGTGAGCTTCGTTCATCCGCCGCTGGGGCTCTTCCCGCACGTCAATCCCGCGGAGCTCTTCGTGTGGCTTGGGGTTGCGCGGGGGTTGCAGCAGCTGGATCTTCCGCTCGGGCCGCTGGCCGTCAGGTATCTTCTGGCGGGGTTGGTGGTTATCTTCATCCGGGGGCTGGTCACGCAGTTCATGACCGCATTTTTGGCCCGGCGGCAGGGCGTGGAGCTGTAGGGGGCTGAGGAGGATGCAGCAGAAAGAGTATAAGGCCGTCCGGGTCGAGCGTGGTCCTCAGGGCTGGGGTGGGCCGCTCGTGATCCGGCCCACGGCGGAGAAGAACAAGATAGTCGCGATCACCGGCGGGGGCATACCGGAGGTGGCCCGCCGGATAGCCGAGCTGACCGGTGCGGAGGCGGTGGATGGTTTCCGTGCGCCGCCGCCTGAGAGTGAGATCGCCTGCGTGGTGGTGGACTGCGGCGGGACGGCGCGCCTCGGCGTCTATCCCAGGAAGAGGATACCCACGATCAACCTGACTCCTGTAGGACAGGCCGGTCCGCTGGCGCAGTTCGTGCAGGAGGATATCTACGTCTCGGGCGTGCGTCCGGAGGACATAAGCCTGGCCGAGGGGGATCAGGCTGCGGCCGGAGAAGACGGTGAGCGAGAGGGGATGGCCAGCCCGTTCGCGACCGGGGACGGAGCGAGGGCCGGGGCCGAGGCTGCGGCTGCACCCGAGATGGGCGGCGGGATAGCGGGTTTCATCGCCCGGATCGGTCGGGGCATCGGAGGCGTGGTGGGGGTGCTCTTCCAGAGCGGCCGGCAGGCTGTAGATCAGGTGGTCCGGAACATACTGCCCTTCATGGCCTTCGTGACCCTGCTCATCGGCGTCATCCAGGCGTCGGGGATCGGGGATGTCATTGCCAACACGCTCTCGCCGCTCGCGGGGAGTCTGGGCGGTCTCCTGGTGCTCTCGCTGATCGTGGGTCTGCCGTTCCTCTCGCCGGTGCTCGGTCCGGGGGCGGTGATTGCGCAGGTCATCGGAGTCCTGATCGGGGACCAGATCGGGCGCGGGGCGATAGATCCGCAGTTCGCCCTGCCGGCGCTGTTTGCGTACAACGTGCAGGTCGGCTGCGACTTCGTCCCGGTGGGGCTCGCGCTCGGTGAGGCCCAGCCCAAGACGGTGGAGATCGGGGTTCCCGCGGTGCTCTTCTCCCGCCAGATCACGGGCCCCATCGCGGTCATCGTCGGGTGGCTGTTCAGCTTCGGTCTCTATTCTTAGGGTCGGAGAGAGTTTTGGAGACCATATACAGGACGGAGATCACCGAGGTAGGGGCGGAGGTCCCGGAGTTTCTGGAGTCGGGACTCCTGATCCTGTTCAAGACGGGAGCTCCGCCCGAGCTGGCCGAGATCTCGGTGCTGCACGATCCCGGGGTCTGCCGGGAGAGTCCGCCCGGGCCCGGTGATGTCGTCTCGATCGGCGACCGGGAGTTCCGGATAACGGCGATCGGGGAGAAGGCCTGGGAGAACGTCCGGAAGCTGGGCCATGCGGTATTCAAGTTCAACGGTCTGGAAGAAGCCGAACTGCCCGGTGAGATCTGTCTTGAGAGGTCGGATCCGGACGCGCTGGGCGACAACGTCCGGCCCGGTGTCCGGGTGGAGATACGTTCCGCTGAGTAGAAAGGACCTTGCCTTGGGTCTGAGAGAGAAGCTGGAGGCTCTAGCCCGCTCCGGAACGCCCATAAGGGTGGGTGTCGTCGGGGTCGGTCAGATGGGACGGGGGTTCATAGCGCAGACCGCTACGATCCCCGGACTGGAGGTCGTCGCGGCCGCCGATGTGAGGCCGGAGCGCGCCCGCACCGCCCTCCAGGAGGCCGGATACGAGCCGGGGGAGGGTGTCCCGGGCTTCACCGGCGACGCGCTGGAAGTGGCCCGTTCGGAGGTGGTGGACGTGCTGGTGGAGGCGACCGGCGTTCCGGATGTCGGAGCCCGGGTCGCATATGAGGCCATACACAGCGGCCGGCACGTGGTGATGCTCAACGCTGAGGCGGACGTGACGGTTGGAGCCGTTCTGAGCCAGATGGCCCGCAGCGCCGGGATAGTCTACACCGGCTCCGCCGGGGATGAGCCCGGCGCGATCATGGAGCTATACGACTTCGCCCGGTCTCTGGGGTTCGAGGTCGTGACGCTGGGCAAGGGGAAGAACAATCCTCTGGACGTCGCCGCCACGCCGGATTCGCTCGCGCGGGAGGCCAAAGAGCGCGGTATGAACCCGAAGATGCTGGCCTCCTTCGTGGATGGTACCAAGACGATGGTCGAGATGGCCGCCGTGGCCAACGCCACGGGGTTCGCTCCCGACACACCGGGGATGCACGGCATCAAGGAGGCCGAACCGGCGCGGCTGGCCGCCATCCTGTGTCCGAGAGAAGAGGGCGGCATACTTGCCGCTCCCGGAGCCGTGGAGTATGTGCGGGGCGTCGCGCCCGGCGTGTTCGCCGTCGTGCGGTCGGACGTGGGTCCGGTGCGGGAGACGCTCAGGTATCTGGGGCTGGGGGAGGGGCCGAACCACGTTCTGTACCGTCCCTACCACCTGACAAGCCTAGAGACCGCCATCTCGGTGGCACGGGCGGCTATCTATGGCGAGCCCACCATAGCTCCCCGGCCGACGCCCGCCGCCGAGGTGGTCGCGGTAGCCAAACGGGATCTCGCCGCCGGAGAGCTTCTGGACGGCATCGGGGGGGCGGACTACTACGGCTTCCTCTACGCGGTCTCCGAGGCCCGGGACATGCTGCCTATCGGGCTGGCTCAGGGAGCGCGGATCGTGCATCCGGTAAAACGGGGCGCCGTGATACCCCGCTCGGCAGTGGAGCTGTCCGGGGACTCTTTCGTCGTGAGGCTGCGCAGGCTGCAGGAGGCGCTGGTCGGAGGGGGGACGGCATGAGGGGCGCTGCAGGCTACCGGCTGGTGGATTCCCGGCAGCTCTCCGAGCAGGATCATCTGATACTCAAGGTGCTCCGGCTCTACTACGAGCACGATCTCACACAGGCCGAGGTGGCACGCCGCATGGGTTTCTCGCGGCCCAAGGTCTCCAAGCTCATCTCCGAGGGCCGAGCCCGCGGGCTGGTCAAGATAGAGATAGCCGAGCCCGCCGGGGACTTTGCCGCGCTGGAGATAGCCCTGGAGGATCGGTACGGGCTCACCGAGGCCATGGTGGTCGACGTCCGGGAGGACCGCCGGAGCACGGAGCTTTCGGCCGGCGGCGCGGGCGGAGCGCTGCTGGCCCGGCTGTGCACCGCCGAGTCGGTGCTCGGGGTCTCTTGGGGAACCTCCCTGCGGGCGCTGGCCGATGCGCTGCCACACCGGGCCTTCGCCTGCAAGCGCATCGTGCCGCTCGTGGGTGGCATGGGGAAGGCCAAGACGGAGCTGCACTCGAACCAGATCTGCGTCGCTCTAGCGGAGAAGGTGGGTGGCGAGTACCTGCAGCTTGCGGCTCCGGCCATCGCCAGCTCGGCCGAGAGCAGGGCCGAGCTCATGGAACTGCCGGGCATCGGGGATACGCTGGCCGAGGCGGCCGCCTGCGATGTGGCCGTGGTGGGCATCGGAGGCATCCTGCCCACCTCCACCATGGTCGGAGCCGGATACTTCACGCCGGAGGAATTTCTGAGGCTCCGGAATCGGGGAGCGGTGGGCGATGTCTGCTGCCACTTCCTGAACGCATGCGGTGAGCCGTGTCTGCCGGACCTCTCCGCGCGCATAATCGGCGTAACCCCGGAGCAGCTGCGCGAGATCCCGCGCACGATCGGCATAGCGACCGGGCCGGAGAAGGCTCCGGGCGTGGCGGCGGTGCTCCGGAGCGGCTGCGTGGACACCCTGGTCTGCGACCGGAGACTGGCCGAGGAACTGCTGGATATACCCCCTCGGGAAGGAGGATCGGCTTGAAGAGCACGGAGGAACGCCGGGAGATGCTGTGGAAGATGCTGCTCATAAGGGCTTTCGACGAGAAGGTCAACGACCTCTATGCCGAAGGCAGGGTTCACGGCACGGCTCACTTCTACGTCGGGCAGGAGGCCGTGGCCGTGGGCGCGGTGGCGGCGCTGAAGGAGGGAGATGTGATCACCTCGACCCATCGCGGCCACGGTCACGCCATCGCCTTCGGATTGGATGTAGACAGGATGGCTGCGGAGCTTCTGGGAAAGGCGACCGGATACTGCCGGGGCAAGGGCGGCTCGATGCACATAGCGGATGTCTCTGCGGGCATGCTCGGCGCCAACGGCATCGTGGGCGGGAGCATGGGTATCGCCTGTGGCGCCGGGTGGGCCTTTAAACGGCGCGGTCAGGACCGCGCCGCCCTCTGTTTCTTCGGGGACGGGGCGGTACAGGAGGGCATCTCCAGCGAGACGTTCAATCTGGCCGCCATTTGGAAGCTGCCGGTGGTCTTTCTGTGCGAGAACAACCAGTACGCGATGTCCCTGAGCGTGAGGAAGGCGTTCGCCGTCGAGCCCATCTCCGGCAGGGCGGCGGCCTACGGCATGCCCGGCGAGACGGTCGATGGCATGGATCTTGAGGAGGTCTACAGAGCCGCCGCCGCCGCTCTAAAGCGGGCCCGCGACGGTGAGGGGCCTACCCTGATCGAGACCGTTACCTACCGCTATCTGGGGCACTCTAAGAGCGATGCCAATCTCTACCGCACGCGCGAGGAGATCCGGCAGTGGCGCGAGATGGATCCCATCGAGCGTTTCGCCGGAAAGCTGCAGGAGGAGGGCGCCCTGGCGGAGAACGAGCTGCAGGAGATGGAGAGCCGGGCCTACCGGCGGATCGATGAGGCCTTCGAGAAGGCTGCAAAAGAGCCCGAACCGGAACTTAAGAGCGCTCTGGAGGACGTGTATGCCTGAGGCCAGGGTGATCACCTATCGTGAAGCCGTCCGGGAGGCGATGGTGCAGGCTATGCGCCACAACGAAGAGGTCTTCCTGATGGGCGAGGACGTGGGGGTCTACGGCGGTGCCTTCGGCGTGAGCCGGGGCATGGTCGAGGAGTTCGGCGAAGATAGGGTTGTGGACACCCCGCTCTCCGAGGCTGGCTTCGTGGGCTTGTGCACCGGGGCGGCCCTTCTGGGCATGCGTCCCATCGCCGAGATCCAATTCTCGGACTTCATAACCCACTGTATGGACCAGCTCGTGAACCAGGCGGCCAAGGTGCGCTACATGTTCGGCGGCGAGGCCTCGGTCCCGCTGGTGGTGCGCACGCCCGGAGGAGCCGGGACCGGGGCCGCAGCCCAGCACTCCCAGAGCCTCGAGGCCTGGTTCGTCCACGTTCCGGGCCTGAAGGTCGTAATGCCCTCAACCCCCTACGACGCCAAGGGGCTGCTGCTCGCCGCCCTTGACGATCCCAACCCCGTGATCTTCTACGAGCACAAACTCCTCTACAACCGCAAGGGTGAGGTGCCGGAAGATCTCTACCGCGTTCCTCTGGGTGAGGCTGCCCTCAGCCGCGAGGGGGAGGACGTTACCCTCGTCGCGGCCGGGCTGATGCACCACTACGCGCTGGAGGCCGCCGACGCTCTCTCCGGCGAAGGGGTGGAGGCCGAGGTTATAGACCTGCGCACCCTCTCGCCGATGGACCACAGGACCGTGGCACGCTCGGTGGAGAAGACCGGCAAGCTCGTCGTGGTCGAGGAGGATGTGAAGACCTGTGGCTGGGGGGCCGAGGTCGTCTCCCGGATCGTGGAGAGCGAGAGCTTCTACGCCCTGGACCGTTCCCCGGCCCGGGTTGCGGCGGCCGACGTTCCCATCCCCTACAACAGGCGGCTGGAAGCTTACGTGCGGCCCACTCCGGAGAAGGTGGTTGAGGCGGTAAAGGCCCTTTTGGACGCTCGGGTGGGGGTGTATGCCTGATGGCTGCCGAACTGAAGGTTCCCCGGCTGAACATGGACATGGAGGAGGCCACCATCATCCGGTGGCTGGTCGAGGAGGGCGATGAGGTGAAGGAGGGAGACCCCGTTCTGGAGATAGATACGGACAAGGTCTCCTTCGAGCTTGAGGCTCCGGCCGACGGTATCGTGCGCAACCTCCGCGGTGCGGCAGGAGATGTCGTGCCCGTGGGGACGACATTACTCTACATCGCCGCTCCGGGCGAAGAGGTGCCGGAGACCGGGAGAGAGGCTGCCGGAACCCCCGCCGAGCCGCAGAGGGAGCTTGCGACATCCGCTCCACCGAGGGAGCCTGGAACCGATGGGAAGGGCCGGAGCCCGGTCCGGGCCTCTCCGGCGGCCCGCCGGGCCGCCGCCCAGCGGGGTTTGGCCATAGAGGCCATCGCCGGGTCCGGACCCGGCGGGCGGGTCTATCTTTCGGACGTTCTCGAGGCCGATGTTCGCCGGCAGCCGCGCGAAGTTCCGGCCCCTCCAGAGGGAGAGCCCTCGGCAGCTGGGGCGCTCCGGAGGGAGAAGCTCTCCCGCATCCGGCGCATTGGCGCCGAACGGACGGCCCGCAGCTTCGCGGAGGTGCCGCACTTCTACCTGAGGCGGGAGCTCGGGGCCGACCGGCTGCTTGAGCTGCGGGAGCGCCTGAAGGAGAGGCTTGATCCCGCGCCCACCCTCACGGATCTTCTGGCGCTGGCCGTCGCCCGGACGCTCAGGAGCCATCCGCGGCTCAACGCCCGTTACATAGAGGGCGGCGAGATGGAGCTGAACCCGCGGGTCAATCTGGGAATAGCGGTGGCCACGGAGGAAGGGCTTCTGGTGCCGGTGGTGAAGGGGGCCGATGCGCTCCCTCTGAGGGAGCTGGTCCCGGCGGTCAGGGATCTCATCCTGCGGGCGCGGGAGGGCCGGCTCGGGAGCGAG
Source organism: Rubrobacter taiwanensis (assembly GCF_004337705.1). Taxonomy (GTDB): domain Bacteria; phylum Actinomycetota; class Rubrobacteria; order Rubrobacterales; family Rubrobacteraceae; genus Rubrobacter_C; species Rubrobacter_C taiwanensis. Next base: position 52,377 of record NZ_SKBU01000009.1, read on the forward strand.
GACCTCTCGGGAGGAACCTTTACCCTCTCCAACCTGGGGATGATGGAGGTGGATGGGTTCGACGCCATCATAAACCCGCCGCAGGCGGCCATCCTGGCGGTAGGGAGGGTGCGGACCGTTCCGGAGTGGCGCGAGGACGAGTGGGTGCCGCGGCGCGTGATCTCGGCTACGCTCTCGGTGGATCACCGGGTGGCCGACGGCGCCGACGGGGCTCGGTTCCTCATGGACCTGCAGTCCGTGCTGCTGGACTGGGAGCTCCTGCTGTGAGACGGACTGTCTGGAGGTGATGACCGTGGTGGAGAGGGAGACGCGAGTGGGACCTGAAGAGGGGCTGCACGCCCGCCCGGCGGCGCGGTTTGTCAAGACCGCAAGAAGGTTCTCCTCGGAGATCGTGGTCGTAAAGGACGGGAGGGAGGCCAACGCCAAGAGCTCGCTCAAGGTCATGACCTTGGGAGCGAAGAAGGGGGACAGGGTCATCATCCGGGCCGAGGGAGAGGACGCCCGGCAGGCCGTCGACGCCCTGGTGGAGCTCATCTCGGCCGACGAGCACGAGCCGCAAGAAGACGCCTGACCCGGAGATCCTGCACTCCGGCGAGCCCGGAGCCCCGGGCTTTTGGAGTAGACTGTGTAAATAAAGGAGCGAGCCATATCAGATACCGGCAAATCGGTCTACAGGCTCCCGGAGGGGTCGAAGGAGATGAAGGACCTCCTCGGCGGGAAGGGGGCCGGTCTTGCGGAGATGAGCCGCCTGGGGCTGCCGGTGCCGCCGGGTTTCATCATCACCACCGAAGCCTGCCGCACATACATGCGCACCGGCGAGCTCCCCGAGGGGCTCATGCAGGAGGTCGCAGTCCATCTCCGGTGGCTCGAAGGCGAGACCGGCAAGTGCCTCGGCGACCCCGAGAACCCGCTGCTGGTCTCGGTCAGGAGCGGGGCTGCAGTCTCGATGCCGGGAATGATGGACACCGTGCTGAACCTCGGTCTGAACGACGCCACGGTAGAGGGGCTGGCCGAGAGGACGGGGGATGCGCGCTTCGCCTACGATTGCTACCGGCGCTTCGTCCAGATGTTCGGCGAGATCGTGCTGAAGGTGAGGGCGCACAGCTTCGAGGAGGCGCTCGATGACCTCAAGAGGGAGCGCGGGGTCGAGCAGGACCAGGAGCTTTCGGCAGAGGACCTGAAGGGCCTGGTGCGCGCCTTCAAGGGCATCGTGGAGGAAGCGACGGGCCGCCCGTTCCCGCAAGACCCCGAGGAGCAGTTGGAGCGGGCCGTGAAAGCCGTCTTCGACTCCTGGGACAACGAGCGAGCCAGAGCATACCGCAGGGAGTTCGGCATCCCCGACGACCTGGGAACGGCGGTCACCGTACAGGCCATGGTCTTCGGGAACATGGGGGAAACTTCGGCCACCGGCGTGGCCTTCACCCGCAACCCGGCCACCGGCGAGCAGGGGATCTTCGGGGAGTTCCTCCTGAACGCCCAGGGGGAGGACGTGGTGGCCGGCATCCGCACCCCGAAGCCGCTTGCGGAGATGGAGGAGGTCCTGCCCCGGGCCTACGGGGAGCTGCTGAGGGTGATGCAGGCTCTGGAGCGTGAGTACAAGGACATGCAGGACATAGAGTTTACCGTGGAGCGTGACCGGCTCTACATGCTCCAGACGCGCAGCGGCAAGCGCACGGCGCGGGCAGCGCTGAAGATAGCGCGCGAGATGGCCGAGGAGGGTTTGATCTCCCGGGATGAAGCCCTCCTGCGCATCGACCCCAAGGGGCTCAACCAGCTCCTGCACCCGCACATAGACCCTGAAGCCCGGCTGGAGGTCCTGGCCCGGGGACTCCCGGCCTCTCCCGGGGCGGCTGTGGGCAGGATCGTGCTCGACGCCGACGAGGCCGAACGCCTGGGGGAGGTGGGGGAGGCCGTGATCCTGATCAGGAGGGAGACCAACCCCGACGACGTACACGGCATGATACGCGCGAGGGGCGTGCTCACCGCCCTCGGAGGCATGACCAGCCACGCGGCGGTGGTGGCCCGGGGCCTGGGCAAGCCCGCGGTGACCGGCTGCAAGGAGCTTGAGGTGGACCCCGGAGCGGGGGAGATCCGGCTCGCAGGCCGGACGTTCCGGGCCGGGGAGACCATCACCATCGAGGGGAGCACGGGGCGGGTGATCGCGGGCGAGGTACCGCTCGTAGAAGCGGAAACGAACGAGGATTTCGAGCAGATCCTGCGCTGGGCTGACGAGGTGAGGACTCTGGGCGTGAGGGCCAACGCCGACACCCCCGAAGACGCCAGGAAAGCCCGGGAGTTCGGGGCCGAAGGCATCGGGCTGTGCCGCACCGAGCACATGTTCATGGACGAGGGGCGTCTGGAGGTGATGCGGGAGGTGATCCTGGCCGAAGACGAGGCGGCCCTCGACGCGGCGCTCGCCCGGCTCGAACCCCTCCAGAGAGGCGACTTCGAGGAGATCTTCGCGGCCATGGATGGCCTGCCCGTCACGGTCCGGCTCCTGGACCCCCCGCTGCACGAGTTCCTCCCCGGCTCCGAAAAGCTCAAGCAGAGTATCGCCGGGCTCGAAGCCGGTGGCGGCTCGCCGGAGGATATCTCCGGGCTGCGCCGGCAACTGAAGGCCGTGGAGAGCCTCGAAGAGAGGAACCCCATGCTCGGCCTGAGGGGGGTGAGGCTCGGGATCGTGCGCCCGGAGATCTACCGGATGCAGGTGCGGGCTATCGCCGCGGCGGTGAAGTCCCTGGGGGAGCGTGGCCGCAACCCCGTCGTCGAGATCATGATACCGCTCGTCGGCTTCCCCGCAGAGCTCAAGGAGACCCGCCGGCAGGCCGGGGCCGTGCTCGAGGAGGTACTCGGCGAGGAGAACTCCGTCAAGATCGGCACCATGATCGAGCTGCCGAGGGCGTGCGCGGTGGCCGACGAGATAGCCCAAGAGGCCGACTTCTTCTCCTTCGGGACCAACGATCTCACCCAGACCGTCTGCGGGCTCAGCCGGGACGACGCCGAGGGCAAGTTCCTGCCCGAGTACCTCCATCGGGGCATCTTCGAGAATAACCCCTTCGAGACCCTCGACCGCAGGGGCGTGGGGCGGCTAGTAGCTATGGCCTGCGAGCTGGGGCGGGGGGCGAAACCCTCCCTCAAGCTCGGCATCTGCGGCGAGCACGGAGGCGACCCCGAGAGCATCCGCTTCTTCCAGGGAGTGGGCCTCGACTACGTCTCCTGCTCGCCCTACCGGGTGCCGGTGGCGCGCCTGGCCGCAGCCCGGGCAGCCCTGACGGAGCGGCGCGATGGAGGTGAGAGAATGTACGACGGGGGTGCATGATCTCCGGTAGAATATGCATAGCCGGACCTGGAGCGTCGGCTTACGGTCACCCGGAAGAGGAGCGCGCGTGAGGGTCGAGGAAGACGCCATACTCACCTGCTCAACCTGCGGGGTCGAGGGAGAGCACGAACTTCTGTACCTCTCCGACCATCTGCGCGCCAGCCGGTGCCGCAGCTGCGGAGCTACCGGAGTCTACTCGCCGCATATCTACGCGGATTATGCGCGTGACGTGGCCGAGCGCACAGCCCGACTACCGATGCGGCTGGCCGGAGAGGCGATCCGCCGCCCCACGCACCTGCTGCTCTGGCCGTGGAAGGCGCTGCGCAAGCCCTTCGGCCTTCTGGACGAGGTGGGCCGGGTCTACACCTTCGACCGAGACCGGCGCTGTCGCACCCGCGCCGCCGTTCGCAGAGTACGCAGCTCCTAGATGGTAGCTTGAAGCACGGAGAGCTTCGGGAGGAGATCGTCCGGACGGCGCGTGCGATGAGCGGTCGGGGCTCATCACCGGCACATCGGGCAACGTCAGTGCCCGCACCCCGGACGGCCACGCTCTCATAACCCCGATGCACACCGGGATCTACTGCTCCCGGCCCGAGGTCGGCGGGATCGTAGACACCCACGCTCCGTACTCGCCGGCGCTGGCCTGCCTGGGTGGGAGATACCGCCGGTCCATGGCCGCTCTCTGCTACCGGACCCGGGTAGCCGGTGCTGCTCACGCCGGAGCAGACCTCTGAGGCCGCGGCCATAGCGGGAGGCCGGAGCGTGCCCATGCTAGAATCATGTTCTGCCGGTGTTTCCTTAGGGGAAGGGAGCGAGTGTGGCGGCGAAGCGACCGACGATCGGGCAGCTGAGGGATATCGCGCACGAGTACAACCTGCGTCTGGAGGATGCGGATCTGGAGTCCTACCGGGATCTGATGGGCGGGGTGCTGGCCTCGTATGCGCGGCTGGACGAGCTGGCGGAGCCCGCGCCGGAGGTGAAGTACCCGCGCTCCGGCGGCTACCGGCCCGGTCCGGATGAGAACGCCCTGGGCGCCTGGTACTGGAAGTGCTCCGTGAAGGGGGCGCAGAGCGGCCCGCTCTCCGGCAAGCGCGTAGCGGTAAAGGACAACGTGTGCGTCGCCGGGGTTCCGATGATGAACGGCAGCTCCGTCCTGGAGGGGTACGTGCCCGAGACGGACGCGACCATCGTCACGCGCATCCTGGATGCGGGCGGTGAGATCGCGGGCAAGGCCGTCTGCGAGCACCTCTGCTTCTCGGGCGGCAGCCACACGAGCGATACGGGGCCCGTCCTCAACCCGCACGACCCCTCGCGCTCGGCGGGCGGGTCTTCCAGCGGGAGCGCGGCGCTCGTCGCCGCCGGAGAGGTGGACATGGCCATCGGCGGGGACCAGGGCGGCTCCATCCGTATCCCCAGCTCCTGGTGCGGGGCCTACGGCCTCAAGCCCACGCGCGGGCTGGTGCCCTACACCGGGATCTTCCCGATAGAGCTCACGCTGGACCACACCGGGCCCATCGCCGCTACGGTCGAGGACGTGGCGCTGCTGCTCGCGGCGATAGCGGGGGAGGACGGGCTAGATCCGCGCCAGAGAGACGTGCAGGTCGGAGACTACACCGGCGCGCTGGAGGGCGGTGCGGAGGGCCTGCGCGTCGGGGTCGTGCCCGAGGGCTTCGGCTGGCCGGGCGTCTCTGAGGAGGATGTGGACCGGATGGTGCGCGAGGCGGTCCGGAAGTTCGGGGAGATCGGGGCGAAGGTGGGGGAGGTCTCGATCCCCATGCACCGGGACGGCATCCACATCTGGAACGCCATCGCGGTCGAAGGGGCGACGGCGCTGATGGTCCGGGGCAACAGCATGGGCACCAACTGGACGGGGCACTACACCACCTCGCTGCTGGACGCCTATGCCCGCGGCAGGATCACGCGCGGTGGCGACCTCTCCGATACGGTCAAGCTCGTGGTGCTGCTCGGCCAGTACATGCAGGACGCCTACCACGGCCGCTACTACGCCAAGGCGCAGAATCTGGCCCGCAGGCTCACCGCCGCCTACGACGAGGCCCTGAGCGAGGTGGACCTGCTGGCGATGCCGACCCTCCCGATGAAGGCTACTCCCATACCCCCGCCGGACGCGCCGCGGGAGGAGGTCGTGGCCCGCGCCCTGGAGATGATCCCGAACACCGCCCCGTTCGACGTCTCCGGGCACCCGGCGATGAACGTGCCCTGCGGCCTCTCGGACGGTCTGCCGGTGGGCCTGATGCTGGTGGGCCGCCGCTGGGAGGAGGCGACCGTGCTGCGCGCCGCGCGCGCCTTCGAGCAGGCGAGCGGTTACACCGTGCGACCCGGAGGAGGGAGGTAGGCATGGTAGATCACCTGGTCTTCTTCACCGTCGAGCCGCACGCCTCAGAGGAGGAGGTGGAGGACCTGCTGGACTCCATCCGGGCGCTGAAGGAGAAGGTGCCCGGCGTCGTGGACCTGACGGCCGGGGAGAACTTCAGCCCCAGATCCGGCGGCTACACGCACGGGCTCTTCGCCCGGTTCGAGAACCGGCAGGCGCTGGACAACTACATGAACCACTCCGAGCACCTGGCCGTGGTCGAGAAGCTCGACCGGCTCACGACCGGCCGCATCGTGGTGGACTACGAGACCTGAGCCCGGCCAGCCGGAGGCCTCCTCCTTGAGGAGCTCTTCGGCCTAGCTTGGGGAAGTGCTGGTGGAAGGGAAGCCTTCACCGGCCGCCGCTTCTGCCCGCCTAAAGGTCCGGCCGCGTGTTCGGCACCTCCGGCAGGCAGTCTGGGCTCACAGCTCCTCCTGCTCTCCGCTGGCCGGATGCCGGCGCTTCCTGCTGCGCTGAGCGAAAAGGTCTGTGTTGACGGGTAACGTCCAGAGCGTTATGTTGGTCCTTGCCCGGCAGGCGCTTTCAGGGGGGACAGATGAATAATGGGCACGGCGAACGCCGGAGGGGCCGCACCCGAAGAATCGCTTACGTAATGGGAGCATACTTCCTGATCTGCACGCTGGCCCTGATCTGGCCGGTGGCGGGGCTTGCGAACAGGATAGAGCCGGTGGTGTTCGGGATGCCGTTCTTCTTTTTCTGGCACGTGCTGTGGGTGTTCATGGTCTTCGTGGGGTGTCTGGTGACCTACCTGTGGGAGTATGCGGGGGAGGACGAGTAGATGGTGCCGGACTGGGTGATCGTCTCGGGGATAACGTTCTCGTACCTGCTCTTCGTCCTGTACGTAGGGCTGCGGGCCCGCACGCGGGAGACCGGCTCGACCCTGGAGCAGTACGTGGCGCACGGCCGGAGCCTGGGGCTCTTCATTTTGTTCTTCATCATGGGAGCCGAGATCTTCAGCGCCTTCGCGTTCCTCGGCGGGCCGGGCTGGGCCTACAGCCAGGGGGCTCCGGGTCTGTACATCATCGGGTACCTGGCGCTGGGGCTTCTGCCGTGGTGGGTCATCGGCCCCAAGACCGCCCGGCTGGGCAAGAAGTACGGGTACCTGACCCAGGCGGAGCTGATCTCCGACCGCTTCAAGAGCAAGGCGCTCTCGGCGATCATAGCCCTGGTCAGCATCGGGGCGTTCGTGCCGTACCTGACGATCCAGATCACCGGCGCGGGCTTCCTCTTTGAGGCGGCCACCGAGGGCAACATCCCCTTCTGGCTCGGAGGCTTCGTGGCGTTCCTGATCGTGACCATCTACGTGGTTGCCAGCGGGCTGCGGGGCATCGGGTGGACGGCCGTGATCCAGGGCATGCTCATGGTAATCGTGGCGTGGGTGATCGGGATCGCCATCACGCGCGAGTTCTACGGCGGGGTGGGGGAGATGTTCGGCCGCATCGCCGCCGAGGCTCCGGAGTACCTGACCATACCCGGCCATGAAGGGGCCATGTCCCCGGTAGCCTTCTCTACCGCCGTTCTGGTGAGCGCTTTAGGCTTCATCATGTGGCCGCACCTCTTCAACAAGGCGTACGGCGCAAACAGCGAGAAAACGATAAAGAAGACGATCATCATCTACCCGCTCTACGGATACCTGCTCGTCCCGCTGATGTTCGTGGGCTTCGCCGGGGTGCTGATCTTCCGGGACGAGCCGCTCGCCAACCCGGACAGCGTGCTGCTGGAGCTGGTGATGATGTCCGGCATCTCGCCGTGGCTGGTCGGCGTCCTGCTCTCCGGAGCGCTGGCGGCGGCGATGTCCACCGGGGCCAACCTCGCCCATACGGCGGCCTCGATCGTGGTCCGGGACATCTACGTGCGGCTCTTCGACCCGCCGGCCTCGGCGACCCTGGAGCGCCGGCTGGTGTGGCTGACGCGGGTCTTTGTGGTCCTGATCTCGCTCACCTCGTTCGTGCTGGCGCTCTTCAATCCGGCGACGCTGGTCGCCCTGCTGCTCGGGGCTTACGGGGCTATCGTGCAGCTCCTGCCGCTGGTGGTCGCGCTCTTCTTCTGGCGGCGGGCAACGACGGCGGGCGCTTACGCCGGGCTTATCTCCGGCACGCTGGTGATGCTCTACTACTCCTTCCTCGCCCCGCCGCTCTTCGACATCCACGCCGGGATACTGGGCCTTATGGTCAACACCGCGCTGCTGGTCGGCGTGAGCCTCGCGACCCGGCCGATGGAGAAGGAGCACGTGGACCGCTTCGTGGAGGACTCGAAGGTCCCGCTGCAGAAGATCGAGCGCCGCGCTTCCAGGCCCGCCGGAGCGGGTTAGACTCTGCCTTGACCTTCGGGCGGGTTCCGCTACGATCTCTCCATTGGTTATCTGGTCCGGCGTTTGAGAGAGAAGGTCTTACGGAGTGGCTGTCTCCTGGCGAACGGTGGCGGCGTTCGCTGCCTTGGTCCTTATCTGGGGCTCGGCGTTCTCGTTCATCAAGGTGGGACTGGACTACTCCCCGCCGGTGCTCTTCGCGGGCGTCCGGACCCTTGTCGGCGGCTTCGTGCTCGTAGCGGCCGCCTCAGTGTGGGGCGGGGCGCCGGAACTGAAGCGGACGTGGCCGATGCTCCTCGTCTCGGCGCTCTTCAACGTGATCCTGTTCATCGGGCTGCAGACGTTCGCCGTCGAGTACCTGACGAGCGGGCTAGCGGCCGTCCTGGTCTACCTGCAGCCCATCCTGGTAGGGGTCATGGCCTGGCTCTGGCTCGCCGAACCTCTCTCCGTCCCGAAGGTTGCCGGGCTGTTGCTGGGCTTCGCCGGGGTCGTCGCCATCAGCGCCGGGAGCCTGAACGGCGGCTTCTCGTTCGCCGGGATCCTGGTCGGCGTCCTGGCGGCGCTCGCCTGGGCGGCCGGAACGGTGTACTTCAAGCGGGTGCAGGCACGGGTCTCGATGCTCTGGTTCGTCGCCGGGTCGTTCATGACCGGCGGAGTCGTGTTGCTGCTCGCCGGGCTCGCGGTTGAGCCGTGGAGCGGGATAGAGTGGACCGGAGCCTTCCTCTTCAGCCTCTTTCATACGGGCGTGCTGGGCTGCTCGGTGGCCTGGATGCTCTGGCTCTGGCTGGTGCGGGCCGGCGAGGCCAGCCGCGTCTCCGCCTACGCCTTCTTCGTGCCGCTGGTCTCCGTGATCCTCGGAGCCCTCTTCCTGAACGAGCCCGTCGAGCTCTCCCTGCTGCTCGGCGCGGCCTGCATCGTGACCGGGATCTACCTGGTCAACCGCCGTCCCGCCAAGGGCTAGGGAGCCCGCCGCATATCTAGGCGCACCAGGGCCATCGCCGCGAGCAGCAGCGCGCCCGTCAGGTAGAAGGCCGGTGAGAACCCCGCGGCCTCGATCACGAGCCCGAAGGCGAGCGCGCCCGCTCCCGTCCCGGCGTCGAAGGCCACGTTCCACAGCGTGCTGGCCAGCCCGTACTCGCTGCGCTTGACGCGGTTCATCATCAGGACCAGCGTCGCGTTCTGGAGCGCCCCCAGCCCGAGGCCGTAGACCACAGCTCCGCCTATCAGGAGGGGGGCCTGGCCGGACTGCGCCAGCGCCACCATACCCGCCGCGGCGGCGGCGAGACCCGGAGCCAGGAGCAGGTGCGGGCCGTAGCGGTCGCCAAGCCGGCCCGCCCACCAGCGCGCGAAGGTGGTGGTGAGCCCGAGGACGAGCAGCGCCGCGGCCGCTGCGCCGGGAGCGGCGAGGGGCAGGAACGTCACCACCACGCCGGTCGAAACGGTGGTCGCCGTGAAGACCGCGAACGGTCTCAGGAGCGCGCCGCGCCGCAGCCCGGCCAGGAACCGGCCGTCTTCGCCCGGAGAGGAGGGTGGAGCCGCCCGGATGCCGAGTGCCGCCGCGATGCCGAGCAGCGGCGCCGCAGCCGCAAGGGTGAAGACCGCGGGGTACCCGGTGTTCTGGGCGAGCCAGATCCCGAACGGCAGGCCGAAGACCGTCGGCAGGGCTGCGGCGAGGCCGTAGAGCCCGATACCCTCGCCGCGGCGTTCGACCGGGATGAGCTCGGCGATGAGCGCCGCCGAGACGACGGTCGTGATCCCGAACCCCACCCCCCTCAGCAGCGTCACCAGCAATATCGAGGGCACGCTCTCGGCCGCGGGATAGAAGAAGGTGGGAAGCCCCAGGAAGAGCAGTCCGGCGGCGAGCGCGGGCCGGTAGCCGAAGCGGCCCAGGATGCGGGGCATCTGGATCTGAACGACCACGGTCGTCAGCATCAGCGCCATCGTCGCCAGCCCGGCGTCCGAACTCCCGCCCCCCGCGTCCCGCACGTAGAGCGGCACCACCGAGAGCAGGAGCTGGAAGCTGGAGAAGGCCGCAAGCGAGGTGAAGAGCAGCAGCAGTACCTGCCGGGTGAAGATGGTGCCCCTGTAAGCCTTCCGCGCCATGAGCAGGGGGATACTACCCGATGGGTGCGGGAGCGTCCATGGTTGACCCGGATGTTGCAAGGTAGTAGATTCCTCTCTGGAGGAGACGGGCCATTCTGGCCGGGCGTTCCGCACCGGAAGAGGAGGACAAGATGGGCAGGAGGAGGAGGGGCAGGATCAGCCGCCGGGACTTCCTGAAGCTCGGCGGCGCGGGGCTCGCCGGAGCCGCGCTGGTGGGGAGCGCCGCCTGCACGCCTGCGGGCAACGGCGGCGGTAACGGCGGCGAGGGGCCCGTCACCCTCACCTTCTCGTTCGGTCCGGACGAGTCCGGGACGATGCAGGAGCTGATCGACCGCTTCAACCGGCAGCACGAGGGGGAGATCCAGGTCGAGTGGCGGCAGATGCCCGCGGATACCGGCTAGTACTTCGACCAGCTGCGCACCGAGTTCCAGGCCGGCGGCGGCGAGATAGACGTGATTAGCGGGGATGTGATCTGGCCCGCGCAGTTCGCCGCCAACGGCTGGATCGTCGACCTCTCGGACCGCTTCGGCAACCGGGGAGACTTCCTCGAAGGCACCATCCAGTCCAACACCTACGAGGGGGCAATCTACGGAGTGCCCTGGTTCACCGACGCCGGCATGCTCTACTACAGGGCCGACCTGCTCGAAGAGGCGGGGGTGGAGCCGCCCACAACCTGGGACG